>NZ_JBVJSJ010000002.1:0-795040 GCF_055606745.1 Streptomyces sp. NPDC037054 | reverse complement strand
CCAGAACACCCGCCATCACTCTCGCCGCATGACCACCCCCAACACCCGCACACCAGGCACCACGTCCTTGACGAAGGACATAGAGACACCCCCCCCCCCCGGGCCGACGAACCCAACCGGCTCGACACGCTCAGGTTGGCTCGCCTTTGACCGGAAGTGCATTGCTCCCGCAACGAACCGACTGATAGAGATGAAAGATCCTTTCGTCGGGGCATGTCCGACAATCGAGAGCTGGGGAGAGGGACCGGTAGGTCCTGGAGGACACGGGGGTTGGCGTGACGGGTTGGGACATCTCGCCCGCGGGGGTCCAGTCGGTGATCTCCAAGGTGAGGGATGCGGCTGACGGCATGAACGCCGGGATCAAGCTGTACGGAAGCAGCATTCAGGGAGCGATGGAGTCGGCGGGGACACTGGCCTTCGGCTCGGAGGGCCATGGGGGCGGCGACGGCCGTGCGGCCGGGTTGGTCGCAGTCGCGCTCGCAGAATTCAGCGAGGGCACGCAGACGAACGTTGTGTCCTTGTCGCTGCGTGCGAGCAACTCGGCAAACGGGGCGATCGAGGCGACCAACGCCTACCTCGCCGGGGACCTGGAACAGGCATGGAACGCGCAGCGACAGGCAACGCTGGCCCCTGACGTGACGGCATTCCTGCACGAGGCCCACAAGAAGGCCGGCCAGAAGTGATCGACCCGGAGAAGATACCCAGCTTCACCGGCAATCTAGTCGATCTGCAGCAGGAGATCATCTTTCTGCGCCGGGCAGCCAAGCAAATCAGCGAACGAGGAGACGACGTCCACACGCGCTTCCAGCGACTGGACGCCTTCTACAAAGCCCCTGAGGCCGAGCAGTTGTTCGGCACCACACAGGCGGTGCAGGACACGTCAGGCAGCTTCGCCGGCCAACTGGAGACGGTGGCCGAAGCGCTGGAAACCTACGTGGTCACGGTCGCTGAGATCGTCAAGCAGTTGGAGGCTCTTCGCGGACAGGCCGCAGCATTCGTGGAGTCGGTCAAGGACCAAGACGGCCTCATGGAGAGCTGGCGCAAGGACGAGGACAAGGTCAACGAGCACCAAGCCATCTGGGATGCGGTGAACGCAGCCGTCGCTGCCTTTCAGCAGGCCGAGGTGACCTGCGCCGGCAAGATCACCGCCCTGGTGGGCGGCACCCGATGGCACATCAACGACGGCAGCCCCGAGCAAGAGAACGCTTACGGCTTCAATGCCGGTCAACTGGCCTGGGCCGAGCATCTTCCATGGGGCCGCCCCGAGCACACGGAGTCGCTGCCTTTCGGCATCGACTACCACCTTCAGCAGACCGGCATCAGCTTGGCTGAGAACGCCGTCGCCTCGGTCGAAGGGCTGGTCGACCTGCTCAGTCCGGGCGAGGAAGGGGGTGCGGCCAGGGAAGGGATGCTGCGCGTCATCGTGGGAGCCGAGAGCTACCTGCTGAATCCTCGTGGAGATCGCGATACTCCTCTCGGCCCCTCCACGGAACGTTTCATGGAGGAAAGCAAGCCCTATTCCAAGGAGTTCGCGAAGTCCTTCGTGGCTTGGGACGACTGGTCCACCAACCCAGGCAAGGCGGTTGGCACGGTCATCTTCAATGGGCTCACACTGGGCGCCGGGCCCTTGGGAGCAGCCGCCAAGGCCGGATCAGGCGCGGGTAAAGCGGGAGCCGCCGCTCGCACGGCAGGTGCTCTGGCCAAGGCAGGCGACGTACTCGACCCGATCGGCGCGGCGGCGAAGGCCGTCGGCGCAACCGCCCGCGCCCTGCCCAAAGTCGCCGAGCTCACCGCAGGCGTACGCGCGGCCACCGAAGCGGCCGCTGCGGCGGACGCCACGCACAGCTTCCTGGAACTTCCGGACGGCTCTCAACTTCGTTTGTCTGACGGCGAGTTCATTCCGAGCCGCAATGGCATCACGGACGTCAGCCCAGTGCCCCACGAGCGGGCAGCCGTCGACCGAACACCATCCCTCGCCGGCCCAAATGAGCGCGACCTGGTCGGTGCGGGAGCGCGCGCCCCAGTGGCGACGGCGCACGCGGGAGATCACCTGCCGCCCCAGGCCGGCCACGAGGCACCTCGCCCTTCCGCAGGGGAAGGCGTCGGCGAGCGGACGAGCACGCCACAGGGCGCTGGCGGCCCCGGCGCAGGGCACGTCGCCGAAGGCACCAGGCCGACGGGCCACTCACCGGCAGAACCTGGCACGTCGCTCACCCCTGACGCCGACATCTCGACGGGCGGAACCGACGCACCTGGCGCCAGCTTCGGCGATAAGACTGACGGCAACCCCTCGACCGGATCAAGCGGCGGCGGGGCGCCACCCGACGGTGAACCCCAGCCCATGGTGCGCGGCGGCGAAACAGAACAGCGCATCCGGGATGCCATCAAGGGCATTCCCGGAAGAACACGACCGAAGCCACCCATCCTCGAGAGGGTGCTGGACAGGCTGGCCTCTGAACGCAACGGTCAACGAGTCGCCGAAATCATCGCCTCCGGGCAGTTCAACAAGAGCGACGAGTTCGGCACAGTGATGTCATCTCTGGCTGCGAAGAAGGAGCACATGTTCCAACCCGCCGCCGATCAGTTGATTTTCGCGGACGACCTGGTCAGGAGCGGCGTCCCCGCTCACGCCATCCAATTCGAGCAGAAGCATCCACCAGGTGCCGACGCCGATGTTCGCGTCACTGGTGAGTCCGGAGAGGTCTACGCCTATCAGATGAAGCGACTCAACAATCCCGCGGACCCGGTGAGCGAAATCACCAGGAACAAGTACCTGCTTCAGTTGGCACGAGCAGAAGCCGATTATCACGTGATGCTGGTTGACGGTGCCAGGGGAACGCGTGCGGACTGGATGTCCAACGGCTCCTACGATGCACTCATGGACACTCACCGAGGCGCGAATGGACCGAAGGGTGAGGGCATCAGGTTCGTCGTGCGTCTCGAGGACGGAACTCTCGTGATCCCGCCCGGCAGCAAGCTCGACCCCAAGGACATGCTGTGATCACCACGAAACCTGTCGGCGACTGGACCTGGGAAGTCACGTCGGACACCGGCACCCTGCGCCCCGGGCGGGCAGCCGACGTAATGGTCGCGGTGTGGGACGAGCTCACCCGTCACGAGTTGGCCGTTCCGGTGGGGAAGGCCAGAGTCTCGGTTCGCCCCATCGGCGACATGAGAAACGCCCGCATCGACGTCGGCGGACTGCCCCTGGGAAAGGAACCGCAATCTCGGGGAGCAGCGCTCTCCCAAGTGATGGCCGAGGCCGCATCACTTGACGGCGACTTCCTGGTGACCATTCGAACCGACTGCCCCGGCCTTTGGCTGGAGTCCGAGTCGGGAACACGACATCGCGCGGAGAAGCTGTTCGTCATCCATGTCGACATTTGGAAAGGCGCCCTTCTCTCGGTGACGTTGGAAACATATTCAGACGCATGGTTGACAATGGACACGCGCGACCGGGAGCAACCCGAGGTGTTCGCAGCGAACGCTCCGCGTCTGGCCGCGGCGCTGGACGGAATTTCGAGGCTGCTCGGCGGCCCTCCAGAACCGGGCAACCCGAACTGCTTTGCCACCGCGACGGTGACGGGCTTCGAGGACCCACGGGTCGAGGGAACCGCCTACGACGACTCGTGGGGGACCTTTGAGGTCCCGGCTCGTGGGGCACTGCTCCACACCGGGGTCCCGGACTCCGAGGACGAGTACGAGGAGGTCACCGACCAGCCCGTGCGCTACTTCCCTGTTCTGCGGGACGGGCAGACGCTTGGCTACGTATGGGCCGCGGTCGGCGAGCAGGCCGCGGGGTACGAACCGCGCACAGCAGCCGGCAGTGACGCGTTCGAAGCGGGGACCCAATGGCTGCTGCGGCTGCGCGAGGCCCACAGGCGTGGACTCACTGCTCTGGCCGCGCTGGACTGGGTGGTACGGCAACCACCTCGGGCCGAAATGGGCGCAGTCATGGACTCCGTCTCCCGGGAAGCCCAGTCCTTGGACGCTCTGCAGGAGCTGTCAGGACGGTACTGACCGAGGGCGCCGTTACTTTCACTACGGGAGAGAAGTACGTGACTCAGGACGTCATAGCCCTCACCCCCGCCATGCCGGATGCACGGGCCACGCTCGCCGGGCTGTTCGCCGGTGGTCCCGGCCTTCGGGTGAGCAGCCGCGCCGAGGGCGCTGCCGTGCAATTGTGCACGGACGGCGGGCTTCCCCTGGTCACGCTCGAAGTGCCCATCCTCGTCCAAGTGCCGGGCGAGACCGTCCGTTTGCTCGGCCCCGAGGTACGGGCCGAGGCACCCGTGTGGTGGACCGAGGTACGTGCGGCCCCGTCGGTCGAGGAAGCGGCGCCCTTGGCGCAATCGGTGGCGGCCCGCCTTACCGCCACATTGGGCGGCGCGACTTGGCCGCGTCACATCGCAGACACCGGCGTCGTATCGGTCCCCTCGGCAGGCGAGGCCTCGGCCTGTGAAGACGACACGCTCGGTGTTGACGTCCTCACTCAACGGGCGGTGGTCCTGATCCAGGACCGTCCTGTGATCGCTGCGACCACTTGGCTCACCCACCTCCTCCGCTCGGCCGTCGCCTCGGGGCGCGAACTGCAGATCGTCACGACGCCCGAAGCTCGACTGACACTCCCGGCCCGGACCCTGCTGACCCATGTGCCCGCCCGCTGGGTCGTCCGTGATCCGGCCTGCGGCTATTACGACGGGTTCTCCGGCGCCGTCCTCCGGTGGCACGACGGCCGTTTCGCCCCCGAGCCGACCGGTGACGGCCCCCAGTCGATCGCGAAGTCGTTCAGCAACCGCGCCACCGCTCAGGGCGAACAGCAACTTCACCTCACCATCCGTACCACTCACCCCGCCGACCACGGGCTTGTCCTGGGCGGCGCACTGGAAGCCGCGTGGCAGGCTTTCACCGGCTCACCGCCCACCGGCTGGTCCACCGCCGAGCCCGTCAACCTTCCTTGGTCCTCACGGCAGTTGACAGAACTCGCGCGCAGCCGGGCGCAGAGGTCCGCGTCCACCTGGCTGGTCGCCGTCGGCGCTCCGGACCGGCCCGCGATCGCCACCCTCCGCACCACCCACACTTCGGAGGGCATCGAGGAGCACATCACCCTCGGCATCGGCTGCCCCGCCCATCAGGCACCGCCCGTCGACGAGCTCTCCGAGCTGGCCGCGACCCTCACCACCAGTCACCGCCTCACCTCACTGCTCGCCCAGGTGCGCCCGGCGCGCGCTGACCTGACCACCCCGTCCCATCGTGAAGGTCCTCCCGTGCCCGTCGCTTTCGCGCTCGGCCCTGATGCCGTCCACAGTGTCGGCCTCAAGAGCGCACAGTCCTCTCCGAGCACACGACCGACCACGCTCGGTCCCACCGCGCGACCTGGCCTCTACTACGCCCTCGGGGACGGCACCGACCTCACCAGCTGGCAGCGCCTCAAGGAGCTCAACGACCACCTGAGAGTGTCAATCCGGCGGTGACGTCGGCTCTGTCGCCCGGCACTCGAACCACACCGTCTTCCCGCCTCCCGGGAGCGGATCGGCGCCCCACTTGTCGGTCAACGCGCCGAGCAGGAGCAGACCTCGGCCGTTCTCGGCGTCCGGCGTCAACTGTTGTGGCGTCGCGGGGAGTCGGCGGCTTCCATCCGTCACCTCCACCCGCACGCCCGCCGTCTGCCGCAGCACCAGCACCTCGCAGCGCCGGTCCGGGACGTGCCGCACAACGTTGGCGAGCAGTTCCGTCACGCCCAGTTCCACGGCGTCGGACAGCTCCGGCATCTGCCACTGCTTCAGCAGCGACCGGACGATGCGGCGTACGTGCCGGGCCGCGTGTTCGGCCACGGTGAGGCGCAGGGCGTACTGGGCGGTGCGGGGCCACGTGGGGGAAATGTATTCGTTCACATCACTAGCCTGACCTCACATGACTACGGTGGGCTACCGAACGAATACAACACGTCCCGCTGTGGACCGAGTTGTGCGGGAGGGAGCTCCGCGTGACCCACATCAACACCCTCGACCCCGGCGCGTCACCGCTGGACTACTACGGCTTCGAACTGCGCCGTCACCGCGAGACGGCCGGGCTGACGCAACGGCAGTTGGGCGAGATCGTCAACTACACGGGGTCGCTGATCGGACAGATCGAGACGGCGCGGCGCATTCCCACACCGGAGTTCAGTGAGCGCGTAGACGCCGCGCTGGGCACCGGCGGGCTGCTGTCCCGACTCGTGGACCTCGTCCTGCGTCACCAACTCCCCGCATGGTTCCGGCAGGTGGCCGAGTTGCAGGCCCGGGCGTCCGAGATCTACTCCTTCGAAACGCACATGGTGCACGGGCTCCTCCAGACCAAAGCGTACGCACGTGCCGTGCTCAGCGTCCTCGACGAGGCAGGGCTGGACGACCGCATCGCGGTCCGGCTCGCCCGGCAACGCATCTTCGACAAGGAGGAGCCGCCCATCTCCTGGACGATCCTCAGCGAGGCCGCGCTCTACCAGGAGATCGGCGGCCGGACGACCATGCGGGACCAACTGGCCCACCTGTTGTCGTTCGCGGGCAATCCCCGGATCAATGTCCAGGTGCTTCCGTTCTCGGCCGGAGCCCACGCAGGGCTGACAGGCCCATTCGACCTCTACCGCTTCGAGAGCGATCCGGCCATCGTCTATACCGAGGGCTACGGCAGCGCGCATCCGACCGCCGACCGAGCCACCGTCAAGAACTGCTCGCTCCGTTACGATCATCTGCAAGCCGCCGCGCTCTCCATCGAGGCCTCGGCGGACCTGATCCGGCGTGTGATGGAGGAACGCTATGGAGAACAACCCGATTCCGACGGGCACCCAGTGGCGTAAGTCCAGTTACAGCAGTGACCAGGGCGGTAACTGCGTCGAGTGCGCGCCCCTCGGCGAGGCGACCTGGCGCAAGTCGACCCACAGCGGCGACCAGGGCGGCAACTGCCTCGAAGTCGCCCAACTCCCCACCGCCGCCCTCGCCGTCCGCGACTCCAAGACCCCGGCCGGCCCCGTCCTCACCGTCACGCCCGCCACCTTCACCCGCTTCGTGAACTGGGCTGCCGACACTGGTCGTTGAAGCCCGCAGACCCGCCCCGCTCGGCCCTCGCGCCGTTACGCGGCGGCGCTAGTCCGGGCGCGCGAAGTCCTGGGATCCGTGCACCGTGTCCACGTAGCCCAGTCCCGGCATCAGGCGCGGCGGGGCCGGTGGGTAGAGCCAGAAGCCCAGCAGGGCGAGCAGAGTGGTGGCGCCCAGGGTGGAGCGCGCCCAGCGGTAGGCGACCGGGCGGCGGACGTAGAGCACGCCAAGGACCGACGCGGTGGTCCGGCTGGACTGGCTGAGGGCGACCTTCGACTCCCCTACTGCAGTCGTTCCACTTCCTGGACCGTCGGCTGG
Organism: Streptomyces sp. NPDC037054; assembly: GCF_055606745.1. NCBI lineage: Bacteria > Bacillati > Actinomycetota > Actinomycetes > Kitasatosporales > Streptomycetaceae > Streptomyces > Streptomyces sp. NPDC037054. Next base: position 787,649 of record NZ_JBVJSJ010000002.1, on the reverse strand, counting down.
AGGGGCGCCACGAACGCCTCCAGCGGCGCGCCTACGGCCTCGTCCAGGCCCACACCCCACTCCCCCTCCCCCGAACCGAAGGCGACGGCCCCATCCCCTGGGCCGCCGCCTTCGCCTGTCGCGGTACCGTCTCAGCCGGCCGCTCTGTGCTCCCGGAGTTCATGAACACTGGCCGTGAGGGTGCCGTCGTGCTGTTCGTAGTGGGACAGGGCGAGGCCGAGGCCGAAGAACGTGGGAGCCCACTCACCCACGAAGATGCCCCACCGGTCGGCTCGGGCGAGCCCGGTGCCGGGTTCGGCCTTGAGGCTGGTCATCCAGGCCGCGACAGTCAGGCCGATGGAAGTGAAGGCGGCCATGTAGGCGTGCTCGCTGCGGATGCCCATCTCGTGCATTTTCTTGACGCTCATGTTTTCTCCCGCTCATGGTCGGTGGTGGACGGGTTTTCTGCCGTCCCCGCGCCGGCGGGTGCCCATTTTCTGGAGCGACACCCGCGCTTTCTTGAGCAACACCCGCCCTCCGACGAAACGGCGGCGCTTTTGTTTGCGGCTTCAACGAGTCGCGCAGTCCGATCGGCAAAAATCCGCGTCCAGGTGGTTTCTTCATCAGGCGTGGTACTCGCGCGCCGAGCCTGCTCTTTTCGTACTCGTCATCCGTCGGACAGTGAGGACAAACCATGGCCACAAACGCACCGCGCACGACCGCCCGTACCCCTGTGCAGAAGGCCGCCATGCTGGTGGGGGCCGTGTTCCTGCTGGTGGGTATCCTGGGCTTCATCCCCGGTGTCACCACGAGCTACAGCGCGATGGAATTCGCCTCGCACGAGTCGGGCGCCAAGCTGTTCGGGATCTTCCAGATTTCCATCCTGCACAACCTGGTCCACCTGGCCTTCGGCGTCGCAGGCCTGGCACTGGCCCGTACCGTTTCCTCCGCCTACAGCTATCTGCTCGTCGGCGGGGCCATCTACCTGGTGTTGTGGATATACGGCCTGGCCGTCAGCCACGACAGTGGCGCCAACTTCGTGCCCCTCAACACCGCCGACGACTGGCTGCACTTCGTGCTGGGCCTCGCCATGGTCGGACTGGCGCTTGCCCTCGGCCGGCGTGCCCGTGGCACCGGAGGTCGGTAAAAGGTCCCTGCGGCAGGAGTGACGGCATGCAGACCTTCCTGCCCTACCCCGACTTCAGGTCCTCGGCCCTGACCCTGGACCGGCGCCGGCTCGGGAAACAGCGGGTCGAGGCGTTGCAGGTCCTTCGTGGCCTCGTCGTGCCGGGTTACGGGTGGCGCCACCATCCAGCGGTGCGGATGTGGGCGGGATACGAGGAAGCACTGGTCCGATACGGCCTGGAAGTCTGCAAGGTGTGGCGCGAACAAGGTCGTCCGGACAGCTGTGCGGCCACACTGGTCGCGGATCTCCTCGCGTTCCGCCCCGGTGCGTCGGTTCGCGACCAGCCGCTGCTGGCGGCCGCCGGGGATCTGCCTCCCTGGCTCGGTGACGACGCCTTTCACCGCAGCCACCGGTCAGCGCTGGTACGCAAGGAACCGGACAGCTACGCCCGGCTCTTCCCCGACGTGCCGGACGATCTGCCGTATGTGTGGCCGACGTCGGACCGCTCAGGCGATCCGCCTTCCGCGGCCTGAGGTGGCCGTTGTGGCACCCGCACTTCCCCGGCGGGAGCCCCCTGGGCACTGCGCCCGGGAACCGCACCCGTGATCACGCCGTCTGTTGCCCTGGCAGGCGACACGGGGAGGGGCTCCACACACATGTCCACACACATGCTCGACATCAGGCGCACCGGCAGACGCACACGGCTGCTCACCGTGCTCCTCACCCTGCTCACCCTCCAGCTGGCCTCCCTCGTCGCCCCCGCGTACGCGTGCGGCTGCGGCGCGATGGTGACCGACGAGCGGCGGCGCGTGGCCGTGGACCGGGAGACCTCCGTCGTCCGGTGGGACGGCCGCGAGCAGCAGATCGTGATGAGTCTGACCGTCGGCGGCGACGCCGAGCGGGCCGCCTGGATCATGCCCGTCCCGAACCGCGCCGACGTCCGCCTCGGCGACCCCGCGCTGTTCGAGACCCTGTCCGACGTCACCGCCCCGGTGTACCGCGACCGGTTCCGCTTCTGGCCCGAGGACCCCTGGCCGTTCGACGACGAGGGCGCCGGCGCCGCCCCGGGAGACGGTGCCGGGCCGGGCGTCGGAGTCGTGGACCGGCAGCGGCTCGGCCCCTTCGAGGTGGCCCGGCTCACCGCCGACGACCCCGACGCCCTCGACACCTGGCTCCGCGACAACGGCTTCGCCCTCCCCGCCCGCCTGGAGAGCGCCCTGCGGCCGTACGTCGAGCAGGACTGGGAGTACGTGGCCGTCCGCCTCGCCCCGGACAGCGGCGGCGCTCCCCTGTCCGGCACCCTCGACCCCCTGCACCTCACCTTCGCCTCCGACGCGCCCGTCTACCCGATGCGCCTGTCCCGGCTCGCCGACACCCCGCAGTCGCTGCGCCTGTACGTGCTGTCCGAGCACCGCATGCGCACCGAGAGCACCATCGGCGGCGACGCTCCCGAGGTCGCCTTCGCCGGGGACGTGGCCTCGAAGGCCGCCGACCTCGGCGGGCTCGCCGACGGGACGCCGTATCTCACCGCCCTCGACCAGGAGTTCCCCGAGCCCTCCCGGATCTCCGGCGACCACGCCCTGGTGCGCGCCGCGAACGACGCCCCGTACCAGGAGGTGATCCACCGGGACCGGCTGATGAAGGTCGCCGGGGTGCCCGTCTTCCTGCTGGTCGTCGGGGGCGGGTTCGCCGTGGCCGTCCTCGCCGTCGTCCTCGGTCTGCTGCGGTGGCGCCGGCGGCGGCGCGTCCTCCATGCGGTCGAAAGTGCGTGAGAGGGGAACCCCTGCGTCGTCGGCCCTCGTTGATCGATTGGCCGGGCCGTCCAACGGGGCTCGCCGAGGTCTCGTTCCGTACACGAAAGGCGGGCGCATGAGTGAGTCGCAGGTCTGGGACGGCGTCGACGACTACTTCAACAGCCACCTCACGCCCGACGACGACGTGCTCGCCGCCGCCCTGCGCGACAGCACGGCGGCCGGGCTGCCGCAGGTCAACGTCACCGCGACGCAGGGCAAGCTGCTGCACCTCCTCGCCCAGGTGCAGGGCGCCCGTACGATCCTGGAGATCGGCACCCTCGGCGGCTACAGCACGATCTGGCTGGCCCGCGCCCTGCCCGCCGACGGGCGGCTGATCTCCCTGGAGTACAACCCCCGGCACGCCGAGGTCGCCACCCGCAACATCGCCCGCGCCGGGTTCGACGGGGTCGTCGAGGTGCGGGTGGGCCCCGCCCTGGAGTCCCTGCCGCAGCTCGCCGACGAGAACCCCCCGCCGTTCGACCTCGTCTTCATCGACGCCGACAAGGCCAACAACGCGCACTACGTGGAGTGGGCCCTCCGCCTCACCAGCGCGGGCAGCCTGATCGTCGTGGACAACGTCGTCCGGGGCGGACGCGTCGCCGACGCCGGCAGCACCGACCCGGACGTGCGGGGCACCCGCGCGGCCATCGAACTCATCGGCAGCCACCCGAGGTTGAGCGGTACGGCCGTCCAGACGGTCGGCAGCAAGGGCTACGACGGGTTCGCCCTGGCGCGAGTCCTGGGCTGAGCCTCCGGGGCCCGCGGGCCGGCCTCACATCTCCCGGCCGAACACCTCCCGGCCTCACACGTCGGGGCCTCACACCTCGGGGCCTCACACCTCGTGGTAGAAGCCCACGTTGACGCTGCGCGGGGCCGTGCGGTCCTGGATGACGACCTCGCCGCTGCCGCCCCTCGGCAGCGGCACCGCACCGCCGTAGGGCACGGCGTGCACCTGGCCCGCGACGGTCAGCCGGACCTCCGAGGACGGATCCGGCTGCGAGCCGCGCAGCCACCTGAGCTGCCAGCCGCCGTCCGGGCCGCAGAGGAACTCCAGGTGCACGCGGGAGACGAACAGCCAGTCGTCCGGCGTCGACAGCCGGCACAGGGACTTGTCGCGGCCCACCCGCAGCACCGCGCCCGGCTCGGTGGGGGCGTCGGCCATGAGCATGCCGGCCGTGGCGCCCGCGTCCGCCGCGGACACGGCGGCCATGGTGAGTTCGAGCACGAGCGCTCCTCCTGGGACTCCCGGTGCGGTCGAACGGAACGACCGCGTACGGGCGCCCCGTTGGCGCTCCGCCGCCGCATGATAAATCGACCGGCAGTACGGCGTCCGGCACAATGGCCTCATGACCGAGCGAAAGCCACCCGGCGTGCCGTTCGACTCCTGGGCGGACAAGCAGATCCGTGACGCGCAGGCGCGCGGCGAGTTCGACCGCCTGCCGGGCGCCGGGCAGCCGTTGCCGAGGGAGATCGAGGCGACGTACGACGAGCTGTGGTGGGTCAAGCGGAAGCTGGCCCGCGAGGGCGTCTCCGTGCTGCCGCCCGCGCTGGCGCTGCGCAAGGAGGCCGAGGACGCGCTCGCCGCCGCGCTGGCCGCGCCGTCGGAGGGGGCGGCCCGGCGGATCGTCGAGAAGGTCAACGTCAAGATCCGCGACATGATGCTCAAGCCGCCGCCCGGCCCCCCGCTCGGCAGGAAGCCCTACGACGTCGAGGACGTCCTGCGGCAGTGGCGGGAGCGCCGGGCGAGCTGACGCGTTGGCGGTGCCCGTTCACACGTGCAGCAGCCGCTCCGCCAGTTCGCGGTAGTCCCGGAGGGCCAGCCGGAGTTGTTCCGTGTCGCCCGCCGTGTCACCCGCCGTGTCGGGGCCGGCCTCGGGGCCGGCCGCGGTGCCGTCGGGCTGCCAGGAGGCGCGCAGGCCCCGGCGGCGGTTCGTCATCGCCTCCGTGACCCGGGCGGCGATGTCCTCCAGCACATGGTCGGCCTCCTGGACGGCGCCCCGGGGCCCGTCCACGAACCCCGCCACCGCCTGCTGCATCCGCAACGCCAGCCGGTCGCTCTCGTCCTGCGGCAGGAGACTGCTTCCGGTGTCCGCAGCGGCGGTACCGCCTGTGGCACCAGTGGTGTTGGGGGTGCCGGTGGTGCCTGCGGTGGTGAAGTTGCCTGTGGTGCCTGTGGTGTCCGCACCGCCACCGGCGCCCGCGGGCACGCCCGCGTCCGTGCCCGCACCCCCGCGCGCGCCCATGCCCGCGCCCCCGCCACCCGTCGTCGTGCCCGCCGCGCGCGCCGCCCCGGGCGCGTTCTCCGGCCGGGCGCCGGGCGCCGCCGGGCCGCCGCTTCCCCGGCGCTCGGCGGGCGCCGCCTGCGGCGTGTTCTCCGCCCAGGTGCCGGTCTCGCGGCCGGGCGTCGGCGCGGCCGGGGTGCCGAGCGGGCTGTCGCCCCGTGTGCCCCGGGCGTTCTGGGCGTCCCGGGCGTTCTGGGCGCCCCGTGCGTTCTGGGCGTCCCAGTCGTCGTCGGCCGGGCCCGTCGGATGCGTCATCGGGTCAGCCCTCCTTCGGTCGGCGGCCGTGCAGCAGCGACGGCCGGTGGCCGCTGGTGTGCCGGTGCCCGTCGCTGTCGGCGCGATGGCGGCCGTGGTCGCCCCGGGACGTCGAGACCAGCTCGTCGAAGAGGGCCCGCGCCTCGACCATGGCCTCGCGCGTCTCCTCGGTACCGGGACCGGCGCCGGGACCGGTACCGGTTCCGGCCCCCTGGCCGGGGCGGCCGTCCGGCGTGCCGTCGGTGTGCGCGCGTGCCGCGCGGTGGATGCGCCGGTAGCCGTCGACGTGGGCGGCGTGGTGCACGGACAGCGCGGCGAGCTGCTCCTCGTACTGGCCGCCGTCCGGGAAGCCGCGGGCTCCGGCCAGGTCGGCGAGCAGCCGGTCCGCCTCCGCGGCGGCCTCGCGCGGGGAGTCGACGAAGCGCTCCTGCGCGGCCGTCCAGCGCGCCTCGTACCGCTCGCGCTCGGCCGGTTCCAGCGGCCGTTCCCGCAGGTCACCGTGGCGTTCGAGGCGCCCGGCGAGTTCCCGCTCGGCCGCCTTGGTGTCCCCGTCGTGGCGGGCGACGGTGCGGTCGTACTCGGGCCCGAAGCGGTGCCTCAGGTCCGGTCCGCGCCGGGTGCGTCGCGCGCGCAGGATCAGGACGGCCGCGAGGACGACGACCGCCGCGATCACTATCAGAGCAATGATCAGGCCAGTGGACATGAATGCCTTCCGGAATCTCGACCGGACCGGCTCTCCTTGCCTTGCCGGTTCGCCGGACGGGTAGCCCGGCGGCCCGCCGCCAAACGGCGCACGTCGACGGCCGACCGTGCCCGCGGCACAGGGACCGCCCCCGCGCTCCCGGACCGTCCGGGCCGGCCGCGCACACCCGGTTGCGTGCCGCGTGGCGCCGGGCCGGAGAATGCGGTGCATGACCTGGACCGTCGCCCCGGAACCGTACGACTCCCCCGTCGCCGCCGCCCTCTGGCGGGCGTACTACACGGAGGTGAGCGACCGCTGGTACCTGTTGCACGAGGGACGCCGCACCGACCCGGAAGAGCTGGAGCGGGAGATCGCGAAGGAGTCCGGCGCCGATCTGGCCCCGCCCGGCGGGCAGTTGCTGATCGCCCGGTACGACGGTGAGCCGGCCGGCAGCGCGGGCGTACGGCTGCTGGAGGGAGCGGTGGCGGAGCTGACCCGGGTGTACCTGTACCCGGAGGCGCGCGGCAAGGGCGGGGCCGCGCTCCTGGTGCGGGCGGCGGAGGACGCGGCACGCGCGCTCGGGGCCGCGCGGATCGTCCTGGACACCCGCGGCGACCTGGTGGAGGCCCGCGCCCTGTACGCACGGCTCGGCTACGCGGAGACCGAGCCGCACAACGCCGAGCCCTACGCCGAGCACTGGTTCGCCAAGGCGCTCGTCTGACGCCCGCGACGGTTTCGCCAAGGCGCTCGGCCCCCGCGTGGCACGGATTCACCAAACCGCTCAGCCGACGCCCGCGACGCTGCTGCCGCCGGCCCGGTCGTCGTGCGGGCGTTCCCGTTCGGAGCCGCACAGTTCGCCGTTCAGCTCGGTCACGAGCTGGACCAGGTCGCGCGGGCGGTCCGGGCCCCACCAGTCGCCGAGCAGTTCGGCCAGTGACTCCTCGCGGGCGTGCGCGAGGTCGTCGGCGATCTCCCGGCCCCGCTCGGTGAGGCGCAGGTCGAGGCCCTCGCGCACGGCGAGGCGCCGTTCCTCGACCTGGCGGGCGCCCGCCATGATGACGTGCAGCGGTACGGAGGTGCGCTCGGCCAGCACGGCCGGCTCGACGACGCCGTACCTGCGGATGCGCAGCAGGAGCCAGCCCGCGGCGGGCAGCAGGTCGTACCCGGCGCGTTCGATGATCTTCCGGTAGACCTCGCGCCGCCCCTCGCGGGTGCCGAGCACGGACAGCGCGCGGCACACCTCGTCGTACGAGGACCGTTCGACGGGGTTGCTGGCGAGGGTCTCGGTGACGTCGGGTGCCGTGACCGAGCCGCGCAGCCGGTCCTCGTGCAGGAACCAGGCCAGCACGAATCCGACGAGGGCGACGGGCGCGGCGTACAGGAACACGTCGGTGATGGACGTGGCGTAGGCCTGGAGGGCGGCCGGGCGCAGGTCGGGCGGCAGGGCGGCGATGCCGCGCGAGTCGGCCTCCAGGGCGTCGACCGTGACGCCGGGCGGGAGCCGGACCCCCTCGAAGGCCTTGGTGAGTTCGTCGCCGAGGCGGCCGGCGAAGAGCGTGCCGAAGACGGCGACGCCGAAGGAGGCGCCGATGGACCGGAAGAAGGTCGCGCCGGAGGTGGCGACGCCGAGGTCCTCGTAGGAGACGGCGTTCTGCACGATCAGGACGAGCACCTGCATGACGAGGCCGAGTCCGAGGCCGAAGACGAAGAAGAAGGCGCTCATCTCGAAGGTGGGGCTGTGCTCGTTCAACTGGTGCAGCAGGAGCAGGCCGAGGGCGGTGACGGCGGTGCCCGCGATCGGGAACACCTTCCAGCGGCCGGTGCGGCTGACGATCTGGCCGGAGGCGGTGGACGCCAGCAGCAGGCCGAACACCATCGGCAGCATGTGCACACCGGACATGGTCGGTGTCACGCCCCGCACGACCTGGAGGAACGTCGGCAGGTAGGTCATCGCGCCGAACATCGCGAAGCCGACGACGAAGCTGATGACGGCGGACAGCGTGAAGGTGCGGATGCCGAACAGCTTCAGCGGCAGTACGGGTTCGGCGGCGCGGCGTTCGACGGCCACGAAGGCGACGGCGAGGACGACGCCGAGCACCGCGAGCCCGATGATCTGCGGCGAGCCCCAGCTCCAGGTGGTGCCGCCGAGGGAGGCGACCAGGACCAGGCAGGTGGCGACGGACGCGATGAGGAGGGTGCCGAGGTAGTCGATGACGTGCCGGGTGGTGCGGCGCGGGATGTGCAGGACGGCGGCGATGACGGCGAGCGCGACGACGCCGACGGGCAGGTTGACGTAGAACACCCAGCGCCAGCTGAGGTGTTCGGTGAACAGGCCGCCCAACAGCGGTCCGAGGACGCTCGTCGCGCCGAACACGGCGCCGAACAGGCCCTGGTAGCGGCCGCGTTCGCGGGGCGGCACCAGGTCGCCGACGATCGCCATCGACAGCACCATCAGCCCGCCGCCGCCGAGGCCCTGGATCGCGCGGAAGGCGATGAGTTCGGCCATGTTCTGCGCCATGCCGCACAGCGCCGAGCCGACGAGGAAGATGACGACGGCGGCCTGGAACAGCCGTTTGCGCCCGTACTGGTCGCCGAGTTTGCCCCACAGCGGGGTCGCGGCGGTCGCGGCGAGCATGTACGCGGTGACGACCCACGACAGGTGGTCCATGCCGCCGAGTTCGCTGACGATGGTGGGCAGCGCGGTCGACACGATGGTCTGGTCGAGGGCGGCGAGCAGCATGCCGAGGAGCAGGGCGCCGATGGAGACGAGGACGTTGCCGGGCACGTGTTCCTCGGTGCCGGGGTCCGGTCCGGCGGGCCCGGCCGCGGCGGGCCGCGGGTGCCGTGCCGCTCCGGTCGTACCGTGCGCATCCCCGGCCATGGAGACCTCCCGAGGCTCTCGGTGACCCTTCCATCCTGAGCGGTGCGGCCGGTTATGGCCTGTCGAGTCCCCCCGGGGCTCACGGGGAATCCCCCGGAACCCTTTGTTCCGGGGGCTTGTCGCACATGATGTGGAGAAGATCTGGATAATCTCGGGAGTTCGCGAGGGGACGCGAAGGGAGGGGACGACCACATGACAGAGCCGAAGGGGCACGCGTGCCCGGAGTGCGGAACACCGCGCGAGCCGGACAACAGCCCGGCCTGCGCGTGCGCGCGGCGCGTTTCCGACGCCCTGCGCGACGCCCGCACCGCCGAGGCGGCAGCGGCCGAGGACTTCGACCCGCTGCGCATCAGGCCGTACGTCGAACTGGACGGCGCCGGGCCGCGGACGGCCGACGGGGGGTCGACGGCAGCCGAGGCGTCGACGGCGGCCGGGGCGTCGACGGCGGCCGGGGCGTCGACGGCGGCCGGGGCGTCGACGGCCGGGCTTCCGAAGGCGGGTCCGCGGGTGCCGCCCGCCGAGGCGACGATGCCGCTGCGTGCCGTGCCGCCGGAAACGCCCTCCACCGCCCCGGCGGGCGACGGCGGCTCCTCCCCCGACCGCACCTCCGTGCTCCCCACCCCCCTGGCGCCCCCGACCAGCGCGCCCAGCGACACCGACCTGCGCCTGTTCGAAGCGGCGGAGCCCCCGGGCGCCGGGCCGGCCGACGGGGACGACGACCGTGACGGCGTCGGCCCGCGGCGCCGGCGGCGGGCGCTGCTGCTCGGCGCGGCGGGCGGTGTCGTGGCGGTGGTCACGGCGGCCGGGTACGCGAGCGGGCTGTTCTCGTACGACACGCCGTCCCGGAACGCGGCCCTGCCGTCCGACCTGCGGGCGAGCGTCCCCGACGTCACCGCCGACGCGGTCTCCGAGGCGGCGGTCGGCAGCGCGTCCCCGTCCGCCGCACGGACGTCCGCCTCGCCGAGCCCGTCGGCCAGTGCGAGCGCGTCGCCGTCGCCGAGCCCGTCGCGGTCGAGCGCCTCCCCGAGCCCGTCGGCGGCGACGTCGTCGGCACCGGCGCCGGCCGTCACGGCGACCGGCAGCCTGTCGTCCGCCCCCGGCGACGGCGGGCGGGGCGACGGCACCCTGCTGCGCCGGGGCGACCGGGGACCCGAGGTCACCGAGCTCCAGCTGCGCCTGCACCAGCTGTACCTGTACGTGGGCGACGCCAACGGCCACTTCAACAACCAGGTGGAGAACGCCCTGCGCAACTACCAGTGGTCACGCGGCGTGGACACGGACGAGGGGCGGCTCGGGGTGTACGGCCCGGACACCCGCCGCAGCCTGGAGTCGGAGACCCGGGAGCCGTAGCGTCCGCGCGGGCGGGCAAGAAGCCCGCCCCGCACAGCCGCAGGGAAGACGCAGACGCGGCAAGAGCCCACGCGGCCATTTCGAACGGCGCCGGCGCCACAGAACGTACGCGGCCATGGGAACGGCGCCGGCGCCGCAGGAGCCCGCGTCACCCCACCCGCAGCCGCACGCCCCCGTCCGCCGTCGTCTCGACGCGGACCTCCGTCAGGTCCGTCACCAGCGCGTCCGGGCGGTGGAAGGCGGCGCGGGGGCCGACGCCCACGACGCGCATCCCGGCGGCGCGGGCGGCCGTGATGCCGGCGGCGGAGTCCTCGAAGACGACGCAGTCGGCGGGGTCCACGCCCAGTTCGGCGGCGCCCTTGAGGAACCCTTCCGGGTCGGGCTTGCTGGCGCCGACGGACTCGGCGGTGATCCGCACGTCGGGCAGCGCGAGCCCGGCGGCGGCCATCCGGGCGGTGGACAGGGCGACCGTCGCGGAGGTCACCAGGGCGTGCGGCACGCCAGCCAGGGAGGCGAGGAACTCGGGGGCGCCGGGGATGGCGACGACGCCCTCGGTGTCGGCGGTCTCCTCGGCGAGCATGCGGGCGTTGTCGGCGTGGTTCTGCTCCATGGGGCGGTCGGGCAGCAGCAGCGCCATGGAGGCGTAGCCCTGCCGGCCGTGGACGACCTTCATGATCTCGTCGCCGTCGAGCCCGTGCCGTTCGGCCCAGCGCCGCCAGACGCGTTCGACGGCGGCGTCGGAGTTGACGAGGGTGCCGTCCATGTCGAGCAGGAGGGCGCGGGCGGTGAGGTCGGCGGTGACCGGCATCGGCAGGCTCCAGAGCGGGGGGAACGGGGGCGGGACGCGAGGTCCGCCCCGGGGGGCAAAACGGCCCCGCCCGCCGGTCAGGGGAAACGGGCGGGAGCCACTTTGTTTCTCCACGGTACAAAACAAGCCGGGATACCGCCAGCCTCTCCGGCGACCGTTCACGCGACGTTCGCTCAGCCGGTCACGGCCTCCCACAGGCTCCACACGCCGAGACCGAGCATGAGCAGCGCCGCGATCTGCGTGATGAGCTTCAGCGGCACCCGCTTCATCAGGGCCTTTCCGCCGACGATGCCGAGGCCGGCGACCGCCCACAGGGCCAGCACCGCGCCGAGGCCGACGGAGAGCGGGTCGTCGTAGCGGGCGGCGAGGTTCGCGGTCATGATCTGCGTGAGGTCGCCGAACTCCGCGACCAGGATGAGCATGAAGCCCGCCCCGGAGACCTTCCAGAAGGACTGGTTCTCGGGCTTGCGGATCTCATCCTCGTCCTCGTCCTTCTTCAGCAGCAGCATCGCCGCGCCGGCCAGGAACAGCACGCCCGTGAGCGCGTGCACGATCTGCTGCGGCAGCAGCGTCAGCACGCTGCCCGCCGCGACGGCGAGCGCGACGTGCAGGGCGAAGGCGGCGGCGACGCCGGCGAAGACGTACGAGGCGCGGTAGCGGGTGCCGAGGACGAGGCCGGCGAGGGCGGTCTTGTCCGGCAGTTCGGCGAGGAAGACGACGCCGAAGACGAGCGCCGTGACGGACAGGCTGATCAAGGGTTCCTCAATCGGTCGGGGCTGCCCCACCGAGAGTGCTGAGCCTTTGCGCACGACACCTCGGCACGGCAGCACACGGATCACCCGCGCCTGACGGCACGGGCGTGCACTGCTCTGCCGAAGGTCTCGCTGGCCGGTCCCGGTGTCGGGGCCCGCCTCCGGGCGCCGGCTCAGACGAGCTGAGCAGTATGTCGACGGTCCGGCGAAGAGCTACTCCCCTTCTGCGCACCCCATGGTACGCGACCGGCGCACCGCACTCCGATCGCAATTGGATGCCGCACGCCCATGGACGCGACATGTACGCGTCACTAGCTTCTTACCGAACACACACCCCACCGCAATACGGCGTCGCGAGCATTCCCGTGCTCGCTTCACAACGCCCGCACCCCCCAAGGGAGTTCGTATGGCCACGTTCTACGCGCGTCGACGCTTCGGCATCCTGCTGGCGCTCGCCGGACTCATAGCCTCCGTCGGGCTGTTCAACGCCCCGACCGCCTCCGCCGCCCTGCCCACGCCCGTCAGCGGCGCCACCGCCCGCAGCTACCTCGCCACGCTCCCCGTGCGCACCGAGAACCGCACCGGCTACAACCGTGATCTGTTCCCCCACTGGATCACCATCAGCGGCGCGTGCAACACCCGTGAGACCGTCCTGAAGCGCGACGGCTCGAACGTCGTCACCGACTCCTCCTGCTACGCCACGAGCGGCAGCTGGTACTCCCCGTACGACGGCGCCACCTGGACCGCCGCCTCGGACGTCGACATCGACCACCTCGTCCCGCTCGCCGAGGCCTGGGACTCCGGCGCCGGCTCCTGGACCACCTCCCGCCGCCAGGCCTTCGCCAACGACCTGACCCGCCCGCAGCTCCTCGCGGTCACCGACAACGTCAACCAGGCCAAGGGCGACCAGGACCCGGCCACCTGGATGCCGTCGCGCTCCACGTACCGCTGCACCTACGTCCGCGCCTGGGTGCAGGTGAAGTACTACTACGGCCTGTCCGTCGACTCGGCCGAGAAGTCCGCGCTCACCAGCTACCTCGCCAACTGCTGACACAGCGGTTCCAGAGGTCCCGGAGCCTCCCCTCCCGGGCCGTCGCCCCGTACCGTACGGGGCGACGGAGGAGGGTGATCACGTGGCAGGACTGCGGCTGGGACCGCTGCTGAGGTACGCGGGCGGCCCGTCGGCGACCGTCTGGGTCGAGACGAGCCGCCCGTGCGCCGCCGAGGTGCGCTGCGCCGACGGCGCGCACGGCACGGCCCGCACCTTCCAGATCGCGGGCCACCACTACGCCCTGGTCCCGGTGACGGGACTCACACCCGGCTCGGCGACCCCGTACGAGGTCTTCCTCGACGGGGTCCGCGTGTGGCCGATGCCCGACTCGCCGTTCCCGCCGTCCGTGATCCGCACGCCCGGCGAGGACGGCGAGGTCCGGGTGGCCTTCGGCTCGTGCCGCTGGGCCTCGCCGCCGGCCGGCGGGCACGACCCGGTCGGACCCGACGCCCTGGACACGCTCGCCGCGCGCATCGCCGCCGACCCGGAGGGCGAACGGCCCGACGTCCTGCTGCTGTTGGGCGACCAGGTGTACGCCGACGAGGTCTCCGACGCGACCCGGCAGTGGCTCGCCGCCCGCCGCGACCTCGCGGACCCGCCGGGCGCCCAGGTCGCGGACTACGAGGAGTACACCCGCCTCTACTACGAGTCGTGGCTCGACCCCGAGGTGCGCTGGCTGCTGTCCACGGTGCCCACCTGCATGATCTTCGACGACCACGACGTCATCGACGACTGGAACACCTCCGCCGCCTGGCTCGCCGACATGCGGGCCACGCCGTGGTGGCGGGAGCGGCTGCTCAGCGGCCTGATGTCGTACTGGGTGTACCAGCACCTCGGCAACCTCACCGCCGCCGAACTGGCCGCCGACCCGCTCTACGCCGACGTCCGCGCGAGCGCCGACGGCACGGACGTGCTGCGCACCTTCGCCGCCGGGGCCGACGCCGACCCGGCCTCGGTCCGCTGGAGCTACCGGCGCGACGTCGGCCGCGTACGGCTGCTGATGGTGGACACGCGGGCGGCGCGGGTGCTGGACGAGAAGCGCCGGGCGATGCTGGACGCGGGCGAGGCGGCGTGGCTGCGCGAACAGGCCCTGGACGAGCGGGAGTCGTACGACCACCTGCTGCTCGGCACCTCGCTGCCGTGGCTGCTGCCGCACCTCGTGCACGACGTGGAGAACTGGAACTCCGCCGTGTGCGGGGGCGCCAAGGGCGAGCGCTGGGCGCGGACCGGCGAACGGGTGCGGCGCGCCGCCGACCTGGAGCACTGGGCGGCGTTCCCGGAGTCCTTCGAGGCGCTGGCCGACCTGATCGCCGAGACCGGCAGCGGGCCCGGGGCACCGGCGACGGTGTGCGTGCTGTCCGGGGACGTGCACCACGCGTACGTCGCCGAGCCGACCTGGCCGGGCCGGGCGCCGGACGCCCGGGTGGTGCAGCTGACCTGTTCGCCCGTGCACAACTCCGTCCCGCTGTCGATCCGGCTGGGCTTCCGGTTCGGCTGGAGCGCCCCGGCGCGGGCCCTGGGCCGGGTGTTCGCCCGGCACGGGCGGGTGCCCCGGCCGTCGGTCAAGTGGCGCAAGAACGGCGGCCCTTGGTTCGGCAACCAGCTCATGACCCTGACGCTGCGCGGGCGTTCGGCCCGGCTGCGACTGGAGCGGGCCCGTGCTGAAGGTGCCTCCGGGCCGCGGCTGACGACGGTCACGGAGTCCGAACTCACCCCGTAATTTCGCCCGGTGCGCCTGTTTGTCGGGCGTTGGGACGGCGTGTCCCGGGATGCTCGTGAGGCATCCCACAGTGGGGCCGGTTCCTGCCGCCCGGAGGTCGGCGGCCCGGCGCGGCGACGGCATGATGAGCCGGACCGTCCGCTTCCAGCGGGCGGTCCGCCGCCATGAGCCCGCACTGCCACGCGCCCACACGCCCGGGAGTCAGACCCTTGCCCGCACCGACCGAGGACCCCGCCGAGGCCCCGACCGCGATATCCGTACCGGCGCAGCGGAGGGCCGGTGGCGACGCCGGGCGCGGCGCCGAGGTCCGTGTCGCGATCGTCGGCGCCGGGCCGCGCGGGACCAGCGTCCTGGAACGGCTCTGCGCCTCGGCGCCCGAACTCCTGTTGCCCGGCGTCCGGTTGACGGTGCACGTGGTCGACCCCGACCCGCCGGGGCCGGGCCGGGTGTGGCGCACCGCGCAGTCCCCCGAGCTGCTGATGAACACCGTGGCCTGCCAGGTGACCCTGTTCACCGACGACAGCGTGGACTGCTCGGGGCCCGTCCGGCCGGGCCCGAGTCTGTACGAGTGGGCGTCCGGCGCGGCGGGCGGCACCGCCGGGGACCGCGAGCCGGCCCTCGGCCCCGACGACTATCCGACCCGCGCCCAGTACGGCCGTTACCTGGCGTGGGTGTTCGCGACGACGGTCCGCTCCGCGCCGCCCGGGGTGCGGGTGGTGACGCACGCGGCCCGCGCGACCCGCCTCGACGACACCCCGGACGGGCGCCAGGCGCTCACCCTGGACGACGGCCGGGTGCTGCCGGGGCTCGCGGCCGTCGTCCTCGCGCAGGGCCATCTGCCGGTGGCGCCGGACGCGGAGCAGCGGCGCCTGGCCTCGTACGCGGACCGGCACGGCCTGCGGTACGTGCCGCCCGCGAACCCGGCCGACGTCGACCTGTCGTCGCTCGCGCCGGGCGAGCCGGTACTGCTGCGCGGCCTGGGCCTCAACTTCTTCGACCACATGGCCCTGTTGACCACCGGCCGGGGCGGCCGTTTCGTGCGCGACGACGCCGGGCTGCGCTACGTGCCGTCCAGCCGTGAGCCGCGCCTGTACGCCGGTTCGCGCCGCGGTGTGCCGTACCAGGCGCGCGGCGACAACGAGAAGGGGCCGTACGGGCGGCACACCCCGCTGGTGCTGACCCCGGAGGCCGTCGCGGCCTTCCGCAAGCGCGCCGACTCCGGTGACGCGCCGGACTTCCGCGCGGAGATCTGGCCGTTGGTCGCCAAGGAGGTGGAGACCGTCTACTACGCGTGCCTGACCGGCCGGACGGACTTCGCCGACCGCTTCCTCGCCGTGCCGCACGGCGACCCGCGCGAGGGCCTGCTGCTGGACGAGTTCGGGGTGGCCGCCGCCGACCGCTGGTGCTGGGAGCGGATCTCCCGCCCGTACGGGACGCGGACGTTCGCGGATCCCGGCGAGTGGCGCGACTGGCTGCTGGCGTACGTGCGCGAGGACGCCGCGCAGGCCGCCCTCGGCAATGTGCGCGGCCCGCTCAAGGCCGCCCTGGACGTGCTGCGCGACCTGCGCAACGAGCTGCGGCTGATCGTCGACCACGGCGGGCTGACCGGCGCCTCCCGGCGCGATCACCTGGACCGCTGGTACACCCCGCTCAACGCCTTCCTGTCCATCGGCCCGCCCCGGCGCCGTATCGAGGAGCTGGCCGCGCTGCTGGAGGCGGGCGTGGTCGAGGTGCTGGGCCCGCGTGTGGCGGTGCGGTGCGAGGACGGGGCGTGGCTGGCGCACTCGCCCGACGTGCCGGGTTCCGGGGTCCGGGCGACGACGCTGGTCGAGGCGCGCCTGCCGGAGCCCGAACTGCGCCGGACCGCCGACGCGTTGCTGGCCGGCCTGCTGCGCGACGGGCGGTGCCGGGCGCACGTGGTCGGCGGTTACGAGACGGGCGGCCTGGACGTGACGGGGCGTCCGTACGCCGTGATCGACCGGCAAGGGCGCCCGCATCCGGGGCGGTTCGCCTTCGGCGTGCCGACGGAGGGGGTCCACTGGGTGACCGCGGCCGGTGCCCGTCCAGGGGTGGATTCGGTCACGCTTTCGGACGCCGACGCGGTGGCGAGAGCCGTGCTACGTGCGGCAACTCCCGGGGCGCGGTTGCAGCATGAGGAAATCCTTCGGCCAAATGTTGAACTTGCAAGCTTTGATTAGGGATACCTAACGTTGGCAGTGACCCGTTCGGTCCCGTCCCCCGCCGGCCTGCCCCCACGGGCCGGTGCTACCGAAGGAGTTCCCCCTCCATGACCACCCCCCTCAACAAGGCACAGCCGTATGCCCTGGGCCTGTTCCGCATCGTGACCGGCCTGCTGTTCACCTGCCACGGCGCGTCCTCGCTCTTCGGCGTGCTCGGTGGCGCCCACGGCGGCGGCACCGTCGAGACCGGCTCCTGGCCGGGCTGGTACGCGGCCGTCATCCAGCTCGTCTGCGGCGGCCTCGTGCTCGTCGGCCTCGGCACCCGCGCGGCGGCGTTCCTCGCCTCGGGCTCCATGGCGTACGCGTACTTCAAGGTGCACCAGCCCGAGGCGCTGTGGCCGCTGCAGAACGGCGGCGAGCCCTCGGCGATGTTCTGCTGGGCGTTCCTGCTGCTGGTCTTCACCGGCTCCGGCGCCCTCGGGCTCGACCGGTTGCTGCGGCGCCGCTCCGCCGAGACCGGCGAGCCCCAGCGGCAGGCGCCGGTCGCGGTCTGACCGATCGAGCGACACCTGGACGACGCCCTCCCGCGCGGCATGCGCGGGAGGGCGTCGTCGCGTTCGGGCCGTCGGGGCGGTGGTGGCGCCGTGAACGCGGCGTCGTGGGTGAACGCGCCGTGCCCAACACGCGAGCCCCCCGTGAACCCCCGGTCACGCGTCGCGCGTACGCTGTATGGCTGTCACGGCCACCCCTGCCGCTCCCCCCGCGTCATCGCGGCACGGTCTGGCCCACGGGGGAACGACGGGGAGTTGCGGTGCTGGAGAGTATGGGGCCACTGACCGGTAGCCCATGGATCTACGCGGTGGTGGCGCTGTCGGTGCTGCTCGACGTCTTCCTGCCGGTGCTGCCCAGCGGCGTGCTCGTGATCACGGCGGCCACGGCGGCGGCAGCGGGCACGGGCGCGGCGACCGGCAAGGTGCCCGCCGACGTGCCCGACATCCTGCTCCTCACGCTGTGCGCGGCGACGGCGTCCGTGCTGGGCGACATGGTGGCCTACCGCATCGGCTGGCGCGGCGGACCCCGCCTGGACCGCGTGATCGCCCGCTCGCGTCGCCTCACCGGTGCGCAGGAACGTCTCGGCGCGGCGCTCGCGCGGGGTGGCGGCGCGCTGGTCGTCCTGGCCCGGTTCGCGCCGGCCGGCCGCTCCCTGGTCTCCCTCGGCGCCGGGGCCGCGCACCGCCGGGTCCGCGAGTTCCTGCCCTGGTCCGCGCTGGCGGGCCTGTCGTGGGCGGCGTACAGCGTGGCCCTCGGCTATCTCGGCGGCCACTGGCTGGGCGCGACCTGGCACGCCACGGCGGTGTCCGTGGCGGCGCTGTTCGCGGCCGGGTCGGGGGCGGCGTACGTGATGCGACGGAGGCCGGCGTAGGGCGGGCCGGCTGGGCGTGTCCGAGGGTGGGAACGGGGTGGAGGTGCGGGATCAGCCCGCCCGTCGGACCGACTGTCCCCGTACCTCCAGGCCGGCCAGCAGGTCGGCCGTGGCCTCGGCGATCGCGTCCACGGCGCGGTCGAAGACCTCCTGGTTGTGCGCGGCGGGGGCCCGGAAGCCGGACACCTTGCGCACGTACTGGAGGGCGGCGGCCCTGATGTCCTCCTCCGTGGCCTCCTCGGGCAGGGCGGGCGGACGAAGCGTCTTGATGCTGCGGCACATGCACCCAGTCTCGCGCTTCCCGGGGAAACCGTCACGGGAAACCGTCACGGGAAAACCGCGCGGGAATACCGCCGCGCCCGGTCCGATTGAGCGGAACATGATCGCAGCGGCCACCGTTCCGGGGCCGACCGACGAGAGGACCGACACATGGCGCACGACACATCCACGGTGGCCGTACTGGGCCCGGGCGGCGTGGGCGGACTGCTCGCCGCGCTGCTGGCGCGGGCCGGGCACCGGGTGATCTGCCTGGCCGGCGAGGAGACCGCGCACACCCTGCGCACGGACGGGATCCGCGTCCGCAGCGGACAGTTCGGCGACTTCACGGCCCGCGTCACGGCGGACACGGAACTGCGCGAGCCGGTCGACGCCTGCCTCGTCGCGGTGAAGCACACGAGCCTGGCCGCGGCCCTCGACCGCGTCCCGCCCGGCGCGCTCGGCGACGGCCTGCTCGTACCGCTCCTGAACGGCGTCGAACACCCGGCCGCCCTCCGCTCCCGCTACGGCACCGACCGCGTCGCCCCCGGCGTCATCCGCGTCGAGTCGACCCGCGTGGCACCCGGCGTCGTGGCGCACGGCAGCCCGTTCACCGAGGTCGACCTGGCCGGCGACCCGGTGCCCCGCGCGCGTCTCGACGCCCTGGCCGCCACGCTGACCGCCGCCGGCCCCGCGACGCGGGTGCTGGACGACGAGGCGGCGGCGCTGTGGGCGAAGATGTCGTTCCTCGCGCCGCTCGCGCTGCTCACCACCCGGCACCGGCTGCCCCTCGGCGAGATCCGCACCCGGCACCGCGACGAGCTGACCGCCCTGGTGACGGAGACGGCGGCGATCAGCGGCGCGTCCGGCGGCCCGGCGGACCCGGCCGGGGCCCTCGCCCGCTACGACGCCTTCCCGCCCGGCATGAAGTCCTCGATGCAACGGGACGCGGAGGCGGGCCGCCCCCTGGAACTGGACGCGATCGGCGGCGCACTGCTCCGCGCGGCCCAACACCACGGCGTGCCCGCGCCGGTGACGACCCGTGTGGTGCGGGAGCTGACGGAGGGCGGGTACTGACGGGGGCGGGCTGCGGGCTGCGGGGGTGAGGCGCAGGGGGTCGAGGTGCGGAGGCGGCCGGTCTCCGGCGCGGGGGCGTCGCCGCAGCCGCCCGGCCCGTACGCCGCCCCGCCCGTAGGCCGCCCGTCGCGCCCCGCGGGTCGCCGTCGCTGCCCCGCACGTCAGCCGGCCAGGTCCCACCGCCAGTCGTTCGACGTGATCGGGTTCCCCTTCGGGTACTCGAACCCGACCGGTCCGAGCAGGGTGAACCCGGCCCGGCGGCACACCCCGTTGGACGCGAGGTGCTCCACCTTCGGGAAGGCGTGCAGGTACCGGTGTCTCCCGGCGTCCCGCGCCGCCTCGGCGACCGCCCGCGCCGCGCGCACGGCGAGCCCTCTGCCCTGGAACTCGGGCAGGATGCCCCACCCGGTCTCCCACACCGTCCCGCCCCGCCACTCGTGCTCCCAGTAGCCGATGGTGCCGGCCGTCGCGCCGCCGTCAGCCAGGACGACACGGAACATCCCGCCCACCGCCGTATCGACATACCGGCGGTGCCGGGCGAGGAGCTTCTCCTCGGTCTCAGGACCACCCAAGTGCTCGGTCATCTCCGGGCTGTTGTGGCGGCGCAGCAGCCAGAGGTCCGCGTCCGCGTACGGCACGAGCCGCACCTGTTCACCCTGCATGCCACCAAGCTAGGACAGGGGTCTGACAACCGGCCCGGGAGCGACGGGCGGCCGGCCTCCTGCGGCGCTTCCACCGGCACGCTCGTTCGAGTGAAGCGACGGGTGGGAACTCGCGCCTCAAATTCGAACAGGCGTATCATTGGGCCGTGGCAACGACCTATGACTTTCCGAGTGACCTCCTCGCCGGTCAGGAGGAACTGCATCAGGTCCGGGCCGAGCTGTCGGCCCTGCTGAAGCGCCTCCCCTGGTCGGTGGAGCCGCTGGACGGCTTCAGCGACGACAACGGCTGGCGGAAGGTCGAGCGCCCGGCCTCACCGGGCTGGACGGCCGACGAACAGGCCGAGGTGGAAAAGCTCCGGCAGCGCGAGCGGGAGCTCGCCGTGTTCGTCAGCACCCACCGCTACTGGACGGAACTGTCCGGCCCCGACCGGATGCACGCCCGCTCCGAACTCAAGCACGCGCACGAGGCGCCGCCGGAGGACCCCGGCGACGCCTCGTAGCACCGTCAGTCCTTGCCGAGCAGCTTGTTCATCTCGGCGATCTCCTCGCTCTGCGCGGTGGCGATGGCGTCGGCCAGCTTCGTGGCCGGACCGTAGCGGCCCTCGGCCTTCTCGGTGCCGGCCATCTCCACGGCGCCCTCGTGATGCTCGATCATCAGCGTCAGGAACATGGTGTCGAACTCCTTGCCCGACGCCTTCTCCAGCTCGGCCATGTCCTTCTCCGACATCATCCCGGGCATGCCCCCGTGCCCGGAGTGCGCCGAGTGGTCCGCGCCGGGCGACGCCGCCGGCACGTCCTCGCCCCAGGTCTCCAGCCAGCCGGACATGGTCCGGATCTCCGGGTCCTGCGCCTTCTCGATACGCGCGGCGAGGTCCTTGACCGCGGCGGACCCGGCCCGGTCGGCGGCCAGGCGGGCCATCTCCAGAGCCTGCCGGTGATGCGGGATCATGCCCTGCGCGAAGGCGACGTCCTGGGCGTTGTGCGAACCGGCCGAGGCGCCGGCCTCCGCGGTGGCCCCGGCGCTCGCGGACGAGGAGCCGTGGCCCCCGTGTCCGCCGTCGCCGTCGCCACCACAGGCGGCCAGGGCGACCCCGGCGACGGCCGTGACGGCGACGAGGCCGACGCGCCGCGCGAGCCTATGGCGCATGAGCGCAGGGGCGCCGGTCATGGTGGCGCTCCGGGTGCTGGTCTTGATGGTGGTGCTGGTCATACGTGAACTCCTGCTGAGGCGAAACGAATTGCGGCACGCTGCGGCGCCGCGCCGACAGGCGCGGTGCGGGAGCGGTGCCTATATCCGCAGGAGTTGGAGCTCGGCGAGGGAGGGCGGCGCGCGTGCGCCGTCCGGCGCCTGGGCCGCGTACGCCCGTACGGCGTCGGCGCGGGCCGCCGCCGGAACCGGGTCGAGGACGAGCGCGGGCAACACCGGCCCGCCGCCCACCGCCCCCGACGCACAGGTCGGGTCGGCGTGCCGTACGTGCCCGCCCCCGCCGGCGTCGGCGCACCCCAGGACGGGATCGGTCACCGCGGCGGGCGTCACGGCCGCCCCATGAACGGCATGAGCCCCGGCATGATCGTGGCCGTGGTCGTGCCCCACGCCCCCGCCGGGCCCGAGCCCGTGCATGGCCAGCACGCCGGCCAGCACCCCCAGCACGCACGCGACCCGCCACCACCACAGGGGTGATCGCCGGTCGTACGCTCGGGGGCCGTTCACGGACGTCATCCTAGAGACCCCGTCGGCCCGGAGCCGAAGCGGTGGGTCAGCAGCTCTCGCCGTCCTTCACCGCGAACAGCGTCACGGGCGTGTCCGTCGGATAGGTGCCGGCCTCGGGTTTCTGGCTGCACACGACCCAGTTGCGGTCGAAGACCTGCAAGCGGTTCTGGCCGCTGGCGTCCTGGTCGTCGAGGACGAAGAACCCGGCGGCCTGCGCCTCGTCCTGTCCCTCTGAGGATAAATCGCGGGTTGCGGGCGTACGACTTGTGAAGGACCTGTGTGGTTGCCTCGGGCCGGCAGAAGTGACCTGTTCGTGATCATTGGGATGCCGCAGGACAACACAAAACCGCCCCACCCCCTGCACGGGGATGGGGCGGTCTGTCACTGACGCGGACCTGGACGGCCGGTGGGCGCGGACGGTTTCGAACCGCCGACATCCTGCTTGTAAGGCAGGCGCTCTACCCCTGAGCTACGCACCCAGAACGAGTCGACAGCCTACCTTGCCGGGGGCGCTGTCCCGCAAACCCGTTGTCGGGCCGCGGACCAGTAGGGGAACGGCGGGGGTTAACCCCACCCCGGATCCGGGAGCGGCCCGGATCCCCCGGGGGCGCCGTCGTCCGTACGGTCGAAGAGCCCGCGCAGGAGCGGGCAGGCACCGGCAGCGGAGTCGCCGCGCCGGACGTCCCAGGGGGAGACCGTCATGTCCCGTACCGCCCGTCGTACCGCCTCCGTTCGTGCCGCCGCCGTCGCCGGTGCCGTCGCGGTGCTGGTGGCGGGAGCCGGCGCCTGTGCGTCCGCCGGGGAGGACGAGGACCCCGAGCGCCGGACCTTCGCGCTGTCCGGCCGCACCCTCACCGTCGACTCCGACGACTCGCGGCTGGAGATCGTCGCGGCGGACGGGCAGAAGGCCGGGACGGTCGGCGTCACCCGCTGGTTCGACGGCTCGGTCGCGCTCGGTGGCGAACCCGAGGTGACCTGGACGATGAACGACGACCGGCTGGTGCTGCGCCTGAAGTGCTCAGGAGTGGTCGCCGACTGCGACGCCAAGCACCGCATCGAGGTGCCGCGCGGCGTCGCCGTCAAGGTCGAGGACGGCGACGGCTCCGTGCGCGCGAGCGGCTTCCGCGAGGCCCTCGACATCCGCACCGGCGACGGCTCGGTCCGGGTCGACGGTTCCAGTGGCCCCCTGCGCGTCCGCACCGGTGACGGCTCCGTGCGCGTGAGCGGCTCCAGCGGAGCCGTCCGCGTCCGCACCGGTGACGGCTCCGTGCGGGTCACGGACACCTCCGGGCCGGTCCGGCTGCACACCGGCGACGGCTCGGTGCACGCCGAGGTGTCCTCGCGCGAGGTGTCCGCCCGTACGACGGACGGCTCGGTGCGGCTCGAACTCGGCGCCGTGCCCGATCTGGTGGAGGCCCGCACCGGCGACGGCTCGGTGACGATCGCGGTGCCCCGCGAGACGTACCGCGTGACGACCGGGACGGGGGACGGCTCGGTCGACGTGTCCGTGCCCAGGAGCGACACGAGCGCCCACGTGGTGTCCGCGCACACCGGCGACGGGAAAGTCACGGTCCGGACCGCGAACTGATCGGCCCGTGTGTTCGTCCTTAACCGGTGGGAGAATGACAGGACACCGGGCAGGGCGGACACAGCACGGGAGAGGGATGTGACGGCGACACCATCGCGGCCGTACTCGCCGTTCGCGCCGCGCGCGCGCCGCCGCGCTCCCCGTACACCGGGCCCGCGCGCACGCCGCGCGGCCCGCGCCCCCGGACCGCTGCGGGACGCGCTGACCCTGATCGCGCTGCCGCTGACCGCCGTGCTCGTGCTGCCCGCCGCGTTCGCCGGCGGCGGCACCCGGCGCTGGTTCGGCGGGCGGGCCGAGAGCCAGCGGGCCGAGGCGCAGGCCGCGAAGGACGCGGCGGCCGCCGCCTTCTACGAGCTGGACACCGCCCAGCGGGACCTGCGGATCTCCATCGAGACGATCACCGCCGTCGACGCCTCCCCCGCGGCCCGCCGGGCCGTCACCGACTTCGAGGCGCTCGGCCGCCGCATCGACGAGGCCAGCCACCGGTACATCGACGCCGTGGACGCCCACGACCTCGACCGGGACGACCTGGAGGCGTCGGTCGCCGCCCGCGCCCGCGCGGAACTGACCGAGGCCAAGGGCGAACTGGACCGGGTGAAGCAGGAGCTGGACCGTTTCACCGAAGGGCTCGGCCCGCTGCTCGGCAAGGCCGAGACCCAACTGGCCCGCCTCGCGCCCGCCGTGGAGCGGGCCCGGCAGTCCCTGCTCGCCGCCTCCAACGCCCTGGACGCGGCGCGGGGTTCGGGCCTGCGCGCGGACGACCTCGCCGCCCGGCTCGCCGCGCTCGCGCCGGAACTGACCCGGCTGAACCAGGGCGCCGGACAGCACGGTGTGCCGCAGACGCTGGAGCGGGCCGAGCGGGTCACGCGCGAGGCCGAGGCGGTCCGCGCGGAGGCGGAGCGGCTGCCGGAACGGGCCGCCGAGATCGGGCACCGGCTGGTGTCGCTGCGCACCCGCGCCGAGGCCCTGACCACGCGCACCGAGCAGGTCGAGCCCGTCCTGAGCGAGCTGCGGCGCCGCTTCACGGCCGCCTGCTGGCAGGACCTCCAGCACGTGCCGGACCAGGCCGTGGAGACGGTACGGCAGGCCGAGGCGAAGCTGCGCGAGGCGGCGACCGCCCGCGACGAGCAGCGCTGGCCGGACGCGACGGCGCTGCTGTCGACGGTGCGGGCGCTGCTCAACGCGACGGACGAGGCGGTGTCGGCGGCCGGCGACCGGCTGCGGCGGCTGAACGCCGTGCAGAAGGACCCGCAGGCGGAGATCGAGCGGACCCGGTTCGCGATCCGGGACGCGCAGCGCCTGGCGATGGCGGGCCGCAACACCCCGGACCCGCGGCACGCGCGCCCGCTGGACGACGCGGTGGCCCGCCTGGACCGGGCGATCGGCACGCTGGAGGGCCGGCACCCCGACTACTGGCGCTTCCTGACGGAGACGGACGCCGTGCGCCGGTCGGTGGCCGACGTGGTGTCGCGGATACGCGAGGAGCGCGGCGCGGGCCACTGACCGCGGACCACGGACGGGACCGCCGGGCAGGTTTTCCACAGGCCGGCGGCGGGCGTTTTCCACAGGCCTACGACGTGCGGGCGGCGGCCGTTAATCTGTGCGCATGCCTCGCTACGAGTACCGCTGCCGGACCTGCGGCGACACGTTCGAACTGAGCCGTCCCATGGCGGAGTCCGCCGCCCCCGCGAGCTGCCCGCGGGCCACGACGACACGGTGAAGCTGCTGTCGACGGTCGCCGTCGGCGGTTCGGCTTCGGCGTCCGCGCCGGCCCCCGCCCCCAGACAGGGCGGCGGAGGCGGCTGCTGCGGCGGGGGCTGCTGCGGCTGACCCCACCGGGCCGGGGCGGCCCGACCGGTTACCGGGCCGTGCCGCGCCCGACCGGCTACCGGCCGGGGTGCCCCCCGGCCGACTGCCGCTACGCGCTCCCGCGCACCTCACGCAGGAACTCCCGCAGGATGCGCTCCCCCGCGAGCACGCCCCGCTCGGGGAGGGCGGTGATCGCCGGTGCCGTCCAGTCGGCGTCGGCGAGTTCGCCGTGGCCGGGGCGCCAGCCCCGGTCGGCGGCCAGCAGCAGGTCGGCGTCGAGGAGGGAGTCTCCGGCGGCGAGGGTGAGGGCGGCGCCGGTGCGGCGGGCGACCTCGCGCATCGCGGCGCTCTTGGTGAGCGGCTTCGGCACGGCGTAGATCTTGCGGCCCTGGAGGGACACCGTCCAGCCGCGGTTCTCCGCCCACACCGCGAGGTCCTTCACCCACTCCTCGGGCAGCAGGTCGCGCTCGACGACGAGGTAGGCGAACAGGTCCTCGGCGACGCGGTGCTTGCGCACCCACAGCGGGTCGGCCGTGTTCATGAGGTGCTCGCGCACCTCGGTCAGCGGCGCGCACTCGTCGGCCAGCCGCGCGGTCACGCGCGCGTGCCACTCGGGGTCGGAGACGCCGTCCACGAGCAGGTGACCGCCGTTGGCGCAGATCGCGTACTTCGGGGGCGGTCCCGGCAGGTTGATGCGCTGGTACTGCTTGCGGGTGCGGGTCGTGGTGGGCACGAACAGCGCCGCGTCACCGAGGTCGGTGAGCAGCTGAGCCGCCGTCTCCGTCAGGTAGGACAGCGGTTTGCTCTCGTGGACCTCCACGCACAGCAGCCGGGGCGCCCGGGCGTCCGGCATGGTGAGGGCGAGGGCCGCCGCCGAGTAGATGAGCGTGCGGTCGAGGTCGCTCGCGACGAGTACCGGCATCAGAGGGTCACCGCCCGGCCGTCGGCGCCGGTGGCGCCGCGTGTGAAGCGCGGGTGGATCAACCCGACGCAGGTGTAGGGGAGTTCGGCGACCTCCTCGACGGGCACCCCGCGCTGCTCGGCGAGCAGTCGCACGTGGTCGAGGTCACTTCCGGCGTTCTGCCGGGCGAGGATCTTCCACGGCACGCGGCGCAGCAGCACCCGGGTGGTCTCGCCGACTCCGGGCTTGACGAGGTTCACGTCGTGGATGCCGTACTCCTCGCTGATGCGCTCGACGGCCGCCCAGCCCTCCCAGGTGGGGTCGCGGTCGGCGGCGAGGAGTTCCTTGACCTGCCGGTCGACGGCGTCGGTGACCTCGGGGAAGCGGGCGGAGACGGCGTCCAGGAAGGCGACGGAGACGTCGGCGCCGGCGAGTTCGCGGTAGAACTTCGCGCCGTGGTAGTCGTGCGGGCCGACGAGGTCGGCGCGCAGCACGGTGCGGGAGATCAGGCCGGAGACGGTGGAGTTGAGGCAGGCCGAGGGGATGAGGAAGTCCTCGCGGGTGCCGTAGGTGCGGACGCAGGAGCCGGGGTCGGCGAGGACGGCGATCTCCGGGTCGAAGCCGGTGATGCCGTCGCTCTCCTCGAACTCGCGCAGGGCGGCGGCGAGTTCGCGGGTGATGGCGCCCTTGCCGGTCCAGCCGTCGACGAACACGACGTCGCGCGGGTCGTGGTCGGCGGCCAGCCGGCGCAGCGCGTTGGCGTCGATGCCGCGGCCCCGCACGATGGACACGGCGTAGTGCGGCAGGTCGAGGCCGTGCCGGTGCTGGGCCCAGCGGCGCATGAGGATGCCGATGGGGGTGCCGGCGCGGGCCAGGGAGACGAGGACGGGTCTCGGGGAGCGCTCGGCGAGGATCAGCTCGGTCACGGCGCCGGCGGCCTGCGCGATGCGGGCGGCGGAGGTGTCCAGCGCGGCCTGGAACAGCTCCTGGTACTGGTCGCTGGGCTGGTACTCGACGGGCAGGGACTCGGCGTAGTGGGCGCCGCCGCTCTGGATGGCCTCCTCGCGTTCCTCGGTGGGCGCCTCCAGGGTCACGTCCGAGAGGTCCTGGAGCAGCCAGCCGACCTCCTCGGGCGGGTACGAGGAGAAGGCGGGGCCGCGGAGGGGCTCGGGCAGCATCGGGGGCCTTTCGGTGGGGACGTACGACGGCACGACCGCGAGCAGGACCCGGGGGGTGTGCGCGGCGAGCGCGGCGAGCAGTCCGTCGGGCGCGTGCAGGGCGGGGGTGTCGGCGACGGAGTCGACGACCGCGACGACGGCGTCGAAGCCGGCGCCCGCGACGTTGTAGGCGTAGCGCTCGCCGGGGCCGTCGGCCGGGTCGTCGTGCGCGGAGAAGACCAGGCGGGTGCGTATGGCGTAGCCGGGGTCGTCGACGGCGAGGACGGGTGAGCGGGTGGTGGTGGAGAAGCGGACGTCGGCGCCGGCGGTCTGCTCCAGTTCGCGGGCGAGTCGCAGCGGCGCGTACATCAGCTCCTCGAAGCCGAGGACGAGCACGCGGCGGGCGTCGGCGGGCAGGGCCTCGGCGAGGCGGGCCGCCATGGCGGGCAGGGCGGCCTCCAGGCGGGCGCGGTGCGCGGGCGTGAAGCCGTGCCGACCGCCGTCGGGCACGCCGCGGGGCCAGCGCAGGTCCACGCGGGTGACGTGGGGGCGGCCAGGGGGCTGGGCGTGAGGGCGGGCGCGGGCCTCGCCGGGAAGCGGCCCCGCGGGCGTCGGACCGGCCGTGCCGGCGCGCTCCGCCCCGTCCGGCGCCGCCGGCTCCCGCTCGTGCCGCACCGCCGGCTCCCGCTCATGGCGCGTCACCAGCTCCTGCCCCTTCTCCAGCACCCCCTCGGGCAGCTCCACGGTGCCCGCGGCGGCCGTCACCAGGTCGACGCGGGCGCCGATCTCCCGGGCGAAGTCCGCGAGGCGGCCCGCGTCGGCCGGCGACCGCATGTCGACGAGCGCGACCACGACGTAGCGCCGCCGCGGATACCGCTCGTGGAGGTCCCTGATGGTGTTGAGGACCGTGTTGCCGGTGGAGAACTCGTCGTCGACGAGGACGAGCGGGCCGTCCCCCGCCAGCAGCGCCGGGTCGGCGGGCAGCAGCAGGTGGGACGTGGCGTGCGAGTGGGACTCCTCGAAGCCGCCGGCCGTGGCGACGCCGTCGACCGGGCGGCGGGTGGAGTGCAGGTAGGGGGCGAGTCCGACGCCGTCGGCGACCGAGTGGCCGAGGCCCGTCGCGGTCTCCGCGTAGCCGAGGACGACCGCGTCGGCGGCCTCGGAGCCCAGCAGCTCGCGCACCCGGCGGCCGAGCCGGAACCCGTGGCCGTAGACGACGGACGGCGACTGCGGCACGTGTTTGCCGAGCACGTTGGACACGAGCAGGTGGGCCCGTTTCGGGTTGCGGCGCAGGGCGAGGCCCAGCAGGCCGGTCAGCGAGTCGTCGCCGGCCAGCCGCACGCCGAGCCGTTCGGCGACCCAGCGCCCGGACCATATGCCGTCGGTGCCGTCGGACGGCCCGTCCTGCTCCCCGTATCGCACGCGCTCGTGCACCTCCCTGTTCGCCTTCATGAATATCCTGCGCCCGAGCCGGAACCGAAATCGTGTTCCCGGCCGGGCCGGGTGCCGGTTTTCGGATACCCGCCGGTCACTCGCTGTCCGTGAGACCGGCGGCGAGCAGCTCGACGAAGCCGATGTCCTCGTTGGCGACGCCGAACGCCTCGGCGCGCAGCATCGTGCGCTCCGCCCAGGCGCGGTGGGGCTTCACCTCGTTCATCTTGTTCGTGTACGCCGACCTCAGCACGCCCCCGCCGCACCGCTCGGGCCGCAGGATGTCCTGGGCGTCGCTGAACTCCTCGTGGCTGACGACGGACAGCGCGTGCACCGGCAGCACGTGGGAGGGGTGGATGCAGGTCTTGCCGAGCAGGCCGTTGGCGTGGTCGAGGGAGATCTCCCGCAGCAGGCCGTCCATGGCGTGCTCGATCAGTTTCTCGCGCAGTGCCACGGCCTTCACCTCCAGGAAGGGGCTCTGCCGCAGCTGCGGCTTGAACATGCGCTCCTGGACGCGGAAGTACTCCCACACGGGCCCGGTGACGGTGAAGCCGGTGCCGTCGGCGCGTCCCAGCATGTTGACCACGTCGGAGATCACGGACGCGACGACCTGCACGTCGTAGGCGGTCATGTCGGGGCCGCGGCGCAGGCCGTAGGAGGAGCAGAAGTCGGTGACGCCGAGGCGGAGCGCGAGGACCCGGTCGCGGTACTTGTCGACCGCGCGGAAGATGCCCTCCAGGGTGGCCACGCGCGTCTCCCGGTAGAGCAGCTCGGGGGACTCCAGGACGGGCATCGCGAACAGCCGCCGGCCGCAGGCGGCCTCGGCGCCGGCGAGGGCCTCCAGGAACGCCATGCCGCGTTCCTCGGTGAACTTCGGCAGCACGAACCCGGACAGCAGCCGGACGGCGGGGCCGAGCCTGCGCACCAGGTCGGGGATCTGCTCGGGCGCCCGGACCCGGACGAACAGCAGCGGCGGGTCGGCGCCCGGCCGTCCGGCGAGGTCGGTGAACTGCCGGACGAGGTTGTCCTCGCCCGCCGGTACGTCCGCGTCGTCGATGGAGTCCTCCAGGCACAGCACCATCGACACCACGCCGCGGGCGGCCTGCTTGAGGATGTCGTCCGCGAGTCTGGGCCGGGTGGCCGGACTGTAGAGCGTGGCGCCCAGTGCCGCGGACAGCAGCCTGGTCGGGGAGTCCGCGGTGAACTCGCTGGGCTCCCGGTGGAAGATACGTTCCCGCACCTCAGGGGCGATGTGCCCGAAATGCCGCATAAAACTCCCCCGTGGTGTCTTGGTGACCCTTGGTCCGTCCAAGGTGGCCGGTAATAGTACGTAGAAGTCCGTGTCGGGGGTTCCCAGCAGGCATGAACTCCACGTAACGCGCACACGCCGATCGGCCGACACGACGCCCCCCGTGTTCCCCGGGACGGCCACCGGAATCCCCTCCCCCGCGTTGTCGTGACCAGGACCGACAGGGCAGGATGACCGCATGACGCACGCGATGCTGAAGGGGTCGAACGTCCCGCTGGAAGCCACCACGGTACGTGCCGTGCTGCGCTGGACTCCCGGGCAGGGGGTCCCGGACGTCGACGCCTCCGCGCTGCTCCTCGGCCCCGACGGTCGCGTGCGCTCCGACGAGGACTTCGTCTTCTACAACCAGCCCCGGCACCCCTCCGGGCAGGTCTGGCGGCTCGGCAAGAAGCGCGACGCCGAGGCCCTCACCGACACGATCCAGACAGACCTCTTGGGTGTCGAGGCCTCCGTGGGGCGGATTCTGCTGGTCGCCTCGGCGGACGGCGTCACCTTCGACCGCGTACAGGCGCTGCGCATCCTGCTGTACGACGCGACGGCCGCCGACGCCGAGCCAATCGCGTCCTTCGACGTCAAACCGGAGACCGGCGAGGAGACCGCGCTGATCTGCGGCGAGCTGTACCGGCGCGGGGAGGGCTGGAAGTTCCGCGCGCTCGGCGAGGGCTACAGCAACGGCCTGAAGGGCCTGGCCACCGACTTCGGCATCTCGGTGGACGAGTCGGAGCAGCAGTCGGAGCAGTCGGAGGGCCCGACGCGGGTCACCCCCCGTCCGGAGGTCTCCCAGCCGCTCCCGCCGGAGCAGCCCACGGCGGCGGTCCCGGCCCAGCCCGCCTACGGCTATCCGCAGCCCCAGCCTCAGCCTCAGCAGCGGCCGTCGTACGGCTACCCGCAGCCCACGAGCGCGGCACCGGCCTACGGCTATCCGCAGCCGGCCCCGGCGGCCCAGGGCTACGGCTACCCCCAGCCGGCCGGCCCCGACCCGGACTTCCGGCTGCCTCCCCAGGGCCCGCAGTTCATCGGGCGGTAGGCGAGCGGCTGGAGCGGGTGAGGAGCGGGCCGGGCCGCGCGGTGGGGCGGGTCAGCGGTCCGCCTTGGACTTGTAGCCCCGCCCCCACTGCAGTCCCCACCCGTACAGCCGGTCCAGCTCGCCCTGGAAGCCGTAGACGAACTTCACCTCGCGCCGGACCATGATCTCGCCCTTGACGTTCTCGAGCATCACCACCGCGCAGGAGCGGGCCTGCGGGTGCCGCTCGTCGAGGCCGATCTCGATGCGCGGCCCGTTGCTGGGGAACAGCGTCACGATCGCGTGCGTCCGGTCGAACGCGGGCGTCTGGTCGTAGATGTAGACGAACACCAGCAGCCGCTTGATGTTCTCGCGGTGGTCGAGGTTGACGTACAGCGTCTCGCCGGACGCCGAGCCGAACCGGTCGTCGCCGCTGATCTTGACGTACGGCGGCGCGTTCACGTCCCCGAGGTAGCCGCCGAGCGGCTGGACGACGCCCTTGGTGCCGTCCTGGAGTTCGTACAGGCAGCCGAGGTCGAGGTCGACGTTGACCATGCTCTGGCTGTGGCCCATGACCTCCGGCGGCTTCAGCGCCTTGAAGGGGTGCCGCAGCAGGCTCTCACGCTGCGAGCCGCCGATGTCGGACGTCCGCATGCGCCAGTTCAGGTTGACGCGCAGGTGGCCCGTGGCCGCGCCCTGCTTCGTCAGCGACACCTGACTGTGCCGTTTGGTCAGCTCGATGGCGTTGCTGGACGCGCTGCCCGAGTCGAAGTCGGCCCGGCGTCCGCGCCACAGACCGTCCAAGATGCCCAATTCCCGCCCCCACGTTCACTTGTGGACCGACCGAAACGGGGCGGCCGCCCAGGACTCCTCCTGACGGCCGCCCCGCACAGAGCGTTCCTCACCCGGTCGGGTGTCACACCCCGGACGACACCTCGGTCTTGTCGTCCGAACCCGCTTCGCCCTCGGCTGCCGCCAGCGCCTTGTTGCGCCGCACGGAGGACCAGAACGACCAGCCGATCAGGGCGACGCCGATCAGGCCGGTGATCAGCTCGTGGATCTCGTACTGGATGGTGATCAGCAGGATCATGGCGAGCGCGCCGATCGCGTAGTGCGCGCCGTGCTCCAGGTACACGTAGTCGTCGAGGGTGCCCTGGCGGACCAGGTACACGGTGAGCGACCGGACGTACATGGCGCCGATGCCGAGGCCGAGGGCCATCAGCACGATGTCGTTGGTGATGGCGAAGGCGCCGATGACGCCGTCGAAGGAGAACGACGCGTCCAGGACCTCCAGGTAGAGGAACATGAAGAACGCGGCCTTGCCCGCGAGGGCGACCGCGGAGCGCGGCTTGCCCTTCTTCGCGGCCTCTTCCTCCTGCTCGTGCTCGCGTTCCTCCTCCTCTTCGAGCTTGTCCTCGAAGTAGCCGGAGAGACCACCGACGATCATGTACGTGATCAGACCGGCGACACCCGAGAGGAGGACCGTCTCCGCCTTGTTCGCCGGCCCCGCGTGCAGGTGGGCGTGGGTCGCGAAGGTCATGGCCGTGATCAGCAGGATGATCAGGGCGATGCAGACCGACAGCATGTCGACCTTGCCGAGCTTGGCGAGCGGGCGCTCGATCCAGCCGAGCCACTTGATGTCACGGTCCTCGAAGATGAAGTCGAGGAAGATCATCAGCAGGAACATGCCACCGAACGCGGCGATCGCCGGGTGGGCGTCGGTGACGAGCTCCTGGTAGCGATCCTTGTCGGTGAGCGCGAGGTCGACGGCCTCGATCGGCCCCAGCTGGGCGCTGACGGCGACGATGACGACGGGAAAGACCAGTCGCATGCCGAAGACGGCGATCAGAATGCCGATGGTGAGGAAGATCTTCTGCCAGAAGGCATTCATCTTCTTCAGGATGCCGGCGTTGACCACCGCGTTGTCGAACGACAGCGAGATCTCGAGTACGGAGAGGATCGCCACGATGCCGAAGGCGGTCCACCCCCCGTAGAAGACCGCTGCGACCAGTCCGAGCGCGGTGACCGCGAACGACCAGCCGAAGGTTTTCAGAACCACTGGCTACCCAATCCCTTGTGTACGGGGTGTACGGGTCTCCCCCGCGCCGCACCCGGCTTTACGAAACGTTGACTCCGAAGTCTAGAGCGATGCCTCGCAGCCCCGACGCGTACCCCTGTCCCACGGCTCGGAACTTCCACTCGCCCTGGTACCGGTACACCTCACCGAAGATCATCGCGGTCTCCGTGGAGGCGTCCTCGCTGAGGTCGTAGCGGGCGAGTTCCTGGCCGTCGGCCTGGTTCACCACGCGGATGAACGCGTTGCTGACCTGGCCGAAGGTCTGGCCGCGCTCGTCGGCCATGTGGATGGAGACCGGGAAGACGATCTTGTCGCACTGCGCGGGCACCTTGGAGAGGTCGATCAGAACGGACTCGTCGTCGCCGTCGCCCTCACCGGTGAGGTTGTCACCGGTGTGCTCCACCGAGCCGTCCGGGCTCTTGAGCTGGTTGTAGAAGATGAACCACTCGTCGCCGAGCACCCGGCCGCCGCTGCACACCAGCGCGCTGGCGTCCAGGTCGAAGGGGGCTCCGGTGGTGGAGCGCGCGTCCCAGCCGAGCCCGATCATCACCTGAGTGAGGTTCGGTGCGGCCTTGGACAGGGAGACGTTGCCTCCCTTGGCGAGCGTGACGCCCATGTTCTGGTCCCTCCCCGGGTGATGCTGCTGTCTTTGGTTGTCCTGCGCGTCCGGCGCCGCACGCAAACCGTGCGGCGCCGGACGATGCGGGCGTGCGCCCCGCGTCAGACGTTCACGCCGAAGTCCTGCGCGATGCCGCGCAGGCCCGAGGCGTAGCCCTGGCCGATGGCGCGGAACTTCCACTCCGCGCCGTGCCGGTACAGCTCGCCGAAGACCATCGCGGTCTCCGTGGAGGCGTCCTCGGACAGGTCGTAGCGGGCGATCTCCGCCTCGCCCGCCTGGTTCACGACGCGGATGAACGCGTTGCGGACCTGGCCGAAGGACTGCTGGCGGTTCTCGGCGTCGTAGATCGAGACCGGGAAGACGATCTTCTCGATCTCGGCCGGGACGGCGGCGAGGTTGACCTTGATCTGCTCGTCGTCGCCCTCGCCCTCACCGGTGATGTTGTCACCGGTGTGCTCGACGGAACCGTCGGGGCTCTTGAGGTTGTTGAAGAAGATGAAGTGCTGGTCGTTGGCGACCTTGCCGGTGCTGTTCAGCAGCAGGGCGCTGGCGTCGAGGTCGAAGTCCGTGCCGGTCGTGGTGCGCACGTCCCACCCCAGACCGACGATGACCGCGGTCAGGCCCGGAGCCTCCTTGGTCAGCGAAACGTTGCCGCCCTTGCTGAGGCTGACTCCCACGAGTCCTCCATTGGTGTCCTGGGGCCGGGGAGCCCCGTAGTGCTGGATGTCGGATCAACGAGTCGATCCTAGTGACGGGTTCCCGTGCGTCGCAGGCCCTGGCGGGCAGGAATCACAGGGTGTCGAGCGCCTTCACGTAGTCGTTCAGGTCGCGGGCGTCCGGCAGGCCGTTGACGACGGTCCAGCGCACGACGCCCTCCTTGTCGATGATGAAGGTTCCGCGCACGGCGCAACCCTTGTCCTCGTCGAAGACGCCGTAGGCGCGCGAGACGTTGCCGTGCGGCCAGAAGTCGGACAGCAGCGGGTACTCCAGGCCCTCCTGCTCGGCGAAGACGCGCAGGGTGTGGATGGAGTCGTTCGAGACGGCGAGCACCTGGGTGTCGCGGTCCGAGAAGTGGGGCAGGTGGTCCCGCAGTTCGCAGAGCTCACCGGTGCACACGCCGGTGAAGGCGAACGGGTAGAAGAGCAGGACGACGTTCTTGTGACCGCGGAAGTCGGAGAGCTTCACGGTCGCGCCGTGGTTGTCCTTGAGCTCGAAGTCGGGGGCCTTTTCGCCGACCTGGATCGCCATCGCGCCGGGTGTCCCTTCGGTGGGGCTGTTCGGGTGGTGGGTCCACCCTACGCAGCGATCACCGGGGACCCTCGGACGGGCCGGGACCTTCGGACGGACCGGGCGCGACGGCCCGGCCCGTCCGGTGGGTCATGTGCCGGCGGGGGTCACTTCTTGGACTTGGCCGCCTTGGGCGTGGCCAGGCGGCTTCCGCTCCAGTCCTTGCCCACGCTGACGCTCTTGGACGCCGTCAGCCCTGCCGTCGTGGCGGCTTCCGAGATGTCGCTCGGTTCCACGTACCCCGCACGGCCGGTCTTCGGCGTGAGGAGCAGGATCGCGCCGCCTTCTTCGATGTACGTGGTGGCATCCACCAGCGCATCCGTCAGGTCGCCGTCGTCGTCACGGAACCACAGCACAACGGCGTCGGCCACGTCGTCGTAGTCCTCGTCGACCAGGTCGCCCTCGACGACTTCCTCGATGGCCTCGCGGAGTTCCTGGTCCACGTCGTCGTCGTAGCCGATCTCCTGGACCACCTGCCCGGGCTGGAACCCCAGCCTGGCGGCAGGGTTCGTCCGCTCCTCCGCGTGGTCCGCGGTCGCGCTCACGGGTTGCCTCCTGATCATGTCTTGGAATCTCTGTACCCCCCGCTCTGTCGAGCTCGGGGGAATCTCAGCCACGCGCGTGCGCGAAGCATTGGCCGTAGTCCACACGGGCGGGACGGATCGCGCAAGTACCCGGCCTCCGGGACCGCCGAAACGGTGACGATCCTGACCGTGTCACCGCAAGTCCGTGCACATCATCCCGGCCCATGGTGACGCACACCACACCTTTCTGCCCTGTTTGCGCATTTGGGAACCGTCCACGGGTACGAGACTCGAACGACTTCGCCGAGCCGGGCCGGGCCGGGCCGGGCGCCCCATTGGTTACCTCTCGGTAAAGATGACGTTTGCCTCCCAAGAGGTACACGATGGGGACGGCGCAGGCACATCGACTTCCTTCTCCCCAGCAGCCCTCCGACAGGTAAGGACCAGCGTGGCTTCCGGATCCGATCGCAACCCGATCATCATTGGCGGCCTTCCGAGTCAGGTTCCTGACTTCGATCCCGAGGAAACCCAGGAGTGGCTCGACTCCCTCGACGCCGCCGTCGACGAGCGCGGCCGGGAGCGGGCCCGCTACCTGATGCTGCGGCTCATCGAGCGGGCCCGTGAGAAGCGCGTGGCCGTGCCCGAGATGCGCAGCACGGACTACGTCAACACCATCGCCACCAAGGACGAGCCGTTCTTCCCCGGCAACGAGGAGATCGAGCGGAAGATCCTCAACGCGACCCGCTGGAACGCGGCCGTGATGGTGTCCAGGGCCCAGCGTCCGGGCATCGGGGTCGGCGGCCACATCGCCACGTTCGCCTCCTCCGCCTCGCTGTACGACGTGGGCTTCAACCACTTCTTCCGGGGCAAGGACGAGGGCGACGGCGGCGACCAGGTGTTCTTCCAGGGGCACGCCTCGCCGGGCATCTACGCCCGCGCGTTCCTGCTGGACCGGCTCGGCGAGCAGCACCTCGACGGGTTCCGGCAGGAGAAGTCGAAGGCTCCGCACGCGCTGTCGTCGTACCCGCACCCGCGGTCGATGCCGGACTTCTGGGAGTTCCCGACGGTGTCGATGGGCCTCGGTCCGATCGGCGCGATCTACCAGGCGCGGATGAACCGCTACATGCACGCGCGCGGGATCGCGGACACCTCGAAGTCGCACGTGTGGGCGTTCCTCGGCGACGGCGAGATGGACGAGCCGGAGTCGCTGGGCCAGTTGTCGATCGCGGCCCGCGAGGGACTGGACAACCTGACCTTCGTCGTCAACTGCAACCTCCAGCGCCTCGACGGTCCGGTGCGCGGCAACGGCAAGATCATCCAGGAGCTGGAGTCGATCTTCCGGGGCGCCGGCTGGAACGTGATCAAGCTGGTGTGGGACCGCACGTGGGACCCGCTGCTCGCGCAGGACCGCGACGGCGTGCTGGTCAACCGGATGAACACCACGCCGGACGGCCAGTTCCAGACGTACGCCACCGAGTCCGGCGCGTACATCCGCGACCACTTCTTCGGCGACGACCACCGGCTGCGGGCCATGGTCGAGGGCATGACCGACGACCAGATCCTGCACCTGGGGCGCGGCGGCCACGACCACCGGAAGATCTACGCGGCGTACAAGGCGGCCGTCGAGCACAAGGGCCAGCCGACGGTCGTCCTGGCGAAGACGATCAAGGGCTGGACGCTGGGTCCGAACTTCGAGGGCCGCAACGCCACGCACCAGATGAAGAAGCTGACGGTCGACGACCTGAAGCGCTTCCGGGACCGGCTGCACCTGCCGATCTCCGACCAGGAGCTGGAGTCCGGCGTGCCGCCGTACTACCACCCGGGCCGGGACTCGGAGGAGATCCAGTACATGCACGACCGCCGCAGGAGCCTCGGCGGGTACGTGCCGACGCGCGTGGTGCGGTCCAAGGCGCTCGCGCTGCCGGACGACAAGGCGTACGCGACCGTGAAGAAGGGCTCCGGTCAGCAGTCCATCGCGACGACCATGGCGTTCGTCCGGCTGCTGAAGGACCTCATGCGGGACAAGGAGATCGGCAGGCGGTTCGTGCTGATCGCACCGGACGAATACCGCACGTTCGGCATGGACTCGTTCTTCCCGAGCGCGAAGATCTACAACCCGCTGGGCCAGCAGTACGAGGCGGTGGACCGTGATCTGCTGCTCGCCTACAAGGAGGCTCCGAACGGCCAGATGCTGCACGACGGCATCTCCGAGGCCGGCTGCACGGCCTCGCTGATCGCCGCGGGATCGGCGTACGCCACGCACGGCGAGCCGCTGATCCCGGTGTACGTCTTCTACTCGATGTTCGGTTTCCAGCGCACCGGCGACCAGTTCTGGCAGATGGCCGACCAGCTCTCGCGCGGTTTCGTGCTGGGCGCGACCGCCGGGCGTACGACCCTGACCGGTGAGGGTCTCCAGCACGCGGACGGCCACTCGCAGCTGCTCGCCTCGACCAACCCGGCGTGCGTCGCGTACGACCCGGCGTTCGGCTTCGAGATCGCGCACATCGTCAAGGACGGCCTGCGCCGGATGTACGGCGCGGACGAGGAACACCCGCACGGCGAGGACGTCTTCTACTACCTCACCGTCTACAACGAGCCGATCCAGCACCCGGCCGAGCCGGAGGGCGTGGACGTCGAGGGGATCCTCAAGGGCATCCACCGGCTGAGCGAGGGCACGTCCGGCGCGCTTCCCGCGCAGATCATCGCGTCGGGTGTCGCCGTGCCGTGGGCGATCGAGGCGCAGCGGATCCTCGCCGAGGAGTGGAACGTCAGGGCGGACGTCTGGTCGGCGACCTCCTGGAACGAGCTGCGGCGCGACGCCGTGGCCTGCGAGGAGCACAACCTGCTGCACCCGGAGGAGGAGCAGCGGGTGCCGTACGTGACGCGGAAGCTGGCCGGGGCTCAGGGGCCGTTCGTGGCGGTGTCGGACTGGATGCGGGCGGTGCCGGACCAGATCGCGCGGTGGGTGCCGGGCACGTACCAGTCGCTCGGCGCGGACGGCTTCGGCTTCGCCGACACGCGCGGCGCGGCCCGCCGCTTCTTCCACATCGACGCGCAGTCGATCGTGGTCGGCGTGCTGACCGAGCTGGCCCGGGAGGGCAAGGTCGACCGGTCGGTGCTGAAGCAGGCCGTCGACCGCTACCAGCTCCTGGACGTGACGGCCGCGGACCCGGGCGCGGCGGGCGGCGACGCGTAGCGCTCCGCGCGGCCGGCACGGTTCGGCGGGTGAGGGCGGCGGGCCGGTGGCCCCGCCGCCCTCGGGCGTTTCCTACGATGCCGGGCATGAGCATCGACGCGGTCGTGAGCGGTGGGCGGGAAACCAAGGTCGCCCGCTGGGAGCGGCACACCCAGGGCCCGCTGCTGGCGCTGGCCGTCCTCTTCGCGGTCGCCTACGCCGTGCCGGTGGTGAAGCCGGACGCGCCGGAGGCCGTTCTGACCGCGTGCCATGTGGCCAACTGGGCGGTGTGGGCGGCCTTCGCCCTCGACTACGCCGTCCGGCTGTGGCTGAGCGAGGACCGGCTGCGGTTCGTGCGCGGCAACCCGCTGGCGCTGCTCGCGGTCGCGCTGCCGCTGCTGCAGCCGCTGCGGCTGCTGAAGCTGGTGTCGATGCTGCTGCTCGCCGGGCAGCGGGCGCGGATGGCGTCGCAGGTCAGGGTGACGACGTATGTCGCGGGCTGCTGCCTGGGACTGCTGATCTTCGGCGCGCTGGCCGTGCTGGAGGTGGAGCGGGGCGAGCCGGGGGCGTCCATCCACACGCTGGGGGACGCCGTGTGGTGGGCGTTCACGACGATGACGACCGTCGGGTACGGCGACATGGCGCCGACGACGGGCCTCGGGAGGGCGCTGGCGGTCGGGCTGATGCTGTCCGGGATCGCCCTGCTCGGTGTGGTCACCGCGAACATCGCGGCCTGGTTCATCGCCCGGTTCGAGAAGGACGACGCCGAGGAACGGCGGCAGACGGCGGCCATCGAGGAGCTGACCGAGGAGGTGCGCGCGCTGCGGGCCCAGGTCGCGGCCCTGCGGGAGGGCACTCGGCCGTAGGCCGGGGTGGCGCGAGGGCCCGGTGATTGAACATGTACACGGGGGTACTCGTCACGCGAACCCGGAACGAACCCGATCGGCAACGGGTTCAGGGGAGTTGAAGATGGCGAGCTTCGGACACGGCACGCGCGGGGACCCCCGGTCACGTGGCCGGACGTGGTCAGGGACCGGGCCGGACCGCGCGACGGCCGGAATCGTCTGAGCAGTGGGGAAGGGCCCCCGGCGAGAGCCGGGGGCCCACCCGTGTCCGGACGCCGGACGGCGCGTCAGATGTGGCCGACGCCCGCGCCCGCCTCCGCGTTCGCACCGCGCTTGGTGAGGAAGGCGACCAGGACCGCGAAGGCGGCGACGCCCGCGGCGGTCAGGGAGGCCAGGCTCATGCCGGAGATGAACGTGTCGTGCGCGACGTCGGTGATCCGCGCGGCGATCTGCCCCGGCGTGCCCTCGGCGACCGGCGCCACGCCGACCTGGACGGCCTCGGAGGCCTGGCCCAGCTGTTCCGGCGTGAGCTGCGGCAGGCCCGCGTCCGCCCAGTTGCCCGGCAGGTCGTTGTCGACCTTGGAGGCCATCACGGCGCCCAGCACGGCCGTACCGAGGCTGCCGCCGATCTGCATGGCGGCCTGCTGGAGACCGCCGGCCACACCGGAGAGCTCCATCGGCGCGTTGCCGACGATGACCTCCGTGGCGCCGACCATCACGGGCGCGAGGCCGAGACCGAGCAGCGCGAACCAGAGCGACATCAGGCCGCTGCCGGTGTCCACCTTCAGCGTGGACATGCCGTACATGGCGAGGGCGGTGACCGCCATGCCGCCGGCCAGGGGGACG
Organism: Streptomyces sp. NPDC037054; assembly: GCF_055606745.1. NCBI lineage: Bacteria > Bacillati > Actinomycetota > Actinomycetes > Kitasatosporales > Streptomycetaceae > Streptomyces > Streptomyces sp. NPDC037054. The sequence goes on along the minus strand of NZ_JBVJSJ010000002.1, from coordinate 747,091 downwards.
CGCGGGCCGAACTTGGTGATCATCGCGCCGGCGAGCGGCGAGCCGACGATCATCATGCCGGTGAGCGGCAGCAGGTGCAGACCGGCGTCGATCGGGCCCATGCCGTGCACGTTCTGGAGGTAGAAGGTGACGAAGAACAGGCCGCCCATGAAGGCGATGGCCATCAGGACCATCAGGACGACACCCGCGGACAGCGGCACCGAGCGGAACAGCGCCAGCGGGATCAGCGGTTCCTTGACCTTCGACTCCCAGAGGGCGAACAGCAGGAAGCCGGCGACGGAGGCGGCGAGCCACAGCCAGGTCTGCCCGTCGCCCCAGCCCCACTCCGGGGCCTTGATCAGGGCCCACACGAGGCAGAACATCGCGGCCGAGAGCAGGGCGATGCCGAGCAGGTCGAAGGAGCGCGGCGCGTTCTCCGCGCGGTGGTCGAGCAGGATCACGACGCCGAGCACCACGGCGAGGATGCCGACCGGGATGTTGATGAAGAACACCGACTGCCAGCTGACGCGCTCGACGAGGACGCCGCCCAGGATCGGGCCGCCCGCCGTGGAGGCACCGATGACCATGCCCCAGATGCCGATGGCCATGTTGAGCTTCTCGGCCGGGAAGGTCGCGCGCAGCAGGCCGAGCGCGGCCGGCATCAGCAGCGCGCCGAACACACCTTGCAGGACGCGGAAGGCGACGACCAGGGCGATGCTGTCGGACATGCCGATGGCCCCGGAGGCGGCGGCGAAGCCGACCACGCCGATGAGGAAGGTCTGCCGGTGGCCGAACCGGTCGCCGAGCTTGCCCGCGGTGATCAGGGAGACCGCGAGGGCCAGGAAGTAGCCGTTGGTTATCCACTGGACCTCGGCGAACGTCGCTCCGAGGTCGCGCTGGATGGCCGGGTTGGCGATCGCCACGATGGTGCCGTCGAGGGCCACCATCATGACCCCGACCGCGACGGTGACGAGGGTGACCCAGGGGTGGCCGCGCAGCCCCTTGGCCGGCTGCGGGCCGGACGCCGCGGGCGGCACCTTGTCCCCCGGTCCCGTCGCTTCGATGGTGGTCTGACTAGTTATGTGTTCGAGACTAGAGACAGCCACTGACAATTGACGAATCAATTCACAAGTCGGTGACTGACACAACTGTCGGACGAGAAGTGAGGCAGCGTGAGAACAGCGGACACGGCGGAGACGGCGCACGCGGCGGAGACGGCGCGTGCGGCGGAGCCCGTCCGGACGGCGGCGCCTCGGCCGGGACTGCGCGAGCTGAAGAAGCAGCGCACCCGGGACGCGCTGCTGCGGGCCGCTCTCGAACTGTTCACCACCCGCGGCTTCGAGCGGACCACCGTCGACGACATCGCCGACGTCGTCGGCGTCTCGCAGCGCACCTTCTTCCGCTACTTCGCGGGCAAGGAGGACGCCGCGCTCTTCGTGACGCGGCTCGTGCAGGCCCACTACCTGGAGGCGGTGCGCGAGCGGCCGGCGCACGAGCCGCCGCTGGAGGCGCTGCGCCGGGCCGCGCTGGAGAACTGGGACACCATCGGCGAGGCGATCGAGCGCGTCGTCCCGCTGGAACTGCACATGCGCTCCTACCGGGCGATCGAGTCGACGCCCGCACTGCTCGCCGTCCACCTGCGCCGTTCGACGGAGCTGGAGGAGGAGATCGCCCGCGTCATCGCCGGGCGCGAGGGCCTGGACGTGGACGCCGATCCCCGGCCCCGGCTGCTGGTGGCCATGTTCGGCGCGGTGATGCGGGTCACCGAACGCCGCTGGTCCGTGGGCGAGGACTTCGGCATCGCCGCGATCCGGGACCTCACCGCCGCCCACCTGGACCAGCTGGGCCCGGCCCTCGGCGGGAGCTGGCGCGCCGAGTGAACCCACCGCGAGCAGGGGCGAAACGTGATCCCGGCCACATGATTCACGCGAGACCCTCTCGTTCTCCTAGTGTGTCCTTTCAGTGACTTCCTTCGACACCTCCCCGCAACTGAACGTGTGGCGCGCTCTGCTCGCGCTGGCCGTGGTGTTCGTGATGCTGGCGACCACCGGCTGGACCGCCATGCGCAACCAGCCGCCGTCGACGCCGCTGAAGGCCGCGCTGTCGGCCTGGGAGAACGGCCGGTTCGCCGGACACCGGCTGCCCGACGCCCAGGCCGCGCCCACCCGGCTCGCCCGCTTCTTCGCCTCGCTCAGTGAACGGGAGCGCGGCGGCCTCGTCCGTCGCCACCCGCTCGTGGTCGGCAACATGAACGGCGCGCCGGTGGAGCTGCGCTACCGCGCCAACCGCATCGCGCTGGAACAGGCCCGGGACGTCGAGCTGAAACGCATGCGCGACAACCGCCTCACGCCCGCCGGGCAGCACGAGGCGGGGCGCCGCATGCACCGGCTGGAGGCGCTGATGAGCCCCGGCCGCCGCATCCTCGCCTTCAGCCCGGAGGGCGCCGGCCGCGTAGCCGAGGTGTTCGGCAGCCTCAAGAAGGCCCAGCGGGTCTCCGTCGTCGTCCCCGGCGTCGACACCGACCTGCTCACCTTCCAGCGCACCCGGCGCAAGTACTCGGCGCCGGTCGGCATGGCCCAGGCGCTGTACGCGGCGGAGCGCTCCGCGCGTCCCTCGACGCGCACGGCCGTGATCGCCTGGGCCGACTACACCGCGCCCAGCGGCATCGGCATGGACGCGGCCACCGCGATGCGCGCCGCCGACGGCGCCGTCCGGCTGAACTCGCTGGTGCGGGCCCTGCCGGGCCGCGCGCCCGTCTCGCTGTTCTGCCACAGCTACGGCTCCGTGGTGTGCGGGCTCGCCGCGCGCGAACTGCCGGAGCGGGTCACCGACATCGCGGTGGCGGGCAGCCCCGGCATGCGTGCCGAGAAGGCCTCGCAGCTGCGCACGAGCGCCCGGGTGTGGGCGATGCGGGACGCCGACGACTGGGTGCAGGACGTGCCGTACCTGGAGGTCGGCGGGCTCGGTCACGGCGCCGACCCGGTCTCCCCCGGCTTCGGGGCACGGGTGCTGTCGGCGGCCGACGCCAGGGGGCACAGCGGCTACTTCGAACCCGGCACGGACAGCCTGTCGAACTTCGCGGTGATCGGGGTTGGCGCATATGACGCGGTCCAGTGCGCACACGAAGACGGTGGTTGCCGTGCGGATTTGTCCGGCACCGCCCCTTCCGGACGCGCGTAGAAGCGGAGAAACTGCGGTATGCGCGTGGAGGGGACGGAAGAGGGCGTGCCGCATACGATGAGCCGCATGGGTGACGTACTGGCCGGATTTCATGCCGCCTGGGAGTTCGAGTCCGACTCCGTGCTCATCCGCTACGAACGAGGGCTGCGAACACCCAAGCTGTTCCAGGCGCTCGGTGAACGGCGCGTCCCGCTGGAGGCGATCGCCTCGGTGACGCTGACGCCGGGCAGGCGCGGCACGGTGGTGCTGCGCGCCGAGCCCCGGCCGGGCGCCGATCCGCTGATGGAGGCGGCCGCCGGGCAGCTGAAGGAGGGCTGCGATCCGTACCGGCTGGTGCTGCCCGCCGAGCGGGAGACGCTCGCCGAGTACTACGCGGACGAGCTGCGGGCGCGGCTGACCGCGTCCGGTCCGGCCGAGCGGCACCTGGTGGCGGCGCCGGACGCGCCGCTGCACTTCAAGGCGTACGACGGGAAGGCGTCCTTCGACGGGACGTCGGTGTCCTTCCGGTGGTCGTGGACCGGCGCGTCGTCGGCCAAGTGGAAGGCCGGCGACCAGACGTTCCCGGTCGCCGACCTCACCGGCGTGGAGTGGCGCTCCCCCGAGGTGTTCGAGGGCCATCTGCGGCTGCTGCGCCGTGACGTGGCGGGCGGGCAGCCGCCGCAGGCGGACCAGGACCCGGCGGCGGTCGTCTTCGGCCTCGGGTACGGGACCGTGCACGAGTCGCTGCCGTTCGCCGCGGCGGTGCTGGCGGCCGTACGGCGGTGCCGGCCGGCCGACGCGGTGTCCGTGCCGGTGCCCCGGCGGGACCCGGCCGACATCGCCGAGCGGATCCGGCACCTCGGGGAGCTGCACCAGGCCGGGCTGGTCACGGACGAGGAGTTCTCCAGCAAGAAGCGGGAGCTGCTGGCGGAGTTGTAGCCGCCGGCGCGGTGGTCACTCCCGTCCCGCCGAGGTGAACGACATGTCCTGGTAGCGGTCGCCGGCCACCTGGGACGCGATCGGGTCCAGCAGCGCCAGTTCCTCCGCGCTCAGTTCGATGCCGGCCGCCGCCGTGTTCTCCTCCACCCTCGTGGGCCTGCGGGTGCCCGGGATCGGGACGACGGGCAGGCCGTGGGTCCTCGCCTGTGCGTGGACCCAGGCGAGGGCGATCTGGCCGGGGGTCGCGCCGTGGGCCTCGGCGACCGCGCGGACCGGCTCCAGCAGGGCGGCGTTGGCGGCCGCGTTGTCCCCCGTGAAGCGGGGCTGCCGGCGGCGGAAGTCGTCGGCGGTGAGCTCCTGTTCGGCGTTGACGAACGACCCGGTCAAGAAGCCCCGGCCGAGCGGCGAGTACGGCACCAGGGTCACGCCCAGTTCGCGGGCCGCCGGTACCACCCGGGCCTCGATGTCCCGGCTGAACAGCGACCACTCCGACTGCACGGCGGCGATGGGGTGCACGGCGTGCGCGGCGCGCAGCTCGTCGGCGGTGACCTCGCTCAGGCCCAGCTGCTTGACCTTGCCCTCGCGGACCAGCTCCGCCATGACGCCGACGGTGTCCTCGATGGGGACGTTCACGTCCCGGCGGTGCATGTAGTAGAGGTCGATCACGTCGACGTCCAGGCGCTTCAGGCTCGCCTCGACGGCCTCGCGGATGTAGGGCGCGTCGTTGCGGATGATGCGCCGCGTCGGGTCGTCCGGCGGGATGGCCAGGGCGAACTTCGTCGCGATGACGACCTCGTCGCGGTGGGCGCGGAAGAACGGCGCCAGGAACCGCTCGTTCTCGCCGGCGCCGTACGCGTCGGCCGTGTCGTACAGCGTGACGCCGAGTTCCCGTGCCCGCTCCAGCGTCGCCCGGGAGGCGTCGGCGTCCGTGGGGCCGTACGCGAAGCTCATGCCCATGCAGCCCAGGCCCTGGACGCCCACTTCGGGGCCGTCCGCGCCGAGCCGTGCCGTCGGGATCCTGCTGTCCGTCATCGGGACCTCTCCGACGCCGGGGCCCGCCCGGCGTCCGCGTAGAAGGTGATCTTCCGGTCGAGCACGGCGAGCGTGCCCTGGAGTTCGGCGATCCGCGCGAGGACGTCCTCGCGGGTCGACTTCAGCAGCGCGAACCGCTCGCCGTAGGTGTGGTCGCCCTCGCGGACCAGCTCGGCGTACCGCACCATGTCGGCGACCGGCATGCCCGTCAGGCGCAGCTTGCCGACCAGGTCGAGCCAGTCGAGGTCGCGGTTGGTGTAGCGGCGCTGGCCGGTGTGCGAGCGGTCGATGTGCGGCATCAGCCCGATGCGCTCGTACCACCGCAGGGTGTGAGCCGTCAGGCCGGTGAGGGCGGCGACCTCGCTGATCGTGTACCTGTCCTGCCCGTCCGGCCGCCGGCTGTGCTGCCGTGGTCCCGCGCAACTGCCGGTCCTGGTGGTCTCCATCACCGTCATGGGCCCCACGCTAGAACCCTGGAGTGCACTCCAGGCAAGCGAAGCCGGGGGAAATCGGCGCGACGGCGAGGGATCAGGCCGGTTCCCGTACGCCCCTCCCCCTTGCCGGGGCCCCGACCGGGAGCGCATAGGCTCGGCGGCATGTCGATGAGCAGCCTCGCGTTGATCGAGAACTGGGACGTGCCCACCGCAGCGGCCGGTGTCGTGCGGGCCGACGGCACGGTCCTCGGGACCCACGGACCGACCGGGCGCCGCTTCCCGCTGGCGTCGGTCACCAAGCCGCTCGCGGCGTACGCGGCGCTCGTCGCCTACGAGGAGGGTGCCGTCGAGCTGGACGAGCCGGCCGGGCCCGCCGGGTCGACGGTGCGGCATCTGCTCGCGCACACCTCGGGGCTGGCCTTCGACGAGCACAAGGTGACGGCGCCGCCCGGTGACCGGCGGCTGTACTCCAACGCCGGGTTCGAGCAGCTCGGCGACCACATCGCCAAGGCGACGGACATCCCGTTCGCGGAGTACCTGCGGCAGGCGGTGCTGGAGCCGCTGGGCATGACGTCGACGTCCCTCGACGGGTCACCCGCCAAGGACGGTGTCTCCACGGTGGAGGACCTGCTGCGCTTCGCCGCCGAGGTCCAGGCACCGCGGCTGCTCGACCCGCGCACGGTCGCCGAGGCGATGACGGTGCAGTACCCGGGCACGAAGGGCGTCCTGCCGGGCTACGGCCACCAGAACCCGAACGACTGGGGCCTCGGCTTCGAGATCCGCGACGGCAAGTCCCCCCACTGGACGGGCGGTTCGTCCTCCCCCCGCACCTTCGGCCACTTCGGCCAGTCGGGCACGTTCCTGTGGATCGACCCGGCCGCCGGGATCGCGTGCGTCGCGCTCACCGACCGCGCCTTCGGCCCGTGGGCGGTCGAGGCGTGGCCGGCGTTCACGGACGCGGTGCTGGCCGAGCCGCGTTAGGTCATCTCCCACAGCAGCAGTCCGGCCGCCGTCTTTGCCGTGGCCGTCAGGTCCTTCGCGTCCGTGACCCGGGCCGCGTCGCCGGGGCGGAGGGTCGTGCCGGCCAGGCCTACCTCGCCGTGCACCACGTGGACGTAGACGTGCGGCGCGTCCGGTACCGCCGTGCGTTCGCCCGGGGCCAGGCGGCGGACGTGGAGCATGGCGCCCGCCTCCGGGACCGCGTACGGGGTGGCGTCCGCGATGCCGTGGACGATCTCGTAGGCGGGGTCGCCGCCCGGCTCCAGCGGGGACAGCCACATCTGGACGAAGGTCAGCGGGGTGTCGCCGTCGTTGCGTTCGACGTGGCGGACGCCGCCCGCCGCGCTCAGGCGCTGTACGTCCCCGGGGCGGACCCGCGTCTCGTGGCCCGCCGAGTCGCGGTGGGTCAGCTCGCCCTCGACGACCCACGTGACGATCTCGGTGTGGCTGTGCGGATGCTCGTCGAATCCGGCACCGGGTGCCAGGCGCTCCTCGTTGCAGGCGATCAGCGCGCCGAAGCGGAGGTTGTCCGGGTCGTAGTGGGGCCCGAAGGAAAAGGCGTGCCACGACTCGATGCCGGCCGCCGGATCGCCGCCTGGGTAGCGCTCGTCGGCGCGCCGTACGTCCATCACGACGTCCACGGTAGGGGCTGTCCCCGGCCCCGGCGACGCACGGGCCCGTCCGGATAAGGCACCCTTGTCCCCGTGCCCGAACCCGAAACCGGCAAGTCCGCAGCCTCAGCCCGTGCCAGCCACCCGCACACCGCGACCCTGAAGCGGCTGGAGCAGTCGTCCGGCTCGCTCGCCGCGCAGGCCATCGCGCGGATGGACGAGACACTGCCGTGGTACCGGGCCATGCCACCGGAGAACCGCTCCTGGATCGGGCTGGTCGCGCAGGCGGGCATCGCCGCGTTCACCGAGTGGTTCCGGCGCCCGGACGCCCCGCAGGCCATCTCCACCGACGTCTTCGGCACCGCACCGCGCGAGCTGACGAGGGCGATCACGCTGCGGCAGACCGTCGAGATGGTGCGCACCACCATCGAGGTCATGGAGAGCGCCATCGACGAGGTGGCCGCGCCGGGCGACGAGTCGGTGCTGCGCGAGGCGCTGCTCGTGTACGCCCGGGAGATCGCGTTCGCGACCGCCCAGGTCTACGCCCAGGCCGCGGAGGCACGCGGTGCCTGGGACGCGCGTCTCGAGTCGCTCGTCGTGAACGCGGTGCTGAGCGGGGAGGCCGACGAGGGCGCGGTCAGCCGGGCCGCGGCGCTGGGCTGGAACTCGCCGGACCACGTGTGCGTGGTGCTCGGCACGGCGCCCGACGGCGACTCCGAGCTGACCGTGGAGGCGATCCGGCGGGCCGCCCGGCACGCCAAGCTCCAGGTGCTGACCGGTGTGCTCGGGGCGCGGCTCGTGGTGATCGCGGGGGGCAGCGACAATCCGCTGGCCGTCGCGAAGTCGCTGATCGGGCCGTTCGCCGCGGGCCCGGTGGTGGCCGGCCCGATCGTGCCGGACCTGCTGGCCGCGACCCGGTCCGCGCAGGCCGCCGCGGCAGGCCTGAAGGCGTGCTCCGCGTGGCAGGACGCCCCGCGGCCCGTGCTGGCGGACGATCTGCTCCCGGAGCGCGCGATGGCCGGAGACCCGTCGGCGCGGGAGCAGTTGGTGGAGGAGATCTACAGACCGCTGGAAGAGGCGGGGGCCGCGCTGCTGGAGACGCTGAGCGTCTATCTCGAGCAGGCGAGCAGTCTCGAGGGCGCCGCGCGGATGCTGTTCGTCCACCCCAACACCGTTCGTTACCGGCTCCGACGTGTGACTGACGTCACCGGATGGTCACCTTCCGATGTACGCTCGGCCTTCACGCTCCGGATCGCGCTGATCCTGGGGCGGCTGGCCGACGGAGATCCGCAGTTCTAGGGTTTTGTCGGGGATCCACAAAACCCCTTCCTGTTCTTCGTCCCTGTCGTCACGGGCGGCCGTGCCCGTACCCAAGAGAGAGTGTGAGAGTGCTCGTACTCGTCGCTCCCGGCCAGGGCGCCCAGACGCCCGGCTTCCTGACTCCCTGGCTCGAACTCCCCGGTGCCGCAGACCGCGTCGCCGCATGGTCGGACGCCATCGGCCTCGACCTCGCCCACTACGGCACGAAGGCCGACGCGGACGAGATCCGTGACACCGCCGTGGCGCAGCCGCTGCTCGTCGCGGCCGGCATTCTGTCCGCCGCGGCACTCGGTGACATCTCGCCGGGCGCGGTCGCCGGGCACAGCGTCGGCGAGATCACGGCCGCCGCGTTCGCCGGTGTCCTGGACGACACCGCGGCCCTCGGCCTCGTGCGCAAGCGCGGCCTGGCGATGGCCGAGGCCGCCGCGGTCACCGAGACCGGCATGGCGGCGCTGCTCGGCGGCGACCCCGAGGTCACGGTGCCGCACCTGGAGAAGCTGGGCCTGACCCCGGCCAACATGAACGGCGCGGGCCAGATCGTCGCGGCTGGCACGCTGGAGCAGCTCGCCGCGCTGAACGAGGACAAGCCCGAGGGCGTCCGCAAGGTGATCGCGCTGAAGGTGGCCGGGGCGTTCCACACCCGCCACATGGCGCCCGCCGTGGACCGGCTGGCGGAGGCCGCGAAGGCGCTCGTGCCCGCCGACCCGACGACCGTGTACGTCTCCAACCGCGACGGCGAAGCCGTCGGCACCGGCGCCGAGGTGCTGGAGCGCCTGGTCGGCCAGGTCGCCAACCCGGTCCGCTGGGACCTGTGCATGGAGACGTTCAAGGAGCTCGGCGTCACCGCCCTGATCGAGGTGTGCCCGGGCGGCACCCTGACCGGCCTCGCCAAGCGCGCCCTGCCCGGTGTGAAGACGCTGGCCCTGAAGACCCCCGACGACCTCGACGCGGCACGCGAGCTCGTCTCCGCCGCGTCCGGACCCGCTGCCGACGCAGCGGACGCCTGACGCCCCCGAAGGAGCCCCGAGCATGGCGAAGATCAAGCCCAGCAAGGGCGCCCCGTACGCGCGCATCCTCGGCGTCGGCGGCTACCGCCCGACCCGGATCGTGCCGAACGAGGTCATCCTGGAGCGCATCGACTCGTCCGACGAGTGGATCCGCTCGCGCTCCGGCATCGAGACGCGGCACTGGGCGGACGCCGAGGAGACCGTCGCGGCGATGTCGGTCGAGGCGTCCGGCAAGGCGATCGCCGACGCCGGGATCTCGGCCGACCAGATCGGCGCGGTGGTCGTCTCCACGGTCTCGCACTTCAAGCAGACCCCGGCCGTCGCGACGGAGATCGCCGACAAGCTCGGCACGAACAAGGCCGCGGCGTTCGACATCTCGGCGGGCTGCGCGGGCTTCGGCTACGGCCTCACCCTCGCCAAGGGCATGATCGTCGAGGGTTCCGCCGAGTACGTCCTCGTCATCGGCGTGGAGCGGCTGAGCGACCTGACCGACCTGGAGGACCGCGCGACGGCCTTCCTGTTCGGTGACGGCGCCGGCGCGGTCGTGGTCGGCCCCTCGCGGGAGCCGGCGATCGGCCCGACGGTGTGGGGCTCCGAGGGCGACAAGTCGGAGACCATCAAGCAGACGGTGCCGTGGACGGACTACCGCGACGGCGCGGTCGACCGGTTCCCCGCGATCACGCAGGAGGGCCAGGCGGTGTTCCGCTGGGCCGTCTTCGAGATGGCGAAGGTCGCCCAGGAGGCGCTGGAGGCGGCCGGGATCACCTCCGCCGATCTGGACGTCTTCATTCCGCACCAGGCCAACGAGCGGATCATCGACTCGATGGTGAAGACCCTCAAGCTGCCGGAGCACGTCACGGTCGCCCGCGACGTGCGCACCACCGGCAACACGTCGGCCGCGTCGATCCCGCTCGCGATGGAGCGGCTTCTGGCGACCGGCGAGGCGAAGAGCGGTGACACCGCCCTCGTCATCGGATTCGGGGCGGGTCTCGTGTACGCCGCGACGGTCGTTACCCTCCCTTAGGCACTCAGTGCCGGATTTCGGTCCGGTACGGGCACCGCAGACACCTGCCGCCGACGCGGCGGGCGCCACACCCTCTGGAAAACAACGAAGGAGCGCCTGACATGGCCGCCACTCAGGAAGAGATCGTCGCCGGTCTCGCCGAGATCGTGAACGAGATCGCCGGCATCCCCGCCGAGGACGTCCAGCTGGACAAGTCCTTCACCGACGACCTGGACGTCGACTCGCTGTCCATGGTCGAGGTCGTCGTCGCCGCCGAAGAGCGCTTCGACGTCAAGATCCCGGACGACGACGTCAAGAACCTCAAGACCGTCGGCGACGCGACCGACTACATCCTCAAGCACCAGGCCTGAGTTCCCGCTCGGGCCGGTGCCCGGCCCCGCCACCCGGCGGTGGCGCCGCTGAATCCTCGTATTCGTTGGAGAAAGAATCCCCGTGAGCTCGACCAATCGCACCGTGGTCGTCACCGGTATCGGCGCAACCACACCGCTGGGTGGCGACGCGGCCTCTACCTGGGAAGGCCTGATCGCCGGACGTTCCGGAGTGAGGCCCCTGGAGCAGGAGTGGGCCGCCGACCAGGCGGTCCGCATCGCGGCGCAGATCGCCGTGGAACCGACCGAGGTCATTCCCCGGCCGCAGGCCCGCCGCCTGGACCGCTCGGCGCAGTTCGCGCTGATCGCCGCCCAGGAGGCGTGGGCCGACGCGGGCTTCACCGGCAAGGCCGGTGAGGACGGCTCCGTCGACCCCGACCGGCTCGGCGCGGTCATCGCGTCCGGCATCGGCGGCGTGACGACCCTGCTCGACCAGTACGACGTGCTGAAGGAGAAGGGCGTACGCCGCGTCTCCCCGCACACCGTCCCCATGCTGATGCCGAACGGCCCCTCGGCGAACGTGGGTCTGGCCGTGGGCGCCCGCGCGGGCGTGCACACCCCGGTCTCCGCCTGCGCGTCGGGCGCCGAGGCCATCGGCTACGCCATCGAGATGATCCGCACCGGCCGCGCCGACATCGTCGTCGCGGGTGGCACGGAGGCGGCGATCCACCCGCTGCCCATCGCCGCGTTCGGCAACATGATGGCGATGTCCAAGAACAACGACGACCCGCAGGGCGCCTCGCGTCCCTACGACGTCGCCCGCGACGGCTTCGTCCTCGGTGAGGGCGCCGGCGTGATCGTCCTGGAGTCCGCCGAGCACGCCGAGCGGCGCGGTGCGCGGGTGTACGTGGAGGCGGTCGGCCAGGGCATCTCCGCCGACAGCCACGACATCGTGCAGCCGGAGCCGGAGGGCCGCGGCATCGCACACGCGCTGCAGAACCTGCTGGACCGCACCGACCTGGACCCGGCGGAGATCGTGCACGTCAACGCGCACGCGACGTCGACGCCGGCCGGTGACATCGCCGAGCTGAAGGCGCTGCGCAAGGTGTTCGGCGACGACGCGGACCACATGGCCGTGTCCGCGACGAAGTCGATGACCGGGCATCTGCTCGGTGGCGCCGGCGGTGTCGAGACGGTCGCGTCGGTGCTGGCGCTGTACCACCGGGTGGCCCCGCCGACCATCAACGTGGAGAACCTCGACCCGGAGGCCGAGGCCAACGCGGACGTGGTCCGCGGTGAGGCCCGCAAGCTGCCCGTGGACGGGCGGATCGCCGCGCTGAACGACTCGTTCGGCTTCGGCGGACACAACGTGGTCCTCGCGTTCCGGACGGTCTGACCGGCGGCACGCGGCGCACGCGGCAACGACTGAGGGGCTCCCACCGGGCGGTGGGAGCCCCTCGGTCGTGTCCCGTCGTCCAGATGTTTCCCGGCCCCTCAGACCACCTGGTGCAGCCAGCGGACCGGGGCGCCCTCGCCCGCGTAGCGGAACGGCTCCAACTCGTCGTCCCAGGGCTTGCCGAGGAGCTTGGACAGCTCGGCCTCCAGGTCCGTCTCGCCGCGCTGGGAGCGCTGGAGGGCGGCGCGCAGCCGGTCCTCGGGGATGAGGATGTCGCCGTGGATGCCGGTGACGGCGTGGAAGATGCCGAGGTCGGGGGTGCAGCTGTAGCGCTCGCCCTCGGCGGTGGCGCAGGGCTCGGCGGTGACCTCGAAGCGCAGCATCTGCCAGCCTCTCAGCGCGGAGGCCAGCTTGGACGCCGTACCGGCCTGGCCCTGCCAGGAGAACTCCGAGCGCCAGGTGCCGGGTGAGGCGGGCTGCCGGATCCAGTCGAGGTTGACGCGCGTGCCGAGCACCCCGGCGACGGCCCACTCGACGTGCGGGCACAGCGCGCGCGGCGCGGAGTGCACGTACAGAACTCCACGTGTCGTCACCTGGACCTCCGGGCTGTGCGGGACGTGTCGGGTCGGGGCGGGCAGTGGCACGGCGGCCACGGGCCGAGGCTACCGCGCGGGGGCGTGGGGAGTGTGACGTACTGTCTGTCCCGGTGCCCCGAAACCCCCGCATTCACCCAGGGGGACGCCTGTGCGGGTGTGTGACGTCGATCCCGGCGTCCGCGGGAACCCGCGCGCGTTGTCATGGTGGAGGAGTTCTGTACGCCGACCGAGGGGATCACCGGGGCATGGGGATGCGAACCCGAGCGCGGGCCGTGGCCGCCGTCGTGGCACTGGCCGTCGTGGGCGTCGCCGGGTGCGACGCCGTCGGTGGTGACTCCCCCGGGCCGTCCGCCTCCCCCACACGCGCGAAGCCGTCGCCCTCGCCGACGCCGGTGTGGGACAGCAGCCCGGCCTCGGTCGCCGCCGTGGGCGACTCCATCACCACCGGCTTCGACGCCTGCGCGGTCCTCGCGGACTGCCCGGAGGTGTCGTGGGCCACGGGCGGCAGTCCGCGGGTGGACAGCCTGGCCGTACGGCTGTTGGGCAGGGCCGGTGCGGCGCGGCGGAGCTGGAACCACGCGGTGTCCGGCGCGCGGATGGCGGACCTGCCGGCCCAGATGGCGCGGGCGGTGCGGCACCGGCCGGAGCTGGTGACGGTGCTCGTCGGGGCGAACGACGCCTGCCGTCCGACGACGTCGGCGATGACGCCGGTCGACGCGTTCCGCGCCGACTTCGAGGAGGCCATGCGCACCCTGCGCGAGGCGCTGCCGAAGACGCAGGTGTACGTGGCGAGCGTGCCGAACCTGAAGCGGCTGTGGGCGCAGGGCCGCACCAGCACGCTCGGCAAGCAGGTGTGGAAGCTGGGCATCTGCCCGTCGATGCTGGGCGACGCGGACGCGGTGGACGCTGCGGCGACCGAGCGGCGGAACACGGTGCACGAGCGGGTGCGGGACTACAACGAGGTGCTGGCGGAGGTCTGCGCGAAGGACGAGCGGTGCCGCACCGACGGCGGCGCCGTCCACGACTACCGCTTCGGCACGAACCAGTTGAGCCAGTGGGACTGGTTCCACCCGAGTGTGAACGGCCAGGCCCGGTTGGCGGAGATCGCCCACCGCTCCGTCACCGCGAAGCGGCCCTGACTTAGGGTGCGGCCCATGAGTGAACTCTTCGGCACGCTTCCCGACGGCTCCCCGGTCCACCGCTGGACGCTGGAGCGCGCGGGAGTACGGGTGCGGGTGCTGTCGTACGGCGGGATCGTGCAGTCCGTGGAGGTCCCGGACCGGGACGGGCGCACGGCGGACGTGGCGCTCGGCTTCGACGACCTGGACGGCTACGTCGCGCGGCCGGAGCCGTACTTCGGCGCGCTGATCGGCCGGTACGCCAACCGCATCGCCGGCGGCCGTTTCCCGCTGGACGGGCGGGTCTACGCCCTCGCGCGCAACGACGGGCCGAACTCGCTGCACGGCGGCGAGCGGGGCTTCGACAAGCGGCTGTGGGACGTCACCGAGGTCGGGCACGGGCTGCGCCTGACGCGGGTCAGCCCGCAGGGCGAGGAGGGCTTCCCGGGCCGCCTGGAGGTCACGGCGACGTACACGCTGGAGGAGTCGGGTGCGCTGCGCTTCGCCTATGAGGCGGTGACGGACGCTCCCACGGTGGTGAATCTGACGCATCACGGCTACTTCAATCTGGCGGGTGCCCGCGCCGGGGACGCGGGTGGTCATGAACTGCGGGTGGACGCCGCCCGGTTCACGCCGGTCGACGCGGATCTGATTCCGGCGGGCCCGCCGCAGGACGTGGCGGGCACCCGCTTCGACTTCCGGCAGCCGCGCAAGACGGGCGCCGGGTACGACCACAACTTCGTGCTGGACAAGGGCGTCACGGCCGCCCCCGTGGAGGTGGCCGAGCTGCACGACCCGGCGTCCGGCCGGGTGCTGACCGTGTCGACCACCGAGCCGGGTCTCCAGCTCTACACCGGGGACTACCTGAGCGAGCCCTTCGCCCCCGGCGACGGCATCGCGCTGGAGACCCAGCACTTCCCCGACTCCCCGAACCGGCCGGACTTCCCGAGCACGGTGCTGCGGCCGGGCGAGGTGTACCGGTCGGAGACGGTGTACGCGTTCTCGACGCGCTAGTGCTGTGCCCTGGGCGGACGGGCGCGGCGGGCGCCGGTCAGACGGTCTCGCCGCGCATCCGCTTGGCCGCCCGGCCCAGCAGGGTCATCGCGCCCAGCGCGATCGCGGTGACGACGCCGCCGACGGCGAGGCCGAGTGGTTCGGCGTTCTTGATGCCGCCCACCAGCATCAGCGCGCCGATCGCCATGATGATCGAGTACAGGCTGCGGCCGACCCGCGCGCCGGCCGGGATCACCCGGAGCAGCTGCGGGACGGTGCTCGCGGCGGCCAGGCCCATCGCGGCCGGGACGGCGGCGCCGGTGAGCAGCGCGCCGAAGCCGAAGGAGTTGCCGTACGCGCCCCAGCCGGCGCCCATGACGAGGAGCCAGATCGCGGCGCCGAACGACAGCGCGGCCAGCAGGCCGTTGAGGTAGGCGGCGAGGGTGGCGGCCTTGCGGGCGCCGGGCAGGTGGGCGGCCGGGGAGCGCCAGGCGTCCGGCATCATCTGCCGCAGCTGCCTGCGCAGGTTGGCCGTCTTCAGGAAGCCGGCGGTGCCGACGGCGAGCAGGGCGAGGCCGACGAGCGCGGCCAGGAAGCCGCCGGGCGCCTCGGTGATGCCGTAGTGGACGCCGCCGAAGGTGAGCGGGGTGCCGAGGACCAGGCCGACGCCGACGAGCTTGCTGCTCTGCTGGATCCTGAGCACCAGTTCGCGCTGGCCCATGGTCAGGTTCGGGTCCGGCGTCATCCGCGCGTCGCCGAGGTTGAGCTGCGAGCCGAAGGGGACCGGCTGCTGGGGCTGTCGCGGCTGCGGCTGGTAGGGCTGCTGGTACTGCGGCTGCTGGTACGGCTGTTGCGGCTGCCAGCCCTGCTGGTGCCCTTGCTGGGGCGGGTAATTCGCGGGCTGCTGGGGCGGGTAGGGCCCCTGCGGTGGGTACGGTCCTTGCTGCTGGCCTGGATACATGCGTGTTCTCCCCCGACGGCTGTGTCGGCCCGCGAGTCTGCCACACCGACCTTGGCGGGCCGCCCCTCGCGGACGCCGGACGCATGAGCCCCGGCCCGGGGTCAGGTTCCGGACCGGGGCTGTTCCTGGGGGTCTTGTCCCGGATCCGACGTTAATCGTCGCGGCGCTCCCGCGGTCCGTGATCGAACGTCCGGCCCGAAGTCCGTACGAACCTTTCACAAGGGTCCACGAGTCGCTCGCCTCGCGCCCCATGGCGTGCGTCCCCTCCGTCACGCATACTGCGGCCGTCCGGTGCCACACACGGCACGGCGACGACGGAAGGACCTGGACTGCCTTGGCTTCCCTACGTGTTCGGATCGGCGTACTCGGACTGACCCTGGTGGCGGGGCTCGCCACCACCCCCGCGGCGGCGGGCCCGGCCGGGGCGGGCGCCGCGGCGGCGCCGACGGTCGAGGAGCTGCGGCTGGACAAGGACGTGCCGCGGGAGATCCTGCGGCGGTCCGGATTCGACGCCGTGGCCGCCGGGTTCGCCCGGTCGCTCGACGCGGCGCGCTCCCCCGCCGAGGCCCGCGGGGCCGTCGTACGGGAGGGTTCGGCGCTGTGGCGGCGGGCGGTGGACCGGGTGCAGGGGCGGGGCCCCGCGGGCGGTGACCTGAGCCGGGACGACGACCGGCCGCTGTACTGGGCGCGCCTCGCGATGACCCGCGAACTGCGCACCTGGCAGCCGGACTTCGCCCTCACCGACACGCAACGCGCCGAACTGCTGGAGGCGTTGGAGCGGACCTCGCGCGGCCAGACGTCGGTCCGCTTTCCGCACGGCGACGGGGTCAAGCGGGTCCTGCTCACCGGGTTCGACCCGTTCACCCTGGACCGGGACATCCGGATCTCCAACCCGTCCGGGGCGAGCGCGCTGGCCCTCGACGGCACGGTGATCGAGACGGCGGACGGTCCGGTGCGCGTCGAGACGGCCGTGTTCCCCGTGCGCTGGCGGGACTTCGCGGACGGCACGGTGGAGCGGGCGCTGCGGCCCCATCTGCCGAAGGTCGACCTGTTCGCGACGGTGAGCCAGGGGCGGGTCGGCCGCTTCGACGTGGAGCGCACCAACGGCGCCTGGCGGGGCGGCTTCGCGGACAACGAGAACGCCTCGTCCACCGGGACGGTCCCGGTGGCCGACCCGGCCTCGCAGCCGCAGTGGACGACGACCACGCTGCCGTACGGGGCGATCGTGGCCGCGCCGACCGGCCACTTCCCCGTGTACGACAACACGAGCGTGACGGAGATCCCGGCGGGCGGCACGCAGCCCGTGGTGCGGCCGGACGGGCCGACGCCCGGGTCGGCGGCGCGGGCCGGGGGCGGCGGGGACTACCTGTCCAACGAGATCGCGTACCGGGCGACGCTGCTGCGGGACCGGCTCGGTCTCGGCGGGACGCTGCCGGGCGGCCATGTGCACACGCCGGTGCTGCAGTTCGGCGCGGGGAACACCGATCCGGCGACGGGCACGGTCACGGACCCGGCGTTCGTGCGGAACCGGCTGGACATCGTGGCGCAGGTGAGGGAGATCCTCACGGTGGCGGCGGAGGCCGGCGGGACGACGCGGGACCAGTAGCGCCCTCAGGCGACGGTGTCCTCCTCGGCGGGGGTGCCGTCGCCGTCCTCGGTCTCCTCGCCCATCAGGTCGCGGGCGAGGAGGGTGGCGCCGGCGACCGCGCCCGGCATCAGGAACACGGCGACGAACGGCACCAGGAAGGCCGCCGCGAGGGGCGTGCCGAAGCCCCAGACGAGGGTCCTGCGGGTGCGCAACAGGGCGAGCCGGTCGCGCAGTTCGACGTCGCGGCGCTGGAGGGCGACGGCGGCGACTTCCTCGGTGAGGAAGAAGCCGGTGACGATGAGGGCGAGCACCGGGACGACCGTCTGGCCGACGACGGGGACGAAGCCCAGCGCGAACAGCAGGACGCCCCACAGGGCGGCGCGGAGCACGACGCGCAGGCTGTCCCGGCCGGAGATCCACAGCTCGCGCCAGAGCGGCAGGTGGGACTCGGGGGCGGTGCCGTCCGGGGAGACGTCGCGGTCGACGCGTTCGGAGAGGCTCTCGTAGAAGGGCTGGCCGATCAGCAGCGTGACCGCGGTGAAGGTGACGACGGACAGCAGCAGGGCGAGGACGAAGAGGACGGCGGTGAGGAAGCCGCGGAACAGTCCCTGCCACGGGCTCGACCAGTCGTCGGCGAAGGGCGTCGCCCAGCCGACGAGGTCCTCGCCCCACAGGGCGAGGCTGACGAGCGCCGCCGCGTAGAGGACGAGCGTGACGAGGCCGGGCAGCAGCCCGAAGCCGTACTGCCTGCCGTGCCGGGCCACCCAGCGCTGGCCCTTCAGCAGATACCGGAAACCCACCCCAAGATCGCGCATGGGGGAACCATACCGAGGCCGCGCGGCACGTGACTCACGCGTCCTCCCCCAGCATGCGGAGCAGCGCGTCCCGCAGGGCCACGCGCTCCTCGGCCGAGAGGGCGGCCAGCGGCTCGCGGGCGAAGCGCAGGGTGTCCCGCAGGCTGCGGGCGACGCGGCGGCCCTCGTCCGTGGCCGCCGCGACCTTCACCCGCCGGTCGGCGGGGGCGGGCCGGCGCTCGACCAGGCCGCGGGCCTCCAGGCGGTCGACGATGCCGGTCACGTTGGACGGTTCGCACTTCAGCCGCTGGGCCAGCTTGCGCATCGGCAGCGGCTCCAGGGACAGCAGGCTCAGCAGCTTGGCCTGGGCGCCGGTGAGCGCGTGGCCGGCCGCGGCCTCCTCGTAGTCCGCGTGGTAGCGGGCCACGACCTCGCCGATGAGCTCGACGACCTCCATCGTCAGGGCGTCGGGGCGGCGGGAGGGGGACGGTGTGACCATGCCGCCCATCGTAACCACTTACTTGACAACATGAAATATTCAGGAGCATGGTTGTTTCAGGTAATGAAGTAAATGCAGTGAACGGAGAGGCCCGGTCATGATCAACCGCGAATGGCACCTGCTCAGCCGCCCGGTGGGCTGGCCGAAGCCCGAGGACTTCGCCCTGGTCGAGGCGGAGGTGCGCACCCCGCGCGAGGGCCAGGTCCTGGTGCAGAACACGCACCTCTCCGTGGATCCGTACATGCGCGGCAGGATGAGCGCCGCGAAGTCGTACGTGGCCCCCTTCGAGCTCGGCAAGGCGATGCAGGGCGGCGCCGTCGGCGAAGTGATCGAGTCGAACGCCGAGGGCATCGCGGTCGGCGACCACGTGCTGCACTTCCTCGGCTGGCGCGAGTACGCGGCGGTGGACGCGAGGACCGCCGTGAAGGTGGACCCGGAGGCGGCGCCGCTGTCGGCGTACCTCGGCGTGCTCGGCATGACCGGTCTGACGGCGTACGCGGGCCTGCTGCGCACCGCGGCCTTCAAGGAGGGCGACGCGGTCTTCGTCTCGGGCGCGGCCGGCGCGGTCGGCAGCCAGGTCGGCCAGATCGCCCGGCTGAAGGGCGCCTCCCGGGTGATCGGCTCGGCCGGCTCGGACGAGAAGGTGAAGCTGCTGCTGGACGAGTACGGCTTCGACGCGGCCTTCAACTACAAGGCGGGCCCGGTGCACGAGCAGCTGAAGGAGGCGGCGCCGGACGGCATCGACGTCTACTTCGACAACGTCGGCGGCGACCATCTGGAGGCCGCGATCGGGCGCCTCAACGAGGGCGGGCGCATCGCCGTCTGCGGGATGATCTCGGTCTACAACAACACCGAGCCGGCGCCCGGCCCGCGCAACCTCGCGCGGCTGATCCAGACCCGGGGCCGGATCGAGGGCTTCCTGGTGGGCGACCACTACGACCTTCAGCCGCAGTTCGTGCGGGAGGTCGGGCCGTGGGTCGCGTCGGGCGAGCTGAAGTACCGCGAGACGGTGGTCGAGGGCATCGAGAACACCCTGGAGGCGTTCCTCGGGGTCCTGCGCGGCGACAACACGGGGAAGATGATCGTCAAGCTCTGACCCTCCGCGGACCCTTCCCCGGTTTTCCGCCATACGGTAACTTCTTTCCGAACCCGTCGCGATCCTGGGCGCGAGTCGCGGCGGAGCGAGGAGGAACGCACCGTATGTCCATCCAGCAGTCCGAGGTGCTCTACACCGCCGTGGCGACCGCCGAGAACGGTCGCGACGGGCGGGTGTCCACCGATGACGGCACGCTCGACCTGGTCGTCAATCCGCCCAAGGAGTTGGGCGGGAGCGGGGCCGGGACCAATCCGGAGCAGTTGTTCGCCGCGGGGTACAGCGCGTGCTTCCAGAGTGCGCTCGGGGTCGTCGCCCGCAAGGAAGGGGTCGACGTCTCCGGGGCCACGGTCACCGCGAAGGTGGGACTCGGGAAGAACGACGACGGGTTCGGGCTGACCGTGGCGATCTCGGCGGAGATTCCGAACGTCGGCGCGGAGGCCGCGCGGGAGCTCGTGGAGAAGGCCCACCAGGTCTGCCCCTACTCGAAGGCGACGCGCGGGAACATCACCGTGACGCTGGGCTGACCGGGGCCGGCGTGAACGCCGGGCGGCGCCGCGGTGGGCGTCACGGCGTTCGCGCCGCCCGCGGCCGAGCGGAGTGCGCTACGCGCACCACCACAGGAAGCGTTCGCAGGTCTCCGTCGGCGTGGGGGCCGGGGGCGGGGTCGGCCTGGTGGGATCGGGGGCCGGGTCCTGGGTCTGCCGCGTCGGGGTCGGGGCCGGGTTCGACGTCGGTTGCGAGGACTGGGGGGACCGGTCCTCCGGGGGTGCCGACGTCTTCTTCCGCGCCGGCTTCGACTTCGACGGTGACGGCGACGCGGAAGGCGACGCCGACGTCGATTCCGACGGGGACGGGCGTCGTGACGTCGGTGCCCCGCCCGCTCCGTCCGGGGACGCCTCCGTCGACGCCCCGCCGTCCGGCGTCCGCGCGCCCGCCGCCGCCGGCCTCGGCTCGTCGGCCGGCCCGTCCGCGCCCAGCTCCGCCAGGCTCAGCCCGCCCGCCGCCAGCACGAACCCCGCGCCGACCAGCAGCGCCCGGCGCCGCCGACGACGATGCGCCGCCGCCTTGCGGTCCCGCCGGCTGCCGTCCGGCGGCGTGACACCGCGACGCCGCGCGGCCCGCCCACCCGGCGGCACTTCGTCGGCGTGCGGCCCGACGTCCGCCCCGGCGCCCGTCCCGGCACCCGGCTCGGCGCCCGCCTCCGCGTCCGTGTCGCCCTCGGGGCCGAAAGCCCCCGCCTCCGCTTGCGGAGCCGCAGGGGAAGGCGGAGCGAACTGCCCGGTGTGCTCGTGCCGGGCGCGGACGAACTCGGCCGGAGTCCCGCACCCCGGGCAGGTGAGGGCGCCGTTCAGGTGCCGTCGGCACGGCTGGCAGTAGTCCATGACGCGGGAAGGTTAAGTTCCCGTCGGACACGCTTCCTAGTGCCCACTGTGAAAGTTGTGTAGGGGTCCGGCGCCCCCGGCGCGTCATTCGCCCGAAACCGACGATCGAACGTTTTCGAAACTGTCGAAAGCGTTATGTGTCCGACCCATTGACACTCCGACCGCCACCTCCTTACTGTCACGCCAGCATTTCGAACGCGTGACGAAATTTCGAACAACGCGAAGCCGCACCGCACCGAAGAGAACGACTACGACGCAGCAAGGGGCAACTGCCGTGCGCATCACCGGAATCAGCACACACGTGGTCGGGACGCCGTGGCGCAACCTGACGTACGTCCAGGTGCACACCGACGAGGGCATCACGGGAGTCGGCGAGACCCGCATGCTCGGACACACCGACGCCCTTCTCGGTTACCTGAAGGAGGCTGAGGCCAACCACATTCTCGGTTCCGACCCGTTCGCTGTCGAGGACCTCGCCCGCCGCATGAAGTACGGCGACTACGGCCGCGCCGGCGAGATCGTCATGTCCGGCATCGCCGTCGTCGAGATGGCCTGCTGGGACATCAAGGGCAAGGCCCTCGGCGTCCCCGTCTGGCAGTTGCTCGGCGGCAAGGTCACCGACAAGGTGAAGGCGTACGCCAACGGCTGGTACACCACCGAGCGCACCCCGGAGGCGTACCACAAGGCCGCGCAGCAGGTCATGGAGCGCGGGTACAAGGCGCTGAAGATCGACCCCTTCGGCACCGGGCACTTCGAACTCGACCACCAGCAGACCCTGTACGCCGTCTCCCTCATCGAGGCCGTCCGCGACGCCATCGGCCCCGAGGCCGAGCTGATGCTGGAGATGCACGGCCGGTTCTCGCCGTCGACCGCCGTGCGCCTGGCCAAGGAACTCGCGCCGTTCAAGCCGGCCTGGCTGGAGGAGCCGGTGCCGCCGGAGAACCTGAAGGCGCTGAAGAAGGTCGCCGACAAGGTGGACATGCCGGTCGCCACGGGTGAACGCATCCACGACCGGATCGAGTTCCGCGAGCTGTTCGAGGACCAGTCCGTGGACATCATCCAGCCGGACGTCGGCCACATCGGCGGCATCTGGGAGACGCGGAAGCTCGCCGCGACGGCGGAGACGCACTACATGATGGTCGCGCCGCACAACGTGGGCGGTTCCGTCCTCACCGCCGCCTCCCTCCAGGTCGGCTTCACCTCCCCGAACTTCAAGATCCTGGAGCACTTCAACGACTTCGCCGACGCGGAGATCAAGAAGGTCGTCAAGGGCGCCCCGCAGGTGAACCCGGAGGACGGCTGCTTCCACCTCTCCCACGCGCCGGGTCTCGGCGTGGAGCTGGACACGGACGCCGCCGCCGAATTCCCGCAGCAGCAGGCCCGTTTCGACCTGTGGGCCGAGGGCTGGGAGCAGCGCAAGCCGAAGGCCTCGAAGTGAGCACCGGCTCCGGCGGCCCGACTTCCGCCGCCGGTACGGCCGTTGTCGTCGAGGCGCCGGGTGAGCAGCGGCTCGTGCCGCACGAGCCGCGCGAACCCGGCCCCGGCGAGGCGCTGGTGGCGGTGCACGCCGTGGGCATCTGCGGCAGCGACCGCGAGGTGTACCAGGGCAACCGGCCCGAGGGGTACGTGCGTTACCCGCTCACGCCCGGTCACGAGTGGTCGGGGACGGTCGCGGCGGTCGGTGCCGGGGTGCCCGGGGGTCTCGTCGGCCGCAAGGTCGTCGGTGAGGGCTTCCGCAACTGCCAGGTGTGCGACCGCTGTCACGCGGGAGAAACGACGCTGTGCACGGCCGGGTACGAGGAGACCGGGTTCACGCAGCCCGGCGCGATGGCCGGCACGCTCACCCTCCCGGCCCGGCTGCTGCACCCGCTGCCGGACGACGCGGACCTGACCGCCGCCGCGCTGCTGGAGCCGGCCGCCTGCATCGCGGCCGCCGCGCTGAAGGCGAACGCGCGGCCCGGCGAGCGGGTCGCCGTCGTCGGCACGGGCACGCTCGGGATGTTCGCCGTGCAGTTCCTCGCGGCGGGCTCCCCGGCCGAGTTGCTGGTGGTCGGCACGCGCGACGACCGCGAGGCCCTGTCGAGGCGCTTCGGCGCCACCGACTTCCGCACCAAGGACCGGGAACTGCCGGACGACTTCGACGTCGTCATCGAGACGGCCGGGTCCGCGGACGCGGCCCGCACGGCCGCCGCGCTGCTGCGGCGCGGCGGGCGCCTGGTGCTGACGGGCATCCCGGCGCCGGGCGCCCAGGGCCTGGACCCGACCGACCTGGTGGTGCGGCAGCTGGAGGTGCACACCGTCTTCGGGGCGCCGCCGGACGCGTGGGCGCACACGGTGCGGATGTTCGGGGCCGGTCTGCTCGACCCGTCGCCGCTCGTGACGCACGAGCTGCCGCTCGCCGAGTTCCCGCAGGCCATCGAGCTGGTCGGGTCCGGCGACCCGAAGGTCGGAAAGGTGCTCCTGCGCCCCTAGCCGTACGCCGGTACGGGGGCACCTGACGGCCTCCGTACCGGCGTGCACCCAGCCCTTCGGCAGGGCCCTTCCCCACCCCGAGCCGCGAACTTCGTCCGACATATCGAACACAAAGGACAGCTTGTGACCGACGCTTCCGCCACGGCACCCCGCCGACCCGGTGAGCCGGCGCTCACCACCCTGGGTCTGGGGGCGCCCGCCCTCGACCCCGCCGACGCCTCGCCGCACTCCTTCCCGGGCGGCGGCCGCTGGCGCACCGAGATCCCCTCGTGCGAGGGCCCCGAGGCGCTCGCGGTGGTACTGAAGGAGGCCTCGCGGCTCGACGTGCCGATCCACCGGATCAGCCAGGGCAGCGGCGTGTGGATGCTGACCGACGCCGAGATCACCGAGATGGTCGAGGCGACCGCCGAACGGGACATCGAGCTCTGCCTGTTCACCGGCCCGCGCGGCACGTGGGACATCGGCGGCTCCACCCGTACCGACTCGCGCGGCGGCGGGCTGCGCGCCCGCGGTCACGACGCGGTCGCCGGCTGCGTCGAAGACGCCGTGCGGGCCACCGAGTTGGGCGTCAAGTGCCTGCTGGTGGCCGACGAGGGCGTGCTGTGGACGCTGCACCGGGCGCGCGCGGCCGGCGTCGTCCCGGCCGACACGACGCTGAAGGTCTCGGCGCTGATCGGCCCGGTGAACCCGGCGGCGTACGCGGTGTACGAGCGGCTCGGCGCCGACTCCGTCAACGTGCCCAGCGACCTGACGCTGGATCACCTCACCGAGATACGCCGGGTGTCGGCGGCCCCGATGGACATGTACATCGAGGCCCCCGACGACCTGGGCGGGTATGTGCGGATGTACGAGGTCGCCGAGCTGATCCGGCGGGGCGCTCCGCTCTACCTGAAGTTCGGCCTCTCCAAGTCGCCCGGCATCTACCCGTACGGCCACCACCTGCGGGATCTGACGCTGGCCACCGCCAAGGAGCGGGTGCGGCGCGGCCGGCTGGCCCTGGACCTGCTGGCCCGGCACGGAGCGGACGGCGACATGGCGCCGCTCGGTTCGCGGCTGCCCGGAGCACTCAACAGGTTCGAGATTTCGTCATAACGTTCCGGAAACTCTCTTCTCAAAAGACGACACAGCCGCGCACAATCCCACACACCCGAGCCCTGCAACACACATCAAGGATGATGACCATGCGCAATCGCAGAGCCGTACTCACCGCGATGGCCGGAGCCGCCTCGCTCGCCCTCACTCTCAGCGCCTGCGGGCAGAGCGGCGAGGGCGGCAGCAAGGAGGGCGAGGGCGACGCCAAGGGCGCCACCATCGGCATCGCGATGCCGACGAAGTCCTCCGAGCGGTGGATCGCCGACGGGAACAACGTCAAGAAGAACCTGGAGTCCAAGGGCTACAAGACCAAGCTGGTCTACGGCGAGGACGACCCGGACCAGCAGGTCTCCCAGATCGAGAACCTCATCACGCAGGGCGTGAAGGCCCTGATCGTGGCGGCGATCGACAACAAGTCGCTCAACAACGTCCTCCAGCAGGCCAAGGAGGCGGACATCCCGGTCATCGCCTACGACCGGCTGATCCTCGGCACGGACAACGTCGACTACTACGCGTCGTTCGACAACGAGAAGGTGGGCGAGCTCCAGGGCAACTACATCCTGGACAAGCTCGGTCTGAAGGACGGCAGCAAGAAGGGGCCGTTCAACATCGAGCTGTTCGCCGGCTCCAACGACGACAACAACACCAAGTACTTCTTCCAGGGCGCGATGAACGTCCTGAAGCCGTACATGGACAAGGGCGACCTCGTCGTCCGCTCCAAGCAGACCGCGCTCAACCAGGTCACCACGCTGCGCTGGGACGGCGGCACCGCGCAGAAGCGCATGGACGACATCCTGACCTCCGCCTACAAGCGCGAGCGGGTCGACGCGGTGCTCTCGCCGTACGACGGCATCTCCATCGGCATCCTGTCGGCGCTGAAGTCGGACGACTACGGCTCCAAGAGCAAGCCGCTGCCCGTCGTCACCGGCCAGGACGCCGAGGTCGCGTCCGTGAAGTCGATCATCGCCGACCAGCAGACGCAGACCGTCTACAAGGACACCCGCAAGCTCGCGGAGGTCTCCGCGAACATGGTCGACGCGGTCCTGAACGACAAGAAGCCCGAGGTCAACGACACGAAGACGTATGACAACGGTGCCAAGGTCGTCCCGTCCTACCTGCTCGACCCGGTGAGCGTCGACAAGTCCAACTACAAGGAGATCCTCGTCGACAGCGGCTACTACGCCGAGTCCGACCTCAAGTAGCAGACGGAGCCCCCCACGAGAGATTGGAAGGCACGACCATGGCGGGACCCGTCCTGGAAATGCGCTCGATCGTCAAGACCTTTCCCGGTGTCAAGGCGCTGTCGGACGTCACGCTGACCGTCGGCCAGGGCGAGGTCCACGCCATCTGCGGGGAGAACGGCGCCGGCAAGTCGACCTTGATGAAGGTCCTCTCCGGCGTCCACCCGTACGGCACCTACGAGGGCGAGATCCTCTTCGAGTCGGAGGTCTGCCGGTTCAAGGACATCCGGGCCAGCGAGGAACGCGGCATCGTGATCATCCATCAGGAACTGGCGCTGGTGCCGTACCTCTCCATCGCGGAGAACATCTTCCTCGGCAACGAGCACGCCACGCGCGGTGTCATCAACTGGACCGAGACGCTGCGGCACGCCACCGAACTGCTGCGCCGGGTCGGTCTCAGCGACCATCCCGACACCCGCGTCGCCGACATCGGCGTGGGCAAGCAGCAGCTGGTGGAGATCGCGAAGGCCCTGTCGAAGAAGGTGAAACTGCTCATCCTGGATGAGCCGACCGCCGCGCTGAACGACGAGGACAGCGGCAAACTCCTCGATCTCATCCTGGAGTTGAAGAAGCAGGGCATCACCTCGATCATCATCTCCCACAAGCTGAACGAGATCCGCAAGGTCGCCGACTCGGTGACGATCCTGCGCGACGGGCGGACCATCGAGACGCTCGACGTGAAGGCCCCGGAGACCACCGAGGACCGGATCATCAGCGGCATGGTGGGCCGCGACCTGGAGCACCGCTTCCCGGAGCGCACCCCGCACCAGCCGGAGGAGGGCACCGCGCCCGCCCTGGAGATCCGCGGCTGGACCGTGCACCACCCCATCGACCAGCAGCGCAAGGTCGTGGACGACGTGTCGCTGACGGTGCGCCGCGGCGAGATCGTCGGCATCGCGGGCCTGATGGGCGCCGGCCGCACCGAGCTCGCGATGAGCGTGTTCGGCCGCACCTACGGCCGGTACGCGGGCGGCACGGTCCTCAAGGACGGCAAGGAGATCCGTACGAAGTCCGTCGCGGACGCGGTCAAGCACGGCATCGCGTACGTCACCGAGGACCGCAAGCACTACGGGCTGAACCTCATCGACACCATCAACCGCAACATCTCGCTCAGCGCGCTGGGCAAGGTCGCCAAGCGGGGCGTGGTGGACGAGCACGAGGAGCGGCAGGTCGCCGAGCGGTTCCGCAAGTCCATGAACATCAAGGCGCCGACGGTGTTCGAGCCGGTCGGCAAGCTGTCCGGCGGCAACCAGCAGAAGGTCGTCCTCAGCAAGTGGATCTTCGCGGGTCCGGACGTGCTGATCCTGGACGAGCCCACGCGCGGTATCGACGTCGGCGCCAAGTACGAGATCTACACGGTCATCGACCAGTTGGCGGCCCAGGGCAAGGCGGTCGTCTTCATCTCCTCCGAGCTGCCGGAGCTGCTCGGCATGTGCGACCGCATCTACACGATGGCCGCGGGGCGGCTGACGGGTGAGTTCTCGCGGGACGAGGCCTCGCAGGAATCGCTGATGCGTCAGATGACGAAGGACAAAGAGGTATCCCGATGAGCACGGATGTGACCGCCAAGAGCCCGGCGCCCGCGCCGGCCGGCAAGGGAGGGGCGGCCGGCGGCGACGGACTGCTCCGGCTGGTGCTGGACGGCATGCGCCGCAACATGCGGCAGTACGGCATGCTGTTCGCGCTCGGTCTGATCGTGGCGCTGTTCGCCGTGTGGACCGACGGCGACCTGCTGCTGCCGCGCAACGTCTCCAACCTGGTCCTGCAGAACAGCTACATCCTGATCCTGGCGATCGGCATGATGCTCGTCATCATCGCGGGCCACATCGACCTGTCGGTCGGCTCGCTGACGGCGTTCATCGGGTCGATGGCCGCGGTCTTCATGGTGAAGAACGACCTGCCGTGGCCGGTCGCCGTGATCCTGTGCCTGGCCATGGGCGCGGTCGCGGGCGCCGTGCAGGGGTTCTTCATCGCGTACGGCGGGATACCGTCCTTCATCGTCACCCTCGCGGGCATGCTGATCTTCCGCGGTCTGACGGAGATCTTCCTGGAGGGCCAGACGCTCGGCCCGTTCCCGGAGAGCATGCAGAAGGTCGCCAACGGCTTCCTGCCCGAGGTCGGCCCGGAGACCAACTACCACAACCTCACGTTGTTGCTGGGCTTCGGGCTCATCGCGTTCGTGATCTTCCAGGAGGTCCGGGACCGCAAGCGGCAGCAGGAGTTCGCCCTCGACGTGCTGCCCGCCAAGCTGTTCGCGCTGAAGCTGGTCGCGCTGTCCGCCGCGATCCTCGTCGTCACGCTGCTGCTGGCCAGCTACAAGGGCACGCCGATCGTGCTGCTGATCCTGGGCGCGCTGCTCGTCGGCTTCGGCTACGTCATGCGCAACGCGATCATCGGCCGGCACATCTACGCGATCGGCGGCAACCTGCCCGCGGCGAAGCTGTCGGGCGTGAAGGACAAGAAGGTCACCTTCCTGGTCTTCCTGAACATGGGCATGCTCGCGGCCCTGGCGGGTCTGGTGTTCGCCGCCCGCTTCAACGCGGCCTCGCCCAAGGCGGGCCTGAACTTCGAGCTGGAGGCGATCGCGGCCTCGTTCATCGGCGGGGCGTCGATGAGCGGCGGTGTCGGCACCGTCCTCGGCGCGATCATCGGCGGTCTGGTCCTGGGCGTGCTGA
Source organism: Streptomyces sp. NPDC037054 (assembly GCF_055606745.1). Lineage (NCBI taxonomy): Bacteria > Bacillati > Actinomycetota > Actinomycetes > Kitasatosporales > Streptomycetaceae > Streptomyces > Streptomyces sp. NPDC037054. Next base: position 718,376 of record NZ_JBVJSJ010000002.1, on the reverse strand, counting down.
ACAACGGCATGAACCTCGTCGGCATCGGCACCGACTGGCAGCAGGTCATCAAGGGCATGGTGCTGCTGGCCGCGGTCGGCTTCGACGTGTGGAACAAGCGCAAGGTCGGTTCGTAGCAAGGCATCGGGCCCCGCCGGAAGGCGGGGCCCTTCTCTCTCTCGCGGAGGAGCCGCACATGGAACTGAACAGACGCACCCTCATCGCCGGGGCCGCGGCCGCCGGTGTGACCGCCGCCGCGTTCGGCGGCACCGCACACGCCACGGGAGGCAGGGGTCCGGTGAAGGAACTCTTCGGCAGGCTCGCCGACGGGACGAAGGTGTACCGCTGGTCGCTGGAGAACGGCGGCACGCGGATGAAGGTCCTCTCCTACGGCGGCATCGTGCAGGCCCTGGAGATCCCCGACGGCCGGGGCCGCTACAAGAACGTCTCCCTCGGCTTCGGCGACCTGGACGACTACGTCGCCTCCAGCCCGTACTTCGGCGCCCTCATCGGCCGGTACGGCAACCGCATCGCCCAGGGGAAGTTCAGCCTCGACGGCAAGGACTACCAGCTGTCCGTCAACGACGGCGACAACAGCCTGCACGGCGGCGCGCAGGGCTTCGACAAGCGTGTGTGGGACGTCGAGCCGTTCACGCAGGGCTCCGACGTGGGCCTGCGCCTGTACTGGACGAGCGTCGACGGGGAGATGGGCTACCCGGGCACGCTCAAGTCGAAGGTGACGTACACGCTCACCCGGGACGGCGACTGGCGCATCGACTACGAGGCCACCACCGACAAGGCCACGGTCGTCAACCTCACCAACCACGTGTACTGGAACCTCGCCGGTGAGGGCAGCGGCTCGATCCACGAGCACGAGCTGTCCATCGCCGCGTCCCGCTACACGCCGGTCGACTCGGGGCTGATCCCCACGGGCGAGCTGGCGCGGGTCGCGGGCACGCCGTTCGACTTCCGCCGGCCCAAGCCCGTCGGCCGGGACATCCGCGTCGCCCACCAGCAGGTGCTCTACGGGCAGGGCCTCGACCACAACTGGGCGCTGGACAAGGGCATCACGTCGGCGCCGCAGCACGTGGCGACGCTGCGCGACCCGTCCTCGGGCCGCACTCTGAAGATCGCGACGACGGAGCCGGGCCTGCAGTTCTACTCGGGCAACTTCCTCGACGGCACGCTCGTCGGCACCGGCGGCTCCGTCTACCGGCAGGGCGACGGGCTGTGCCTGGAGACGCAGCACTTCCCGGACTCGCCGAACCAGCCGTCGTTCCCGTCGACCGTGCTGCGGCCCGGCGAGACCTACCGGTCGACGACGGTCCACTCGTTCGGCGCGTGAACCCACCGGTTCCTCGCGCCGGTTGAACACCGGCCGGACCGACTCCGTATCCATGGGCGGCCCGTGCTCCCCCGCACGGGCCGCCCATTCTCACGGAGGTTCCGTTGGCCGAGAACGTCACGTCGCTCTTCCGCGGCACCGCGGCGCACAGTCCGTCGATGGCGGCACTGACACGGGAGAGCGACGGGGCCGGTCCGGTGGACTTCTGCATTCCCTGCAACCCCTACTTCCCCACCCCGGCCATGTTCGACGAGATGGCGGCCAGGCTGCGGGAGATCGTCACGTACTACCCGTCGAGCGCCGACACGATCGCGGCCGAGCTGTGCGGGCTGCTCCAACTGCCGCCGCAGTGCGTGGCGATGGGCAACGGCTCCACGGAGCTGATCACCTGGATCGACCATCTGCTGGTCCGCGAGTCGCTCGCCGTCCCGGTGCCCACGTTCGGCCGCTGGACCGACCAGCCCATGGAGACCGGCAAGCGGGTCGACATGTTCCCGCTCCAGGAGTCGAGCGGATTCGCCCTCGACCTCGCCCAGTACGCCGAGTTCATCCGGGCGCGGGGCACGCGGGTCGCGGTGCTGTGCAACCCGAACAATCCCGACGGCGGCTATCTGCACAAGCACGCGGTCGTGCAGTTCATGGACGCGATGGCCGACCTGGACCTGGTGATCGTCGACGAGTCGTTCCTGGAGTTCGCGGACGCCGAGGCGGAGCCGTCCGTCGTCCAGGAGGCGATGCTGCGGCCCAACGTGATCGTGCTGCGCAGCCTGGGCAAGAACTTCGGCCTGCACGGCGTGCGCTTCGGCTACCTCGTCGCCAATCCGGCCCTGGCGGGGCGCGTGCGCGCGATGCTGCCCAAGTGGAACCTCAACTCCCTCGCGGAATACGTGGTGTTCATGCTGCGGGAGCACGGCGTGGAGTACGCGCGGAGTCTGCTGCAGGTGCGGCGGGACCGGCTGGAGATGGCGAGCCGGCTGTCGGCCCTGCCCGGCCTGACCGTCTACCCCTCGCAGGGGAACTTCCTGTTCGTGCGGTTGCCGGTGGGGGCCGAGGGCACCGTGGTGCGGGACCGGCTGCTGACCGAGCAGCGGATCCTGGTCCGCGAGTGCGGCAACAAGATCGGATCGTCCAGTCGCTTCCTGCGGCTCGTGGTGCGCCCCCAGGTCGATGTGCGTCGCCTGGTGTCCGGCCTGGAACAGGTGCTCTACGGGGGCGGGAGGGGCGCCGCCGTGCCCGGGCCGGGGCCCGGTTCCGGGTACAGCTCGGGTACGGCGGCGGTGGACCGGTTGGTGAGCCGGACCAATGGGGCGGGGGTGACGGTGCGGGAGCCTGCGGCGGCGACGGTACCGGGGGCGCCGGTGGCTGTGCCGGAGGTGGCGGCGCCGGTGGCTGTATCGGGGGTGGCGGCGCCTGTGCCGGGGGTGGCGGCGCCGGTGGCTGTACCGGTGGCGCCCACGCCGGTGGCGCGGCCGGTGGTCCCGGCTCCCGGGCCCATGCCGCAGCCGACGCCGGTGTCTGTGCCCACGCCCACGCCGGCAGCGGCTGCGGCTACGGCGGCGGCTGCGGCTGTGCCTCAGGCCGTACCCACCCCTCCCGGTGTGCCGGCGCAGGGCGGGCTCACCGCTGCGCAGGTCCGGGGAACCAACGGGCTGACCCCGGCGCCCGCGACAGGCTGGCCCGGAAACCCGGGGTGGCCTGCCGCGGTGGGGTGACGTGCTGCCGGGCGGTCAGTCCGCCTCGCGCTCCGGCAACGGCGAGTAGCGCGTGGGGCCCGGTGTGCGGCCCTCCGGCGGGTACTCGCAGTCGAGGCTGGAGACCTGGTAGTCGTCGCCCTCGTTCTGCTCCTGGTCGACCACGACCGCCGCGGTGCAGACACGGCCGTGCTCGTCGGTGAACGTGACGATCTCGCTGTAGTCCGTCGGGGTGCCGCATCCCGCGAGCAGCAGCACCGCCGCCACCGCACCCAACCCGCCCAGACGTTTCAACTCTGTCCCCTCCCGTTTTCCGGCAACGCCGTCCGACGCGGCCGCCCTGTGTGTACGGGGCGGCCGCGTCGTCAATGTGCCAGAACAGCACACCTAAACGGGATTGAGTTTCCACTGTTGGCACGTGTTGTTCAGCCAGGTCCATTGGCGGACGTCTGCCGAGTCCGTCGTGGCGCAGTCCGCCACGTCGGCGACCTTGCCCGACGCCTGGTTGGTGATGCGGACGTGGCCCGTGTCCGTGGCGATGAAGCGGAAGCGCTGGCACGTGTTGTCGAGCCAGGACCACTGGCGGAGGTCGGCGCCGTCGGCGGTGGAGCAGTCCGCGGTGTCGAGGACCTTGCCGGTGCCCACGTTCAGCAGGCGGCTGGTGTCGTCGCCCTGGTCCTCCAGGCGCCAGCGCTGGTGGGCGCCGCCGTTGCAGGCGTACTGCTGGACGTTGGCCCCGTCGGCCGACGAACCACCGGCGACCTCAAGGCACTTGCCGCTGTTGCGGTTGGTGAGGGTGTACGTGCGCTGCACCCCGGACGGCTCGCCCGAGGGGCCGGTGAGGGACGCGCCCAGGGCGACCGGCGTACCCAGATGGGGTGTGCCGTCCGCGTTCCACGTGAACTTCTGCGCCCGCGCCGTACGCCCGTTGTCGCAGCCGTCGGACGCCGAGTCGTTGGCGTGGTAGACGATCCAGCTCTCGGTGCCGTCCGGTGAGGTGAAGAAGCCGTGGTGGCCCGGCCCGTACACCCCGGCCGCGTCGTTGCGCTGGAAGTCCGGCGTGGACTTCTTCGTCCAGGAGGACGCGGAGAGGGGGTCGGTGCCGGTCAGGGTCAGCCGGCCCAGTTTGTAGTCGGGCGTCCAGCAGCCGCTGGCCGAGTAGGAGAGGAAGGTCTTCCCGCCCCGCTGGAGGATCTCCGGGCCCTCGTTGACCGGGTGGCCCGACTTCTCCCACGCGTACGTCGGCGTCGACACCGTCGAGAAGGAACCGCTCACGGTGTACGGGTTGGACATCCGCGCGGCGACGATGTTCTGCGCGCCGCCGCTGCTGGTGCTGCCGAACACGTACAGCCGGCCGTTGATGGTGGCGACCGTCGGGTCCAGCATCCAGGCGGAGTTGAGCTGTCCCTTGTAGGTGTACGGCCCCAGGGGGTCGGAGCCGGCGCTCTCCAGGACGTGGCTGCGCTGCGTCGGGTTGTAGTCGGCGATGTTCTGCCCGGCGACGTAGTACAGGTACCAGCGGCCGTTGAGGTAGTGCATCTCGGGCGCCCAGATGTTGCAGCACCGCGAGGCCGCGTCGCCCTTCCAGACCTGGACGCTCGGCGCGGTGGCGAGACCGGCGAGGGTGGCCGACTTGCGGACGGTGATGACGTCGCTCCAACTCGTCGACACCAGGTAGTAGTTGCCGTCGTGGTACGAGATCCACGGGTCGGCGCCCTTCTGCGCCTTGACCGGGTTCGTGAACGAGGCCGCGCTCGCGGTGGGCTGCCCGACGGCCAGGGCCAGCAGCAGCGCGGCCAGCAGGGTCAGTAGGCGACGGGCCATCCGCTGCTCCAGTTCAGGAGGTTGACGCCGAGCTTGGGCGTGCCGTTGTCGTTGCCGTCGTAGTAGTGGTAGACGAGCAGATCGCCGTCGCTGTCACTCATGACGGACTGGCCGCCGGGGCCGATGACGCGGCCGTGCGACTCCAGGACCGGCGTCCCGCCGTTGTTCATCATGTTGACGCCGTTCTTGTCGTAGTACGGCCCGGTGACCTTGGTCGCCCGGCCGACCTTGATCTTGTACGTCGAGCTGGTGCCGGCGCAGCAGGTGTCGTACGACGCGAAGAGGTAGTAGTAGCTGCCCTTCTTGACGATGTACGGCGCCTCGACGGCCTTGGTCCCGCTGGGGCGGGAGGCGAGCGAGTACCGGGTCGTGTTGCTGGAGAGCTGCTTCCCGGTGGACGGGTCGATCTGGATCATTTTCAGCCCGGTCCACCAACTGCCGAACGACAGCCACCACTTGCCGTCGCTGTCGACGAAGAGGTTCGGGTCGATGGCGTTGAAGTCGCTGGAGGAGCTGGAGCTGTAGACCCGGCCGTAGTCGGTCCAGGTGCCGGGCAGGCCGGAGGTGGAGCCGGCCAGTCCGATGGCGGACGTGTTGGAGCCGAACTTCGAGACCGAGTAGTACATCAGGTACTTGCCGCCGTGGTACGAGATGTCCGGCGCCCACGCCTCCGGGACGGACGAGTAGCTCGACCACCAGCTCGGCCGGCTGGAGAAGGCGTCGGCGCCGTTCCGGAACGCGGTGCGGTCGCCGGACGTCTTGCTGGAGATGCCGCCGCCCGTGGCGTACAGCAGGTACTGCCCGGACGAGGTGCGGATCATCGTCGGGTCGTGCGTGACGACGTCGCCCGTGACGACGCCGGGGTTCGGGTACGCCGAGGCGGTCGAGGGGATCAGCGCCAGCAGGGCGGCGGTGGGGAGGGCGAGGAGCGCGGCTCTGCGCCGGAAGGTGCGGGGTGTGCGGGGCGTGCGGGCGGTGCGGGGGGTGCGGCTCACGTGGGGCCTCCAGTGGGGATTCTCCAGTGGGGACTGGAGTTCGCGAGTGATCGCGAGTGATCGCGCGTTCGCAATTTCGAACGCCGGTCGCATGTTCGGACACGGCATTGGGACGGGACCGTAGAATCGAACGCGTTGCGCGTCAATGGTTCGCGCAGAACCGAACTCCGGCCGCGCCCCCGTCACTTGGGCGACTCCACCGATTCGGCCAGGTCGATCTCGGCCCGCACGGTCTTGCCGGGCGGCTCCCGGTCCACCACGTCCCACCGGTCGGCCACGGCATCGACGATCAGCAGCCCACGCCCGGATTCGGCCAGCGGATGGGCCTCGGCCACGTCACCCGGCCCCGGCGGCCGGGGCGGCCCACTGTGGGTGTCCCGCACCTCGATCCGGACACTCCCGGTGACCAGCGAGAGCCGCAACTCGAAGTCCCGCCCGGGCACGCGCCCGTGGGTCACGGCGTTGGCGGCCAGCTCGGCGACGACGAGCGCCACGGCGTCGAAGACGTCGGCGCCGCGCGGGATGCCCCACGCCGCCAACTGCTCAAGCGCGAGCCGCCGCGCGAGCCGGGCACCGCGCGGTGTGGCGCTGAGTCGCTGGACGAACGTACGTACGGTGACCGGCAAGCGGGGGCCGGGTGGTGCAGTCATGCGGCCAATCTGCCGCCCGTACAGCCGACTTCACCAGGCAGAATGCGCGTACGACGGGGCCCGTACGCGACGAATGGTTTCCCCGCCGGGAACCCTCAGGCGACGTCGTCGTGCGGGGTGAGATTGATGGTCAGGTCGGTCGTACTCAGGGCTGTCCTCAACGGCGTCGCCAAGGAGCTTGCGCCGACGGCGGGTCTTCCACTCGGCGTGGTTCATCGCGGTTCCTCCCTGACATCGCGGCTGTAGATCTCATGGTCCGCGGCCGGCTTGTGCTCGGCCTCACACAGCTGCTGGGCGGCATGGGCTCGGTCGACCTCGTCCGCCTCGCGCATCTTGGTCTTGCGGAAGACGGTGAGCAACACGACGCGGCGTCCGGGAGCAAGCCAGTAGGAGACGCGCTGCGCATTGAGTTCAGGTATCCAGAAGGGGTGCTTGTCGGTCGCGGTCAAAGTCCCCGATTCGCCCCGGTTGTCGCGCACCCCAATCTTCGCGGGGCCTGTCAGTGGGGGTAGGTAGGTTGGCCGGCAGGGAGCAGGCGGGTGGGGGCGGCTGTGAAGGATTTCGTGGGGCAGGTGGCCCGGCCCGGGGGCGGCGAGCGGTGGAGTGGCGCGCACCGGGCTGTGCTTGATCATCTGGTCGGGCTGGTCGCCGAGTCCCCGTTGGGTGATGTCCTCGTGCTGCGAGGGAGCATGGTGATGCCCGCCTGGGTGGGGGCCGAGGCGCGGGAGCCGGCCGATCTCGACTGGATCGTTCCCCCGCCCCTGCTCGTTCCCGTCGATCCCGGAGACCCGTATCCGTACGCGGAAGACGTGGATCTCGTACGGCAGTGGCCCGAGGCGGCCGACGGCGGCGACCCGTACGAGATCTGGAAGTTCGAGGACTTCGACACCCGGGGACTGCGGGCCGTGGCGCCGCCCGAAGGGCTGCACTGGGTCGCCGAGGCGGTACCGGAAGACCTGCCGCCGCACGAAGCCCTGCTCGGCCTGGTGCGTGAGTGCCCGACGGCCGCGCCGGGGGTGGTCCTGGACGCGAGTGCCGCCCGGGAGGACGGCACCTGGACCTATGCGGAGTACGACACCCCGGGTATCCGCCTGATCATCCCCTGGCAGGCCGAAGGCCTCCCGCCCGGCGCAGTGCGGCTCGACTTCGCCCGTGACGAGTGGCTCCCCGAGCCCCCCGTGTGGACGGCGATACCCCGCGCTGACGGCGCCGCGCCGACCGTCCTGCGCACCGCGAGCCGTGAACTGTCGCTCGCGTGGAAGCTGCTGTGGCTGCACACCGACTGCGTGACCGAGGGCCGGGCGCGGGCCAAGGACCTCTACGACGCCGTACTCCTCGCGGAGGCCGACGCCACGCGGATGTCCCCGCGGCTGCTGCACAAGGTGTTCCGTCGTGCGCCGGGAGACACGGCGGCCTCGGACGCCCTGCGTCCGGACACGGTCGCGCGGTGGTCTGTGGACTGGGACGACTTCCGCGCGGAGCACGCCCGGGTACGGGGTACTGCCCACGAGTGGCTTGCGCGGCTGAACCGGGCGCTGGGAGACATCTCGCCGACTGCCGTTCGTCCCTGACCCGCGTACTCCGCGAACTGTACGCGGTCACTCGCTGGACGGTACGTGTCACCGTGAGTGACCATGATCCCGGGAGGTGACCGCTTGTGGTCGAACTGGGTGGGCCCGACACGTCGGACAGCATGCGTACCTTCGGGGCCGTCGTCCAAGGGCTGCGTGAGCACGCCGGGTTGAGCCGGGAGGCGTTCGGCGAACTGGTGAATTTCTCCAAACACACCGTGGCGTCCGTCGAGTTGGGCCGCCGCATGCCGGACCCGTCCTTCGTGGAACGCGCCGAGGAGGTTTTCGGCAACACCGGTGCGTTACGCCGTGCGGCGGGCTGTCTCGTACGGAAGCCCGGCCTCGCGGCCTGGTTCCGGCGGTGGGCGCGGCTGGAGGAGGTCGCGGTCAGTCTCTACACGTACGAATGCCGGTTGATTCCCGGGTTGTTGCAGACCGAGGCCTACGCCCGTCAGTTGTTCGTGGATGAACTGCCGCCGCTGAGCGACGAGCAGATCGACGCCCAGTGGACAGCTCGCGCCGAGCGTCAGCGCCTGTTGCGGGAGCGGCCGAACACCGCGTTCAGCTTTCTGCTGGAGGAGCAGCTCTTTCTGCGGCGGACGGGCGGGGCCGAGGTGATGCGTGGGCTCATCGATCACCTGCTGGGGATCGCTCGGCTTCGGAACGTCGAGATTCAGATCATGCCGCTGGTACGGGAGTCCCACGCCGGCCTGCACGGGTCGATACAGCTGCTGGAGACACCGGAGAACGAGTGGTGCGCTTACGTCGAAGCGCCGGAAACGGGCCAGTTGATCACAGACTCAAAGGTGGTGAGCGTCCTTCAGCAACGCTATGCCAGGATGCGTTCGCAGGCTCTCACCCTCGATGATTCAGTGGGCCTGTTGGAGCGGATCCGAGGAGCGCTATGAGCAACGAACTGACCTGGTTCAAGTCGAGCTACAGCAGCAGCGGCTCCGGCGACTGCGTAGAGATAGCCACCGAACCCCACACCATCCACATCCGCGACTCGAAGGACACCCGCGGTCCGCAGCTGGCCGTGACTCCGGTCACATGGGCCCACTTCGTGTGTCACATTTCCGAGGGGCCCCGCGTCGTACGGGTGTAATCGCCCTGACGACGGAGGAGCCACCGTGGAAGCTCGTCTCAACCCCTTCACCAGTCAGCTCGCCGGCAAGGTCCTGAAGCACGTCAACGCGGCCGGGGCCGTGGTCTCGCAGTCGACGCTGCCTCACGCCACGCAGGAGTTGGTGAAGCTGCGGGCCAGCCAGATCAACGGCTGCGGGTTCTGCACCGACATGCACAGCAAGGACGCGGCGGCGGCCGGGGAGACGCCCGTGCGGCTCGCCCTGGTCGCGGCGTGGCGCGAGGCCACCGTGTTCACGGAGGCCGAGCGGGCCGCCCTGGAGCTGACCGAGCAGGGCACCCGTATCGCGGACGCGGCCGGTGGGGTCAGCGACGAGGCCTGGGAGAACGCCGCCAAGCACTACGACGAGGAACAGCTCGCCGCGCTGGTCTCCCTCATCGCGATCATCAACATGTACAACCGTTTCAACGTGATCGTCCAGCAGCCGGCGGGCAGTTACCAGCCCGGGCAGTTCGGCTGACGTCGGTCTCGCGTCCCCCGGCGGGGCCCGGCCTCGTCCTGTCGGGGGACGCCCCGTCCCGCCCCGCTTACGGGACGCCCAGTTCGAACAGCACGTATCCCGCGTACGAGCCCGACGCCACCGCCGCGATGCCCAGCATCGTCAGCAGCGTCGGCATGCCGACCGTGCGGAGCCGGACCGCGAGCGGGAGGAACAGCGGGAACGCCGGGAGCAGGTAGCGGGAGACGTTGGCGAAGATCTGCTGGTTGCCCAGGACCAGGACGACCGTGAGGACCGTGTAGACGGTCAGGACGGCCGGTGGGCGCAGCCGGAACAGCAGCGGGAGCAGCAGCGCCGTCAGCAGGACCACCGCCACCGACACCAACTCCGCGTGCGGGTAGGCGAAGAGGTGGTCGAAGCGGCCGACGGCCACTCCCGTGAGCACGTCGACGGTGTGCGCCCCGTAGTCGAAGGTGCGTGCCCAGGCGCCGCTCTGGAGCTTGAAGTAGCCGCCGAGGTCGCCCATTTCGTTGCCGACCCAGAGCAGGTAGCCGCCCAGTCCGAGGGGTGCGATCAGGATCGCGGTCCACGGGCGGGCGATGTCGTCGTGGCTGCGGTGGAGTCGGAGGAGCGCCGCCACGGTGAGCGCCGCGATCAACGCGACCGCCGTGGGGCGGTTGAGGCCCGCGGTGAAGGTGAGGACGCCTGCCCACAGCCAGCGGTCGGTCATCACCGCGTGGCAGGTCCATACGACGAGGGCGATGTAGAGGGACTCCGAGTAGACGGCCCACTCCATGCCCGAGCCGGGCCAGACGGCGAACAGTCCGGCCGCGGCCAGCCCGGCCCGCCTGCCGCCGAAGCGGACCGCGACGACGTAAATGCCGAGCGCGGCGGCGAACGACGCGACGACCGACACCAGCATGCCGGAGCCGTACAGGCCGAGGCCCGTCGTCTCGGAGACCAGGCGCATCGTCGCCGGGTAGAGCGGGAAGAACGCCGCCGAGTTGCCTTCGAGCGTGATCAGCCCCGTGGCGCCGGGGACCGGCACGAGCTTGGGGTCGTAGCCGTGGGCGGCGATCTGCTGGTACCACCAGCCGTCCCAGGTCGCCAGCACGTCCCAGGGGTGTTCGCCGCCTCCGTAGCGCACGTGCTTGTCGCGGAAGTCCCCGGCGGAGTCCAGCAGGTACATGAACACGGCGAAGCCGATGAGCTTCAGTGCGCCGTAGAGGGCCAGGACCGGGCCGTAGTGGGCGAGGACGGGGCCGTAGGCGCGCGCGGCCCTGCGCAGGAGGGTGTCGTCGTTCATGCGGCGGTGAGGGCGGCCAGCGAGGCGCTCGTGAGGGCCAGGCAGATCGCGAAGAGCAGGACTCCGCCGGCGCGGGGGCGGCCACGGGTGGTGAAGGGGAGCCTGCCGTGCGCGAGCGGGTGGGCGAGCGCGCACAGCAGCAGGGCGAGGGCGTTGGCGGCCTGCGGGCCCGCCCAGGGGCGCAGGGTCGCGTACAGGAGGGCGTAGCCCGCGAGCAGGGCGGCCGCCGCGGCGGTGCGGCGCAGCAGGCGGGTGCGGCCGATCCTGGCGATGCCGCGCAGGTCGGCCAGGGCGGTGGGCAGGATGTCGACGCGGCTGTCGGGGTCGTCGGTCCAGTCCACCGGCACCTCGTGGATGCGCAGTCCGGCGCGCTCGGCGAGCACGAGCAGTTCGGTGTCGAAGAACCAGCCCGAGTCCTGTACCTGGGGCAGCAGGCGTTCGGCGACGTCACGCCGCACCGCCTTGAAGCCGCACTGCGCGTCGGTGAACCCGACGGCGAGGGTGGAGCGCAACAGGACGTTGTAGCAGCGGGAGATGACCTCGCGCTTGGTGCCGCGCACCACCCGGGCGCCCGGGGCGAGGCGGGTGCCTATGGCGATGTCGGAGTGCCCGGAGACCAGCGGGGCGACCAGGGGCAGCAGGGCCGTCAGGTCGGTCGACAGGTCGACGTCCAGGTAGGCGAGGACCGGTGCGCGCGAGCGGGACCACGCCGTGTGCAGGGCCCTGCCGCGGCCCTTCTCGGCCAGCCGCAGCCATTGCGTGTACGGGAGTTCGGCGGCGAGCCGGGCCGCGATGCGCGGGGTCGCGTCGGTGCTGGCGTTGTCCGCGACGGTGATGCGGAAGGGGTACGGGAAGGTCTCGCGGAGGTGGGCGTGGAGTCGCCGCACGCCGCGCTCCAGGTCCGCCTCCTCGTTGAAGACGGGGACGACCACGTCGAGGACGGGCTCGGGGTGGTGCGCCGGCACCGGTGTGCGCAGCGGCGGTCGGTCCATAGATGTGGTCACGTTCTGTCCATGGGCAGGGAGGACGGTTCCGTCGAGGCCGGGGCCGTCGTGGCGGGCGGGGCCGGGGTCGTCGGGTCGCCGGGCCCGTCGTCCGCCGTGGTGGTCGGTGCGGGGGCTCCGCGGGTCGGCGGCGGGGTGGAGACCGACGCGGGCGGGGTGTCCGTCTCCTCCGACGTGGCGGGCGGGGGCGAGGACGTCCCTGCGGTGTCCGAGGGGGCGGCGGTGGGCGTGGGGCTCGGGGGCGGCGGCTCCGGGGTCGTCGTGGGTGTCGTGGTGGGCGGGGGCGTGGGTGTCCTGGTCGGGGACACCGGGCTGACCGCGGGCCGGGGCAGGGGGCCCTGCGGCCGGTCGTCGAGGCCGTCGCGGGGCAGCAGGGCGAAGACGACGCCGAACCCGGCGACGGTCAGGACGGAGCCGACGGCCTTCTGCAGCGCGCGGACCCGGCGCCGGGCGCGCACCCGTGCCGTGAGCCGGTTTCGGTGGTGCGGCTCGAAGGGCACGGGTTCCTGGGCGTCGCGCATCATCCGCGCCAACTCCCGCTCGAACTGATCCATCAACTCCCCTTCACCCCACCGGCTCGATGACGTCGGCCAGCAGCCGGCGCAGCCGCGCCACGCCGCGCGACGCGTGGGAGCGGGCCGTGCCCACCGGGCACCCCAGCACCTCGGCGACCTGCTTCTCGGACAGGTCCTGGTAGTAGCGCAGCACCACCGCGGCCCGCTGCCGGGGCGGCAGTTGGGCCAGCGCCGCCTCCAGCCGCGAGCGCTCCGCGACGGAGGCGGACACGTCGTCCGCCTCCGGCCGGTCGGGCAGTTCCTCCACCGGGCGCTCGCCCCACCACAGCCGCCGCGCGGAACGCGCCGCCGCCCGCACCAGGACCTTGCGCACGTACGCCTCCGGGGCCTCCTCCGCGATCTTCGGCCAGGCGAACCAGAGTTTGACCAGGGCCTCCTGAAGCAGGTCCTCGGCGCGGTGCCGGTCGCCTCCGACGAGCAGCCGGGCGAGGTGGAACAACGCCGACCAGCGGGCCGCCACGAACCCGTCGAACCCCTCGGCCCGCCCCTGCTCCATCCGCACCGCCCCGTTCCGGCCAACCTCCTGCACCCGGAGATAAGACAGTGGACCCCGCGCTTCTATGCACTTCTCCGCTGTGATCCCCGTCACCGCCTCGCTCGCCCCTGGGATGAGCCCCGCTCCCCCCCCTCAGATGAGCATCGGGCGGGCCGTCCGTAGAGAATGGCCCGCACGCACGGGTGCGCGCGGGCGGCCCGGCGGCAGACGCACGACCCAGCACCACAGGAGGGCGCTCCCTTGGAGCTCAGCAGACGGACGTTCAGTGCGCTGGCCGGCACGGCGGTGCTCGGCCTGGCACTGACCGGCAGCGCCATGGAGGTACCCGGCTCGCGCAGGTCGGACCGAGTGGCCACGGGCCCCGCGCCGCAGCCCCCGTCGGCGGACGGCAGGCCGCACGACATAGACGTCGACCGGTACTCGCTCGTGGTCGACGGCAGACGTCTCGTGCTGTGGGCCGGCGAGCTGAGTCCGTTCCGGCTGCCCAGCCCGTCGCTGTGGCGGGACCTCCTGCAGAAGATGCGCGCCCACGGCTACAACGCGGTGAGCGTGCGCGTCCCCTGGAACTTCCACGCGTTCGGGCCCGGCCGCCACGACTTCACCGGGCCCCGCGACCTGGACCTGTTCCTGCGCCTGGCGACCGAGGCCCGGCTGTACGTGCTGCTGCGGCGCGGCCCCTCGATCGGCGCGGACGTGGACGCGGGCGGGCTGCCCGGCTGGCTGACCGGGCGGGCGCACGGCGACGACCCGGCCTACCGGCGGCACGTCGACGACTGGCTCGCCGCCGTGGACCGCGTCGCCGTCCGGCACCTGTACGCCAAGGGGCGCGGGACGCTGCTGCCGTACTGGGTCACGGACGTGGTGCGCGAGACGCGCAGCGGCCTGCCCGACCCGTGGGGCGGGCCGGGGTACGCGGCGCTGCGGCGCTCGCACGACGCCGCCCACGAACGGCGCACTCTGCTCGCCGCGTTGGGCGGCGGGCCCGCCCTGTACGGTGCCCGGCCCGCGTTCGGCGGCACGTCGTGGGGCTGGCTGCCGGCGTCGGACCTGTACACGTCGTACGACTGCGCGGCGCCCTTCGACGAGGCCCGCAACGCCACGCCGAAGCTCGCCGCGTCGCACCAACTCGGCCAGCTGCTGCGGACGGTGCCCGACCTGGCGCGCCTGGACCGGGCGGCCCGCGTCCGCGCCTCCGACGAGCGGCTGGCCGTGTCGCACTACGCGAACCCCGACACCGGCGCCCACTTCTACGTCCTGCGCAACGACTCCGCCGAGCCGGTCACCGCGAAGCTGCGCCGCACGCCCGTCGACGTCCCGGTCACCGTCCCGGCCCGCGACGCGAAACTGATCGCGGCCGGACTGCGGCTGGCCGGGCGGACGTTCACGTACTGCACGTCGCAGCCCATGCTGGCGGGCACCTACGGCGGCATGGACGTCGTCGTGTTCACCGGCCGGCACCGCGAGATGACGCAGGTCGTCGTGGAGTACCCGGAGGAGCCGGTGCCGACCCGGCTGGACGCGGAAGCCGCCTGGGCGTTCAGCCGGGGCCGGCTGCACGTGACGGTGCCGCTCGGCGTGGGCGGCCTGAGCCGGGTGCGGATCGACGGCGGCGGCCACGACCGGCCGCTGCTGCTGGTGTTCGCCGACGACGCGGCGTCGCTGCGCCTGTGGCCGTACGAGACGGCGAACGGTCCGGTCCTGGTGTACGGGCCGGCGCTGCTGCGGAAGGCGTCCGTACGGGACGGGGTGGTGCGGCTGACCGGCGACACCACCGCCGAGACCGGCCTGGAGGTGTGGGGGCCGCGCGGGACCGGCGAGGTCCGCTGGAACGGCCGCCCGGTGCCGACCATGGTCAACGGCGCCGACTGCCTGGTCGCCAAGAGCCCCCTGCCGGGCCCGGCCCGGCCCGCGCTGCCCGCGCTCGACGGCTGGCGGCGCCGCGCGGAGAACCCCGAGTCCGACCCCGGCTTCGACGACAAGGCCTGGCGGGTCGCCGACCGGAAGACGTCCGGCAGTACGACGCCCGTGCCCGACGGGCAGCCGGTGCTGTTCGCCGACGACTACGGCTTCCCGTACGGCGACGTCTGGTACCGGGGCCGCTACACGGGCGGCGCGGGTGTGACGGCCGTGTCCCTGGCCTACCGCACCGGCACGCAGGGCCTGTTGATGGCGTGGCTCGACGGCCGGCCGCTGGGCACGCACCGCATGCCGGTGCCGGACCGCGACTCGCCCGGCACCTGGGCGGCCACGGCCCGCTTCGAGGTGCCGGCCGAGTCCCGCACCGCCGGCCCGCACGTGCTGTCCGTGCTCGTGCGGCCCATGCAGCACGACCGGGACGGCACCGCGGCGCGCGGCCTGACCGGCGTCGCCTTCGAGGGCGGCCCCGTGGACGTGACCTGGCGGCTGCAGGGCGCGACGGAACCCGACCCGGTGCGCGGGCCGCTGAACAACGGCGGCCTGTACGGCGAACGGCACGGCTGGCACCTGCCCGGCCACGACGACGCCGGCTGGGAGAAGGCCGAACTGCCCCGCGCCGACCGGCGGCAGGGCGTGACCTGGTACCGGACCCGCTTCCGGCTGGACGTCCCCGAGGGCGTCGACGCGTCGGTCGGGCTCACCCTCGACGACGACAGGTCCCGCGCCTGGCGCGCCCAGATCTTCCTCAACGGCTGGAACCTCGGCCAGTACGTCAACGACGTGGGCCCGCAGCACTCCTTCGTACTTCCGAACGGAATCCTGCGCCCCCGCGGCGGCAACACCCTCGCCCTCGCGGTGCTGTCCGACGGCACGACCCCGGCCGGTCCGCGGGACGTGCGGCTGACCCTGCTGGGCTGCGCGGCCGGAGGAGTACCGGTGGTCCCGGTGGACTCCCCCGGCCGCTGAGCGGCGCATAGCCTGCCCGGCATGACCATCAAACTGGAGAACGTCGGCATCGCCGTCCGCGACCTCGAAGCGACGATCGCCTTCTTCACCGACCTCGGTCTCACGGTCGTCGGCCGTGACACGGTCAGCGGTGAGTGGACCGACACGGCCGTCGGCCTCGACGGCAACCACGCCAGGATCGCGATGCTCCAGACGCCGGACGGCCACGGCCGCCTCGAACTCTTCGAGTACATCCACCCCGAGGCGATCGAGACGGAGCCCACCCGGCCCCACGAGATCGGCATGCACCGCGTCGCCTTCTCCGTCGACGACCTCGACGAAGCCCTGGAGACAGCCGCCCGGCACGGCTGCCACCCCCTGCGCGGAGTGGCGACGTACCAGGACCTCTACAAACTCACGTACCTGCGCGGGCCGAGCGGCATCCTGGTGATGCTGGCAGAGGAGTTGAAAAGGGACTGACACACCATCACGGGGGTAGCACATGGCATTCCGCATTCACTTCACGCCCGACGACCTGTTACGGGTGTCGCTCGGTGACGGGCCGGATCTCCTGCACGAGACGGTGATCAGCCTGCGGATCCTGCAACAGCGCAGCCCAGGGCCCGGTTTGCGACCTTGGCAGAACTGGGCCCGACAGCAAGTGCCGCCCTCGGTGGGCCTCCTGCGGTCGCTGATGCCCCCCAAGGGTTTCTGTCCGGACTTCCTCACCCCGCTGGTCGCCAGCGACTTCGACACCGGCCTGGACGCCCTGCTGCACACGCCGAAGGCCTTCCTGCGCGGCGACTTGGAGGCGTTCGTCCGCATCAACGGCCGACGTCTCCCGGCCTGGGCGGAGGATCTCGCCGACGGCTCCCCCCGGGCGCTGGAGGCCGTGGGCCAGGCGGTGCGCGACTGGCACCAGGCGGTGATCGCCCCCGTGCGCCCGCACCTTCAGGCCGAGACCGAGGCCGCCCGCGCGTCGGCGGCCCGCACGTTGCTGGCCGGGGGACTGGACGCGATGCTCTCACGGCTGCACCCCACCATCCGCTGGTCGTCTCCCGTACTCGAGATGGAGTCCTCCAGCTTCGACGTGGACATCCCTCTCAAGGGCCGGGGCCTGCGCCTGCTCCCTTCCTACTTCTGCGGCAGCAGGCCCCTTCTCCTCATGACCTCCGAGCCGCCCGTCGTGGTGTACCCCGTCCCCCACGACACCGTCTGGCTCCCCGAACCCGACGGCGGCACGGTGTCCCGGCCCGACGCCCTGGAGTCCCTCCTCGGCCGCAGCCGCGCCGACGTGCTGCGCCTGATCACCGAGGGGCACGGCGTCACCACCGGCGAACTCGCGCGGCGCACCGGGATATCCGCCGCCACCGTCTCCCACCACACCACCGTGCTGCGCGACGCCGGGCTGATCACGACCCACCGCTCCGGCCCGCACGCCCACCACCTGCCCACCCCGCTGGGGCTGGAGATGACCCGGCCGGGCCGCCCCTCCCGCCCCTGACCGGCACTCTTCGAGCAGGGTCGAAGCGCCTGGCTCCCGGCCCCCGTACCCCACAGCATGGAACGCGAGCGGGAGGACGCAACGCCCGCACTGACCAGGGGGAACGGGGGGAGACGGCGTGCGTCGTCATCGGGGTCGCCGGCGGATCGTGCCGGCAGTGATCAGCGTGGTGACCGTACTGTCGGTGGCCTCCTGCGACGCACGCCCGTCCGAGGCGCGAGCGGACCCGGCCTCCGCACCGGCGCCGCTCACCGAGCGGGAGAAGGACCTCCTGCACGACGCCGAACAGCGGCTCACCCGTGCCTGCATGACGGCCCGTGGTTTCCGCATGTGGCCGGTGCCGCGCCGGCCGCTGCCCGAGGACCGGGACTTCCCCTACGTGATCGACGACGCCCGGTGGGCCGCCCGCCACGGGTACGGCAGCGGCCTCCGGGCACGACGAGAGGAGATACGCGCGAACGACCCCAACCGGCGCTACTTCGACCGGTTGGGTCCGGCCGACTGGCAGCGGGCCCTCGCCGCCTACCACGGTGACGCGTCCGCCGACCGGCTGGAGGTGCGGGACCCGAACGGCGTGACCGTCGGCCGCATCGCCGACGGCTGCACCGCCGAGGCCGAGGAACGCCTCTACGGCGACCTGTCCGCCTGGTTCCGCGCCGACGTGATCACCGGGGCGCTCCCGGCGCTGCGGCAACGACAGGTCACGGCGGACGACGCGTTCAAGGCGGCGGTGAAGAAGTGGTCCGCCTGCATGCGGCAACGGGGACTGACGTACCGCGATCCGTACGAGGCGCGGGCGTCGTTCCTCGGCACCGCGGCGAAGCAGTCCACGAGCCGTCGCCGGCAGGAGGTGCGCACGGCGGTCGCCGAGGCCGAGTGCGCCCGCGACTCCGGCCTCACCGCCACCGCCCGACGCCTCGACCGGCGCGAAGACGCACGACTGCGGGACCAGTACGGGGATGCGGTGCGCACGCGGCTCCGCATGGAACGCGCCGCCCTGTCCCGGGCCCGCGACGTCCTGACCGACCAATCAACAAAGGAGTGATCGATGACCAGGTCCAGGATCATCACCGCACTGACCGCCGTGGGGCTCGCCGCCCTGACGCTGTCGGCGGTACCGGGCGCCGCGCAGGCGTCCGGCCTCGACCGGGAGTACGTCTCCCGGCCGGCCGCCGCCGACACCCCCGTGGGGGCGACCGCGAACGGCTACTTCTACGCCTACGAGCACGAGAAGCGGGGCGGCAAGTGGTGCCGGTGGGACGGGAACGCCGACGACTGGTCCATTTGCACGGGCTCCTCATTCCTGGTCAACCTGCGCAACAAGGCGAGTTCCCTCCAGAACAGCGGCTACCCCGGCTCGTACGAGGACGTCAACGTCTACTGGGACGTCAAGCAGGGCGGCGCCTGGTACTGCGTCGCGAACGGCCGCTACATCGAGAACATCGTGCACTACTACTTCCCGCGCAACGGCTCCGGGGGCGGCCAGTCCCTGAACGACAACATCTCCTCGCACCGGTGGTCCAACTCCTGCTGACCGCGTCCTGACGCCGACGCCCCCTCCACCGAGGGGGCGTCACGCGTGCCCCGTGTCAGGCCAGCCGGATCACGTTCCAGGACAGCGGCTCCAGCGTCGCCGTGAGCGTGCCGTCCGTCAGGGTCGTGCCGGCGACCTCGTGCGGGGTGACCCGCTCGGGGTCCGTGAGGGTGTTGCGGGCCTCCGGGTCGGCGTCCGCGAGGGCGCTGTGCTCGACGACCCGCGTCAGGTCGAGGCCGCTCAGGGCGACTTCGAGGGGCAGCGCCTCGGTGCGGCCCCGGTTCACGGCGAAGACGGTGACCGTGCCGTCCTCGGCGCGTACGGCGGTGGCGTGCAGCAGATCGGCCTCGCCGTACTTCTTCGTCTCGTACGTCGGCGAGTCCACGCGCACGTCGAGGACCTCGCCGCGCCCGTACTTCGACGCCTGCGCGAACGGGAAGAACGTCGTCTGCCGCCAGGCCGGGCCGCCGGGCTCGGTCATGATCGGGGCGATCACGTTGACGAGCTGGGCGAGGCACGCGACGGTGACGCGGTCGGCGTGCCGCAGCAGGGCGATGAGGAGCGAGCCGAAGACGACGGCGTCGGTGACGCTGTAGTTGTCCTCCAGCAGCCTCGGCGCCTCCGGCCAGTCGAGCTTGCTGACCTCGGCGTCCGTCCGGGACAGGTACCAGACGTTCCACTCGTCGAAGGAGAGGTTGATCTTCTTCTTCGACTTCAGGCGGGCGCCGACGTGGTCGCAGGTCGCGACGACGTTCTCGATGAAGGACTCCATGTCGACCGCGGAGGCCAGGAAGGAGTCGACGTCGCCGTCCAGCGGCTCGTAGTAGGCGTGCAGGGAGATGTAGTCGACCAGGTCGTACGTCTCCTGGAGGACCGTCGCCTCCCACTCGGCGAACGTCGGCATGGCCTGGCCCGAGCTGCCGCAGGCGACGAGTTCGACGGACGGGTCGATCTGCCGCATGGCGCGGGCCGTCTCGGCGGCGATGCGGCCGTACTCCTCCGCCGTCTTGTGGCCGGTCTGCCAGGGGCCGTCCATCTCGTTGCCCAGGCACCACAGCTTGATGCCGAAGGGGTCCTTGTCGCCGTGCCGGACGCGGAGGTCCGACAGGGCCGTGCCGGCCGGGTGGTTGGCGTACTCCTGGAGTTCGATGGCCTCGGCGACGCCGCGGGTGCCGAGGTTGACCGCCATCATCGGCTCGGCCTGCGGGCCGACCTTCTTCAGGAACGCGATGAACTCGGAGAGGCCGAAGCGGTTGGACTCCGTCGTGCGCCAGGCGAGGTCGAGCCGGGCGGGGCGGTCCTCGACCGGGCCGACGGAGTCCTCCCACTTGTAGCCGGAGACGAAGTTGCCGCCGGGGTAGCGGATGGCGGTAACGCCGAGTTCGCGGACCAGGTCCAGGACGTCCTGGCGGAGGCCGGCCTCGTCCGCGGTGGGGTGGTCCGGCTCGAAGACGCCGGTGTAGACGCAGCGGCCGAGGTGTTCCACGAAGGAGCCGAAGAGGCGGGGGTTGATTTCGCCCACGGTGAAGGCGGGGTCGAGGGTGAAACGGGCGGTGTGCAATGGTCGCCTTTCCAGAGGGGTGGTTCTTGTTTCGTCGGCGGGTGCGGGTTCGTTGTGGTCGCTCGCGCTCCTAACGGACCCTGGGCCAGCCGTCCTTCGTCCAGCTGAGCCTGTTGAGCCCGAGCTTGGGCGTGCCCTCGTCCTCGGCGTCGTAATAGTGGTACGCCAGCCAGTCCTCGTCCTTGTTCTCGAAGACCGACTGGCCGCCCGTGCCGATGAAGCGGCCGTGGCCCTCCAGGAGGAGGTCGCCGCCGCCCTCCAGGAGGGGCTTGCCCTTGCTGTCGACGTACGGGCCCGTGATCGACGTCGAGCGGCCGACCTTGATCTTGTACGTGGAGTTGACGCCGGAGCAGCACGCGTCGTGGGAGGCGAAGAGGTAGTAGTGGCGGCCGTGCTTGACGATGTACGGGCCCTCGACCGCGTACGGCGCGTCGGGGCGGGTCGCCAGGTGGTGGACGGTGGCGCCGGGGACGGCCTTGCCGGTGGCCCGGTCGAGTTCGACCATGCGGATGCCGGTCCAGTAGGAGCCGAACGACATCCACAGCTTGCCGTCGGCCTCGATCAGGGCCGGGTCGATGGCGTTCCAGGGGTCGGTGGTCTCGGAGGAGAAGACCTTGCCGTGGTCGGTCCAGCTGCCGGGCAGGCCGGTCCTCGAGGTGGCGACGCCGATCGCGGAGTGGTTGGTGCCCCACGACGAGACGGCGTAGTACAGCCAGTACGTGCCGTCCCGGTAGGAGATGTCGGGGGCCCACGGGTCACCGGTGTCGTTGTACTCGTACCACCACTTCGGCGGCTCGGCGAAGGCGTTGCCCGAGTCGTCCCAGTGCCGCATGTCGTCCGAGAGGCGGGCGCCGATGACGCCGCCGGTCGAATAGGCCACGTAGTCACCGGACTTGAGGCGGATGACGGTCGGGTCGTGGATGATCTCCTGGCCCGTGAGGGGGCGCGGGTCGGGGTAGGTGACCTCGGCGTGGGCCGTGGCCGGGAGCAGGGCGACGAGGGCGGCGGAGAGGACCGCCGCCATTCTGAGCGACTTCACTTGCGGTCTCCTGTACGGGGTGTCACTGGCCTGTACGGCGGGTCACTGGCCGGCGAGGCCGGTGTGCGCGACACCCGCCACGATCTGGCGCTGGAAGAAGACGAAGACGACGATCAGCGGCAGGCCCGCCATGAGGCCGCCGGCCATGAGCTGGGCCCACTGGATGCCGTAGGAGTTCATGACGGTCGCGATGCCGTTCGGCATGGTCATCAGGTCGGGGTTGTTCGTCACCATGTACGGCCACAGGAAGTTGTTCCACGAGGCGATGAAGGTGAAGATGCCGACCGCGGCGAGGGAGGGGCGGGACAGGGGCAGGACGATGGTGAAGAAGACCCGCCAGCGGCCCGCGCCGTCGATGAACGCGGCCTCCTCCAGTTCGCGGGGGATGCCCTGGAAGAACTTGTAGAGGATGTAGACCATCGCGGCGGGCGCGCACTGCGGCAGGATCATGCCCCAGTACGTGTCGACCATCCCCATCTGCTGCACCGAGGTGAACAGCGGCACGCCGAGCACCGCCGGGGAGATCATCAGGCCGGCCATGACGACGCCGAGCAGGACGCTCTTGCCGCGGAACTCGGTGCGGGCGAAGCCGTATCCGGCGAGGGCGCTCACGGTCAGCACGACGGCCGTGACGCACACGGAGACGACCAGGGAGTTCACGAACCAGTTGGTGATGTTGCCGGTCTCGAAGAGGGCCTTCCATGCCTGGCCCGTCCACACGTCGGGCAGCCAGTGCGGCGGGATCGCTGCCGCCTCGGCCTCCGACTTGAACGAGGTCAGCAGGGCCGCGGCGATCGGCGCCATGAAGAGCGCGGAGACGACGACGCCGAGCAGGGTCAGGACGATCTGGCCGGGCGTCCAGGTACTGCGGGGCTTGAGCCGGATCTGCGTGCTGCTCATCGGGTGCCCTCCTCACGGGTGCGCAGCAGCCACATGCGCGCCAGGGCGACGACTGCGATGATCACGAAGAAGATGACGGACATCGCGGAGGCGTAGCCCACGCGGTAGCTGGTGAAGCCCTGTTCGAGGGTGTACTGGACGAAGGAGCGGGTGCTGAGCTCCGGTCCGGGGCTGAAGTCCATCATCACGACGGCCTGGTCGAACAGCTGGAGCGAGGCGAGGATCTGGAGCGCGATCACCAGGCCGGTGATGTTGCGCAGCATCGGCAGGGTGATGTGGACCATGCGGTGCCAGGCGTTCGCCCCGTCGAGCTTGGCGGCCTCGTAGAGGTGGCCGGGGATGCCCTGGAGGGCGGCGAGGTAGAGCAGGAAGCTGAAGCCGACCGTCCACCACAGGGTCATGATGACGATGGCGAGCATGGCGTACGCCTTGTCGGTCAGCCAGGGCGTCTCGATGCCGAGCGTGTGGTTGAACAGGCCGAGGCCCTGGGTGAACAGCCACTGCCACATGTTGGCCGCGACGGTCGAGGGCAGCAGGAACGGTGCGAAGAAGCACAGCCGCCACAGCCATTTGCCGCGCTCGATGTTGTGCGCGAGCATCGCGAGGAGGAAGGCGAGGAGCGTGATGCAGGGGACGACGAGGAGCGTGAAGTACGCGCTGTGGCCGAGCGCGTCCCACATCGCGGTGTCGTTCAGGGCCTCGCGGTAGTTGTCGAGGCCGACGAAGCCGGTGCCCTCGCCGGAGATGTTGGCGTCCGTGAAACTGAGGTAGACGCCGCGCAGCAGCGGCCAGATCACGAACAGCGCGAACAGCGCCAGGAACGGGGCGACGAACCAGCCCCCGTGCTGGAAGCCCTGTTTGCGGCGGACGGTCGCGGTGGCCGTGGCGGTCCGTGTCCGGGCCGGGGCGACGACGGTCTGAGCGCTGGTCGTCATGCGGCACCTCCCTGCGCGGCGGTCGTGCCGTCCATCGGGTTCTTCGAGGCGAGGAGCGTGGTGAGCCGGGCCTTCATGCGCTGCGCGACGGCGGCCGGCCGGGCGGAGCCCGTGGTCGAGGAGACGACGACGGGTCCGAGGTCCTGGGCGAGGACGCCGGTGGAGCCCGCGAACCACACCTTGGGCTCGGTGGCCTGGTGGTCCATGGCGCTCACGTACTCGTTCTGCGGTGCGAGCTTCTGGTACTCGGGCGTGCTCAACGTCGGCGTGTAGGCGGGGATGTGGCCGCCGGCGGCCCAGGCCTGGGCGTTGCGCACGACGTAGGCCGCGAGCTTGTGGGCGCCCTCGTTGGCGGCGCCGCCGCGGTCGGACTGGTGGGGCAGGACGAAGGCGTGCGACTCGGCGTGGGTGGCCTGCTTGCCGAAGACGGCCGGCAGCGGGGCGGCGCCGTAGTCCAGCTTCGCGCCGGAGAAGACCGGCACCGACCAGTTGCCCTCCCAGGTGAAGGGGGCGCCGTTGACGAACTGTTCGCCGGTGGGCGCGCCGGGGATGGTGTACCCGTCGGTGACGTGCTGCCGCAGGAACTCCAGGACCTGGGTGGCCTTGTCGGTGTCGAAGGTGACCTCGGTGTTGGCGGCGTTGAACCAGGTGCCGCCGAGCTGCGAGTAGAAGGTGACGAAGAACCACCACTGGAAGTTCTGGTCGTTGGTCCACAGACCGACGGTCTGCAGGCCCTTCTTGGTGACCTTCTTGGCCTCCTTGAGGACGTCGAACCACTCGCCGGTCGACGTCACGGGCACCAGCTTGCCGTCGTCGCCGACCAGTCCGGCCCTCTTCAGCACGTCCCTGCGGTAGAAGCAGAGCTGTACGTGGATGTCGAGGGGCAGGGCGTAGAGCTTGCCGTCGATGACGGCGCGCTTCCACAGCTCGGGGTTGAAGTCGGCTTCCTTCACGCCGTACTTGGCGAGCAGGCCGACGTCCCAGGGGTCCAGGAGCCGGCCGGGTGAGAAGCCGGTGACCCGGCCGAGGTGCATGACGCCGAGGTCCGGTGCGCGGTTGCCCGCGGCGGCCATGGCGACCTTGGTGTAGAAGGGGTTGCCCCACTGGAGGGTGGAGTCCTTCACGTCGATGCCGGGGTTCTCCTTACGGAAGGCGTCCAGCATCGCGATCATGTTGTAGCCGTCGCCGCCGCTGAAGAGGTTCCAGTAGCGCACTCGGGTGTCCGCACCGGAGGCGAGCGCGTCGGCCCCGGTGCCGAGCGCCGCGAAGCCGAAGCTTCCGGCGACGGTCAGCCCGCCCATTCCGGCGAGAAGTTGCCTGCGACTCAGGCCAGGTCGTCCCATGCCCTGCCCTTACTGTTCGATATTTCGGATAGCGCTCGTAACTTCGAACGGGACCGTAGGTTCGTTGGGCGTGCGCGTCAATGGCTCCGGCAAAACTTTCAGAAAGCCCGCCGGGCAGGGGCGATGGCGCGTCCCGTGGCACGCAGTGCACCGACTGCCGGATGACATGACGCGGACAGTTCCGTCCGCGTAGTCTCCGAACAGGCCGCCGCGGGGCGGCGAGAAGGGGGTGCGATGGTGTTCGCGGGCGCGCTGCGGAGGGCGTCCGGGGTCCTCTCGGCGCTGCGGCGCCCGAAGAGCGGCACCGCCATGCGCGACCTGGCGTCCGACCTGGCCGGCGCGATCCGCTCCGGATCCCGGCCCCCGTCCGACGTACGGGCGCTGTGCCGGGCGCTGTGCGAGGAGATGAGCGCGCGACGCGGCGGACGACGCGTGGAGCTGCGGTTCGAACGCTTCCCGGACGAGATCGAAGTGACCGGGCTCTGGGTGGAGTTCCAGGACTTCGACCTCGTCATCGTGGAGGAACGCGCCGAAGCCTGCCAGCAGTTGGTCATCCTCGGGCACGAGCTGTGGCACCTGCACGCCGGCCACGGCCACCACCACGCCGTCGGCACGGCCGCCGCCCGCGCCCTCGCCGGCGCCCCCGACTGGCACGACGGCGCCCTGACCGTCGCGGCCCGCAACGGCTCCCGCGAGGCGGACGAGGCGGAGGCCGACGACTTCGGGCACCGGCTGGCGGCGGCGCTGCGGCCGTACCTGCCCGGCGAGGGCGGTCACCCGGCCCTCGGCCCGGTCCAGAGATCCCTCGGCTACCGCGGACCCGGAGGTACGGCGCGGTGACGCACGTGTCCGCCGCCGACCCCGCCACGTGGCTGAGCGGGCTGTCGATCTCCTTCTGGCTGCCGACGCTGGTCCTCGGCATCGCCCTGGCGCTCAAGCTGCCCAGCATCGTCAAGATGTGGCGGGACCCGCTGCTGCGGGCGGTCGGCGGCCTGCTGCTGTTCGGCTGCGCGGTGTTCGTGTTCGCCGCGCCCGGCACCATCGCCTGGACCAACCGCGTCACCGGCGTGCCGAACATCTCGGCGCCGTGGGTGTACTCGCTGCTCACCGTGCTCAGCGCGTCCTGGCTGCTGCTTATCATCGCCTGGCGCAACGGCCTCGACGAACGCTCCGACCAGACGCGGCGCGCGACCCGCTGGGTGGTGTCCGTCTACGCCGGAGTCGTCGCCACCCTGTGGATCCTGTTCTGGCTCGCGGACGCGCCCGTCGAACGGCTCCGGGACCTGGACACGTACTACGCCACCACGCCGTTCATGCGCGAGCAGATCCTGCTCTACCTCACCGCGCACACCGTGGCCTGTGCCATCACCGCCCGCCTCATCTGGAACTGGATCCGCACCGACGGGCTCGACGCCTGGCTGCGGGCGGGCCTGCGCTTCCTGGGCGTGGGCTACGCGTCGAACCTGTTCTTCGACGCGTCCAAGCTCACCGCCGTCGTCGCCCGCTGGACCGGCAACGACCTGGACTGGCTCAGCACGTACGTGGCACCGTCGGCCGCCTGCGTCTCCGCGACGCTCGTCGCGATCGGCTTCATCATCCCGCACGCCGGCCAGTACCTCCAGGAGCACTGGCGGGTCCGGCGCGGGTACCGGCGGCTGCGCCCCCTGTACCGGCTGCTGCGGACCGTCACCGGCCGGCGCGAGCCGTACGCGCTGCGCGCCACGGCCCAACTGCGGCTGATCCGGCGCGAGACGTTCATCCGCGACGGGCTGCTCCAGCTGTCCCGGCACCTCGACGAGGACCTGCGCGGCCGGTGCCAGGACGCCGCCCTCGCCCTCGGCCACCCGCCGTCCCGGGCCCGCGCCCTCGCCGCCGCGGTCACGATCCTGGACGCCGTCGCCGCCCGGGACCGCGCCCCGGAGACCGACGGCGCCGACTCGCCGTCCGGCCCGGACACGACGTACCTGCTGCGGGAGATCCAGGCCGTGTCACGGGCCCTTCGCCACCCCCAGGACATCGAGGCGGTACGCACCCGCGCGACCGCACCGGCAGAGAGCGTGCCCGCGCATGAGTGAACGTCGCGACAGCGAACGCCCCGACCCCGTCAGAACCGCGATCGTGCTGGGCGGCTCGCACGCCGGCATGCTCGCCGCGACCGCCCTGGCCGCCGTCGCCGACCGCGTCGTGGTCGTCGAGCGCGACGTGCTGCCCGCCGGGCCCGAGCCGCGCAGGGGTCTGCCCCAGGCGCGGCACGCCCACATGCTGTGGTCGGGCGGCGCCCTCGCCGTCGAGGAACTGCTGCCCGGCGTCACCGCCGCCCTGCGGGACGCCGGGGCGCGGCGGCTGCCGGTCACCACGGACGTGGTCGCCCTGTCGGCGCGGGGCTGGTTCCGGCGCTGGCCGGAGTCGCACCACGTCGTCCTGGCCGGGCGCGACCTGCTGGACGCCACCATCCGGGCGCGGGTGCTCGCCGACGACCGGGTGGAGCTGCTGTCCGGCACGGAGGTGCTGGGGCTGACGGGAACGGCCGCCGCCGTCACGGGCGTACGCGTGCGGGACGGCGACGGCACCGAGCGCACGCTGGCGGCCGGGCTCGTCGTCGACGCCACCGGGCGCGGCTCGGCGGCGGCGCGCTGGCTGACCTGCCTGGGGCTGCCCGAGCCGAAGCGCCGCGAGGTCGACTCGGGGCTCGCCTACGCCAGCCGCCTCTACCTCGCGCCGGAGGACGCGCGCGAGGGGTTCCCGGTCGTGAACGTGCAGCCCGATCCGCGGGAGGGCGGCCCCGGCCGGGCGGGCTTCCTGCTGCCCGTCGAGGACGGCCGCTGGATCGTCACCCTGTCCGGCACGCGGGGCGGCGAACCCTCCGCCGACGAGGCCGACTTCGTCCCCTTCGCCCGCCGGCTGCGGCACCCGCTGATAGGCGAACTGCTGGAGCGCGCCGAGCCCCTCTCCGGCGTCTCCTTCACCCGCAGCACCGTGAACCGGCGCACGTTCTACGAGCGGATGCCGGCCTGGCCCGAGAACTTCACCGTGCTCGGCGACGCGCTCGCCGCGTTCAACCCGGTCTACGGGCACGGCCTGTCGGTCGCCGCCCAGTGCGCGCTGGCCCTGCGTGACGTGACGCGGCGGCACGGCTGGGGCGCCCCGGGGCTGGCCCGCCGCGTGCAGCGGGCGGCGGCCCGTCCGGTCGCGGCGGCCTGGGACCTCGCGATCGGGCAGGACGTGTTCTACCCGGGCGCGACGGAACAGGGCCCCACGCTGCGGGACCGCCTCGTCGCCGCGTACGTCGACCGGCTCATGCTCACGGCCACGGGCAACGGCCGCATCGCCCGCCGCGTCACGGACGTGACGTCGCTGGAACGCCGGGCGGAGACGCTCCTCACGCCGAGCATGCTGCTGGCGGCGGCGGTGGGGCCGCTGAAGCCGCGCCTGACGGGACCACCGCTGACGGCGGAGGAGCGGAAGGCGGCGGGGCTGGACTGAGAGGACCTGGGCGGAGAAGACCTGGGCGGCGAGGGCCCGGCCGGACGGCCGGTGGCGGGAGGGCGTGCCGTCGGCGCCGCTCACCGGCGGCACCCCCTCCCGCCCTCCCGCTCTCCTCGGCCCACGAAGGGCCGGCGCCTCAGCCGACGAACGGCGGCTGCGGCAGGCCCTTGCCCGCGCCCGGCACCACGAGCAGCGACCCCGCGAGCGGGGGCGCCGGGTCGAGGCCGACGCGGGCCGTCGTGATGTACAGGTCGGTCAGGTCGGCGCCGCCGAAGGCGCAGGCGGTCACGCGCGGCACCGGCAGCTCGATCACGCGGTCCAGCTCGCCGTCCGGCGTGTAGCGGCGCACCGCCCAGCCGTCCCACAGGGCGACCCACACGCACCCGTCGGCGTCGACGGTGAGTCCGTCGGGGAAGCCGTCGCCCTCCGCGATCTCGACGAGGGGGCGCCGACCGGACACGCGTCCGGAGCCGGCGTCGTAGTCGAAGACGTCGACGCGCCGGGTCGGGGTGTCGGCGTAGTACATCAGCCGGCCGTCGGGGCTCCAGCCGGTGCCGTTGCTGACGGTCACGTCGGACAGCACGACCTCGGCCGTGCCGTCGCCCGTGATCCGGGACAGCGTGCCGCCGCCCCGTGCCTCGTCGTAGCGCATCGTGCCCGCCCACAGCGCGCCGTCGGGCGCGACGGCCGCGTCGTTGCCACGGCGGCCGGGGACGGCCTCGCGGTGCAGCCAGCGGAACGTGCCGTCGGGGTCGAGCAGCCCGACGCCGTCGCGGAGGTTGAGGACGAGCCCGCCGCCCGCGCGGGGTTTCACCGCGCCGACGTGCTGCTCCGTCGTACGGACCGTGCGCCGCCCGGAGACCGGGTCGTACGTGTGCACCCGGGACCCGAGGATGTCGATCCACAGCAGCCGGCCGGCCGCCGCGTCCCACGTGGGCCCCTCACCGAGCGCGGCCCCGGCCCGCACGGCCACCTCGTACGCGCGGCCCCCGCCGTTCCCGCTGTTCCCGCTGTTCCCGCCGTTCCCGCTCACGCGACGCTCCTGTGACCGAGCCGCTCCGACAGGTCGGCGGCGCCCTTGACGGCGAGTTCCTCCAGCTCGGCGAGGCGGTCCTCGCTCCAGCGGATCATCGGGACCGAGATGGACAGCGCGGCGACGACCTGCCCGGTGCGGTCGCGCACGGGCGCGGCGACGCAGGAGACGTCCGGGTTGGACTCCCGGCTCTCGACCGCGATGCCGCGCTGCCGGATCTCCGCGAGGGTCTCGCGCAGCACGGCCGGATCGGTGATGCTGTTGGGCGTCATCCCGGCGAGCTCGGCGTCGTCGGGAATGCGCGCGGCGAGCTCGTGCTCGGGCAGGGAGGCCAGCAGCATCTTGCCGACGGAGGTGCAGTGAGCGGGCAGCCGGCGCCCGGCCGCGGACACCATGCGCACGGCGTGCGTCGAGTCGACCTTGGCGATGTAGATGACGTCGGTGTCCTCGAGGATCGCCACGTGCACGGTCTCGTCGCAGGTCTCGGCGACGGTCCGGGCGACCTGCTGCCCCTCGGCGGCGAGGTCGAGCTGCTCGGAGTACCGGGCACCGAGCTGGTACGGGCGCACCCCGAGCCGGTACCGTCCGGGCTGTCCCTGCACGGGGACGATGTACTTCCGGGCGGCGAGCGTGGTGACCAGCTCGTGCACGGTGGTGCGGGGCAACTGGAGCTTCCGCACGATGTCGGGTGCGGAGAGCGTCCCGTCCCCGTCGAGGAAGAGCTCGAGTATGTCGAGAGCCCGGGTCACGGCTGGTACGAGTCGTCCCACGACCGGCCCCCTCCCTATGTTGTCTCAGGCGCCTGCGTTCGAAATTTCAACAGGCGATCGGCATGACGAACACAGGCTAGTCATATGGTGTCGCGCGGGGCAATGGCCCGAGGGGTCCCCGCTGCCGCCGCCGCTCTACCGCTGCTGCGGTGTCTCGCCCAGTTCGCCGCGGAGGCGTTGGGCTCGCAGGACCAGTTCCAGTTCGAAGCGGCGGTCCGGGTCGTCCATTTCGTCGCCCCACAGTTCGCGGATCTGGCGGAGGCGGTAGCGGACCGTCTGGGGGTGGACGCCGAGGCGGGCGGCGACCTCGGGGGCGCCGCCGCGGGTCTCCAGCCAGGCGAGCAGGGTCTCGGCGAGGCGGCGGGCGTGGCTGGGGCCGCAGTGGGCGAGGGGGGCGAGGGCGCGCAGGGCCAGGTCGTCCATCAGCTCCTCGGGTTCGAGGAGGACCAGGGCCTCCGTGTGCTCGGTGCAGTGCAGGACCTCGCCGGACGGCAGCAGGCCGCGCTCCATGAGGCGGACCGCGGACTCCGCCCAGCGCAGCGACTTCACGGCCTCGGTGAGGGGTACGGGCGGGCCGATCGCGCCCGCCCAGCCGGTCAGGGCCCGGTCGAGGAGTTCGGGGCGGCCCGCCGCGTCCGGGTCCGGCACGACCATGCGCGGCTGCTCGTACTCCAGGTCCAGCAGGACGCCCTGCCCGACGGCCGGTGCCACCGCCTCCCGCGCCGGGCGCAGCAGGACGCCCACCGCGACCTTGTCGGGCAGCGGCCAGCCGATGCGGGCGGCGCGTTCGGCGAGGGCGTCGGCCGCGTCGGGGCGGTGGTGTTCGGCGAGGAGCAGCTCCATCAGGCGGCGCTGGAGCCGCAGCCTCTCCCCCGCCTGGCGTGCGGCGGCCTCGGCGTAGCCGCGCACGGACTGGTCGACGAGGCCGTCGAGGTACTCGTAGCCCGCGTCGACCAGTTCGTACATCGCCGGTGGCGGGATGTCGACGCGCTGGCCGATGTCGGCGAAGCGGCGCCAGGCCAGGCGTACACCCATGCGGTAGGTGGCCTGGAGGGCGTCGAGGGAACGGCCGTGCAGGCCCTCGCCGCGGCCGAACTCCTGGAAGACGCCCGGCGGGACGGTGGGGCGGCCCTCGGAGTGCTCCAGGTGCTGGACGAACACCTCGATGGCCCGCCGTATGCCGATCAGCGCCATCGGCTCGCCCGAGTCGTCGAGGACGACGGGCAGGTGCGGGTACTCGCGCTGGATCTCCCGCATGATCTCCTCGGCCAGCTCCGGTGCCTCGGCCATGGCGATCGCCGCGAACCGGCGCACCTGGAGGCGCGGCACGTCGTGCCAGGCGGAGCGGCTCGCGCGGTCCGCCTCCGCGGATCGGGCGCGCACGTCAACTCCCCTGGCCCGCGTGCTCGTACGTGATCAGTGGGGTGTCGGGCTGGTCCGGGGTCGCCTCCAGGAGCGCGACGACGCCGAGCGCGGCGGCGAGCGCCAGGGCGGCGCCGGCCGCGACGGTCAACGCGGCGGCGAGCAGTCTGGACATCGCAGGGTCAGCCTCTCTCGTCGGGAGTCTGTCCGCAGGTCGCCCCACCCGGGCACCCGGCCCCTGCCTGTCCGGGCCAGTGTCGACGGGCATTGACACTGCGTCAAGAGGCGCCTACGGTTCCCGGCCCGTACCGCACGCGCACTTTCCCCCACGGCGCGAAAGCGTCCGCACCTCGTGACGCACGGCGCCTCCCCCCAGCCTCTGGAGTGCCCGCATGCGCCGTTCCGCCTCCCCGTTCTCCCTGGTCCTGCTGGGTGTCGGCACCTTCCTCCTGGTGCTCGCTCCCCTGCTGGACCGGTACGTGCACCCGCGTGCCGCCGTGAACCCGATCGACATCGACACCACGGCCGTCTACACCGGCACCGGAAGCGTCTTCGACACCGACCGGATCGAGACGGTGCCGGACCGCCGGATCACCGTCACGCAGCGGGTGCGCGGCGACGTCGCGGCCAGTGAGCGCAGCGGCAACGCCGTCTGGGACGTGACGACCACCGTCGACACCGACACGTCCCTCCCCGCCGCCGACCCGCACGACGCCCTGGACTTCACCCCGCACCGCTGGGTGATGGACCGCCGGACCACCGAGCCCCGGCACTGCTGCGGGGAACGCCCGTACATCGAGGGCGAGGCCTATCTGAAGTTC
This sequence comes from Streptomyces sp. NPDC037054, assembly GCF_055606745.1. Lineage (NCBI taxonomy): Bacteria > Bacillati > Actinomycetota > Actinomycetes > Kitasatosporales > Streptomycetaceae > Streptomyces > Streptomyces sp. NPDC037054. The sequence continues at coordinate 686,207 of NZ_JBVJSJ010000002.1, read as the reverse complement.
CCGTTCGACGTGCGCAAACGCCCCTACCAGTGGTGGGACAACACCCTGGGTTCGACGGTCACCCTGGAGTACCGGGGCACGCGGAAGGTCCTCGGCCACACCGGCTACCGGTTCACCGCCACCGTGCCGCCGACGAGGACCGGCACCCGGCTCGTGCCCGGCAGCATCGTCGACCAGCCGCGCCGCCCCCAGGTGCTCGCCGAGGAGTGGTACGCCAACCACGGCGTCGAGCTGGTCGTCGACCCGGCCACCGGCCGCGTGATGGACGCGCGGACCGGCCCGCGCCGCACCCTGCGGGCGCCGGGCGGCGAACACGACGCAGCGGTGCTGCTGGACAGCGAGAAGCTCGCGTTCACGGCCGAGACGCGGCGGGCGGCCGTGCGGCAGGCGCGCGACGACAGCGGCCGGCTGCGGCTGCTGGGCGAGACGCTGCCGCTCGGCGCCGGGGCGGCCGGGCTCGTCCTCGCGGTCGCCGGTGGGGTTTTGGTGGCACGTGGGCGCAAGGTGATGGACGGTACCGATACGCCGGACTCGCCCCCCGCGGTCCTCACGAAATGATGTGACGTCAGTTCCAACAAAGCCGGAAATTGTCACCCCGGTGAGTAGCCGTGGCGAACGGCTGGGCGAAAACTGTCCAACCCACCCGGGCACAACCCGCCCACGCAGCTTCCCCCCACCGCCGGTCTCCCCTTCCGACCCGGCCCCTGCCACCACCCCCCACACCGAGTACCCCTCCCTGAGACGAGTTGGAGCACCCATGCCCCAGCACGTGCCGTCCCCCCTGCGCACCGCCTCCCCCAGAGGTCTCGACCCGGCTCCGCAGCATCCCCAGGCGCCGTCCCCCACCCCGCGCCGCATCGTCTTCCTCGCCCATCGGGACCTGGGCAACCCGGCCGCCGGCGGCTCCGAGCTGCTGGTCGACCGGCTCGCCGACGGACTGACCCGCCTCGGCCACCAGGTCACCCTCCTGTGCGGCGGCCCCGCCGCGTTCCGCGACTACCGCGTCGTGTCGGCCGGCGGCGCCTACGACCACTATCTGCGCGCCCGTTCCGCCTTCGCCCGCCAGGTCGGTGAGACCGACCTGCTCGTCGAGGTGTGCAACGGCATGCCGTACCTCGCGCCCCTGTGGCACCGCGGACCCACGGTGTGCCTGGTCAACCACGTGCACACCGACCTGTGGCCGATGCGCTTCGGCGGCCCGCTCGCCCCGGCCGCCCGGCTCGGCCGACGACTCGAGCACTGGGCGCTGACCGGGGCGCGGCAACGCGGCCTGCTGGTCGCCGTGTCCCCGTCGACCGCGCAGGCGCTGCGCGCGATCGGCGTGGCCCGCAACCGCATCCGTGTCGTGCACAACGGCGTCGAGGAGCCCGGCCCGCTCACCGACCGCTCCCCCGAGCCGCTGTTCGTGGCGGTCGGCCGGCTCGTCGAGTACAAGCGGATCGACCTGCTGCTCAGACTCTGGGAGCGGGTGCGGCCGGTCACCGGCGGCCGGCTGGTCGTCGTCGGCGACGGTCCCGAACGCGAGCGTCTGGAGCGCATGGCCGGGCCCGGCGTGCGGTTCGCGGGCCATGTGCCGGAGGCCGAGAAGCACCGGTTGCTGTGCGCGGCGTGGCTGTTGCTGCATCCCTCCGCCGTGGAGGGGTGGGGGCTGGTGGTCACCGAGGCCGCGGTGCGGCAGACGCCGGCGATCGCGTTCGACGTGCCGGGGCTGCGGGATTCCGTCGCGGACGGCGAGACGGGTCTGCTGGTGCGGGGGGAGTCCTCGTTCGCGGCGGCGTGGATGTCGCTCGCGCTGTCCGCCGAGCGGCGGGCGGCGATGGGGAAGGCGGCGCAGGACCGGGCGGCCGGGTTGAGGTGGCATCGGACTGTGCGGCAGTTCCGGGCCGTGGCCTGTGAGGCCGTGCGTGAGTGGACCTCGCCGTGACGCCCCAGGGGTGGGCTGGTTCTGTTGTCGCGCGGGCGGGGGCTCGTTGTGGCTTGTCGCGCCCACGCGGCGGAGCCGCGAATGTCACAGCCCCGCGCCCCCAGAAAACTCGCCGACGTTTCAGGGATCCCTCCGTTCAGCGGTCCCTCGCGCTCTTCCGGGCCTTTCTGCGTGAGCGGTCCGACCCCGATGCCTGCTACTCCCTCCTCGCCCACGATGCCGCCAACCAGCTCGAGGACTACGGCGGTTCCCTCGACGGGCTCACCGTCCTCGACGTCGGCGGCGGCAGCGGGTACTTCACCGGGGAGTTCCGGCGACGCGGCGCCCACGCCTATCTCTTCGAGCCCGATCCCCGGGAGTTGGGCGACGAGGCGCCCGACTGGGCCGTCGTCGCCGACGGGTATCTGCTGCCGGTCGGTGACGGCGTCGCGGACGTGACGTTCTCCTCCAACGTGCTGGAGCACGTCGCCGATCCGCAGACGTTCCTGAGTGAGCTGGCGCGGGTGACGCGGCCCGGTGGGCTGATCTACGTGTCGTTCACCAACTGGCTGTCCCCGTGGGGCGGTCACGAGTGGGCTCCCTGGCACTACTTCGGCGCCGAGCGGGCCCGCGCCCGTTACCGGCGCCGTACCGGGCGGCCCGCCAAGCACACCCTCGGCGAGAACCTCTTCCCCGTGCACATCGGCACCACGCTGCGGCAGGTGCGCGCCCGTGACGACGTGCGGATCGTCTCGGCGCGCTCCCGCTACTGGCCGTTCCTCGCGGAGACCGTCGTCAAGGCACCCGGCATCCGTGAGGTGGCCACCTGGAACCTCCTCCTCATCCTCCGGCGGTGTCCTCAATGACGAGCACGGTCCAGGCCCCTCCCCCGGCAACCGTCCCCACCCCCGTGCCGGGCTCCGGTCCGCCGGAGGGGCCCCGGTCGCGGCGTGTGCTGCTGGGGTTCTGGGCGGTGGTGTTCGTGCTGTTCCTGGCGGTGCGGCCGGGGCGGCAGACGTTCGACACCAAGCTGGGCGTCACCGTCGACCCCGGGCAGTTCCTGGCGGACCTGGGGCAGTTGTGGCACGACCGGGGCGGCTTCGGCGGCATCCAGGACCAGTACGTCGGCTATCTGTGGCCGATGCTGCCGTACTACTGGGTGGCCGACCTGGTGCGGCTGCCGGTGTGGCTGGCGGAGCGGTTGTGGCTGTCGCTGGTCGTGTCGGTCGCCTTCTGGGGCGCGCTGCGGCTGGCGGAACGGCTGAGGGTGGGCAGCGGCCCGTCCCGGCTGCTCGCGGCGTCCGCGTACGCGCTGTGGCCGGTGTTCACGACGGTCGTCGGCTCCACGTCGGCCGCGGCGCTGCCCGGCGCGTTCCTGCCGTGGGTGCTGCTGCCGCTGACCGACGAGCGGTACGCCGCCCGTGTCGCGGCCCTCCGCTCGGCGCTGCTCGTGCCGTTCATGGGCGGCGTGAACGCGGCGGCGACGCTGGCGTCCCTGCTGCCGGTGGGACTGTACCTGCTGTCCCGCCCGGCGGGGCCCCGGCGGCGCAAGCTGCTCGCCTGGTGGCTGCCGGCGGTGCCGGTGGTGACGGCGTGGTGGTGGATCCCGCTGCTGCTGCTCGGCGCGTACGGCGAGAACTTCCTGCCCTACATAGAGACGTCTGAGACGACCACGTCCACGATGTCGGCGCCGGAGGCCCTGCGCGGTGCCGGGAACTGGGTGGCGTACCTGCACTTCGGTGAGGCGTGGCTGCCGGCGGGCTGGACGGTGGCGTCGTCGGCGCTCGTGATCGTCTGCTCGGCGCTGGCGGCCGGTCTGGGGCTCGCGGGTCTTGCCCGGCGTGACGTGCCCGAGCGGCGCTGGCTGGTGCTGACGGTGCTGGTGGCGGCGCTGGTGCTGCTCGCCGGGTACGGCGGCGCGTTCGGCGGGCCCTTTCACGGGATGGTGCGGGACTGGCTGGACGGGGGGCTGGCACCGTTCCGGAACGTCTACAAGTTCCAGCCGGGCCTCGCGCTGGCGCTCGTGCTGGGCCTCGCCCATCTGGTCGCGGTGGCGGAGGTGCCGCGCGGGTCGCGGGCGGCACGGCGGCGGAGGTTCGTGCCCCTGGTCGCGGCGGTGCTCGTGCTGCCGGGGCTGCTGCTGCCGTACGTCAACGGGTCGATACTCAGCCCGGGTTCGTTCCGCGGGCTGCCCGCGTACTGGCAGGCGACGGCGGACTGGCTGGAGAAGCACGCGCCGCACTCGCGCGCCCTGGTCGTCCCGGCCACCGCGCACGGCGTCTACACCTGGGGCTCGCCCGTCGACCAGCCGCTGGACGTGCTGGCCGGGTCCCGCTGGGCGCAGCGCGACTACGTCCCGTTCGGCACGCCCGGCAACCGGCGGGCGATGGACGCCGTCGAGCAGGCCCTCATGACGGGCGCCGAAGTGCCGGGCCTCGCCGACTACTTGAGCCGGGCGGGCCTCCATCACGTCGTCGTCCGCAACGATCTCGACCCGGACCGGATCGGGCACGTGCCGACGACGACGGTCAAGCGCACGCTGGAGCAGTCCGGGTACGAGCGGGTGACGGGCCTCGGCCCGGTGACGACCGGCGGGCGGATCGCGCCCGGCACCCCGCTCCAGGTGGAGGGCCTGTATCCGCGGCAGCGGGCGGTGGAGATCTACGCGCCGCGCGACAGCGCCGTGCCGCGTCCCGGGCGGGCCGCTCTCCTGCCGGTCGCGGACACCGCCGTCGTGTCCGGCGGCCCCGAGGCGCTGCTGCCCGTCGCCGCCCGCCTGCGCGACCGGGCGACGGTGCTGGCGGGCGACGCGCGGCCCGGGCTCGACGCCCCGGCGGTGCGGGTGACCGGCGACGGGCTGCGGCGCGCGGACACCCGGTTCGGGCTCGTCAACGCCAACACGTCGTACACGTACACGCGGGACGAGCGGAACGCGCCGGACGCCGAACAGGACGCCGGGGAACGGCCGCGCCAGATCCTGCCCGTGGACGGCGCGGACCGGCAGACCGTCGCCGAACTGCGCGGCGCCCGCTCGGTGACCGCGTCCTCGTACGGCAGTTGGCTGTTCCACCTGCCGCAGTACGACCCGGTGAACGCCTTCGACGGCAACCCGGACACCGCCTGGACGGAGGGCACGCCCGGCTCCCCGGACGGGCAGTGGCTGCGCGTCGGCTTCGACGGCACCTACGACATGCCGGCCTCGTTCCGGGTGACGCCGCTGCCGCAGGACGGCGTGCGGCCGGCGGCCACCCGGGTGCGGGTGGACACGGAACGCGGCTCGGCGACCAGTTTCCTGCGGCCCGACGGCATGACGCAGCGGATCAAGGCGCCCCGGGGCGCGACGCGTTGGATGAAGCTGACGATCACCGACTCGGTGTCCCGGCGCTCCGGCCTGACCGGCGCGGGCTTCTCCGAGGTCGCCCTGCCCGGCGTCCGGGTGACCCGCGTGCTGCGGCTGCCCGCCGACGGCGGCGACACGCGGGCCGCCGCCGACCTCGTGTCCCTGCACCGGGCGGCCGACCCGACCGGGCTGTCCGCGACGGGCACCGAGGCCGGCCTGCACCGCCGCTTCACGACGGCCGCCGACGCGACGTACGAGGTGCGGGCGAAGGCGGTGCCCGTGCCCGGCGAGGCGCTGGACCGGCTGCTGTACGAGGTGGCCCCCGACCAGCGCCGGCGCGTCGTCGCCACCGCGGACTCGACCGCGCGGCTCGGCGCGGGCCTGTCCGCGCGCAACCTCACCGACGGCGACCTGACGACGGCGTGGATCGCGGGCGACCGGCCGACGATCCACCTGCGCTGGGACGGCAGGCGGACCGTGGACGAGGTGGTGCTGGCGGCGGCCGGCGGCCTGTCGACCCGGCCCACCGAAGTCCACATCACCTCCCCGGACGGCGACGCGACCGCGGGCGTGGACGAGAACGGGCGGGCCGTCTTCGGCCCGATCACCACCGACCGCCTCGACATCACCGTCACCGGAACCGCCCCGCTCACCCTGCACAACCCGGTCGCCGACGAGGATCTGCGACTGCCCGTGGGCCTCACGGAGGCCTACCTCCCGGCACTCAAGGACCAGCGCACGCCCCGGCCCGCCGACGATCGCGCCTTCTCCCTGCCCTGCGGCAAGGGGCCCGTGGTCGCGGTGGACGGGACGCTGCACGAGACGCGGGCGCGGGGCACGGTGCGGGACCTGGTGGAGCGCCGCGCGATCGACGTCACGCCGTGCGGCGACGCGGCCCGCCTGTCCCTGCCGGCGGGCGACCACCTCGTGGAGTCCGGGGACGCCGGGCCGCTCGTGCTGACGGACGTCACCCTGACCCGGGGCACGGTCACGCAGCCCGCGACCGCCCGTGAGCTGCGTGTACGGGACTGGCTCGGTGACCGCCGCGAGGTGACGGTCGGCTCCGGGGCGGACTCGTACCTGACGACGTACGAGAACCACAACGAGGGCTGGAGGGCCACCCTGAACGGCGAGGAGCTCACGCCGGTGCGGCTCGACGGCTGGCAGCAGGGCTGGCACGTGCCCGCCGGCGCGAGCGGCACGGTACGGCTGACGTACGAGCCGGCGACGACGTACGACGCGGCGCTGATCGGCGGCGGCGCGGGCGTCGCCCTGCTGGCGGGCCTGGTGCTGTGGCGGCGCCGCGCGCCCAACCCGGACGCCCCGCAGCCGCCACCGCCGCCGCCCGGCATGTGGCTCGGGGCGGTGGCGCTCACCCTGGTCGGTGCGGTGATCGCCGGGTGGCTCGCGCTGCTCGTGCCCGCGCTGGCGGTCCTGGCGGCCCGGCGGGCGGCCTGGCTCGCACCGGTCGCGCTCACGGCCCTGGCGGGCGCGGGAGTCCTCGCGGCCTTCGAGGACGGTCCCGGTGGATACGGGCGGCTGCCTCAACTGCTGGCCGTGGCCGGGCTGTTCGCGGCGCTGGTGAGCGTGAGGGAGGCCGCCCCCGCGGCCGACGCGGCGGAGGGAGGTGGACCGGCGTGACCACGCGCATCCCGTTCCCCGTCGTGGACGAGGTGTCCCGGCACTGCCTGCGGGCGGACGAGCCGGACACCGTGCACATCGAGGTGCACCTGCCCGGCCGGCTCGACGGGGCCCGGCTGCGCAAGGCGTTCACGGAGGCGCTGCGCCGCCACCCCCGCGTCCTGGTGCGGGAGGCGCCGGGGCCGTGGTGGCGCCGCCGCTACGCGTGGGAGCGGACCGAGGAGCCCGACGTGGAGACGGTCCGCTTCCGGCCGCCGGGCCCGGACGCCCTCCGCGATGCCCGCACCCGCGCGCTGGCCGAGGCCCCGCCGCTCACGGCGTCCCCGCCGGTCCGCCTGGACGTCGTGGAGACCCACGGCGACACGGGCAGCGGCAGCGTCCTCGTCCTCACCCTCAACCACACCGCCCTCGACGGCCCCGCCTGCCTCCGCATCCTCGCGACGGCCGCCGAGCTGTACGGCGGCCGGGACAACGCGCCCGCCGCGCCGCCCGTCCGCGCGCCCGAGCCACCGCGGCAGACGGCGGACGCCCCCGCCCCCTGGGCCCGCCCGGCCCGCGTCGCGCCCGGCACGCCCGACGGCGCCCCCGGCAACGGCCTCCTGGTCGCCGAACTGCCGCTGCCGCACCGGCCGAAGGGGGCGCCGTACACCGTGAACGACCAGCTCATGGTGGCGACGGCGCTGACGGTCGCCCACTGGAACGGGGAACGCGGCACCCCTCCCCGGCCGTTGCGGATCACCATGCCGGTGGACGACCGGCCCCGCGACGCCGGCATGCCCATCGGCAACGGCACCCGGCTCGTCGAAGTCGGTTTCGCGCCGCAGGAGTTGACCGACCCGCCCGACGGGATGCCCGGACTGCTGCACCGCACCGCGCTGCGCACCCGCGCCCTGAAGTCCCTGCCCCGTCCCCCACTCGGGCGCGGCGCCGCCCTGCTGACGGCGCCCGTGACCCCGGTGGCGTGGCGCGCCGCGCTCACGCGGGGGCTGCGCAGGGCCGCCGCGCCGTGGACGTCCACGACCCTGCTGAGCAACATCGGCCGCGTCCCCTACCCACTGGACTTCGGCGCGGAGGCGGGCCGCGCGCACGCCGTGTGGTTCTCGGCGCCGGCCCGGATGCCGCGCGGCCTGACGGTCACCACCGCGTCCACGGCCGGCCGCCTCCACCTCGCCCTGCGCTGGTCCCGCGCGCTGCTCGGCCCCGGCGACGGCGCCCGGCTGCGGGACCTCTTCGCGCACCATCTCCTCACCACGGAGGTGCCCTCGTGACCACCGCCCCCGCCGGCGCCCGGCCGCCCGGCCTGCGCGACTTCTACGAGGACCCGGCCGTCCCCGTCGCCTCCGGCACCGCGCGCAGCGTCCGCCAGGCCCGCATGCTCGCCGCCGCGCTCGGCCCGGCGGCCGCGGCGGGCCCGCGCACCGTCCTCGACATCGGCTGCGGCGACGGCACTGCGGCGGCCGACGCGGCCCCGTACCTCGCGGGCCACCGCGTCGTCGGCGTCGACTGGTCCCAGGACGCGCTGCGCCGCGCCCGCACCCGCGTCCCGTACGCCGTGCGCGGTGAACTCACGGACGGCGGGCTGCCGTTCGGGACCGGGGCGGCCGACGCCGTGCTGTTCAGCGAGGTCATCGAGCACCTCGTCGACCCGGACGCCGCGCTGGACGAGATCCGCCGCGTGCTGCGGCCCGGCGGGCATCTGATGCTGTCCACGCCGAACCTGGCCGCCTGGTACAACCGGTTGCTGCTGCTGGCCGGGGTGCAGCCGGTGTTCTCCGAGGTCAGCCTGCGCGCGATCCACGGGCGGCCCGGCCGGGAGGTCGTCGGTCACCTGCGGCTGTGCACGGCCCGCGCGCTGCGGGAGTTCGTGACGGCGGCCGGTTTCGAGGTCGTACGGCTGGCCGGTGCGCCCTTCCACGGGGTGCCGCGTCCGCTGCGCCCGCTGGACCGGCTGGCGTGCGCCCGGCCGTCCCTCGCGTCGATCCTGCTGCTGCACGCGCGCAGGACGTGACGGGCGTGGGGATGTGGTGGGGCGTGGCCGCGGCCCTGGTGGCGAACGTCCTCTACAGCGGCGGGTTCGTCCTGGAGAAGCGGGCGCTCGCCACCTTGCCCGAGGTGTCGGTGCGGCAGCCGGGGCGGCTGCTGCGGCTGGTGCTGGGCAGCCCGCTGTGGATCGGCGGTTCGCTGGCGCTCGCCGCCGGGTTCGCCGCGCAGCTCGCCGTGTACCGGACGCTGCCGATCGCCGCCGCGCAGGGCCTGTTCGTGTCCGGCCTGGTGCTGCTCGTGCTGCTGTCGGCGCGGCTGCTGGGCGAGGAGACCACCGGCCGGGAGCGGTACGCGCTGGCCGCGATCCTCGCCGCGCTGCTGATGGTCGTGCTGTCGCTGCGGGAGGGCGCCGAGACGGTGAGCCGGTCGGCGCCGTACCCGCTGGTGCTGCTGGTGTGCGTGCCGTCGCTGGTCGCCGGGGTGTGGCTGTACGGCTCGGCGGAGGGCCGCGCCCGGCGCCGGCACCGGCTGCCGACGACCGGCGTCGAGTACGGCGTGGCCGTCGGCCTGCTCTACGGCGTCAGCTCGCTCGCCATCAAGGGCGTCTCCGGGCGGCTGGCCGCCGACCCCGGCTTCCTGGTGGACCTGCTGCGGTCGCCGTACCCGTATCTGCTGCTGTTCACCTTCGTGTTCGGGCTGGTGATGTCGCAGGCGGCGCTCCAGCGCTGCCGGGCCTCGCTGATCGTGCCGGTGTGCACCACGGTGACCTGCCTCTACACGGCGGTGCTCGGGACGCTCGCGTTCGGCGAGGAACTGCCGGACGAGCCCCTGCGGTTGGCGCTGCGCGTCGCCGGCACCGCGCTCGCCGTGTCGGTGCTGCTGTCGATGCCGAAGCACGACACCGCCGCCCGGAAACCCGTCCCCGCCAAGGAGTTGACACCCCCATGACCCTCGACGGTCCGCTGTTGCGCATTCTGGCCTGCCCGCTGGACAAGGGTCCGCTGTACCCGCTGGGTGACAGTGCCCTCTACAACCCGCGGATGCGCCGCCGCTATCCGGTCGTGGACGGCATCCCGCAGCTGCTGCCGTCGTCGGGCGAGCAGGTCCCGGAGGACGAGCACGAGGAGCTGGTACGGCGGCTGGACGGCCTCCCCGCGGAAGCCCCGACGGCCCCGGAAGCCCCGGAAGCCGCCGAAGCCGCCGAGGCCTCGGGACCCTCCGCCCCCGAGGGGACCGGCCCGTGACGCTCGCGGCGCGGCTGGCCGCCGTCCTGCCCGCCCGGCCGGTGGCCGCCGCCGCCCGGGCCGTCTATCCGCGCTTCGAACCGGAGCTGGCCCGCCTCGCCGACCTGTGCCCGCCCGGCTGTGGCACGGCCGTCGACGTCGGCGGCTGGTACGGGCCGTGGACGCACCGCCTCGCCGCCCGCGCCCGGCGCGTCGTCACCGTGGAGCCGGTGCCGCACCTGGCGCGGCTGCTGGCGGCCGGCTCCCCGGCGAACGTCCGGGTGATCCACGCCGCCGCCTCCGACCGCCCCGGCATCGCCCGGCTGTGGCTGCCGCCGGACGGCACCGGCACCCGCGGCGTGTCGTCCCTGGTCCGCCGCGACATCCACGCGCACGCCCTGGACGTCCCCTGCGTCACGCTGGACGAACTCGGCCTGAAGGACGTCGGCTTCATCAAGATCGACGTGGACGGCAACGAACCGGCGGTGCTGCGCGGGGCGACGGCCGTCCTGGCCCGGGACCGGCCGGCGCTGTTCGTGGAACTGGAGTCCCGCATCCAGCCGGTCGCACCGGTCGTGACGTACCTCGGCGTGCTCGGCTACGACGGCTGGGTGCTGCCCGGCGACACGTGGCTGCCGCTGGCGTCGTTCCCGCTGGAGGAGCACCAGGCCGCCGCCTGCCACGTCGTGTCGCGGGGGCTGCTGCGCCGGGTGCTGCCGCTGCGCGGTCCCCGGTACGTCAACTCGGTGCTGTTCCTGCCGGACGGGCGCCGCCCCGGCGGCCGGGTGGGCGACGATGGGGCGCATGCCCTCCGGAAAGCCCCCCGCTAGGCCGTTCACCCCGCTCGACTTCCAGCTGGTACTGCTGCGCCGCATGGCCGACCACAATCCCGAGCTGGTGGAGGACGCCCGCCGCGACCTGGGCGTCTCCCTCGCCGACATGCGGGAGGCCAACAAGCGGTGGCAGGCGATGGTCCGCTCCCCGCGCTCCCGCTCCGCCGCGAGCCGCTACCGCTCGGTGCTGGGCGAGCCCGAGTCGGCCGGGCGGCGCCGGATCGGCGACCTCGACTGCGAGGCCCGCCTGTGGCGGCTGCCGCTCTGGCCCGACCTGCGCTTCGAGGTGCTGCTCGCGCCGAACGGCGTGGTCTGGAACGAGTGGCTGGTCCGCGCGCCGCACGCCGACCCGCCCGCGCTGCACACCCTGGAGGACCTCACCCCCTGGTCCTGCACGATCGACGAGGCCGCCCGCGCCTTCTCCCCGGCCCGCCCCCTCCAGGGCTCGGCCCCCACCCGCTGGGGCCTGGCCTTCACGGCCCCGGACCGGCGGGGCGTACGGCACGAGGTGGCGGCCGAGTTCACGTGGGGGTTGCTGCAACGGACGGTGGTCGGCGGCGGCCGGCCGTAGGCCTCCGGCCGGTCAGCCGCGGGCGGCGTCGAGCACCGCCCCCACCACCCTCGGCACCGACCCCTCGTGCAGCCACAGGAACAGGTTCGGTTCCACCAGCTCCAGCTCCATCACGACCGGCTCGCCGTCCTCGCCGGTCACCAGGTCGACACGGGCGTACAGCAGGTCGGGCCGGCCGGGTACGGCGGCCAGCGCGCGTTCGGCGACGGCGAGTTCGGCCGGGGTCGGGGTCCAGGCCGTCAGCCCCGGGTGGGCGGTCTTCTTCTGGTCGTAGGGCGTGCCGGGGGCGAGGACCGCGCCCTTGCGGGCGGCGTGCAGGAAGCGCCCGCCGACGAACAGCAGGGCCCGCTCACCGGCGGTGTCGATGCTCGTCACGTACGGCTGGACCATCGCCGTGAACCCCTCGGCGTGCATCCGCGCGACCTGCGCGGCGGCGGTGTCGTGCTCGCCGGGCAGGTAGCGGGCGGCGAAGCGGGCGCCGGCGCCGGAGGTCGGCTTGACGACGTACTCGTGGCCGCCGGGCAGGTCGAGAGGCTCGCCGGGCGCGACGTACGCGGTGGGTACGACGGGCACCCCGGCGGCGGCCAGCTCGCCGAGGTAGCGCTTGTCGGTGTTCCAGTGGACGACGTCGGCCGGGTTCCGCAGCCGCGTGACCTTCCCGCAGGCGTCGGCCCACGCCGTGAACTCGGCGGCACGCCAGCTGTAGTCCCAGGTGGACCGGATGAGGACGAGGTCGAAGGCGCCCCAGTCCATGCCGGGGTCGTCCCACACCTCGGCCGAGGCCTCGGCCCCCGCCTCCCGCAGGGCGGCCACCAGCACGGGAAGGTCCCGGTCGGCGCTGATGTCGGGGCCGGGCCGGCAGGTGGCGAGGGCGATGCGGGGCACGTCGGGTTCCTCCCTGGAATCAGGCGGGCGGGCGAAGGGCCGAGGACCCGTCCGCAGGCTGACAAGCGTCGCTCATGTCACATCCGCCGTCCTCACGGCTGTTCTATGGTCGGCCACGACAGCCGGTCCTCGGCAGCCATACGAAGGCTTTAAGGAGTCCGACGCGTGTCCACTCTCTTCCCCGCCCTGACCGACGGCCCACCCGACCGGACCGCCCTGCGGTTCGGGGAGCGGTCCCTGACCTACGGCGGGCTCGGCGCCGCCGCCGGTGCGCTCGCCGGGCGGATCGGCGGGGCGGGACGGGTCGCGGTGTGGGCGACGCCCGTGATGGAGACCGGCGTCGCCGTGGTCGCGGCGCTGCTCGCCGGGGTGCCCGCCGTGCCGCTGAACCCGAAGTCCGGCGAGAAGGAACTGGCGCACATCCTGTCCGACAGCGCCCCGTCGCTGGTGCTGGCCGCCCCCGGCGACGAACTGCCCGCCACGCTGGGCTGTCTGGAGCGGATCGACGTCGACGTGCGGGGCGCGGGCGCGGTGCCCGAGGACCGCGCGGGCGACGGCGATCCGGCGCTCGTCGTCTACACGTCCGGCACGACCGGCCCGCCGAAGGGCGCCGTCATCCCGCGCGGCGCGGTCGCGACGACGCTGGACGCGCTGGCCGACGCCTGGCAGTGGACCGGGGACGACGTGCTGGTGCACGGGCTGCCGCTGTTCCACGTGCACGGGCTGGTGCTGGGCGTCCTCGGCCCGCTGCGGCGCGGCGGCTCGGTGCGGCACCTCGGCCGGTTCAGCACGGCCGGGGTCGCCGAGGAGCTGGGGTCCGGGGCGACCATGCTGTTCGGGGTGCCGACGATGTACCACCGCATCGCGGAGGCCCTGCCGGACGACCCTGAGCTGGCGAAGGCGCTGGGCCGGGCGCGGCTGCTGGTGTCCGGTTCGGCCGCGCTGCCGGTGCACGACCACGAGCGGATCGCGGCGGCGACGGGCCGCCGGGTCATCGAGCGGTACGGCATGACGGAGACGCTGATGAACACCAGTGTCCGCGCCGACGGCGAGCCGCGCGCCGGGACGGTCGGCGTGCCGCTGCCGGGCGTGGAGCTGCGGCTCGTGGAGGAGGACGGGGCGGAGATCACGGCGTACGACGGGGAGAGCGTCGGCGAGATCCAGGTGCGCGGCCCGAACCTGTTCACGGAGTACCTGAACCGGCCGGACGCGACGGCGGCGGCGTTCACGGCGGACGGCTGGTTCCGCACCGGGGACATGGCGGTGCGCGACCCCGACGGCTACGTCCGCATCGTCGGCCGGAAGGCCACCGACCTGATCAAGAGCGGCGGTTACAAGATCGGCGCGGGGGAGATCGAGAACGCGCTGCTGGAGCATCCGGGGGTGCGGGAGGCGGCCGTCACGGGCGAGCCGGACCCGGACCTGGGCGAGCGGATCGTCGCCTGGGTGGTCCCGACGGACGCCCAGTCCCCGCCGGAACTGGAGGAGTTGGCCGACCACGTGGCCCGGCGCCTCGCGCCGCACAAGCGGCCCCGGGTGCTGCACCACCTCGACGCGCTGCCCCGCAACGACATGGGGAAGATCATGAAGCGGGCGCTGAGCCGTGCCTGAGCGCGGATCGGCCCGCGCCGCGCTCGCCCTGGTCACCGACGACTTCACCGAACTCCCCTCCCCCGCCCGCGCGTCGGCTCCGGACGGCCCGCTCGGCTGGGAGGGCTACGACGCGGCCCGCGCCCGCGCCGCCGAACGCACCGGCGAGGAGGAGTCCGTCGTGTGCGGCACGGGGCACGTCGGCGGCACACGGGCCGTGCTGATCGCGTTCGAGTTCGGCTTCCTCGGCGGCTCGCTCGGCGGGCGGACCGGCGACCGGCTGGAGTCGGCGTACACGTACGCGCGCGAGCACCGGCTGCCGGTCGTGCCGCTGGTCGCCACCGGCGGCAGCCGCATGCAGGAGGGCATGCTCGCGCTGACCCAACTCCAGCGCACGGCCCGCCAGTCGGCGCTGACCAGGGATGCGGGACTGCCTCAGGTCGCGGTGGTGCGGGACCCGACGACCGGGGGCGGCTGGGCGACGCTGGGCGCGGGCGCGGACGTGACGCTCGCGCTGCCCGGCGCCCAGGTCGGCTTCGCGGGCTCGCGGGTCCGCCCGCCGGACGCGGACCCGGCGGCGTACACGGCCGAGGCGCAGCTCGCGGCGGGCTCCGTGGACGCGGTGGTGCCCGCCGAGGAACTGCGGGAGACGCTGGCGCTGTGGCTGCGGCTGCTGTCGTCGCCGTCGGCCGAGCCCGCGCCGCCGCCGCGCCCGCTGGGCGCGACCGACCTCCCGGTGACCGGCTGGGACGCGGTGCGGCGGGCCCGTTCGCCGCACCGGCCGCGCGCCGGGGCCTACCTGGACGCCTACTTCACGCGCCGCGTCGCGATCGGCGGCGACCGCTGCGGCGGCACGGATCCCGACGGGATGCTGTGCGGGTTCGGCGAGCACGAGGGCCGGACGGTCGCGTACGCCGCGCAGACCGGGACGGCGACCAGGCCGGCCGGTTTCCGCACGGCGGCCCGGCTGATCCGGCTCGCGGACCGGCTCGGCATCCCGGTGCTGACGCTGGTGGACACACCGGGCGCCGCGAACGACGCGGAGGCGGAGCGGCAGGGCGCGGGCCCCGCCATCGCGGACCTGTTCGGCGCGGTGGCCGCCGCCCGCACACCGGTCACCACGCTGCTGATCGGCGAGGGCGGCTCCGGCGGCGCGCTGGCGCTGGCCGCGCCCGGCAACACCTGGGCCACGCCGGACAGTTACTTCTCGGTGATCGCCCCCGAGCTGGCGGCGGCGATCCTGAAACGCCCCCCGCACGAGGCACCCGCCACCGCCGGCCATCTCCGCGTCCGCCCGCAGGACTTGACGGAGCTGGGCGTGGTCCGGCCCTGGACATGAGCCCGGGACGCGACGTTCGCCCTGCCTCGAAGACGTCACCCACGGCGCCGCCTCCCGTCCGGGGCGGCGCCTTCGTCCCAACGCCGGGACAGGGCCCGGACCCGTCCCGCACAATGGGCGGGACGTGGGCCGGGGACGACGGGGAGCGAGCGGCACGTGGACGGGTTGATCGAGTTCAAGACGGAGGACGGCGCCCAGGTGGTCGTGGAGGCCGCCGGCGGCGACCCCGGGGCCCGTCTGGTCGCGCGCGGCGACGAACCGGCCCAGGCGGCCCGTACCTTCGAGGGCGCCCTGGAGGGCGTCCGCGCGGCGGCCGAGTCGGCGCTGCGCGTGTTCCGCGACGGCGCGCTGCGACCCGACGGCGTGGAGATCGAGTTCGGCGTGAAGATGGCCGCCGAGGCGGGCGCCATCATCGCCAAGGGGACCGCCGAGGGGCACCTCGTGGTCCGGCTGTCGTGGGCGCCGGGACAGGCCGGGAACGCGCCGACGACCGAGACCGCTCCGGGGACCGCCGGCCGCTCATGAGCAGTGCTGCCTGGCACGCCCGGATCGACTGCGGGGGCAGGGTGGCCGGGGCGGGCTTCCTCGTCACCCCCAGCAAGGTACTGACCTGCGCGCACGTCGTGCGGGACGGCGAGCGCGCGCCGCTGACCGTGACGTTCACCGAGCGGCCGGGACTGCCCGCCGTCCCCGCGCGCGTCGCCGTGCACGGCGGCTGGTCCGGCGGCACCACCGACCTCGGCGACCTGGCCGTCCTGGAGCTGGAGCGGGAGGTCGCCATCACCCCGGCCGCCCTGGCGCCCGCCGACACCGCGCACGGCGAACCGCCGCGCAAACTCGTCGTCTACGGCTTCCCGACCGGGTTCGACGAGGGCACGCTCGCCGAATACCGCACCACCGGACCCCAGTTGATCAAAGGTGAGTGGATCCAGCTGGAGGCGTGGCGGGCCGGGGGCCAGCCACTCGCGTACGGCTTCAGCGGGGCCGCCGTCACCCTCACCGACACCGGCGAGGTCGTCGGCATGGTCACGGCGGCGGCCGGCGCCAAGGACGTGCGCACCGGGCGCATGATGCCCACCGAGGTCATGGCCCGCTACTGGCCCGGCGTGCAGAGCCTGATCCCCGCGTCCGGCCACGCCCTCGCCCACCGGACCCGGCTGCGGGACCTCGTGGAGAAGGCGGTCCGTGCCGGACTGGACGGTGACACCGACCTCCCGACCCGCCTCTACAGCGCGGCCGCCGACCCGTTCGACCCGCTGCCGCCCGACGGCGGCTTCGACTCCCTCTGGTCGGCCGCGCTGTTCGTGCTCAGCGAGCTGGACGGCCCGCGCGGCGCCGCCACCGTCGCCCGGTTCGCCGACCGACTCGAGGCGCTGCTGTGCGCACCCGCCCCGTTGGCCGCCGCGCCGCCCGACTGGTCGCCGATCCTCGTGGAGCTCGGGCCGAGCGGCGCCGGTCAGGACCTGGTCCGCGTCGAGGTGTCGGCGTACAGCGCGGGCCGCCGGCACCGGGTCGACGCGGCCACCGTGCCGCAGGCCCGGCTGCGCGCCCACGTCCAGGACCGCATAGACGCCGCGTTCCGGTATCTCACGCCGGGCACCGACGAGTTGGTGACGTTCGCGCTGCCCCGCGACTGGCTGGACTGGCCCGTCGACCGCTGGGAGAGCGCCCCCGACGACCCCACGCCGCTCGGCTGCGCCTACCCGGTCGTCGTCACCGACCACGCCCGGCGCAAGGGCGGCGCCCGGCACGTGCTGACCCGGGCCTGGCAGCGGCTCGACACCCGCACCGACGCCCGTGTGCACCGCGTCGAGTGCGGCTGCCCCGACGACCCCAAGAAGCTGCGGCTCAGGCTGCGCCGCTCGGACGGCCTCGCCGGCTTCGCGGCCGCCCCGCACACGGCGCGGACCCGGCCGCACTTCGACGCGCTGGTCACCGCGCCGACGCCGGTCATCCTGTGGTCCCGGGCCGGCTGCGGCGCCGCCGGGGACACCCCGGACGGCGGCGCCTGCGCCGGGCCGCACGCCTGCGCCGGCAGCGCTTTCCTCGATGCCCTCGACGCGCACGTCGGCGGGGTGCCGCCCGCCGAACTCCCGCGTGCCGTCCTCGCCCTGCGCGAGGAGGCCGACGCCGAGGACGGCCACTGGGCTCGGGACATCCAGCTGCTGTGGGACGACCCGCGCTGCTTCACCGACCCGCACGAGCAAGCCGTCCACGCCCAGTCCCCCGTGGCCTGATCCGCCCCCGCCCCGCGACCGCAGACCGGAGAACCCGTACATGCCGAACTGGTCCGTCTACACCGGCACGAGCGAGCCGCACGACGGCATCACCGAGCTGCCCGCGCCGCCGCCGTGGCGGGCGTTCGACGGCGGCCCCGCACTGCCCCACCCCGACGACACCGACGACGAGTCGGCCGTGTCCCCCGACCGCGTGCACCGCGCGCAGAGCTACGTCGCCGGCCCGGAGAGCGTGCGACTGGTCAACGCGGCGCTGTGCCTGCGCCGCCCGCTGCTGGTGACCGGACCGCCCGGCACGGGCAAGTCGTCCCTCGCCTACGCCGTCGCCCGCGAACTGCGGCTGGGCCCGGTCCTGCGCTGGAACATCACCAGCCGCAGCACCCTGGCCGACGGCCTCTACCAGTACGACCCGCTGTCCCGCCTCTACGCGGCCCGCAAGGCCGGCCCCGCCGGCACGGACGAGGGGCGGCGCCCGCCCGGCGGAGTCGAGGACCATCTGCGGCTCGGCCCGCTCGGCACGGCACTCCTGCCGTACGAGCGGCCCCGCGCGCTGCTCGTCGACGAGATCGACAAGAGCGACCTGGACCTGCCGAACGACCTGCTGAACATCCTGGAGGAGGGCCAGTACGAGATCCCCGAACTGGTCCGCGCCGCACGCCACTCGGCCGAGGGCGCGGCGGAGGTGCTGGCCGACGGCACGGACAGTCCGGTCACCGTGCGCCGGGGCCGGGTGCGCTGCCGGGCCTTCCCGTTCGTCGTCCTCACCAGCAACGGTGAACGCGAGTTCCCGCCCGCCTTCCTGCGCCGCTGCGTGCGCCTGAAGCTGCGCCGGCCGGACCGGGACCGGCTCACCGACATCGTCCGCGCCCACTTCGGCGGCGCCGACGCGCGGGCCGAGTCCCTGATCGACGGTTTCCTCACCCGCGCGACCAGCGGCGAACTCGCCACGGACCAGCTGCTGAACGCGATCTATCTCACCGGCGTCGCGGGCCTGGACGCCGCTTCCCAGGACGAGTTGGCCGAGCAGCTGATGCCGTACCTCAGCGCGGAAGCGGACGACGATGGCTTCTGACCCGGAGGGTCGGCGAGCCCGGCCGGACGCCCCAACGGGCGCCGAGGGAACGGGCGTCGAGCCGGGCGGCGTCGGCCGGCTGCGCGCCGTGCTGGCCGCCGCGCGCCGGGAAGCGGCCGGGGACGCCGGTCCCACGCCGCGCGAACTGGCCGAAGTGCTGTGGCTCGCCGGGCAGTTGGGTCCGGGCCCCGGCGACGACGCCGTCCCGGCGGCAGCCGGCACGGCACCCGCCCCGACCGGCCCGATGCCGCAGCCCGGCGAGGAGGCGACCCCGGCCACCCCCGTCGACACACCCCGGGAACCCGGACCGCACCGCCCGGAGTCACCGCCCGACGGCCGGGTCCCGCTGCACCTGCCTCCGCACCGGCGGCCCGGCGACGCCGCCGTCGGCGACGGCACGCCGCTGCTCGCGCCCGCGCCGCCGATGCTGCACCACCCGCTCGCCCTGCAACGAGCCCTGCGCCCGCTCAAACGCAAGGTGCCCTCGCCGCACGCCCGCGTCCTGGACGAGCACGCCACCGCCGACCGGATCGCCCGCCTCGGCGCCCACCCGGATGCCTGGCTGCCCGTGCTGCGCCCGGCCCCGGACCGCTGGCTGCGCCTGAACCTGGTCCACGACACGGGCCCCACCATGCCCGTCTGGCGCCCCCTCGTCCGCGAACTGCACACCGTCCTCGCCCAGTCGGGCATCTTCCGCACCGTCACCCTGCACCCCGCAGGCCCCGACGGCCGGGCCCGGCAGGTGCCCGACCCGGCCGACGGCCGCACCGTCACCCTCGTCGTCAGCGACTGCATGGGCCCGCAATGGCGACCGGGCCCCGACGGCGACCGCTGGCACCGCACCCTGCGGCGCTGGTCCGCCCGCATGCCGGTGGCCGTCGTACAGCCCCTGCCGGAACACCTGTGGCACACCACGGCCCTGCCCGCCGAACCCGGCCTGCTCACGCCCCCGTCCGCCGCGGCCCCCTCGGCCGCGCTCGGCTTCGCCCCGTACGACCCGGACGCGGCGCCCCGGCCCCCGTCCGCCGTGCCGCTGCCGGTGCTGGAGCCGGCCCCGTCCTGGCTGGCCAACTGGGCGGCGCTGATCGGCGACCCCGGCGGCGGCCGCGCCCCGGGCGCGGTGGCCTGGCTGCCGCCCGCCCCCGCACCGCCGGCGGAGGCCGCCCGCGACATCGCCGAGCTCGACCCCGAGGAACTGGTGCTGCGGTTCCGCGGTACGGCGTCCCCGGAGGCGTTCCGTCTCGCCGGGCATCTGTCGCTGGCCGTTCCGGCGCTGCCCGTGATGCGCCTGGTGCAGCACGCCCTGCTGCGCGACCCGCGCCCGCAGCACCTCGCCGAGATCATCCTCAGCGGCATGCTCACCACCGTCCCCGGCCCGCCCGGCAGTTACGCCTTCCGCCCCGGCGTACGCGACCTGCTCCACCACTCCCTCCCCCGCACGGCACGGGGCCGCACCCGCGCGTTCCTGGCGCGCGTCGGCGGCCTCATCGACGAACGGGCGGGCCTGGCGGCGGGCGACTTCCGCGCGGAGGCCCGCAGGCGGCCTGCGAGCGGCGAGGACGAGGCCATCGCGACGGTCAGCGAGGAGACCGTACGGCGACTGGGCGGGGACGCTCGCGGTGGCGAGGGCGAGCCGGGCCGGCTGGTCGGCGGACGGTACCGGCTGGTCGGGCGGCGAGGGCAGGGGCAGCGGGTCTGGGAGGCCGAGGACACCCGGACCGGACGGAAGGTCGTCGTCCACCGCTTTCCCCGACAGGCGGCGCCGCGCGAGCGGTTCCTGCGGGACGCGGAGACGCTGGCCTCGCTCCGCGACCCGCACATCGTGCCCGTGCTGGACTTCGGCGTGGACGGCGAAACGCCGTACCTGGTCGCGGCGTTCGTGGACGGCGTCACGCTGACGGAACTGGACCGCGGCACCGGGAAACTGCCGTTCCCGGTCTTCGCCCGCCTCGCCTGCCATGTCGTGGACGGTCTGAGGACGCTCCACGACCACGGGCTGGTCCGGGGCCAACAGGGCCGCGACGGGCTGCTGCTGTGCCCGGACGGCACGGTGATGCTCAGCCGGTTCGCCCTGGGGGACCGGCCCGAGGTCTCCGACCACGAGGAGCTCGGCCTGCTGCTGCTCGAACTGGCGCTCCAGGTCGACGCGCCAAGACGGTACAGGCAGCTGCTCACCTTCCTCGTCGAAGGAGTGCTCCCCGAGCCCGCCCTGGACACCGCCGCCCAGCTCTCCGCCGCGGGCGACCCGAACCCGCCCACCGCCCGCGACCTCGACCGCCTCCGCTTCACCCTCCTCGGCCCCGTCCGCATCAGCGCCCACGGAAGGGAGCTGACCCCGCCGTCCCCGGAGGCCCAGGCGCTCCTCGCCATGCTCCTGCTCCGGCACGGCCGCCCCGTGCGCAACAGTGAGCTGGCCCTGGGCCTGTGGCAGGACCCGCCTCCGGCCGACGAGGCCGCCGCCCGCCTCACCGGCCTCTCCTGGGAACTGCGCCGCGTACTGGGCCCCGGTGTCGTCGCGACGTGCCTCGACGGCCTCGCCCTGCACGTCCCCGACGCCTTCATCGACGTACTCCACTGCGAGGACCTCCTCCCCGCGCGCGGCCAGGAACCGGAGCCGCTCACCCGTCGCGCCCGCCGTGCCCGGATCCAGCAGGCCCTGGACCTCTACCAGGGCGACCCGCTCGACGGCGTCCCCGGCCCCGCCGCCGACACCACCCGCGCCCGCCTGCGCGCCCTGCGCCTCACGCTGTACGCGAGCCGGGCCGAACTCGACCTGGAACTCGGTGACGTCGACCGCGCCGAGGCCGAACTCGCGCTCCTGGTCCGCGCACACCCGGACCACGAGGAACTCCGCCGCCTGTACTCGCTGGCGGTGCGCAGACTCGGGGAGCCGCGGGCGTCACAGGCGGCCCGGCCCACGATCGTGTTCGAGGCGGACTTCCTCACCGCCCGCTCCCGCGCCGAACTCCGCGACGCCGTAAGGCGCCTGCTGGAACGGGGCCGTCTCGCCCCGCACCAGTACGAGCTGCTCACCCGCACCAACGGCCACGTCGTCCTCACCGAGCCGGGGACCGACGTGCACGGCGTCATCGCGCAGGCCCTGTCCGCGCTCCCCCTCGCGCTCGCCGGGCTGGAGCCCCGGCCCCGCGTCCGGGCGACGTTCTGGGACACGGCCTGGTTCGCCGACGGAGGACAGCCGGTCGAACCCCCCGAGATGCGGGCGGTACTGAACCGGATCGAGGACGACGCCCTGGTGGTGTCACCGGCGCTGTACGACGAGTACGCCGCCCGGGAGGCCGAGGACGCCGCCTCGTTCGTACCGCTGAGAACCGGGCCGGGCACCCCGCCCTTCGCCTGGTACCACCCGCTCGACGTACCGCTCCAGGAGGAGGAGCCCGGCCGGGACCTCGTGCGCGGCCCGTTCCCGATCCGGCCCACGACCTCCATCCACCTCTCGGACCAGGGCCGCACGGCCGTCGTGGTCGTCACCTCGGACGGCCGGCTCGCCCTGCTCGACGAAGCGCCCACCCGGCCCCTGACCCAGTACTACAAGGTCGACCTCACCACCCACCGCTCCGCCCACACGGTGTCGCTGCCCAGCTCCCGGGGCGGCGCGTTCGTGGCCACCGTGGAGTTGTCCTGGCACGTCCGCGACCCCGTGGCCTTCGTCGCGGCCGAGGCCTCCCCGGTCCTCGACCACCTGCTCGACCACGTCGTGCGGGAGGCCTCGCGCCTCACCCGCCGGTATCCCGTCCGGCGGGCGGGAGCCGCACAGCACGCGGTCCGCGACGGGCTGCGGGACTGGCCGGTGCCGGGCCTGTCGGTGGCGTGCTCGGTGCAGCTGGCGCCGGAGGACGCGGTCCGGTCCGCCCCGCGCGGCGAGATCACCCCGGCCGATGCACTGAGGGGCCGGGACGGCGTGCTGCTCGGCTTCGACGGGCTGCTGACCCGGCTGTACTCGCCGACGGCGGCCCGCAGCGCGGCCCTCGAACTGCTGCGCCTGGTCGTTGAGCACCGCCCGCCCGAGGACGCGCTGAGCGGCCGGGCTCTCAGCCGTACGTCCGCCGAGTCGATGGTGCACCCCCTGGACGTCCTGCGTGCCTTCGCCGCTGACCACCGACTCGGGCCACTCCTGTGGGACCGGCTCGACGCCCTCGAACTGCGCGCCGCGGCGCGCGCCCCGCAGCCACCTGAAGCGGCGTCACTCCTGGCTGCCCTGGCCTCCTCCCCGCTGGCCCACCGCTTCAAGGTGGTCACCGACGTGTCCGAGGCAGCGGTGCGCCGCCACCTCGGATCGCGCGCGGTGAGCGATTTTGTGCGTGACGTGCACGGCCGGAACCGGGACCCTGCCCTGCTGATGCCCCACCCGGACTGTCTGCGGCGAGCGCTGAAGTCGTTCCGCGGCCCGTCCCTGAGCCCTGTGATGATCGGCTCCTCCGTCGCTGAACTGGACGCGGCCCGAAGCCTGAACATGCAGTTCATCGGCGTCGCCCGCTCCGACCCCGAAGAGGACCGCCTTCGCTCCGAAGGATGGGGTCCGGTCGTACGGTCCCTCATGCCCCTGACCGAGGCCCTGCTCTCGGCGAACTGAGCCACCCGCGAACCCCCCATTCAGCGGCCCCCCGCCCGGCCCCCCACAAAAGGCGGCCCCGCCCGCGCCCCCCGACGATGCGAGGGAGGCCCGCCACTCGGTGGTCCACGGTCTGTGCTCTCGGGAGGAACCGCCATGACCGCCAGTCTGGAGCAGCTGCGCCGCTGCCACTTCGCCGTCGACCTGGGTGCGGCGCGGACGCGGGTGTACGTCAAGGGCGCCGGGCTCGTCGTCGACCAGCCGTCCGCCGCCGCCGTGAACACCAGGACCGGCGCGCTCATCGCGGTCGGCGAGTTCGCGGAGAAGATGACGGGCCGCACGCCCGGCTACATCCGCGTCGTCCGTCCCGTCTCCGGCGGCACGGTCGTCGACATCGAGATGGCGCAGCGCATGCTGCGGCACCTGCTCGGCGACAAGATGCGCCGCGCCCTGCGCCGCAAGCCCCGGCTGCGGGCCGCCGCCTGCACCCCGCACGACGCGGACCCGCTCGCCCAGCGGGCGGCGATCGAGACGCTCGTCGGTCTGGGGGCGCGCCGCGTCGAGCTGGTCGACACCCTCATCGCCGCCGCCGTCGGCTGCGGGCTGCCCGTGGAGCGGCCCGAGGCCACCATGATCATGGTGTGCGGGGCCGCCGCCACGCAGGTCGCGGTGCTGTCGCTGGGTTCCATCGTGACCGCCGAGCGCATCCCCGTCGGCGGGGAGGCCGTGGACCACGCGATCGTCCAGCACCTGCGCCAGCGGCACGAACTCGTCCTGCCCAGCCAGTCCGTACGCCCGCTCCAGCTCGCGCTGTCCGGCAACGGGCTCACCCCGCACGGCCCGGCCTCCACGGAGATCCACGGACGGGACGTCGCCACGGGGCTCGCGCGTTCCGTGCAGGTCGACACCGCCGCCGTCCGGGACGCCATCCAGACCCCGCTGACCGCCGTTCTGGACGGCATCGGCAAGGTGCTGCGGGACTGCCCGCCCGACCTGGTGGCCGACCTCGCGGACCGCGGGATCATGATGGTGGGCGGCAGCGCGCTGCTGCCCGGCCTGGACACGATGCTGCGGCAGGCGACCGGCATGCCCGTACACATCGCGGAGCGGCCCGACGTGTGCGCCGTACAGGGCCTGGGCGCCATGCTGGAGGGCAAGATCGAGCCGATGGTGCTCGACCCGCTGGCCGGCTGAGAGGTCTCCCGGGACGGCGCGGGGGAACCGCCCATGGGCGACGCACTGCCTCCCCTCCTCGAAGCCGTCCTCGGCGTCGGCACCGACCTCGAACTGCGCACCACCCTGCGGCACATCGTGACGGGCGCCGCCGAACTGACCGGCGCCCGGCAGGCCGTGCTCGTCGCCCGGGACCCCCACCGCGACGGCCTCACCGACATCCGTACGGCGGGCCCGCCCGCCCTGCCGTCCGCGCCGTGGTCGCTGCGCGTGCCGGTCCGGGTGCGCGACGAGGAGTTCGGCGAACTGCGCCTCGCCGACAAGCGGGACGGCGGCCCGTTCACCGACGAGGACGAGCAACTGGTGCGGCTGCTCGCGTCCCAGGCCGGCGTCGCCATCGGCAACGCCCGCCTGTACGAGGCGGCCCGGCGCCGGGAACGCTGGGTCGAGGGCGCCGCCGCCGTCACCACCGCGCTGCTGTCGGGCGGGGCCGGCGACGACGCGCTGACCACCGTCGCGGAACGCGCCCGCGTCCTCGCCGACGCCGCCGCGGGCGTCATCCTGAAGCCCACCTCCGAGGGCGGCATGGAGATCGTGACCGCGGCCGTGCCGGACGCCCCTGACGCCCTCGACGGCTCCGACGGCTCCGACGGCATCGTCGGGACGACGATCGCGCCGGGCTCGGCCGTGCTGGAGCAACTCCTCGGCGGAGAGCCGGTGTTCACCGACGACGCGGCGAACGATCCCCGGATGACGACACCGGTCCGGCACCGGTTCGGGCCGAGCATGCTGCTGCCGCTGCGGGCCGGCGGGCGGCTGATCGGCACGCTGGCCCTGTCCCGCGCGCGGGGCGCCCGGCCGTACACCGCCGTGGAACGGCACCTGGCGACGCAGTTCGCCTCGCAGGCGGCCCTCGCCCTGGTCCTCGCCGACGCCCGGCGCGGCAGGCAGCGCCTCGCGGTCTACGAGGACCGCGACCGCATCGCCCGCGACCTGCACGACCTCGTGGTGCAACGGCTGTTCGCCACCGGCATGATGCTGGAGTCCACGCAGCGCCGCAGCCCGCCGGGCGACGTCCACGACACCCTCGGACGGGCGGTGGACGAATTGCGGTCGACGGTCCAGGAGGTCCGTACGGCGATCTTCGCGTTGCAGCAGCCGCCCGCCGACGCGCCCGCCTCGCTGCGCGGCCGGGTCCTGCGGGAGACGGCGAGCGCGGCGGCCCTGCTGGGCTTCCCGCCGTCCACGCAGTTCACGGGGCCCGTCGACCACCGCGTACCGGACGAGGTCGCGGCGCCGCTGCTGACCGCGCTGCGACGCGCCCTGGCCGACGCGTCCCGCCGCCGCGACGTCACCCGCGTCGAGGTCGCCGTCGACGCGACGGCGACACTGCCCGACGGCCGCGACGCGGTACGACTGACGGTGCGCGACGACGGGACGGCGGCGGGAGATTCCGGAGCGGGAACAACGGTGATGCGCCAGTGGCCGCTGTGAACCGGCGCCCGGGCGAGCCGCGCGCAGCGACGGCAGGGCGGCAGCGGCACCCGCGAGCGGGCCGCCCGGGGCGGGCGCCGCGGCTCAGCGGCGGAACCAGCAGCGGATCGTCGTGCCCGTCTCGCCGGTGTGGACTCGGACCAGGTCGGCCACCAGGTTGACCAGCAGCAGGCCCCGGCCGCCGCGCTGGTCGCGGGGCGCGGGCAGCCGGCCGGCCAGGGGGTCGGTGATCCGGCCCCGGTCGCTGACCTCGCACACCACGGCGTCGCCCTCCTCCCACATCCGCAGCACTCCGGAACCGCCGCCGTGCACGACGCTGTTGGTGGTCAGCTCGGCCGCGACGATCGCCACGTCCTCCAGCCGCAGGCCCACGAGCCCCAGCCGCTCCCCCTCGCCGACGGCGAGGTGCCGGGCCCGGGTGAGGGTGTCCGCGTCGAAGGCGTACGTCAGCGACCCGGGCACGCCGGGCAGCGGCCGGTTCCAGCGGGAGACGACGCCCTCGGGGTCGTAGGCGGGGCTGGGGCGCTCGCGGTCGGCGCCGGGGGCGATGACCGTGGGGTGCGTGGCGTGGGCGTCGGCGAGGACCCGGTCGTCGAGGCGGCGGACGTCGTAGGGGCACAGGATGGTCGCCGCGCGGCCCCGGAACGCGGCGTTGATCAGCGCCTCGTGCTGGGCGCAGGCGGGGTATTCGGTGTCCGAGCGGCCGGCCCAGATCGGCTCGCCGATGATCCACGCGCGGCGGCCGGGCGGCGTCGCGTCGGCGAAGGGGCGCAGCACGCCGGGGATGATCCGGCCGGGGTTGCGGCCGGCCTCGCGCATGTCCAGGAAGCGCACCGCCCGGCCGCGGTCGCCGAGGGCGTCCCGGACGAGCCGCAGGTTCTCGGCGGGCACGGCCACCGCCACGGGGTCGCCGGCGTCGAGTCCGTCGCGCACGAAGCCGACCGTGCCCGCGAGGTACTCCCGTTCGTCCCGGTAGAACAGGGCGGGATGGGAGAACTCCCCCGGCGACGCCCCCAGTGACGCCCCGGGCGACGTCCCCGGTGACACCCCGGATGACGCCGCCGGTCCCCCGGGGCCGCGTGGGCCCAGGGTTCCCCTGGGTTCACTGGGGTCGGCCACAGCACTCATGACACAGAACACCTCGATCGGCACAGACACCTCGGTCGCCGACGCACAGGGCGCCGGAACGCCGGCTTCCTCACCTTCGCAGTCGCTCCTTCCGGGCTGGGCCGCGCGTACCCGACGGGACGCGGGTCATTCCCCGTGCCGGGGTGTACTACGCCATCCGGCGGGCAGGCGAACGACCACACCCCCTCATACGCGGATCCCCGGCCGTTACCGCGCCCGCGCCCCTGAGGGGAGTGACGGGGGAGGTGCGGGGCCCCGGCCCCGGACCAGTGCATCCGACAGGACAGTACGACAAGGCGGTGACATGACCTCTGCGGCACCTTCACCACTCGCGGGGCGGCTGAACACGCCGGCGATCGACTGCCGTGTGGAACCGGACGGACGGGCGACCCTCGGTCCGCGGGGCGAGCTCGTCCACGGGTGCGCGGACGCCCTCGCCGGGGTACTGGCGGCGCTGCCGGACACGGTCCGACGGATCGACCTGGACATGAGCGGCGTGGTCTTCATGGACACGGCCGGGCTGCAGTTCCTGGACGTGCTCAACGACCACCGCCACCGTCACGGCACCACCGTGACCACGGCCCACTGGCAGGGCCAGCCCCTGCGCATCCTGGAACTCGCCGGCCTCGACACGACCGACCCGCTGAACGGCGACGCCCGCCCCGCGCCGGACCCCACGCCCCCCGACTCCACGCCCCCGGACAACTCGTCCCCGTGCGCCTCCCCTCCGTCCCCGGCCACCTCGTCTTCGGTCGCCTCGTCCGCCGTCGCCTCGTCGGCCGTCGCCAGGGAACGCGCCGAGCGGCTGCACGTGCTCCAGGAAGAGGTGGACCAGCTCCGTCAGGCGATCGCCTCACGCCCCGTGATCGACCAGGCGCGCGGCATCCTCATGGCGACCCACGCCTGCACGTCGGACGAGGCCTGGGACATCCTGCGGGAGACGTCCCAGCTGTCCAACACCAAGCTGCGCACGGTCGCGGCGGCCCTCACGGCCGGCGCCAAGCCGGGCGGCCCGCCCGTGCCCCCGGACCTGCGCCGCGCCCTGCGCACGGCCCTCGCCCGCCACTGACACCCCCGCGGACGCCGCGGCCCCGAGGAACGCCGACGGATCATGCCACCGCACTCGCGGGGTCGCCACGCCCGCCGCCCCACGGACGCCGCAACGCAGCGGCCCCAAGAACCGCCCGCGGATCACGTCGCCCCACGCGCGGGCCACCACGCCCGCCGCCCTACGGACGCCACAGAACGCCGCAGCCCCAAGAACCGCCCACGGATCACGCCGCCGCACGCCCGGCCGGCACGCCCGCCGCCCCACGGCGACCCACGGTCGCCGCGCAACGCCGCGGCGGCACCGGGAACCGACCGGCGGATCATGCCGCCGGACGCCCGCTCGGCACACCCGCCTCACGTCGACTCGCGCACCACAAGCTCCGTCGGCAGCGTCGTCTGCTGCCGGGACGCGCCGGACTCGGCGATCTCGGTGAGGAGGATGCGGGCCATCGTCCGGCCCAGTTCCTCCACCGGCTGGCGGACGGTCGTCAGCGGCGGGTTGGTGTGGCGGGCGAGGACGGAGTCCTCGAAGCCGACGACGGCGACGTCCCCGGGCACCTGCCGTCCCTGGCGGCGCAGCTCGGCGAGAGCGCCGACCGCCATGAGGTCGGAGGCGGCGAACACGGCGTCCAGGTCCCCGGCGCGTTCAAGAAGCGAACGCACCGCGCGGCCACCGCCCTCCTCGGTGAAGTCGCCGTTCTCCACCAGGTGTTCGGGCGCGGGCACCCCGGCCTCCTCGTGCGCCGCGCGCCAGCCGGCGAGCCGGCTGCGGCCGACGTCCATGTCGAGCGGGCCCGTGATGGTGGCGACGCGCTTCCTGCCGCTGCGCAGCAGATGCCGGACGGCCTCGGTCGCTCCCCCGGCGTTGTCGGAGTCGACGTAGCTCAGCCGCTCCCGCTCGTCGCGGCGGCCGGCCAGCACCGTGGGCAGGCCCATGTCCTCCAGGATGCCCGGCAGCCGGTCGTCGGCGTGCACGGAGACCAGCAGCACGCCGTCCACCCGGCGGGTCGCCACCGACTCGGTCAGCTGGTCCCGCTCGGCCTGGTCCCGTACGAGCATCAGCTGGAGCTGGGTCCGGGTCTCGGCGAGGGCGCCGCTGACGCCCCTGATCAGGGCGGCGAAGAACGGTTCGGAGCCGAGCCGGCTCTCCGACTCCGGGATCACCAGGGCAACCGCGTTGGTGCGGTTGGTGACCAGGCCGCGGGCGACCGAGTTCGGGACGTAGTTCAGTTCCTTGATCGCGGCGAGGACCCGGGCCCGCGCGTCGGCGCTGACCAGGTCCGAGCCGTTGACGACACGGGACACCGTCGTCCGGCCGACCCCGGCACGGGCGGCGACCGTCTTGATCGTGGGACGGCGGTTCCCGGTCATGCGCTCCTCCGCTGGGACGGGCCGCGACGCGTCGGCCGCGGACGTGACCAGCGGCAATTCTGACAGACGCCACGGTCCCCGAAGCACCCGTCGAGAACAACCCCTCCGGGTCGCCATGCGGAGTCGCGGAGAGTCATTTGCGTTCAAGTCATTGACAGACGCGCGCCCGCCCACGAGTCTTCCAACCGCGGTGGGAACGTGCCCACCCAGAGTTGGGCACGTTCCCACCCCCGTCAGCGCCTTCATCCCGAGGAGACCCATGGGCACCTATCGATCACTGCGCACGAAGGCGTTGGCGACCGTCGCCACCGCCGGCGCTCTCACGCTGGTCGTCGGCTGCGGCGGCAGCGACGAGTCCGCGACCGGCGGCGGCAAGAAGGACGGCAAGGTCACCATCACCATGGGCATGTACGGGGTGATGGGCTTCAAGGAGACGGGTCTCCTGGAGCAGTACGAGAAGGAGAACCCGAACGTCGACATCAAGGCCGAGGTCGCCGGTGACGAGCAGACGTACTACACCGCGCTGCAGACCCGGCTCGCCGCGGGCAAGGGCCTGAAGGACATCCAGGGCATCGAGATCGGCCGGGCCAAGGAGATCGTCGACACCCAGGCCGCGAAGTTCGCGGACTTCGCCGACGTACCGGGCACCGACCACTTCCTGCCGTGGAAGCAGTCGCAGATCACCACCAAGGACGGCAAGGTTCTCGGCCTCGGCACCGACATCGGCCCGATGGCCGTCTGCTACCGCAAGGACTACTTCGAGAAGGCCGGCCTGCCCACCGACCGCGACGAGGTCGCCAAGCTGTGGGAGGGCGACTGGAAGAAGTACGTCGAGGTCGGCCGCACCTTCAAGAAGGACTTCAAGGGCGGCGAAGTGGCCTACATGGACGCGGCCAGCGGCCTGTTCAACGCGATGGTCTACGGCTACCCCGAGCAGTACTACAACGAGAACGGCGACCTGATCTACGACAAGAACCCGGCCGTCAAGGAGGCCTGGAACCTCGCGGCCCACGCCGCCGAGGACGGCCTGAGCGCCAAGCTCCGCCAGTTCCAGCCGGGTTGGGACCCGGGACTGGCCAACGGCACCTTCGCCACCGCCGTCTGCCCGGCCTGGATGCTCGGCCACATCGGTGAGAAGGCCGGCGAGGCCAACAAGGGCAAGTGGGACGTCGCCAAGGCCCCCAAGGGCGCCAACTGGGGCGGCTCCTTCCTCGGCGTGGTGGAGAACAGCCCGGTGAAGGAGGAGGCCAAGAAGCTCGTCGCGTGGCTGACCGCGCCGGAGCAGCAGGCCCACATCTTCCAGAAGCAGGGCAGCGTCCCGTCCTCGCAGCAGGCGCTGGAGAGCCCCGACGTCACGGACGTCACCTCCGAGTACTTCAACAACGCCCCGATCGGCAAGATCTTCGGCGCCGCCGCGCAGGACATACCGGACAAGCAGGTCCTCGGCCGCAAGGACGGCACGATCAAGGACACCTTCTCCCAGGGCCTGACGCTGATCGAGCAGCAGGGCGCCTCGCGTGACGAGGCCTGGAAGACGACCGCCGAGCGCATCGAGAAGGCCGTCGGCTGACCTTCGACGCTACGGCTCTCCGGGCCCGCCGCACGTGCCGGCGGGCCCGGGGCCCGGCTCACGATCCGCTCTCAGGAAGGAAGTCCGGTGGCCACCTCCACCACCAAGGCCCAGGCCGGCGACAGGCGCGCGGCCAGGTCCCCGCGGCCGGGCGGCGACGGCGCCGGCCGGCGGCGCGGCGCGCTGCTGCACCGGCTGGACGTCAAGGGCGCGCCCTACGCGTTCGTCGCGCCGTTCTTCGTCGTGTTCGCCGCGTTCAGCTTCTACCCCCTCGTCTACACGTCCTGGATCTCCCTGCACCGCGTGGAACTGGCCACCCTCGACCTCATGGAGTGGGTGGCGCTCGACAACTACGTCGAGCTGTGGAACGACTCACGGTTCTGGAACGCGCTGCTCAACACCATCACCATCGGCGTGCTGTCCACGGTCCCCCAGCTGCTGATGGCGCTGGGTCTGGCGCACCTGCTCAACTACCGGATGCGCGGCTCGCTGTTCTTCCGCGTCGCCTCGCTCGTGCCGTACGCCACCTCGGTCGGCGCCGCCGCGCTCGTGTTCACGATGCTCTTCGAGCGCGACTTCGGCATGATCAACTGGATGCTCGGCACGGTCGGGATCGACCCGGTGAACTGGGAGGCCGACAAGTGGCCCGCCCAGGCGGCGATCTCCACCATCGTCATCTGGCGCTGGACCGGCTACAACGCGCTGCTCTACCTGGCCGCCATGCAGGCCATCCCCGCCGACCGGTACGAGGCCGCCGCCATCGACGGCGCGTCCCGCTGGAAGCAGTTCACGCACGTCACCGTGCCGGGGATCCGCTCGACCATCGTGTTCACCATCGTGCTGTCCACGATCGGCGCGACGCAGCTGTTCGGCGAGCCGCTGATCTTCGGCCAGGGGCCGAACGGCATCTCGGGCGGCGCCGACAACCAGTACCAGACGCTCGGGCTGCTGCTGTACGAGGAGGGCTGGAAGAACTACCAGATGGGCCGCTCGGCGACGGTCGCCTGGGCGATGTTCCTGCTGCTCGTCCTCGTCTTCGTGGCCCAGCGCCTGATCAAGCGCCTGCGCTCCCGTACGTCCTGACCAGGAGTCCGCCATGACCACCGAAAGCCTCCCGGTCCGGACGGACGTGCCGGCCCGGACCCCCTCGAAGCGGCACGCCGCACCCCGCCGCCTCCGTCTCTTCGCCCCGCGCGCCGGACGCCAGCACCACGCCGGCCCGCTCGCCTACGTGCTGCTCGCGATCACGGCGATCCTGTCGATCTTCCCGCTGTACTGGACGATGGTCGCCGCCTCGACGGACAACACGCGGGTCAGCCAGACTCCGCCGCCGTTCCTGCCCGGCCCGAACCTGTTCAGCAATCTCGCCCGCGCCTGGGACGAGGCGGCGATGGGCAAGGCGATGATCAACAGCACGATCGTGGCCGGGGTCATCGCCCTGTCCACGGTGATGTTCGCGACGCTGGCCGGCTTCGCCTTCGCCAAACTCCGCTTCAAGGGCCGCAACGTCCTGATGATGCTGGTCATCGGCACGATGATGGTGCCGCCGCAGCTCGGGGTCGTACCGCTGTTCATGATGATGTCCGAGCTCGGCTGGTCCCAGCAGTTGCCGGCCGTCATCTTCCCGACCCTGGTGAGCGCGGTCGGCGTGTTCTTCATGCGGCAGTACCTCACGGAGGCCCTGCCCGACGAGCTGGTCGAGGCCGGCCGCGTGGACGGCGCGCACTCGCTGCGCATCTTCTGGAGCATCGTGCTGCCGGTCGCGCGGCCCGCGATGGCCGTGCTGTTCATGATCACGTTCGTGCACGCCTGGAACGACTTCTTCTGGCCCTTCGTGGTGCTCGACATGACCAACCCGACGGTCCCCGTCGCCCTCACCCAGCTCAGCGCCGGCTACGTCCGCGACCAGTCCCTGATCATGGCGGGCGCGCTGCTCGGCACGCTGCCGCTGCTGGCGATGTTCATCGTCTTCGGCCGCCAGATCGTCAGCGGCATCATGGCGGGTGCCGTCAAGGGCTGACCGCGCCCGCCTCCCTCCCTCCCTCCCGCCGCGCTCTCCTCTCCCTCCCGCTTCTCCCTTCTCCTCCCTCCCGAAAGGATCCACGTGGTCCCCGCAGCACAGCAGACCGCAACCGCCCCGGACGCCGCCCTCACCTTCCCCGAGGGTTTCCTCTGGGGCTCGGCGACGGCCTCGTACCAGATCGAGGGTGCGGCCGCCGAGGACGGCCGGACGCCCTCCATCTGGGACACCTACGCCCGCACCCCGGGACGCGTCCGCAACGGCGACACCGGTGACGTCGCCACCGACCACTACCACCGCTGGCGCGAGGACGTCGCCCTCATGGCCGAACTGGGCCTGGGCGCCTACCGGTTCTCCCTCGCCTGGCCGCGCATCCAGCCCACCGGCCGGGGCCCCGCCCTCCAGAAGGGTCTGGACTTCTACCGCCGGCTCGCCGACGAGCTCCTCGCCAAGGGCATCCAGCCCGTCGCCACGCTCTACCACTGGGACCTGCCGCAGGAACTCGAGAACGCCGGCGGCTGGCCCGAGCGCGCCACCGCCGAGCGGTTCGCCGAGTACGCCGCCATCGCCGCGGACGCCCTCGGCGACCGCGTGAAGACCTGGACCACCCTCAACGAGCCCTGGTGCAGCGCGTTCCTCGGCTACGGCTCCGGCGTGCACGCCCCCGGCCGCACCGACCCGGTCGCCGCCCTGCGCGCCGCGCACCACCTCAACCTGGGCCACGGCCTGGCCGTCCAGGCGCTGCGCGACCGCCTCCCCGCCGACGCGCAGTGCTCGGTCACGCTCAACATCCACCACGTACGGCCGCTCACCGACAGCGAGGCCGACGCCGACGCGGTCCGCCGGATCGACGCGCTCGCCAACCGGGTCTTCACCGGACCGATGCTCCAGGGCGCCTACCCGGAGGACCTCGTCAAGGACACCGCCGGGCTGACCGACTGGTCCTTCGTCCGCGACGGCGACCTCCGACGCGCCCACCAGAAGCTGGACTTCCTCGGCGTCAACTACTACTCCCCCACCCTCGTCTCCGAGGCCGACGGCAGCGGCACGCACAACTCCGACGGACACGGCAGGAGCGCCCACAGCCCCTGGCCGGGCGCCGACCGGGTCGCGTTCCACCAACCGCCCGGCGAGACCACCGCCATGGGCTGGGCCGTCGACCCGTCGGGCCTGTACGAGCTGCTGCGCCGCCTGTCCTCCGACTTCCCCGCGCTCCCGCTGGTCATCACCGAGAACGGCGCCGCCTTCCACGACTACGCGGACCCGGAGGGCAACGTCAACGACCCCGAGCGGATCGCCTACGTACGCGACCACCTGGCCGCCGTGCACCGGGCCATCAAGGACGGCTCGGACGTGCGCGGCTACTTCCTTTGGTCCCTGCTGGACAACTTCGAGTGGGCGCACGGCTACAGCAAGCGCTTCGGCGCCGTCTACGTCGACTACCCCACCGGCACGCGGATCCCGAAGGCCAGCGCCCGCTGGTACGCCGAGGTGGCCCGCACGGGCGTCCTGCCCACCGCCTGACCCGACTCGGTGCGGCACACCGACGCCGCCCCGCACGGTGCCGCACCGCGGGCCCGCCCCCGACTCCCGGTACACCCGGGGCCCGGGGGCGGGCCTTTCCCTGCCGGGAATGGCAGGGCTGGACCTATGGCTGAGGCCGGGGCCGGGCACGGTCGTCCGCCCGGGTGAAGGCCCGTCGGCCGTGCACGAGCAGCTCGCGCACCGACGGGTTGGGCGCGCTCCTCCACACCAGGGCGAGCAGGGCCGGGGTTTCGACGTCGTCGATGGTGCGGGCGGTGAGCCGGTCGCGGTAGCCCGCGGCCATCGAGGCGCTGAGGACGGCGACACCGAGCCCGCGGGCGGCGAGGTCGGCGATGGCGTCCGCGGCGCCGGCCTGGAGCGCGATCACGGGCTGGAGGCCCTGTGCGGCGCACGCCCGGTCGAACACGGTACGCAGCCCGGTGCCGGGCGGCATGCACACGAGGGGGTGGGCGATCAGGTCGCGCAGGGTGACCCGCCGCCGTTTCGCCAAGGGGTGTCCGGCCGGGACCGCCATCACGAGCCGCTCGCTGACGATGGTCAGCGCGTCCAGCCCGTCCGGCGTGGCGGCCGCGGTCCCGACGAGCGCCAGGTCGACGGCGCCGGAACGCACCCCCTCTACGAGCCGGTCGGAGTTGTCCTCCAGCAGCGAGATCTCCACGCCGGGGTGGGCCTCGTGGAACGCGGCGAGGGCGTCGAACAGCGGGGTGACGGTGCAGCCGACGACCATCCCGACGGTCAGCCGCCCCCTGATCAGGCCGGTCACTTCGCCCACCGACTGACGGACGGCCGCGGCTGCGGCGAGCGCGGCGCGGGCGTGGTCGAGCGCGGCCTTTCCCGCGACGGTGAGGGTGACGGTCCGGGCCGACCGGTCGAACAGCTCGGCGCCGAGCTCGCGTTCCAGCTGCCGGATCTGAGCGCTGACGCCGGACTGGCTGATGTGCACCCGCTCGGCGGCACGGGTGAAGTTCCGTTCTTCGGCGACGGCGACGAAGTACTCCAGCTGCCTCAACTCCATAACCAGAGCTTCTCATTCCCAGCAGAACGATCTGTTGGACTTCTGCCGGGCGGGGCGGCCACGCTGAGGAGGAAGCACCGGAGCACACGACAAGGCCAGGAGGAACCCATGCCGGAGCACGAGCGCAGTGCCGGGTACGCATACGAGAAGGCCATGCGCCCGGAGGACATCACCCGCTTGTTCGTCGAGCGCTCGAACGCCGGTGACGCGGCCGGGGTCGCCGCGCTCTACGAGGAGGACGCGGTGCTGGCCTACCCGCCGGGCGAGGTGACGGTGGGCCGGGAGGCGATCCGCGCGCTGTGGGAGAAGGTGCTCGCAAACCGCCCCCGCTTCGAGCCGGAACAGCCTCTGCCGACGCTGATCAGCGGCGACATCGCCCTCACCTCGACTCCTCCGAAGGACGGGGCCGGCGCGCGGGCGCAGGTCGTCCGGCGTCAGCCCGACGGCAGTTGGCTGCGCCTGCTCGACCAGCCGGAGTTCGCCCCGCCCGGCCGCTGACGCCCGGCCCGCGCGGACACCGTCTCGCGTGGGCACCGTCTCGCGCCGGCACCGGCCGGCTCACTCCCCGGGGTAACGCACCCCGACGATCTCGCGCACCTTGTCCAGGGTGTCCATCACGGCGAGCGAGCCGGCCTGCGGCACCAGCGGTGACTCGGTGAGCCCGGCCCGCAGGCAGCGCATGACCTCGCGGGCCTGGTGGCCGTAGCCGTTGCCGCGCTGCGGCGGGGCGGTCACCGTCTCGGGTTCGTGGCCGTCGCGGTGCAGGACGAAGGACGCCGGGTTGTAGAAGTCGCGCGGTATCTCGACGCGTCCCGCCGTGCCGTACACCACCGCGCGGCGCTCGTCGTCGGCGAGCAGCGAGCAGGTCAGCACGGCCATCGCGCCGCTCGCGTATCCGAGCAGGACGCCGGTCTGCTCGTCGACGCCCCGCGCCGAGAGCCGCGCCTGGGCGGTGACGCCGTCGGGGACGCCGAGCAGCAGGTGCGCGAAGGAGACCGGGTAGGTGCCGAGGTCGAGCAGGGCGCCGCCGCCGGCCGCCGGGTCCCACAGCCGGTGCTCGGGCGGCGCCGTGACGCGCCCGCCGAAGGAGGCGTGCACCGCGCGGACCTCGCCGATGGCGCCGTCGGCGACCAGCTCGACGACGCGGCGCACGGTCGGGTTGACGTACGTCCACATCGCCTCCATCAGGAACAGCCGCCGCTCGGCGGCCAGTTCGATGAGGAGGCGGGTCTGGCGGGCGCTCAGGGCGAACGGCTTCTCGCACAGCACCGGCTTGCCCGCCTCCAGGCAGGCGGTGGCGGCGGCCAGGTGGTGGGCGTGCGGGGTCGCGACGTAGACGACGTCGACGTCCGGGTCGTCGGCCAGCTCACGCCAGCTGCCGTGGGCCCGCGGAATTCCGAACCGCTCCGCGAACCGCCGCGCCCCGTCCACCGACCGGGACCCGACGGCGACGACGTCGGCCCCCGGCTCCAGCAACAGATCCTCGGTGAAGGCGGCGGCCATGCCCCCGGTCGCCAGAACACCCCAACGTACGGCCTGCTCGCTCACGCACCACTCCCACCACTCACGCCCCGCCCGAATCTCCCACCCACCCTATGGGCACGTACCCACCATCTGCATCGGGCGTCCGCGATCCGGTCGGCGACCGGCGTGGGCGAGGGGCGTGGGCGTCGGCGTCGGCGTCGGTGCGCGTCACCCGGTCGCGTCGTCGGCCTTGACGCTGAAGTTGACCTGCTTGCCGTTGACGGACACGGTGGTGACGGTGACGCCGGTCTCCTGGCCGTCCGCGGTGATCCGGCAGCGGATCGTGGCGCCCACCCGGGCCGGCAGGTGCGTGGGGCAGACGACCTGGCTGGGACGCTTGCCCGTCCTCGCGGCGATCTTGTCGGAGATCGTCTGCTCGACCCGGTCCTTGTGCACCGCTCCGCTCCCGGTCACGCCCGTGTCGGCGGGCGGCGACGAGGCCTCGGGCGACGGTGCCGCGCCCGTCGG
Source organism: Streptomyces sp. NPDC037054 (assembly GCF_055606745.1). Taxonomy (NCBI): domain Bacteria; kingdom Bacillati; phylum Actinomycetota; class Actinomycetes; order Kitasatosporales; family Streptomycetaceae; genus Streptomyces; species Streptomyces sp. NPDC037054. Next base: position 648,662 of record NZ_JBVJSJ010000002.1, on the reverse strand, counting down.
CTCGTCCGCGACCGGGCTCTCCTCGGCGGCGGACGTGGGCGTGGCCGTCGTCGGCTCGTCCTTCTTGTGGGCGTCGCCGACGCTCAAGGAGCACCCGGTGGTGAGGAGCACCGCCAGCGCGCCCATGGCCGCGGCAGCCGCGCCCCTCTGTGCGATCTTCATGACGAATCCGTTCTCCTTGCCGAGAGTGACGGCCAGGACCTGCCTGGCCACCGAACTCGCTTGGCAATGTCGGCAATGCATGGCGTGAAGCGCACCGCCCCCGTTCGGTTCGCTTCACGCCATGCGCGGACGTGGCGGTCCGAGCAACGAACGTAGGCCGCTCGCGGGGTCCGGTCTTTGTCGGCCGTGCACAGCACTGTGTCAGTCGTGCACGCCGCCCACCGCGCCACCGGTCCCGCGGAACCGGTTGCGCCGCAGTCGCGTTTCAGCCAGGCTCCCGCGCGGGAAGTCCGTACCAACGGGAGGATTTGAGGAGTGGACACCAAGGTTCTGGTGAGTCGCGGCCGCGGCCGCCGCCCGCGAAGGTCCGGCCGGTGAACCTGTCCCTGGACACCGCCTCCGTCCCGCCGCAGGACCGGGAGGAAATGCTGCGGGACGTGGTGTGGAAGTCCATGGTGGCGGTCGAGATCGACCACCGGCCGCCGGCCGCCGGCATCGCCGCGCGCATGCGTCTGGGCACCGTCGGACCTCTCACGATCGTCTCGGGGCAGTCGACCGGCGTCACGCTCCGGCGGACGCGCCGGCTGGCCCGGCAGGACGAGGAGGACTCCGTCGTCCTCGGCCTCCAGATGACGGGCGCCTGCCTGATGGTGCAGGACGGCCGCGAGTGCCTGCTGCGGCCGGGAGACCTCGTCGTCCGCGTGTCGAACGCCCCCTACACGCTCGCCTTCGACGAGGGACTCGACCACCACTTCCTGCGCTTCCCCCGCGCGGCGCTCGCGATTCCCGACCGGTCCCTGCGCGAGATCACCGCCGTCCCCCTGGGTGCCGGCTCTCCCCTCGCGCGGCTGGCGTTCACCTACTTCTCGCACCTGTCCGTCAGCGAGGAACTGCAGCAGGACGCGCACGCCAACGCCGCCGTGCAGCCCAGCATCGAACTGCTCCGCGCGGTCGTGGCGACCCACCGCGGCGACTCCGGACCGGCGAGGGCCTCGCTGGAGGCGACGCTCTGCCTGCGGATCACCCAGTACATGCGCGAGCACCTGGCCGACCCCGGTCTGTCGGCGGCGGGGATCGCCGCGGCGCACGGCATCTCCGTACGCCATCTCTACGCCGTCCTGTCCCGCGCGGACATCAGCCTCGGCGACTGGATCCGCACCCGCCGACTCGCCGAATGCAGACGGGAGTTGGCCGGACCGAGCGGTCGGCAGCGGACCATCGCGGCGATCGGCCGGCGGTGGGGCTTCGTGGACGCGACCCACTTCAGCAAGGTGTTCAAACAGACCTACGGCATCACGCCCCGGGACTGGCGCGAGCAGAACCACCCGTCTCGCGCCGGGCAACGCGCACGGGGGCAGCGGCCCAGCCGCGGCTGAAGCGGCTCAGCCCCTACGACCGCGGTGTGCTGTCCCAGCGCCACGTGGTGAGACGAGGGTGCTCCGGCAGTTCGGCGCGGCCCGTGGCCCACAGCAGGGTCGGCCAGGGGTCCGCGCCCCGCGGGGCCCGCGGGAACAGCCGGGCGAGCACGCGCGCGCAGAGATCGGTAGGACACCCCCTTCCAGGCCCCTGTCAGGCGCTGGACACCCAGTCCTCGTTGCTGCGGTACCGGCCCAGCCCGACGGCGGCGAACTCGTCCACACCCGGCCCCCCTCGTACGCCCAGCCGCCGCAGGGCCTGGGACACGGGGCTGACTGTCCGCGAGAACCGCTGCTCCGGCGGCTCATCCAGCGGCCCCAGCGCGAGCGCCCCGCCGGCCCAGACGGCGGCTCGTTGCTCGCCGACTCCTCCGAAGTATTCGGCCTCCACATAGGCGATCGGCCCCGCGGTGGACCACCGAGCCAGCAACGCGCCGAAGCCCTCCGGCAGCCGCCAGAACCCCAGCTCCCCTCCACCCCTGCCGTTCGCCACGGCGTCAAAGACCTCATCGGTCATCGGCATCAGCGACAGGCCCTGGCCAAGGGACACCACCTGAGCTGCCGGAACCTCCCGCGAGGCGACGCGCAGCAACTCGTCGCCGGCGATGACCGCCTGCAATGCGTAACCCACCGAGCACTCACCGGTCCCTTTTCGGCAGCAGGGCCAGGAGTTGGTGCGTATGACCGGGGATCTCGACCTCCGCGAGGCCGGTGACGAGGTCCCTCAGGGGCACGGGTCCGTCGACGAGGACTGTGCCGTGGGACAGGAGCAGCGTGGGTACCAGGGTGTCGAGTTCGGTCTCGCTGAGCATCGGTCCGGCGAGGGCGCACAGCGCGTCCGCCTGGATCCGGACGCGCTCGCGGAGCCCCGCGCCGCCGCCGGCGAGCGTGATGACGCGGTCGAGGGTCCAGGTGTCCTGCGCCGTGCGGTTGTCGTACGCCGTGGTCGCTCCGGCGGCGGCGGAGGACACGGCGGTGATGGTGGCGGCGTTGACGAGGACGACGTGGGCCAGGATCTGGTCGGCGTTCCACTCCCCGGCCGCCGGGGCGGGACCCGTGCCCTCGGCATCGACCTCGGCTTCGGCTTCGGCCACGGTGGCGGCGGCGTTCAGAAGCGCTCGGTAGGCGTCCCGGAGCGGGGCGGTGTCCAGCATGGTCTTCCTCCTCGGGTGCGTGCGAAGTGGCGGCGCGTCACCGCCGGCGCTCGTCCTGCTCCGCCGCCTCCGCGAGGCGCTTGATCCTCGCCAGCCGGCGGTCCCAGTCGGAGGCGAGGGCGGCCATCCAGCGGGCCGTGGCGTCCAGTGCCTCGGGGCGCACCGTGTACCGCACCTCACGTCCGACCTTCACGCCGCCGACCAGCCCGGCCGCGTCGAGAACGGCCAGGTGCTTGACCACCGCCTGACGCGAGATCGGCAGCCCGTCGGCGAGCATGGTCGCGGTCGCCCGGCCGTGCTCGGAGAGCAGGTCCAGCACCTGACGACGGGTCGGGTCGGCCAGGGCGACCAGCACGCCGTCGACGACGTCGCGGTCGACGGGAGGCTCATCCACCACGAGGGGTCACGCGGCCCGGGTGGCGAGGGCGGCGAGGCACTGCTCCCATCCGGCGGTGTGGTCCTTGACCACGTTGCGGCGGTTCTCCTCGGGCGTGGGCAGAGCGGCGAACCCGCTCTCCACGACGCGCAGCCGGGTGCCGTCGCCCTCGGGCGTCAGGATGAACTCCACGAGCGTGGAGTTGTCCTCGCGCAGTTCCTCGCCGGGGAACGCGCTCACCCACCGGTACGCCAGGTACTTCGGCGGATCGGCCTTCTCCACGCGCACCGGGAAGTCCCCGTGCTCGGAGTGCCGGGCCACCAGGGACTGGCCCTCGACGGCCCGCGCGCCTCGGACGCTGTCGTCGTCGGTCGCCCAGAACCCGGGCTCGGCCACCAGCGGCCAGACCTTCTCCGGGGCTGCCTCGATCACGATCTCGCGCTCGATGCGGTCACCAGTCATGGCGTGCTCCCTTGCGTGTCATCTGCCCGTTCGGCCGTCCGCCGACTCCAAGAATGCGCAACCCCAGAGTTGCACAACAGCGAGCCATGCGCAACTCCCGAGTTGCACTTCCTCGACGTCGTCTACGACGCCCCCTCCGCCCCGCCCGGCCGGATCGCGATCGCGGCCCCGGTGACGCGGACCCGCGGATCGCCGGCCCGCAGGTCGACCGCCAGCAGGGACGGGCGGCCCATGTCGTGACCCTGGTGGAGGGTGAGCCTCGCGTCGGCCGGGACGAGGCCCACCTCGCGGGCGTAGGCGCCGAATGCCGCGGCGGCGGCGCCCGTTGCCGCGTCTTCCACCACGCCGCCGACGGGGAACGGATCGCGGACGTGGAAGACGGTCGCCGATTCCCGCCATACGAGCTGCACGGTCGTCAGGTCGAGCCGCCGCATCAACCGCAGCAGCCGGTCGAAGTCGTAGTCCAGAGCGGCCAGTCGCTCACGGGTCGCGGACGCGAGGACCATGTGGCGCACGCCCGCGAAGGCGATCCTCGGAGGCAGCCCGGCGTCGAGTTCGCCGGACTGCCAGCCGAGCGCCGCCAACACCTCCGCCACATCGGCCGGGTCGGCGTCGAGGACGTGGGGCTCGACGCTGGTGAGCGTGGCCTTCAGTACGCCCTCCTCTTCGCGGACGGAGACGGGCACGTGTCCCGCGGCGGTGTGGAAACCGAACTCCCCCGCGCCGAGACGCTCGCCGAGCGCGACCGCGGTGGCCACGGTCGCGTGGCCGCAGAAACCCACCTCCGCCTCGGGACTGAAGAACCGCAACGTGAACGACCGCGCGTCGTCCGGGTCGGGCCCGGGGGTGACGAAGGCGGACTCCGAGTAGCCGAGCGCGGCGGCGATCCTCGCCATGTCGTCGTCGCCCAGGCCGGAGGCGTCGAGGACGACTCCGGCTCCGTTGCCGCCGGCCGGGCTGGTGGTGAAGGCGGCGTAGTGCAGTATCCCGGCGGTCAGCGGCGCCGGCCGGCCCGCTTCGGTCGCCGTGCGCCTCATCGTGTTCGTCATGCTCGATCGTCCTCTCCTGCGGGCCTTCCCACGCACCACCGGGCGGCGGGCCGGGTTCCTCGCCCGGACAGATGATCGCGGCCGACCGCTTCGCGGTACGGTCAGCGGATCTCGTTGTCGGGGTGCTCGCTGTCGTAGATCTCGCGGGCGCGGGCGATGTGGGCCCGGTGGTCGAGCGACCAGTCGGCGAGTGCCTTGACGAGGTGGGTCAGGCTCGCGCCCGTCTCGGTGAGCCGGTAGTCGACCTGGGCCGGCACCGTCGGATACACGGTCCGAAGGACCAGACCGTCCCGTTCCAGCCGGCGCACCGTGAGGGTCAGCATGCGCTGGGAGATCCCCTCGACGGCGCGCTGAAGCTGCCGGAAGCGCCGCGGGCCGTTGGAGAGCTCGACGACGACGAGGACCGACCACTTGTCACCGACCCGGTCGAGGACGTCGCGGATCCCGCAGTCGGGATGGTCCCGCCGTCCACAGGGTTCGAGTGCGGCGGGTCCAGCGGTTACCTCGGTGTGCCTCGCTGACACGAAACTGCCTCCTTGTGGGCCGACTCGGACCGGTTGAGGATCTCACCGTAGTTACTGAAGAGAACCACGGCAGGAGACAGAACCGCCATGATCATGGTGACCGGCGCGAACGGACGACTCGCCTCTCTCACGCTCAAGGAGTTGGCCGAGCGCCACGTGCCCGCTCTGGGCGGCACTCGATCGCCCGCCGAGGGGCAGCGGCGACTCGACTTCGACGCCCCCGCGAGCCTCGACCTCACCGGCGTTTCCACCCTGGTCCTCGTCTCGGCGGGGTACGCCGAGGACGACCGGGTCGTCGCCCGGCACCGGGCCGTGCTGGACGCCGCGGTGCGCGACGGCGTGAGCCACGTGGTGTACACCAGCCTCACCGGCGACGGTGACCACCTCGGCTTCGCCCTCGCCCATCGGGCCACCGAGCGGCTGGTCAGGGCCAGCGGACTGGGGTGGACGATCCTGCGCAACGGTCTCTACGCCGAACTCTTCGGGGCGCTCCTGACCTGGGCCGCCGACGGCGTGGAGTCGGCGTTCGGCGACGGAGCACTCGCCGCTGTGGCGCGGGCGGACCTGGCCGCGGCCGCGGCCGTCGTGGCCGGCGATCCGGCCGCGCACTCCGGCAGGACCTACGACCTGGTCGGCGAACCGATCACCGCCGACGGCGTCGCCGCATCCCTCGGCGTCGCGCACCGGACCATCGGGCTCGGGGAGTACCGGGCCCAACTCCTCGCCGACGAGACGCTGCTGCCGTTCCAGCCGCCGATGCTCGCCTCGATCGTGACGAGCGTCCGCCACGGTTTCCTCGGCGGCACCCGCCCCGACCTCGCCCACCTGCTCGGCCGGCCGCTCACCGACCCGCTCACCGTCGCCGCGGCCACCGCCGCCGCACTGCGCCCCGACGGCGTCCGCCCAGGCCAGAACGATTCTCTGGACCAGTAGCGTGGTGGGGCGGGTGGGACTCGAACCCACGGCCGACGGATTATGAGTCCGCTGCTCTAACCGGCTGAGCTACCGCCCCATAGCGGCGTGTCGCGTACATGTGTGCGCGCCGTCTGCCGCAGCATAGCCGCTCATACGATCTCCTGCCTCGAATGGCCTCGGTTGGCCGCGCGTGGCCCAAGTCGCACGGTCAAGAGGACTGCGCCGCAGGCCCGGGCGGTTCCACCGGACAGGAAACCGGGCATGAAAAAGGACCCCGGCGGGGTCCTCGTTCAGCGTGCTCCCCCGACTGGACTCGAACCAGTAACCTGCCGGTTAACAGCCGGCTGCTCTGCCAATTGAGCTACGGAGGACCGAGCTCCCCCGACTGGACTCGAACCAGTAACCTGCCGGTTAACAGCCGGCTGCTCTGCCAATTGAGCTACGGAGGAATGCCTCGTTTTGCATCGAACGCACCCACCTGGGTATTCGCCAGAGGGCGCGCGCTCGCTGCGACACATACATTAGCGCAAGCAGGGGGGTGCTCCGCCAATCGGTACTCCCCGGCGCCGACGCCGTACCGGAGACCTGTGCAAGGGAAGGGTGGCCGCCATGCGTTACCGGCTCACGTTCGTCGCCGGACTCGCCCTGGGCTACGTGCTGGGCACGAGGGCCGGGCGCGAGCGCTACGAACAGCTCGTGAAGTCCGCGCGCCAGGTCGCGCGGAACCCCGCCGTCCGCAACACCGCGGAGTCCGCCGCCCAGCAGGGCAGGCAGTTCGCGGGCAAGGCGTACCACGTGGTCAGCGACAAGGTCGGCGACCGCGTGCCGGACTCCGTCGCCCAGCGGGTGCGGACCCTGCGCGAGCGCAGCATGAACGGCCACGGCGAGGACGACTGGGGCACCAGCAACACCTAGGGGTTGCGGGCGCCCCGCGCGTCGCGGGTGGCGTACGGCAGAATTTCGGACATGGGGATAGTCGCCGGGCTGGACAGTGCGCCCGATTTCACTCGCATCGTGGTCTGTGACTCGGACACGGGAGCCGTGCTCCGGCAGGGGTACGCCCCGCATCCGCTGGAGAGCCCGGAGGGCGGGCGGCCCTCGGACGTCGATCCGCAGGCCTGGCTGCTGTCCCTGGGCGAGGCCGCGGGCGGCGGGCTCCTGGAGGGCGTGCAGGCCATCGGTGTCTCCGCGCAGGCGAACGCCGTCGTGCCGCTCGACGCGCAGGGCAACACCGTGCGGCCGGCGATGGTCGGCGGTGACAAGCGCACGCAGGTCGCCGCGGCCGATCTGGTCGACGCGCTCGGCGGGCGCGAGGCGTGGGCGCAGGCGGTGGGCTGTGTGCCGCAGGCCCCGCAGCCGGTGACCAAGCTGCGCTGGCTGGCGCGGACCGAACCCGACAACGCGCTGCGCACGGCCGTGCTGCTGCAGGCGCACGACTGGCTGGTGTGGCAGTTGCTCGGGCGGCCGGTGCGGCGGACCACGGACCGCGGCGGCGCCTCCGGCACCGGCTACTGGTCGGCGGCGACCGGCGCCTACCGGCCCGATCTGGTCGAGCTGGCGCTCGGGCACCAGGTCATGCTGCCCGAGGTGATCGGGCCCGCCGACGCGGCCGGTACGACGCCGGAAGGGCTGCTGATCTCCGCGGGCACGGGTGAGACGCAGGCCGCCGCCTTCGGCCTTGGCATCGGGCTCGGGGACGCCGTGGTGTCGCTCGGGGCGTCCGGGTCGGTGATGGCCGTGCACCCGGAGGCGCTCGTCGACCAGCGCGGGATGATCACCGCCCTCGCGGACGCGACCGGCATGCACCTGCCGGTCGTCACCACCCTGAACGCCGTACGGACCCTGCGGGGCGCCGCCGAGATGCTCGGGGTGCCCGATCTGGAGAGCCTGTCCGAGCTGGCGATGAAGTCGACGCCGGGCGCGCACGGGCTGGTGCTGCTGCCGTATCTGGAGGGCGAGCGGACCCCGAACCTGCCGCACACCGCGGGCACGCTGACCGGGCTCCGGCGCGAGTCGATGCGGCCGGAGCACCTGGCGCGGGCGGCGTTCGAGGGGATGCTGTGCGGTCTCGCGGACGCGCTGGACGTGCTGCGCGGCCGGGGCGTGGAGGTGCGGCGGGTGTTCCTGCTGGGCGCGGCGGCCGAGCTGCCCGCGGTGCAGGCGGCGGCGCCGTCGCTGTTCGGGGCGCAGGTCGTGGTGCCGCAGCCCGCCGACTACGCGGCGATCGGCGCGGCCCGGCAGGCGGCCTGGGCGCTCGGCGTCTCGCAGGGCGCCCTCGACCCGCGTACCCCGCCGGTCTGGCAGGGCGCGGTGGCGCAGGTTCTGGAGCCGGGCGAGGAGCTGGCGGTGGGGCAGGCGGTGCGCCAGCAGTTCGTGTCGGTGCGGGAGCAGACGCATCCGGCGGCCTTCGGATAGGCGGAGCCCGCGGCGTCCGGACGGGCGGGCCCGTCACCTCTCGTGACCCGCCCGTTGGGTTAATCGGTTGAGGTAACGCGGGGGGAATGCCGGACGATAGGGGCCAGGGGCAACCATCCGGCCCCTTCCTCGCCGACTCCGAGAGACCACGCGTGCTCATACGACTCCTGCGGGCCTGCCTCAGGCCGTACCGACAACACATCGCTGTCCTGGTGGTGCTGCAGTTCCTGCAGACCTGCGCCACCCTCTACCTGCCCACGCTCAACGCGGACATCATCGACAACGGTGTCGTCGAGGGCGACACCGGCTACATCATCGGCCGCGGCGCCCTCATGATCGGGATCTCGCTGGCGCAGGTGGTGTGCAACATCGGGGCCGTGTACTACGGCGCCCGTACGGCCGCCGCGGTCGGCCGGGACCTGCGGGCGGCCGTCTTCGACCGGGTGCAGTCGTTCTCCGCCCGTGAGGTCGGTCACTTCGGGGCGCCCTCGCTGATCACCCGTACGACGAACGACGTGCAGCAGATCCAGATGCTGACGCTGATGACGTTCACGCTGATGGTGTCGGCGCCGATCATGTGCGTCGGCGGCATCGTGCTGGCGCTGGGCCTTGACGTGCCGCTGTCCGGGGTGCTGGTGGCGGTGGTGCCCGTGCTGGGCGTCTGCGTGACGCTGATCGTGCGGCGGCTGCGTCCGCTGTTCCGGGCGATGCAGGAGCGGCTGGACACGGTGAACCGGGTGCTGCGCGAGCAGATCACCGGCAACCGCGTGATCCGCGCGTTCGTGCGGGACGCGTACGAGGAGCAGCGCTTCCGGAGGGCCAACACCGAGCTGACGGAGATGTCGCTGGGCACCGGGAACCTGCTCGCGCTGATGTTCCCGGTGGTGATGACGGTGGTGAACCTGTCGTCCGTCGCCGTGGTGTGGTTCGGCGCCCACCGGATCGACAGCGGCGGCATGCAGATCGGTGATCTGACGGCGTTCCTGGCCTATCTGATGCAGATCGTGATGTCCGTGATGATGGCCACCTTCATGTTCATGATGGTGCCGCGTGCGGAGGTGTGCGCCGAGCGCGTGCAGGAGGTGCTGGACACCTCGTCGAGCGTGGTGCCGCCGTCCGCGCCCGTCACGGAGCTGCGCCGGCACGGCCATCTGGAGATCCGCGGGGCGGGCTTCCGCTACCCGGGGGCCGAGGAGCCGGTGCTGAGGAACATCGACCTGGTGGCGCGGCCCGGCGAGACGACCGCCGTCATCGGCTCGACCGGCAGCGGCAAGTCGACGCTGCTGGGGCTGGTGCCGCGGCTGTTCGACGCGACCGACGGCGAGGTGCTCGTCGACGGGGTGGACGTGGGGACGATCGAGCCGAGGCTGCTGGCGCGGACGGTGGGCCTGGTGCCGCAGAAGCCGTACCTGTTCGCGGGCACCGTCGCGACCAACCTGCGGTACGGCAACCCGGACGCGACGGACGAGGAGCTGTGGCACGCGCTGGAGGTGGCGCAGGCCAAGGACTTCGTGGAGCGGCTGGAGGGCGGGCTCGACGCGCCGATCGCGCAGGGCGGGACGAACGTGTCCGGCGGTCAGCGCCAGCGTCTCGCGATCGCCCGCACCCTGGTGCAGCGCCCGGAGATCTACCTCTTCGACGACTCCTTCTCCGCCCTCGACTACGCCACGGACGCGGCCCTGCGCGCGGCGCTCGCGCGGGAGACCGCGGAGGCGACCGTCGTCATCGTCGCCCAGCGGGTGGCGACCATCCGGGACGCGGACCGGATCGTCGTCCTGGACGAGGGCCGGGTCGTCGGCACGGGCCGGCACCACGAGCTGATGGCGGACAACGAGACCTACCGGGAGATCGTGCTCTCCCAGCTGACGGAAGCGGAGGCTGCCTGATGGCCGGGCCGATGGGGCGGATGATGGCCGGGGGCGGCCCCGATCAGCGCTCGATGAACTTCAAGGAGTCGGGCCGGCGGCTCGTCTCCCACTTCAGGCCGGAGCGGGCGACGATCTGGCTGCTGCTGGTGTGCGTGGTCGTGAGCGTCGCGCTCAGCGTGGTCGGGCCGAAGATCCTCGGCCGGGCGACCGACCTGGTGTTCGCGGGCATCGTCGGCCGCGAGATGCCGGCCGGGGCGAGCAAGGAGCAGGTCCTCGACGGGATGCGGGAGCGCGGGGACGGCGAGGTCGCCGACATGCTGCGCAGCACCGACTTCACGCCCGGCGAGGGCATCGACTTCACGGCCGTCGGCAACGTCCTGCTGACCGCGCTGGGCGTGTTCCTCGCCGCCGGTCTGCTGATGGCCGTGGCGACGCGGCTGGTGAACCGGGCCGTGAACCGCACGATGTTCCGGCTGCGCGAGGACGTGCAGACGAAGCTGTCGCGGCTGCCGCTGTCGTACTTCGACAAGCGGCAGCGCGGCGAGGTGCTCAGCCGGGCCACGAACGACATCGACAACATCGGGCAGACGCTCCAGCAGTCGATGGGGCAGCTCATCAACTCGGTGCTGACGATCATCGGCGTGCTCGCCATGATGTTCTACGTCTCCTGGATCCTGGCGCTGGTCGCGCTGGTGACCGTGCCGCTGTCGTTCGTCGTCGCCACGCGCGTCGGCAAGCGGTCGCAGCCGCACTTCGTGCAGCAGTGGCGCTCCACGGGCAAGCTGAACGCGCACATCGAGGAGATGTACACCGGGCACACGCTGGTGAAGGTGTTCGGGCGGCAGGACGAGTCGGCGCGGCAGTTCGCCGAGCAGAACGAGGCGCTGTACGAGGCCGGATTCCGGGCGCAGTTCAACAGCGGCATCATGCAGCCGCTGATGATGTTCGTGTCGAACCTCAACTATGTGCTCGTCGCGGTCGTCGGCGGGCTGCGGGTCGCCTCGGGCGCGCTGTCCATCGGTGACGTGCAGGCCTTCATCCAGTACTCGCGGCAGTTCTCGATGCCGCTGACGCAGGTCGCGTCGATGGCGAACCTGGTGCAGTCGGGCGTGGCGTCGGCGGAGCGGGTCTTCGAGGTGCTCGACGCGGACGAGCAGTCGGCCGACCCGGTGCCGGCCGAGAAGCCGGCGGAGCTGCGCGGGCGGGTGGCGCTGGAGCACGTGTCGTTCCGGTACGACCCGGACAAGCCGCTGATCGAGGACCTGACGCTGACGGTGGAGCCGGGGCAGACCGTGGCCATCGTCGGGCCGACCGGCGCGGGCAAGACCACGCTGGTCAATCTGCTCATGCGGTTCTACGAGGTGTCCGGCGGGCGCATCACGCTCGACGGCGTCGACATCGCGCGGATGTCCCGGGACGACCTGCGCGCCGGGATCGGCATGGTGCTCCAGGACACCTGGCTGTTCGGCGGCACGATCGCGGAGAACATCGCGTACGGCGCCGCGCGCGAGGTCACGCGCGGGGAGATCGAGGAGGCGGCGCGGGCGGCGCACGCGGACCGGTTCGTGCGGACGCTGCCCGACGGGTACGACACGGTGATCGACGACGAGGGGGCGGGGGTCAGCGCGGGCGAGAAGCAGCTCATCACGATCGCGCGGGCGTTCCTGTCGGATCCGGTGATCCTGGTGCTGGACGAGGCGACGAGTTCCGTGGACACGCGGACCGAGGTGCTGATCCAGAAGGCGATGGCGAAACTCGCGCACGGGCGGACGTCGTTCGTGATCGCGCACCGCCTGTCGACGATCCGGGACGCGGACACGATCCTGGTGATGGAGGACGGGGCGATCGTCGAACAGGGGTCGCACGCCGAGCTGTTGGCGGCCGGTGGGGCGTATGCGCGGCTGTACGAGGCGCAGTTCGCGGAGGCGGTGGCGGAGGTGGACTGAGGCGTTTCAGTCCAGGTAGCCCCTGAGCTGGTCCGCGTAGGCGTGGTCGCGGAGTTTGTTCAGGGTCTTGGACTCGATCTGGCGGATGCGTTCCCTGGTAACGCCGAAGAGGCGGCCTATCTCCTCCAGAGTGCGGGGGCGGCCGTCGGCCAGGCCGTAGCGGAGCTGGACGACCTTGCGTTCGCGTTCGCCCAGGGTCGACAGCACCGCGTCCAGGTGCTGGCGCAGCAGCAGGAACGCGGCCGACTCCACCGGGCTGGTCGCGTCGCCGTCCTCGATGAGGTCGCCGAGCGCGACGTCCTCCTCCTCGCCCACCGGCGCGTGCAGCGACACGGGTTCCTGGGCGAGGCGGAGGACCTCGCCGACGCGCTCCGGGGGCAGGTCGAGGTGGGCCGCGACCTCTTCCGGGGTGGGTTCGTAGCCGCGTTCCTGGAGCATGCGGCGCTGGACGCGGACGACGCGGTTGATGAGTTCGACGACGTGCACGGGGACGCGGATGGTGCGGGCCTGGTCGGCGAGGGCGCGGGACATGGCCTGCCGGATCCACCACGTCGCGTAGGTGGAGAACTTGTAGCCGCGGGCGTAGTCGAACTTCTCGACGGCCCTGATCAGGCCCAGGTTGCCCTCCTGGACCAGGTCGAGCATGGTCAGGCCGCGGCCGACGTACCGCTTGGCGACGGAGACCACGAGACGCAGGTTGGCCTCGATCAGGCGGCGCTTGGCCATGCGGCCCATGACGACCAGCCTGTCCAGGTCGACGGCGAGTTGACTGTCCAGGTCGACGGCGAGCCGGAGCCGCTCCTCGGCGAACAGGCCGGCCTCCACGCGGCGGGCGAGTTCGACCTCCTCGGCGGCGGTGAGCAGCGGGATGCGGCCGATCTCGCGGAGGTACTGGCGGAACAGGTCCGACGAGGGTCCGCCGGTCTCGGGCCGGGTGGGCGAGGGGGGTTCGGCCGTCTCGGGGTGGAGTGCGGCGCGGCTCTGCGCCGGCACGGCCGCGAGGGTCTCCGGCTCCGCGTCGGGTTCCTCCGCGCCGAGGGCGCTCGCGGTGTCGGTCTGGGTCAGGGTCTGGGTCTGCACGGGGGCGACCTCCAGGATGATCGCTGCCAGGGAGGGCGGCAGCGGTACTTCGGGGGCGGAGTCGGCGGCCTCGCCGCTGTCCGTCCCGTACGCGATGAGCGGAACCGCGGGGGTGTCGGACCCGTGGGGGACGGACCGGCCGCGCTCCGAGGACTCAGGCACCGGACCCAGTGTGGAGTACGACACACAGCTGCCACGAGGGGCTTGCGAGCACTTTTTGAGTCCGGTGCGTGACCGTGCGGTTACCCGGCCGGGAAACCCGGATGCCCGGTGCGGACCTGATCTGGCACGATCCGTGCGTGTCCGGATCTCTGTACGAATCCCATGTGACCGTTCACTGCGCCGCGCCCGGCGACGTCGAACGGCTGCGGGCCTGGGCGGACGCGGCCGGTCTGAAGCTGACGCACATCGTGCTCGCCCGGGGCCGGATGCGCGACCAGCCGATGCTCACGCTGTCCGGTTCGCCGTCGTACGCCGCCGAGTCGGCGCGGGCCCGTGAGGTGGCGGAGCGGCTGCGCGCGGACGGCTTCGAACCGGTGCGGGTGAAGACCGAGTCGTCGCCGTGGGCGCCGGAGGTGCCGCGGGCGCCGTGCGACGACGGGCGCTACTTCGAGCACCACGTGAAGCTGCTGCTCGGCCCGGACTCGGACCTGGCGGCGCTCGCGGCACGGGTCGGGCCGCACGGCGCGCATCTGTCGTGGAACGCCCGGCGGGTACGGGACGGGGCGCGGCACGAGCGGTTCGTGACGCAGCGCTGCCGTGGCGTGGACGCGGACGGCGCGGGCCGGGCCCTGGACGCGCTGCTGCGCGAGCTGGACGGGTGCGACGTGCTGTCGGTGGAGCGGGAGTTCGTGCTCCACGACAGCGACGAATCGGTGGACGACGGATGGCTCCAGGAGCCGTTGGGGGTGGTTCGATGAGCCAGGTGGGACTGCGGGACGGGTCGTGGCCGAAGTCGCTGGTGTACGTGCCGGGCGACGGCGTGGAGCAACGGCCCGTGTTCGAGCCCGCGTTGAAGCACTACAGCAACGCCTTCCGGGCGACCGACCCGCGGTTCGCGGACCCGGAGCGCGGCGACGCCTGGCGGGCGGCCCGGCGCGAGGCCCTGGACCTGGTGCTCGCGGCGATCGCCGGTTCGCCGTGGGCGGACGCGCTGGTGCTGCGCGGCAGTGTGCTGATGTCGGCGTGGTTCGGGGACGACGCGCGCGAGCCGGGCGACCTGGACTTCGTCGTCGTCCCGCACACCTGGCGGATCGACGACGGGCGCACGCAGCGGATGCTGGCCTCGGTCGCGGACGCGGCGCAGGCGCTGGCCGAGGCGCGCGGCCGGGAGGTCGGGGTGTCCGCGCGGGGCGCGATCGTCGAGGACATCTGGACGTACGACCGGGTGCCGGGCCGGCGCATGGTGCTGCCGTGGGGCGCGCGGGGGCTGCCCGGCGGGCACGTGCAGCTGGACTTCGTGTTCAGTGAGCGGCTGCCCGAGGAGCCGGAGCCGGTGGAACTGCCGGGCGGCGCGGTCGTGCATGCGGCGTCGCCCGCGCTGTCGCTGGCGTGGAAGCTGATGTGGCTGATCAACGACGCGCACGGGCAGGGCAAGGACCTGTACGACGCGGTGCTGCTGGCCGAGCGGTTCGGGCTGCGCCGGGAGCTGCTGCACGACGTGTTCCGGCTGTCCGGCGAGTGGCCGTACGGCCGGCACGAGATCCTGCTGGAGGACGTCGTGGAGGCCGTCGGGTACGTGGAGTGGAACCACTTCGTCACCGAGTACCCGCGCTTCGCGCACGCCGAGCGGGAGTTCGCGGACCGGCTGGTCCGGGCCGTCACGCCGGCGTTCGCGGACACGCGTGGCTGAGACCGCGGGTCGGGTCAGAGCGCGGCGGCGCCGTGCTCGCGCAGGGTCTGGTCGTACTGCTGGAGGACCCACAGTTCGTTCTGTACGGCGGCCAGTTCGGCCGGGTCGGCGTGGGTGCCGAGGCGGGTGAGGCGGCCGGTGATGTCGCGGATGCGGCGCTCGACGGCCCGGCGGCGGACGGTGACCAGCTGGGCGCCCGCGTACACCTCGTCGACCTCCTTCACGCCGCGGTGCAGCATGATCGCCTCGACGGCCAGCTCGGTGACCATGGCGCGGACGGTGTCGTCGGGGGCGGCCTCGCGGACCCGCACCAGATAGCCCTGCGGGTCCGCGACGCCGTGCTCGGCGCCGCCCGCGTCCATGATGGCCTGGCGCACGGCCGCGTACGGGGCGGCGGTGAACTCGTCGACGCCGTACGCGTCGAAGGCCGGGGACACCAGTTCGGGGCGCTGGAGGGCGAGTTTGAGCAGCTCGCGCTCGGTGGCGTAGACCGGGTTGCGGAGGTTGAGGGCCGGTCCCGGGGCGGCGGCGCGGGGGGCCGCCTCGTACGTCCGGGACGGGCCCCGGCGGTCCGGGGCCGGGCCCTTGCCGCCGCGGTCGCGGGCCCAGCGGGCCAGCTGCGCCACGCGCTTGACGACGAACTGCGTGTCGAGGATGCCGAGCATGCCGGCGAGCTGCACGGCGACCTCGTGCTGGGCGCCGCTGTTCTTGATGCGGGCGACGACCGGGGCGGCCTCGTCCAGCGCGGCGGCGCGCCCGGCCGGGGTGTCCAGGTCGTAGCGGCTCACGATCTGGCGGAGGGCGAACTCGAAGAGCGGGGTGCGGGGTTCGACCAGGTCGGCGACCGCGTCGTCGCCCTTGGCGAGGCGCAGCTCGCAGGGGTCCATGCCGTCCGGGGCGATCGCGATGTAGGTCTCGGCGGCGAACTTCTGGTCGTCCTCGAAGGCGCGCAGGGCCGCCTTCTGGCCGGCCGCGTCGCCGTCGAAGGTGAAGATGACGCGCGCCGAGCCGTTGTCCATGAGGAGCCGGCGGAGGATCTTGATGTGGTCGCCGCCGAAGGCCGTGCCGCAGGTCGCGATGGCGGTGGTGACGCCCGCGAGGTGGCAGGCCATGACGTCGGTGTAGCCCTCGACCACGACCGCGCGGGAGGCCTTGGCGATGTCCTTCTTCGCGAGGTCGATGCCGTACAGCACCTGGGACTTCTTGTAGATCGCCGTGTCGGGCGTGTTGAGGTACTTCGGGCCGTTGTCCGCCTCGTACAGCTTGCGGGCGCCGAAGCCGACGACGTCGCCGCCGATGTCGCGGATGGGCCACATCAGCCGGCCGCGGAAGCGGTCGATGGGGCCGCGGCGGCCCTCCTGGGCGAGCCCGGAGAGCAGCAGCTCCTTGTCGCTGAAGCCCTTGCCGCGCAGGTAGCGGGTGAGGTGGTCCCAGCCCTGCGGGCTGTAGCCGACGCCGAAGTGGACGGCTGCGGCCTGGTCGAAGCCGCGCTCGGCGAGGAAGACCCGGCCGGTCTCGGCCTCGGGGCCGGCGGCGAGCTGTTCCGCGTACCAGTCGGCGGCGATCTTGTGGGCCTCGACCAGGCGGATGCGTTCGCCGCGCTGGTGGGAGGGGTTGTACCCGCCCTCCTCGTAGCGCAGGGTGATGCCGGCCTGGCCGGCCAGGCGCTCGACCGCCTCCGAGAAGGTGAGGTGGTCGATCTTCATCACGAACGTGATGGTGTCGCCGCCCTCCTGGCAGCCGAAGCAGTGGAAGAGTCCCTTGCTCGGGCTGACCTGGAAGGACGGCGACTTCTCGTCGTGGAACGGGCACAGCCCCTTGAGGTTGCCGCCGCCCGCGTTGCGCAGCTGGAGGTACTCGGACACGACGGCGTCGATCGGGACCGCGTCCCGTACCGCCTTCACGTCCTCGTCGTTGATCCGTCCTGCCACGTGGGGATTCTACGGGGGCGCGCGGACATCCCCGGGCCGTCGGCCGGCCGGTCCCTCCGGCCTCCGGCTAGCCGGCCAGGCTCTCCAGGGGCACGTGCGGGGCGGCCAGGGCCTCGGTGTCGACGCGGGCGCCGCTGCGGATCAGCCGCTGGATGGGTTCTGTGACGTCCCACACGTTCACGTTCATCCCGGCCAGCACGCGGCCCTCCTTCACCCAGAAGGCGATGAACTCCCGCTTCCCGGCATCCCCGCGGATCACGACCTCGTCGTACGAGCCGGGCGGCGCCCAGCCCGAGTACTCCATGCCGAGGTCGTACTGGTCGGAGAAGAAGTAGGGCACGCGGTCGTGGACGACCTCCTGGCCGAGCATCGCGCGGGCCGCCGCCGGGCCGCCGTTGAGGGCGTTGGCCCAGTGCTCCACGCGCAGCCGGGTGCCGAACAGGCGGTGCGGGAAGGACGCCACGTCGCCCGCGGCGTGGATGTCGGGGTCGGAGGTGCGCAGCCGTTCGTCGACCACGACGCCGCCGCCGTGCGCCCGGTCGGCGATCTCCAGGCCCGCGGCCTCCGCGAGCGCGACCCGCGGGGCGGCGCCGATCGCGGCGAGCACGTCGTGCGCCGGGTGCTCCTCGCCGTCGTCGGTGCGGGCCGCGAGGACCATGCCGTCCTGCCCGACGATCTCCGTGAGGTGCGCCCCGAAGTGGAAGCGGACGCCGTGCTCGCGGTGCAGCTCGGCGAAGACCTGGCCCAGCTCGGGGCCCAGCACGTGGTGCAGCGGGGTCGGGGACGGCTCGACGACGGTGACCTCGGCGCCGTACTCGCGGGCCGCCGCGGCGACCTCCAGGCCGATCCAGCCGCCGCCGGCGATCACCAGGTGCCCGTTGTCGCGGCCGAGTGCGGCCAGGACGTGCTTGAGGCGCTCGGCGTGGGCGAGGCGGCGCAGGTGGTGGACGCCGGCCAGGCCGGTGCCGGGGATGTCCAGGCGGCGGGGTTCGGCGCCGGTGGCCAGCAGCAGCTTGTCGTAGTGGACGACCGTGCCGTCCTCGCCGAAGCGGACCGTCTTCGCGGCGCGGTCGACGGCGTCGACGGTCTGGCCGAGGTGCAGCTCGATGTCGTGGCGGGCGTACCAGGCGGGCTCGTGCACGAAGACGCTGTCGCGTTCCTCCCTGCCGAGCAGGTACCCCTTGGACAGCGGGGGCCGTTCGTACGGGTGGTCGCGTTCGTCGCAGATCAGTATCACCCGCCCGGTGAAGCCCTCCGCCCGGAGCGTCTCCGCCGCCTTGGCGCCGGCGAGCCCTCCACCGACGATGACGAACGTCTGATCCGCGTCGACCACGTGATGCCTCCTCGTAATGGTGTCGCCACATGCGAGCGTCCCGCACACAGCGTGATGCGGGAAGAGGGAGTGGCCCGATCAGGCCACGCAGGGTCACATTCGGACCCGATCGGGGTCACCTCTGCCCCGTCGGTGTCCGGCCGTGCCCGTGAGCCGGGCGTGCAGCGAGCGGGCCGAGGCGTCGGTGAGGGACGCGATGTGGTCGACGACGACGCGCTTGCGGGCCCGGTCGTCGGGCGCCCGGTCGAACAGGGCGCGGAACTGCGGGTCCAGGCCGTCCGGGGCGCGGGCGGTGAGGGCCTCGGCGAGTTCGGCGACGACGACGCGCTGGTCGGCGCGGAGCCGTTCCTGCTCGGCGCGCTGCATGACGTACCGGTCGGCGACCGCCTTCAGCACGGCGCACTCCAGGCGGGTCTCGCGCGGCACGACCAGTTCCGCCGTGTACCGGGTGAGCCGCCCGCCGCCGTACGCGGCCCGTGTCGCTGCCTCCGCCGCGAGGCAGAAGCGGCCGATGAGCTGGCTCGTGGCGTCCTTGAGGCGGGCCTGGGCGACGGCCGTGCCGTCGTAGCCGTGCGGCCACCACGGCTGGTCCTGGAGCCGGTCGAGGGCCTCGGCGAGTTCGGCGGGGTCGGTGCCGGCGGGGACGTAGCGGCCGACGGCGACCGCGAACACGTCCTGCCGCTCGGGCTCGGCGTGCAGGCAGTTCGGGTCGATGTGCCCGGCGTGCAGGCCGTCCTCGACGTCGTGCACCGAGTACGCCACGTCGTCCGACCAGTCCATGACCTGCGCCTCGAAGCAGGTGCGGGTGCCGGGGGCGCCCTCGCGGACCCAGTCGAAGACGGGCCGGTCGTCCTCGTACACGCCGAACTTCCGCGAGGCCGGGTCGGTGGGGTGCGCACCGCGCGGCCACGGGTACTTGGTGGCGGCGTCCAGGGCGGCGCGGGTCAGGTTGAGGCCGACACTGACGGTGTCGCCGGTGGCGGGGTCGGTGACGAACCGTTTGGGCTCGATGCGGGTGAGCAGGCGCAGCGACTGGGCGTTGCCCTCGAAGCCGCCGCAGTCCGCGGCGAACTCGTTCAGCGCCTGTTCGCCGTTGTGGCCGAAGGGCGGGTGGCCGAGGTCGTGGGAGAGGCAGGCGGCCTCCACCAGGTCGGGGTCGCAGCCGAGGGCGGCGCCGAGTTCGCGGCCGACCTGGGCGCACTCCAGCGAATGGGTGAGCCTGGTGCGGGGGCTGGCGTCCCACGCCGGGCCCATGGTGCCGGGGGTGACGACCTGGGTCTTGCCGGCGAGACGGCGCAGGGCGGCGGAGTGCAGGACGCGGGCGCGGTCGCGCTGGAAGGCGGTGCGGCCGGGGCGTTTGTCGGGTTCGGGGGCCCAGCGGGCGGCTGACGCCGGGTCGTATGCGGGCGGTGCCATGTGGTGACCCTACGGCGCCTGCGGGGGTGGGTGCGTTGGGTTGTTCGACGGGTGTGGGTTCGTTGTGGTTGCTCGCGCAGTTCCCCGCGTCCCTTGTGTCTCCCCCTGAGCGGCGTTGTCAGGCTGATGCCAGTGTGCGTTCTGTCCTTGTCCCCGTCGTCAGTGCTTCGTCGTAGCGGTGGAGGAGGAGGTGGGCCATCTTGTCGTGGGCTCCGAGGGGGGCCGCCGTGATCCACGGGGCCGCCTCCGCGCATTCCGTCGCGAAGCGGCCCGGGGCCGTGAAGTAGGAGGCCAGGGCGATGTTCGTGCGGCCCTGGGAGCGGAGGGTGGCGACCGCTTCCGGGACCGTGGGGGTCGCCGCCGAGGCGTAGGCCGGGAGGACCGGGACGCCGAGGCGGGCGGCGAGGAGGGCTGCGGTGCGGCCGGTGTCGAGGCGGGACTCGGGGTCGCGGGAGCCGGCCGCGGCGAGGACGACCGCCGAGGCGCGGCGTTCGGCGGCGGGGGCGTGCGGGTCCCAGCCGGCCTCGGCCAGGCGCTCGTGGAGGGTGTCCACCAGCAGCGGGTGCGGGCCGAGCGGGGCCGCGACGCGGGTGCGGACGCGGGTCGTCGCCGCCATCTCGGGGATGTCCTGCTTGACGTGGTAGCCGCGGCTGAGCAGCAGGGGGACGAGGACGGCCTCGGTGGTGCCGCGGGCCGCGAGGCCGGCGAGGGTGTCGGGCAGCAGGGGCGCGTTCAGTTCGATGTGCCCGAGGTGCACCGGCAGGCCGGGGCGCAGCGCGCGGACGCGGTCGAGGAGGGCGCGGACCGTTTCCAGGGCGCGCGGGTCGCGGCTGCCGTGGGCGACGGCGACCAGGGCGGGCCGGGCGAGGCGGCGGCGTCCGTCGGGCCGGACGAGGCTGAGCCGGCCGGCGAGTCGGCTGCCGATCAGGTTCATGATCTGCGCCGTACTGTCGAGGTGGGCGGTGGAGTCGTCGCGCGGGGCGGCCGGGGCGGAGGCAGTGGCCGCAGGAGACGGGCCGCTCGTCGGTCCGCTCGTGCGGTTCGTCCCGCTCGTCCCGCTCGTCCCGCTGGTCTCGCTCGTCTCGCTCGTCTCGCTCGTCTTGTGCGTCGCCGTCATGAACCGATGGTGAACGCGGGACGTTGCCGCCCCGTTGCGCCGGAATGACAGGTGTTTTCCAGCGGTTCACGGCGGGGTGCCGGGGGTGTGTGAGGCGTCGTGAGCTGCGGATTCACCGGTCGGGGTGAGCCCGGTCACGTGCCGTGGGGTGAACCGGAGGGCCCGGCGCGGCGTCCCTGGGTGCGAGAGCCCGCCCGAGGAAGGGACCGTCCGATGCGCCGGCCGACCCATGCGTGGACACTGCCCCGCCCCCGTCTGCCGCGCACCCGCGCCGGGCGGCGCCGGCTGGTGCGGGCGGTGGTCGCCGGGTGCGTGCTGGCGCTGCTCCCGGCGACGTGGCTGCGGCTGACGACGGACGGCCGGCTGCGGTCCGCCGCCGACGTGCCGCGCACGGACGTCGCCGTGGTCTTCGGCGCCGGGCTGTGGGACGGGGAGCCGTCGCCGTACCTGGCGCACCGGCTGGACGCGGCGGCCGAGCTGTACCGGGCGGACCGCGTCGAGGTGGTCCTCGTCACCGGCGACAACAGCCGGGAGGACTACGACGAGCCGGACGCGATGCGCGCCTACCTGGTCCGGCAGGGCGTGCCGGACGCGCGGATCGTCAGCGACTACGCGGGTTTCGACACCTGGGACTCGTGCGTGCGCGCGAGGAAGATCTTCGGCGTGGACCGGGCTGTGCTGATCAGCCAGGACTTCCACGTCCGGCGCGCGGTGGCGCTGTGCCGGGCGGCGGGTGTCACGTCGTACGGCCTCGGGGTCGCCGAGCCGCGCGACGCGACCTGGTACTACGGGGGCGTCCGGGAGGTCGTGGCGGCGGGCAAGGCGGCCTGGGACGCCGTCGTCGAACCGGATCCGCGCTTCCTGGGGCCCCGGGAGCCGGGCGTGGCGCGGGCCCTGTCGCACGCCCCCTGAGGGGGCGCGGGCGCGTCTCACGACGGGTGGGTCCCGGCAGGGAGGTCGCCGTGCGCGCCGTGTAACAAAGGGCCGTCACGGCACGTAACACGGGCGACGCACGCTGAACGGCATGCAGAACACCGCCACGCCCACGCACTGCCCGTACTGCGCCCTGCAGTGCGGGATGAATCTGACGCCCGTGCCCGGCGGGACCGTCGAGGTGAGCGAGCGCGCGGACTTCCCGGTGAACCGGGGAGCGCTGTGCGGCAAGGGGCGGACGGCGCCCGAGGTGCTGTCGTCGCGGGTGCGGCTGACGTCGCCGCTGGTGCGGTCCGCCGCCGGTGAGCTGGAGCCCGCCTCCTGGGAGGAGGCGCTGGACCGGATCACCGAGGGCCTGACGTCGGCGCGCTCGGCGTACGGCGCGGACGCGCTCGGCGTGTTCGGCGGCGGCGGACTGACCAACGAGAAGGCGTACACGCTCGGCAAGTTCGCGCGGGTGGTGCTCGGCACCTCGCAGATCGACTACAACGGACGCTTCTGCATGTCGTCCGCCGCCGCGGCCGGCACGAAGGCGTTCGGGCTCGACCGGGGGCTGCCGTTCCCGCTGGAGGACATCCCGAAAACGGGCTGCGTGATCCTCGTCGGTTCCAACCTCGCCGAGACGATGCCGCCCGCGCTGCGCTACCTGACCGAGCTGAAGGCCAACGGCGGCACCCTGATCGTCGTCGACCCGCGCCGCACGCGGACCGCCGAGCAGGCCGACCTGCACCTGGCGCCCCGGCCCGGCACCGACCTGGCGCTCGCGCTCGGGCTGCTGCACCTGGTGGTCGCGGAGGGCCGCACCGACGAGGCGTACGTCCAGGACCGCACGAGCGGCTGGGAGGACGCCCGGGCCGCGGCGATGGCGCACTGGCCGGAGTACGTGGAGCGGATCACGGGGGTGTCCGTGCCCGAACTCCGGGAGGCGGTACGGATGTTCTGCGAGCCGGAGACCGCGATGGTGCTCACGGCGCGCGGGCCCGAGCAGCAGTCCAAGGGCACGGACACGGTCGGCGCGTGGATCAACCTGTGCCTGGCGACGGGCCGCGCCGGACGCCCGTACTCCGGGTACGGCTGTCTGACCGGGCAGGGCAACGGGCAGGGCGGGCGCGAGCACGGCCAGAAGGCCGACCAGTTGCCCGGCTACCGCAAGCTGACCGACCCGGCGGCACGGCGGCACGTCGCCGAGGTGTGGGGCGTCGACCCCGACTCGCTGCCGGGCCCCGGCCGCAGCGCGTACGAACTCCTCGACGCGCTGGGCACCGACATCCGCGCGCTGCTGCTGATGGGCTCCAACCCGGTGGTGTCGGCGCCGCGCGCGGGACACGTCGAGGAGCGCGTCCGGTCGCTGGACTTCCTCGCCGTGTGCGACGTGGTGCTGTCGGAGACGGCGGCGCTGGCCGATGTCGTGCTGCCGGTGACGCAGTGGGCCGAGGAGACCGGCACCACGACCAACCTGGAGGGCAGGGTGCTGCTGCGCCGGCAGGCGATCACGCCGCCCGCCGGGGTGCGCAGCGACCTGGAGGTCATGCACGAACTCGCCGCCCGGCTGGGCGTGGAGAAGGGCTTCCCGACCGACCCGGAGGAGGTCTTCGAGGAGCTGCGCCGCGCGAGCGCGGGTGGTCCCGCCGACTACTCCGGGATCACGTACCGCAGGCTCGCCGAGGAGAACGGCGTCTTCTGGCCGTGCCCGGCGGACCGGTCCGAGGCGGGGGGCACCGACGACGGTGCCGACGCGCACCCCGGCACGCCCCGGCTGTTCCTCGACCGGTTCGCCACCGGGGACGGGCGGGCCCGGTTCGTGCCCGTCTCGCACCGGGCGATCGCCGAGGAGCCCGACGACGAGTACCCGGTGCTGCTGACCACCGGCCGGGTCGTCGCCCAGTACCAGTCCGGCGCCCAGACCCGCCGCGTCGAGGAGCTCAACGCCGCCGCGCCGGGCCCGTTCGTGGAGCTGCATCCGCGGCTCGCGGCGCGTCTCGGGGCGGCGGAGGGCGACCCGGTCGCCGTGGTGTCGCGGCGCGGGCGGGCGGTCGCCCCGGCCCGCATCACGACGGACATCCGGCCCGACACGGTCTTCATGCCGTTCCACTGGCCGGGCGAGGGCCGCGCCAACACCCTCACCAACCCGGCGCTCGACCCGACGTCCCGCATGCCGGAGTTCAAGGCGTGCGCGGTGCGGCTCGAACCGGTCGGGTCATAGCGTCCGGGCCCGCCAGTCGCCGTTCTCGATCAGCCTGCCGCGCGCCCGCAGTCGGGCCGTGACGGCCGGGGCGGCGACGTACACCCAGGCGCGCACGGTGGCGCGGTCGCGGGCGCGGACGACGTCGCGGGCGACGCGTTCGTAGAGGCTGCGCGGGTCGCCCGGGGTGTACTCCTCCAGCCGGTCGAGGCGCGCGAGCAGGTCGGCGTACGCCTCGGGCCGGGCGGTGACGAGGTCTCCGTGGACCGTGCCGCCGGGCTCGTCCACCGCGTACGGGTAGCCGGGGCCGGCGTACAGGACGGCGCCGGGGAGGCGGGCGGGTTCCTCGGCGCTCGTGCGGCCGAGCAGGAGGGCGTCGTGGTGGGGCTCGCCGGGGCGCAGGGTGCCGTAGACGAAGAACGGGAGCCGTTCGGGGCGGTGCGGGGCGCGCCCGGCAGGCTCTGTCATGCGTGGGTCTCCCTCGTCGTCTTCGTCGTCGCGCCGCGGGTGCGCGGGGGCCTCTACCGAAGCCCCGCAGAAACGATTCTCACCCCACACACACCGTCACGGAACCGCCCTGGACATGACATGACCTGGGCGTCTTGAATCGCCGTCAACATCCCCGTTCCCCCCACGCATCCCCACACGCCCTCGCCACCGCCCGCGACCGGCGCCACCCCCACGCGCCCCGCGGGCGCCGTACCAAGGAGACCGATGAGCCGCATACGGCACGTCCGAGGTTCCCGTCTCGCCCTGGCAGGCACGGCCGCCACCGCCGCCGCCCTCCTCGCGGCCACCCTGTACCCCTCCTCCGCCGGCGCCGTCGACCGGCCGGCCCGGGCCACCGCCGTCGAGAACGCCGCCGCGGTCCTCGCCGAGCGGGCCGCGAGCCTCGGGCTCACCGACGCCCAGGACACGAAGGTCCGCGACGTGGTCGTCGACCGGGACGGCTCCCAGCACGTCCGCTACGACCGCACCTACCGGGGACTGCCCGTGCTGGGCGGCGACTTCGTCGTCCACCTCACGCCCGAGGGCGAGTACCGGAGCGTGAACCGCGCCACCCGCGCCGCGCTCTCCCTGCCCGGCACCACCCCGCGGGTGTCGGCCCCGAAGGCCGCCGACCTCGCGGCGAACGTGCTGCGCGCCGCCAACCTGGGCGAGACGCTGCGCAGGCTGACGGCCAAGCCGGAGCTGGTCGTCGACGCCCTGCACGGCGCGCCGAAGCTGGCCTGGCGCACCGACGCCGTGGCCCAGGACGCGAAGGGCAACCCGGTCGCCCACACCGTGCTCACCGACGCGACGACGGGCGAGCAGATCGACGCCTGGGACAGCCTGGAGTCGGCGACGGGGGACGGCAAGTCCCTGTACGGCGGCACGGTTCCGCTGGAGACGACGCCGTCGGGCTCGTCGTACCAGCTGAAGGACCCGACGCGCGGCGGCACGTACACCGGTGACGCGGGCAACAAGACCGACCTGTGCCTGCTGGGCGCCGTCTGTCTGACCCGGGCGCCCGCGACGGTGTTCACGGACGCCGACAACCACTGGGGCTCGGGCACGACGTCCGACCGCGCCTCGGCCGCCGTCGACGCGCAGTACGGCACCGACGTGACGTGGGACTACTTCAAGGACGTCCACGGCCGCAACGGCATCGCCGGCGACGGCAAGGGCTCGTACAACCGCGTCCACTACGGCAACGCCTACAACAACGCCTTCTGGGACGACAGCTGCTTCTGCATGACGTACGGCGACGGCGACGGCAAGACGTTCGGGCCGCTGGTGTCGCTGGACGTCGCCGGGCACGAGATGACGCACGGCGTGACGTCGAAGACGGCGGCGCTGGTGTACTCGGGCGAGTCCGGCGGCCTGAACGAGGCGACGAGCGACATCTTCGGCACGCTCGTGGAGTTCCACGCGGACAACGCCTCGGACCGGGGCGACTGGCTGATCGGCGAGAAGATCGTGCGCCCGGACTTCGGCCAGGCGGCGCTGCGTTACATGGACAAGCCGTCCAAGGACGGCAACTCGGTGGACTGCTGGAGCCCCACCGTGGCGACGCTCGACGTCCACTACTCGTCGGGCGTCGCGAACCACTTCGCGTACCTCCTCGCGGAGGGCAGCGGTGCCAAGACCGTGAACGGCGTCGCCCACGACTCCCCCACCTGTGACGGCTCGTCGGTCACCGGGATCGGCCGGGACAAGCTGGGCGCGATCTGGTACCGGGCGCTGACGGTCTACATGACGTCCTCGACGACGTACGCCGCCGCCCGCCAGGCCACCCTGGACGCGGCGGAGGACCTGTACGGCGACGGCAGCGCGGAGCGGTCGGCGGTGGCCGCGGCGTGGCGCGCGGTGAACGTGGGCTGACCTCGTCGCCCAGGACGCGCGGCCCGCGGGACGGCCGCTCCGGAGTGGTTTCCGGGGCGGCCGTCCCGCGTTCGTGAGGGGGCGCCGGGGGGGAGAGAGAGCGGGTGCGCGGGGTCAGGCGGCGTACGGGGTCGTCCGCCTCGCCTCGCGCAGGGCCCGGGCCCACCAGGCGAGTTGGTCGAGCATCACCTTGGCCGCCGCGTCGGGGCCCGACGGGTCCTTGAGGACGCCGGCGTCGTCGAAGGCCGCGCCCGCGTTGTGGAAGGAGACGGTGTCGCGGACCGTGACGGCGTGGAGCTCGGCGAAGACCTGACGCAGGTGTTCGACGGCGCGCAGGCCGCCGGACACGCCGCCGTAGGAGGCCAGGGCGACGGGCTTGGCGCGCCACTCCGCGTAGTGCCAGTCGACGAGGTTCTTCAGGCCCGCCGGGAACGAGTGGTTGTACTCGGGCGTGAGGACGACGAACGCGTCCGCCTCCGCCAGCTTCGGCGTCACGTCGGCCAGCGCGGCCGCCGCCCTGGGGCCGCGGGCCAGGGACATGGGCAGGTCGGTCGCGGCGACGTCGACGACCGCCGGGTCGAGGTCGGGGTGGTCGCGCAGATGGCCGAGGAGCCAGTCGGCGACGACGGGGCCGAAGCGGCCGTGGCGGTTGCTGCCGATGACGAGGACGACCTTGAGGGGGTCTGCTGTGTTCATGGAGAGAGCGTCCGACCTCAAGTGGGCTTGAGGTCAAGTCCCGTGGGGCGAGGTGCCGCGGGCGGAGCGGTCACCCGTTCACACGCGCGTCGGGCAACCCTTCCGGTTCTTGTCGCCGGGAGACACACAGCACGCCGGTGACCTGCCGAAACGAGGGCGTCGCGGTGTCCGCCGGGCTCCCGGGGCGGCACCCGTTCATCCCCTTTCTGACGAGCCATCAGCAAGCGCGCCGGGCGTGCTGCCACTTACCTCGGTAGGGCAGGGACACGGCCGACGCAGCGGCACATGGGGGTGTCGCGGGCCGTGACCCGCCGAACAGCTCGGAGGAGCACGGATGCGCCGTACCGCCCGTCTGCTGACCGGGGGCGCCCTCGCCGTCGCCGCCGCGGGTTCCGTCGCCGCGCCCGCGTACGGCGCGGGCACCGACGGCCTGGACGTGTACCCGTACTCGGTGGTGCCCGGCGGCCGGGTCGCGGTGCACACCGGCGCGTGCGGCGAGGGCGGCACCGCGCAGGGCGACGCGGCGGCGGTGGGCGCCGGCGCCTTCACCCTGGTGCCGGGCGCCCACGGGCGGGACGCGACCGGGCGGTTCCGGGTGCCGCCGAGCGCGCAGCCGGGGACGTACGAGATCGTCGCGACCTGCGCGGGCAGCGGGCGGCGGGTGACCGGCGACCTCGTGGTGACGCTGGCGTCGCACCGGCAGGGGACGTATCCGCGCGGAAGTGTGAAGACGGGGGTCGGCGGCGCTCTGGGCCCCGATCCCGTACAGACCGCGGCCGGCGTGACGGCTCTCGCCGTCGCCGCCGCGGGCGGTACCTGGCTCCTGCATCGCCGGGCGAGAGGCGACGGGATCTGACGGGCACCCTCCGCTGCCCGTCCGCCGGTACCGCGACTCCCCTCCCCCTCCGGACCCGACGCCCCTCGCGGCCCGGAGGGGGTACGGGGCGCCTCGGCCGGCGACGCGGGTGCGCTGCGCGGTGGCGCGGGGGCTGTGTGCGGGCGACATGGGGGGCGCTGTGCGTGGCGACACGGGACGCTGTACGTGGCGACGAGGGAGCGCTGTGCATGGCGACACGGGACGCTGTGCGTGGCGGCGAGGGAGCACTGTGCATGGCGACACGGGACGCTGTGCGTGGCGACGAGGGGCGCTGTGTGCGGCGGTCGGTTCGGCCGCGCGCGTCGGTCCCGTCGGCCGGCATTCCGTACCGCATCCGACCGGTCCCGTCGGAATTCCCGGGGCGGCCGTCGGTGCCCACCCGGGCTTCGCCCCACCCGTACGGGCCGTCAGGTCCAGGGAGGTTCGTCATGCGCAGGCTCGGCAACGTGGCCACCGGGGTCGTCACGGCACTCGCCCTCTGCACGGGCGCGTGGCTGCTGAGCGACGCCCTGGACTCGGGCGCTCCGCCGCAGCCGTCCGCCGCGCAGGCCCGTTCCGGGCGGGACGGCGGTCGGCCCGCGGCGCCCGCGCTGCCGCCCTCGCCGCCCGACCGCATCCGCATTCCGGCGATCCGGGTGGACGCCCCGCTGACCGGCCTCGGCCTCACCCCGTCCGGCAGCCTCGACGTGCCACCGGCCGAGCGGCGCGACCTCGCCGGCTGGTACGAGGCCGGCACGACGCCCGGCGAGACGGGCACCGCGATCGTCGCGGGCCACGTCGACAACGCCGACGGCCCCGCCGTGTTCTACCGGCTCGGCGCCCTGCCGAAGGGCAGCAGGATCGAGGTGGACCGGCGGGACGGCGGCGTCGCCGTGTTCACGGTGGACGCGGTCGAGGCGTACGACGCGCGGGACTTCCCGGACGAGAAGGTGTACGGCCCGGCCGAGCGCCCCGAGTTGCGGGTCATCACGTGCGGCGGCGGCTACTCGCGGGCCACCGGCTACCGGGGCAACGTGGTGGTCTTCGCCCACCTGACGGGTTCGAGCAGGGCCTGATCCTGCGGCAACGGGCCACTCCCGCACGGTCGTTCACACGCCTGCCGGTTCCGGCAGGAATCAGGCCGGACCTCGATGGAGGTTCCGTGGAGGGCGAGGATGTAGCGCAACTGTCATGGGCGACGTGAACGACTGAATGTCATGTACGGGTCATGATGGTCGAGGAGCTCACGACACACTCCCTGCCCCCACCAGGAGGACCGATGTCCAGGCACTCCCGCACCACACGCAAGGCCACCGTCGCCGTCGCCGTGGCTTCGGCCGCGGCCCTCGGGCTCGGCGGTCTGCTGGTCGGCCAGACGGCGTCCGCCGCGCCCGCCGACCGGACGACCGCACAGACCGTCGCCCAGACCACCGCCCAGCACTCCGCCCGTGTCGGCACCGCCGCCGCCCCGACCGTCACCCGGGCCGAGGTGCTGCGCCGCGCGGCGACCTGGCTCACGGCCAACAACGGCGGCCCGGTGCCGTACAGCCAGACCAGGGTGTGGTCCGACGGCTACCGGCAGGACTGCTCGGGCTACGTCTCGATGACGCTCGGCCTGTGGAAGCCGGGCCCCAACACCGTCGGCCTGGCGGGCGACCGGAGCCTGACGACGCCGATCACCCTGGGCAGCCTCCAGCCCGGCGACCTGCTCATCGACGCCGACGGCACCAACACCACCCGTCACGTCGTCATCTTCGAGAAGTGGACGGACTCCTCGCGCACGTCGTACTGGGCGTACGAGCAGCGCGGCACCTACGGCACCACCCACCGCACGCTGAGCTACGGCCTGAGCGCCGGAAGCGAGTACAAGCCGTACCGTCCCGTGAACATCGCCGACGACGGCACCACCCCGCCGCCGTCCACCGGCACGTGGCCGACCCTCAGCAAGGGCGAGAGCGGCACGGACGTCAAGACCGCCCAGTACCTGCTCGGCAGCCGCGGCTACAGCCTCACCGCGGACGGCGTCTTCGGCACCGACACCGACGCCAAGGTCCGGGCCTTCCAGCAGGCCAGGGGCCTCACGGTGGACGGCGTGATCGGGGCGCGGACGTGGTCCGCCCTGATCAGCACCGTGAAGGAGGGCTCCACCGGGGACGCGGTGCGCGCCGCGCAGCTCCAGCTCAACGCCCAGGGCAACAGCCTCACCGCCGACGGCGTCTTCGGCTCGGCCACGGCCGCCGCGACCCGCGGCTTCCAGCAGTCCCACGGCCTGACGGTGGACGGCATCGTGGGACCGGACACATGGCGGGCGCTGGTCGCCGGCTGACCGGGCCGGCCGCCGGCGGGCCGGGGCCCTGGCTCCGGCCCGTCACGCGCCCGACAGTGCTTTGCCTTACCCCAGCACAAGCGATTCGTCGCCGAAGTCGGCCACGAGCTTGAGCTTTCCACCGAGGGCTTCGACGTAGGCGGCCAGCGTGTCGACCTCGGAGCGACTGAGCGCGCCCTTCTCGATGGCCGAGACGCGCCCCTGAGTGACGCCGAGGATCTTGGCCACCGCTGTCTGCGTCATGTGCTGGCGCTTGCGGACCTCGGCGAGGCGGTAGGCGCGCACTTCGGACAGGAGCACGGCAGTGCCATGTTCGATCTCCTTCTCCTCCTCCGGGGAGAAGTCGAACTCCTCTTTGAGGTCGTCCCAGTCGACGGCGTTCGCAGTGCTCTGCTTCTTCACGCTCATGACTCCTCTCTGTACGCCCCGTACGCCTCTTCCGCTTCCTTGATCGCCGTCCGGTACCACCCGGACCAGTTACCGGCCTTGTCGCCGCCGACCAGGACCACAGCGTTCCGCTCGGGATCGAACACGAACAACAATCTCACCTCACTCGGTCCGCACGAGCCAGGCCGTAATTCCTTGAGGTTCGGCAGAGCCGAGCCGTTGATCCGGTCAACGAGAGGGCGCCCCAAGGCGGGGCCTTCGATCTGCAGAACGTTGAGCGCCTGCGCGATCTGGACCAGCGTGCCCCTGTCGGTCTGACGGAGACGGGGCGCCTTGGCCCTACAGCGCACGGCCCCAGGAGTCACACTCTGGGCGTTCGCCCCGTGCGGGAGTCTCACGCCACCCACTGCTCGTACGCCAGCTTCGCCACCAGGGCGAAGACCACCGTGAGCAGGACGGCGCGGACGAAGCCGCTGCCCTGTTTCAGGGCGGTGCGGGCGCCGAGGGTGCCGCCCGCGAGGTTGAAGACGGCCATCAGCGCGGCCAGTTGCCACAGCACCGTGCCCTGCCAGGCGAACGTGGCGAGCGCGCCGGCGTTGGTGCAGCAGTTGACGATCTTGGCGGTGGCGGAGGCGGCGACCAGGTCGAGGTGGAGCAGGGCCGTGAGGGCGAGGACCAGGAACGTTCCGGTGCCGGGGCCGACCAGGCCGTCGTAGAAGCCGATGCCGAGGCCCGCCAGGCCGATCGCGGCGAGGACGCGGCGCGGGCCCGCCGGGCCGGGGGCGGGCGCGGTGCCGAAGGCGGGCTTGAGGATCACGAAGGCGGCGACGGCCAGCAGCACCACCATGATCACCGGCTTGAGGACCTCGGTGCTCATCCCGGCCGCGAAGAACGCGCCCGCCGAGGACCCGGCGAGGGCGGCCAGGCCGATCCGCACGGCGGTGCGCACGTCCACCCGCGTCTTGCGGGCGTACGTCACGGCCGCGCCCGTCGTGCCGACGATGGCGACCGCCTTGTTGGTGCCGAGCGCGTAGGCGGCCGGGGTGTTCGCGGGCAGTCCGAGCAGCAGCGCCGGCAACAGCAGCAGGCCGCCGCCGCCCACCACGGCGTCGATCCAGCCGGCCGCGAGCGCGGCCACGCACAGGACGACGACCATGGTCAGGGATATGTCGGGCATGATCGCGACCCTATCCCGCCCCAGTCGCGCCCCCGATTCCGGCCGCCCGTCGCCCCCGCCCAGCCGGAAGGCGCTCCCGACTCCGGGCGGCCGTCACCCTCACCCCAGCCAGTCGTAGACGATGTCCCCCGCCCTGTCCCGCCCTGTCCCGCCCTGTCCCGCCCTGTCCCGCCCTTCCCCACCCCGCCCGGCCCCGAGGTCGTCCCGGGGCGGTGTCCGGCACCGGGGCCCGTCTCACACAGGGCCCGGGGCCGGGGCACGGAGCCTCACATGCGGCCCGTGTCGTCGCTGAGGGCAGCGTTCCGCGCGAGAAACAGTTGCGATGCTGCCGGGAAACACCCGCACCGCACGCTCCTGGACATGACCTCGAATACGCGTGTGGTGGTGATCGGCGCCGGGCTCGCGGGCGTACGGCTCGCCCGGCGGCTCGGTGAGCTCGGCACGCCCGCGCTGCTGATCGGCGAGGAGGAGCACCGGCCGTACAACCGGGTGCTGCTCGCCGAGGTGCTGGCCGGGCGGTACAGCCCCGAGGTGATCGCCCTGCCGACGCCCGCGGAGCTGACCCGCGCCCGGGTCACCGGCATCGACCGCGCGGCGCGGACCCTGAGCTGCGCCGACGGCTCGGCGATCGCGTACGACAAGCTCGTGCTGGCCACCGGCTCCAACCCGAAGCTGCCGCCGCTGCGCGGGCTGTTCACCGAGGACCACGAACTGCCCGAGGGCGTGCACGCGTTCCGCACCATGGACGACTGCCTCGGCCTGTCGAAGGCCGTCCGGCCCGGCGTCCACGCCGTCGTCATCGGCGGCGGGCTCCTCGGGGTCTCCGCGGCCCGCGCCCTCGCCGTGCGCGGCGCGCAGGTCGTGCTGGCCCAGCAGTCCGAGCGGCTCATGGAGCGCCAGCTCGACCCGAACGCCTCCCGGCTCGTCCACCGGCACCTGCTGGACCTCGGCGTCGAGGTCCACACCGAGTGCCGGGTGCGCGACGTGCGCTGCGTCGGCGGCGCCGTCCGCTCCGTGGAGATGGCCGACGGCTACGCCCTCGACGCCGACCTCGTCGTCCTGGCCTGCGGCGTCCACCCGCGCGTGGGCCTCGCCCGCGACGCCGGCCTCGCCGTCCACAAGGGCGTGATCGTGGACGACGAACTGCGCACCTCCGACCCGCACATCCACGCCGTGGGCGACTGCGCCCAGCACGACGGCACGGTGTACGGGCTGGCCGCCCCGGCCCTGGAGCAGGCCGACGCCCTGGCCGAGGTGCTCGCCGGGGACGGCACCGCCCGCTACACCGGCACCCGCTCCCTGACCCGGCTCACGCTCTCCGGGCAGACCGCCTTCGACCTCGCCGCGTTCGGCGAGACGGAGCCCCGCCCCGGCGACGACGTCGTGCAGCTCGCCGACGCCACCCGCGGCACCTACCGCAAGGTCGTCGTCCGCGACGACCGCCTGGTCGGCGGGGTCCTCGTCGGCGAACTCGGCACCGTCGGCGCGCTCGCGCGCGCCTGGGAGGGAGCAGAGCCGCTCCCCTCGGCCGGCGGTCCCCTGCTCCACCTGCTCACCAACGACGGAGGCTCCTGATGACCGCCACCCAGGGGACTGCCCCCACGATCGTGCTCGTCGGCCACGGCATGGTCGGCCAGCGCTTCCTCGAAGCGCTCGCCGAGCGCGGCCTGACCGCCACGCACCGCGTGGTCGTGCTGTGCGAGGAGCCGCGGCCGGCGTACGACCGTGTGCAGCTCACCTCGTACTTCTCGGGGAAGACGCCCGACGACCTGTCGATGACGGACATGGCGTTCATCGCCGAGCACGGCATCGAACTGCGCGTCGGGGACCCGGCGGAGAGCGTCGACCGCGAGGCGCGGCGGGTGACGGCCCGCTCCGGGCTCGTCGTCGACTACGACGTGCTCGTGCTGGCCACCGGCTCCTACCCGTTCGTGCCGCCCGTCCCGAACAAGGACGCCACGGGCTGCTTCGTGTACCGCACCATCGAGGACCTCCTCGCCATCGAGGAGTACGCCAAGACCGCGACGACCGGTGCCGTCGTCGGCGGCGGTCTGCTCGGCCTGGAGGCGGCGGGCGCGCTCAAGGGCCTCGGACTGACCTCCCACATCGTGGAGTTCGCGCCCCGGCTGATGCCCGTGCAGGTGGACGAGGGCGGCGGCGCGGCGCTGCTGCGCACCATCGAGGACATGGGCCTGTCCGTCCATACGGGCGTCGGCACGCAGGAGATCGTGGTCGGCGAGGACGGCGCGGTCACCGGCATGAAGCTGTCCGACGGCTCCGAACTCGCCACCGACATGGTGGTGTTCTCCGCCGGTGTGCGCCCCCGCGACCAGCTGGCCCGCGACTGCGGCCTGACGGTCGGCGAGCGCGGCGGCATCGCGGTCGACGAGCAGTGCCGCACGGTGTCCGACCCGCACGTCTTCGCGATCGGCGAGTGCGCGCTGGCCGCCGACGGCCGGGTGTACGGCCTGGTCGCGCCCGGCTACGAGCAGGCCGAGACGGCGGCGGCGACCATCGCCGACGACGAGGCCGCGTTCACCGGCGCCGACCTGTCCACCAAGCTGAAGCTGCTCGGCGTCGACGTGGCGTCCTTCGGCGACGCGCACGGCACCGCCGAGGACTGCCTGGACGTCGTCTACTCCGACTCCCGCGCGGGCCTCTACAAGAAGCTGGTCATCGGCCGGGACGGCACGCTGCTCGGCGGCATCCTGGTCGGCGACGCCGAGGCGTACGGCACGCTGCGCGCGTTCACCGGCTCGGTGCCGCCGGTCTCGCCGGAGTCGCTGGTGCTGCCGGCCGGTGCCGGGGCCCCGGCACAGCTCGGCCCGTCCGCGCTGCCGGACGACGCGATCATCTGCTCCTGCCACAACGTCAGCAAGGGCACCATCCGCGGCGCGGTCACCGACCACCAGTGCACCACGGTGCCCGAGGTGAAGAAGTGCACCAAGGCCGGCACGGGCTGCGGCTCCTGCGTGAAGGTCCTCGGCCAGCTCGTCACGGCGGAGCTGGAGGCGAGCGGCGTCGAGGTCGACAAGGGCCTGTGCGGCTGCTTCTCGCAGACCCGCGAGGAGCTGTACGAGATCGTCCTCGCCCTGCGCGTCGGCTCCTACCAGGAGCTGCTGGACCGGCACGGCCGGGAGGAGGCCCGGGGCGGCGACGGCTGCGAGATCTGCAAGCCGACGGTCGGCTCGATCATCGCCTCCCTCGCTCCGGCGATCGGCGCGAGCGGCTACGTCCTCGACGGCGAGCAGGCCGCCCTCCAGGACACCAACGACCACTTCCTGGCCAACCTCCAGAAGAACGGCTCCTATTCGGTCGTGCCGCGCATCCCCGGCGGTGAGATCGCCCCGGAGAAGCTGATCGTGATCGGCGAGATCGCCCGCGACTTCGGCCTCTACACGAAGATCACCGGCGGTCAGCGCATCGACATGTTCGGCGCGCGGGTGGAGCAACTCCCGCTGATCTGGGCCCGCCTGGTCGACGCCGGCTTCGAGTCCGGGCACGCGTACGGCAAGTCGCTGCGCACCGTGAAGTCCTGCGTGGGGCAGACCTGGTGCCGCTACGGCGTCCAGGACTCGGTCCGCATGGCCATCGACCTGGAGCTGCGCTACCGGGGCCTGCGCTCCCCGCACAAGCTGAAGTCGGCGGTCTCCGGCTGCCAGCGCGAGTGCGCGGAGGCCCAGTCGAAGGACTTCGGCGTGATCGCCACCGCCAACGGCTGGAACCTGTACGTCGGCGGCAACGGCGGCGCCACCCCGCGCCACGCGGACCTCCTCGCGCAGGACCTCTCCGACGCCGAACTGGTCCGCCTCATCGACCGGTTCCTGATGTTCTACATCCGCACCGCCGACCGCCTGGAGCGCACGTCGACCTGGCTGGAGCGGATCCCGGGCGGCCTGGACCACGTACGGGACGTCGTCGTGCACGACTCGCTCGGCATCTGCGACGAGCTGGAGTCCCTGATGCGGGCCCACATCGCGCACTACCGCGACGAGTGGGCCGAGACCATCAACGACCCCGAGAAGCTGGCCCGGTTCGTGTCCTTCGTGAACGCGCCCGACACGCCCGACCCGGTCGTCGCGTTCGTCCCCGAGCGCGACCAGATCAAGCCCGACCTGCCGCTGCTGACCATCGGCATGCGACCGACGGAATCCACGGAATCCGCCCTGGAAGGAAGCGCCCAGCGATGACTCTGGCACTCGAGACGACCGGGCTGAAGGTCCAGCTGCGGCTGACGGACGGGACCGACGACTGGTTCACCGTCTGCGACCTCGGCACGCTGCTCCCCGGCCGCGGTGTGGCGGCCCTGCTGCCCGACGGGCGCCAGGCGGCCCTCTTCACCGACCGGGCCGGCAAGCTCTACGCGATCGACAACCGCGACCCGTTCACCGGCGCGACCGTTCTGTCCCGCGGCCTGACCGGCACCCACCGGGGCCGCCCGTTCGTCGCCTCGCCGCTGCTGAAGCAGCGCTTCGACCTGGAGTCCGGCCAGTGCCTGGACGAGGACGGGGTGCGGGTGGCGACGTACGAGGTGCGCGCCTCGTAGCCGTACACCGAGCCGGTGGGGCCGCCCGTCGCACGGGGCGGCCCCACCGGCCTGTCGAAAACTCTCTTGAGGGCTCGTCACCACGTGTCCGTGAGGGCTTGTCACTCGGCCGTACACCCCCGTCACGACCCGTACATGACACGTCCACCCTGCGCCCTTAGCGTCCGTCAGCGCACGACCCCGACGCCGACCGGCGGCGGGGCGGTCACGGCACCTTGGAGCAGCAGTGGAACGTCGTACCCTCCTGCGTGCAGCAGTCCTCGGCGGTTCGTCCGCCGCCCTCGGCGGGACCCTGTGGCGCGGCGCCGCGTACGCCGCGCCGGCCCAGCCCGGCGCCGGTCCCTACGGCCCGCTGGGCGCGCCCGACGCCAACGGCATCCGGCTCCCCAGCGGCTTCACCAGCCGGGTCGTCGCCCGGTCCGGCCGGACGGTCACCGGCACGTCGTACACCTGGCACAACGCCCCGGACGGCGGCGCCTGTTACGCCGACGGCAGCGGCTGGATCTACGTGTCCAACTCCGAGATCACCCCGTCGGGCGGCGCGAGCGCGCTGAAGTTCTCCTCGACCGGCACGATCACGTCGGCGTACCGCGTCCTGTCCGGCACGCGGCAGAACTGCGCGGGCGGCACGACCCCGTGGAACACCTGGCTGTCCTGCGAGGAGGTGGACCGCGGCTACGTCTACGAGACCGACCCGTGGGGCGTGAAGGCGGCCGTGCGGCGCGACGCGATGGGCCGCTTCAAGCACGAGGCGGCGGCGGCCGACCCGGTGCGCCGGGTCGTCTACATGACGGAGGACGTGTCGGACGGCTGCTTCTACCGCTTCCGGCCGACCACGTGGGGCGACCTGTCCTCCGGCACCCTGGAGGTCATGGTGGCGGGCACCGGCACGAGCGGCCCGGTGACCTGGGCCCGCGTCCCGGACCCGACCGGCGCCACCGCCACCCGCGGCCAGGTGTCCGGCGCCAAGCGGTTCAACGGCGGCGAGGGCTGCTACTACGCGAACGACACCTGCTGGTTCACCACCAAGGGCGACGGCCGGGTCTGGCAGTACAACGCCGCGGCCCAGACGATCGAACTCGCCTACGACGACTCCCTGGTGTCCGGCACGGCCCCGCTGACCGGCGTGGACAACGTCACGGGCTCCTCGTCCGGCGACCTGTTCGTCGCGGAGGACGGCGGCACCATGGAGATCTGCGTGATCACGCCGGACGACGTGGTGGCGCCGTTCCTGCGCGTCGACAACCAGTCGTCCTCGGAGATCACGGGCCCGGCGTTCTCCCCGGACGGCACCCGCCTGTACTTCTCCAGCCAGCGCGGCACGACGGGCACCTCGTCGGGCGGCATCACGTACGAGGTGAAGGGCCCGTTCCGGGTCTGACGCGGCGACGGCGGGGCGAGGCAGGGGCGGGGCGGCATCACCCACCGGTGGCCGCCCCGCCCGTCGCGCCACCCCCTGCCACTCCGTACCGCCCGTAACGCCCGTGCCACCGCGTGCCGCCCCGTGACATGAGGTCCGCGTCAGAGGGACAGCAGCAGGGAGTCCTCCTTGCCCTTGCGGCGGCGCACGTATCCGCGCCGCCCCGCGAGCAGCGTCAGGAGCGTCCACGTCACGACGCCGGCGATCAGTCCCTGGAGCCGCCCGGCCGGGTCCACCTCGTCGGCCTCCTCCATCGGCACGACGCCCTCCGGGTCGAGGACGACATCGAGCCGGTCGCCGACCTCGGGCGCCCAGGCGTCGCCGTTGTAGGTGAACTTCTCCGGCAGTTCCTCGCCGTCGGCGGTGCGCAGCGTGTACCGGTGGTTCTTGCCGCCCGTCTCCTCGGCACTGTCGGCCACGATCACGACGCTCTCGCGCACGCCCCGCGCCTGAAGCGCCGCCTCGGGCGCGTACTGCACGGCGCCGACCAGGATGAACACGCCGGGCACGAAGGACAGCAGGGCGATCCACGCGGCGCGGTGCAGCAGCGCCAGCAGCACGGCGAACGCCAGGCACAGCAGGACCCCGACGCCGATCGGGACGGCCACCCAGCGCAGGGCGAGGTAGGACACCCCCGCGGTGACCGCCGCCGCGCCCCACCCGAAGACCAGCACGGCGAGCGTCCGCCGCACGAGCCGGCCGGTGTCGACGGCGTATCCGCCCATGCTGCTCAACGGCCTGATACCGCTCCTGCGCATGCCTGCTGACACTGCTGCTCTCCCCCGCTGTCCGGCCATGGTGGCGCAAAGTCTCCGGCGCCGAACATTACCGGCCGCCCCGCGCGTGGACCCGCGCGTGAACGGAGGAGGACGGCACCCCCGCACAGGGTGCCGTCCTCCTTCCGCGGTCCGGAACCCGCCGCCCCGTCGGTGAGGGTCGTCAGGGTGACGGGCGGCGGTTCCGGCGTTCTCCGGTCGCGACTACCGGTGGTCGCTGCCCTTCGACGTGACCGCCGCACGGCCGGCCTCCAGGCGGGCGACCGGGATGCGGAACGGGGAGCAGGAGACGTAGTCGAGGCCGACCTCGTGGAAGAAGTGGACCGACTCCGGGTCGCCGCCGTGCTCGCCGCAGACGCCGAGCTTCAGGTCGGGACGCGTCTCGCGGCCCGCCTTCGCCGCCGACTTCACCAGGGAGCCCACGCCGTCCTTGTCGATCGTCTCGAACGGGGAGACGCCGAAGATGCCCTTCTCCAGGTACGCCGTGAAGAAGGAGGCCTCCACGTCGTCCCGGCTGAAGCCCCACACGGTCTGGGTGAGGTCGTTCGTGCCGAAGGAGAAGAACTCCGCGGCCTCGGCGATCTGACCGGCGGTCAGGGCGGCGCGCGGCAGCTCGATCATCGTGCCGATCGACAGCTTCAGCTCGGTGCCGGTGGCCTCCTGGACCTCGGCGATGACCCGGTCGGCCTCCTCGCGGACGATCTCCAGCTCCTGGACGGTGCCGACGAGCGGGATCATGATCTCCGCGCGCGGGTCGCCCTTCGCGCCCTTGCGTTCCGCCGCGGCCTCGGCGATCGCCCGGACCTGCATGGTGAACAGGCCGGGGATGACCAGGCCGAGGCGCACGCCGCGCAGGCCCAGCATCGGGTTCTGCTCGTGCAGGCGGTGCACGGCCTGGAGCAGGCGCAGCTCGTTCTCGTGCGGCTCCTGGCGGGACTCGGCCAGGGCGACACGGACCGACAGCTCCGTGATGTCGGGCAGGAACTCGTGCAGCGGCGGGTCGAGGAGGCGGACGGTGACCGGGAGGCCGTCCATCGACTCGAAGAGCTGGACGAAGTCCTGCTTCTGCAGGGGCAGGAGCTCCTTGAGGGACTCCTCGCGCTCGGCCTCCGTGTCGGCCAGGATCAGGCGCTCGACCAGCTCGCGGCGGTCGCCGAGGAACATGTGCTCGGTGCGGCACAGGCCGATGCCCTGGGCGCCGAACCGCCGGGCGCGCAGCGCGTCTTCCGCGTTGTCCGCGTTGGCGCGCACCCGCAGGCGGCGCTTGCGGTCGGCGAAGGACATCATCCGGTGCACGGCCTCGACGAGTTCGTCGGCGTCGTCGGCGCCCGGGTGCATCCGGCCCTCGAAGTACTCGACGACCGGGGAGGGGACCACCGGCACCTCGCCGAGGTAGACCTTGCCGGTCGAGCCGTCGATGGAGATGACGTCGCCCTCTTCGACGACGTGCCCGCCCGGTACGGTCATCCGGCGGCGCTTGGTGTCGACCTCGAGTTCCTCGGCGCCGCAGACACAGGTCTTGCCCATGCCGCGCGCGACGACGGCCGCGTGGGAGGTCTTGCCGCCGCGGGAGGTCAGGATGCCCTCGGCCGCGATCATGCCGTCGAGGTCGTCGGGGTTGGTCTCGCGGCGGATCAGGATGACCTTCTCGCCGGACCGGGACCACTTGACGGCGGTGTACGAGTCGAAGACGGCCTTGCCGACGGCCGCGCCCGGCGACGCCGCGATGCCCCGGCCGACCTGGGCGACCTTGGCGTTCTCGTCGAAGCGCGGGAACATCAGCTGCGCGAGCTGGGCGCCGTTGACGCGGGTGAGGGCCTCGGCCTCGTCGATCAGGCCCTGGTCCACGAGCTGCGTGGCGATGCGGAACGCGGCACCGGCGGTGCGCTTGCCGACGCGGGTCTGGAGCATCCAGAGCTGGCCGCGCTCGATGGTGAACTCGATGTCGCAGAGATCCTTGTAGTGGTTCTCCAGGGTCTCCATGATCTGCATGAGCTGGTCGTACGACTTCTTGTCGATCCTCTCCAGCTCCGCGAGCGGCACGGTGTTGCGGATGCCCGCGACGACGTCCTCGCCCTGGGCGTTCTGGAGGTAGTCGCCGTAGACGCCCTGGTGGCCGGAGGCGGGGTCGCGGGTGAAGGCGACGCCGGTGCCGGAGTCCGGGCCGAGGTTGCCGAAGACCATGGAGCACACGTTGACGGCGGTGCCGAGGTCGTGCGGGATGCGCTCCTGGCGGCGGTAGAGCTTGGCGCGCTCGCCGTTCCAGGAGTCGAAGACCGCGCGGATGGCGAGATCCATCTGCTCGCGCGGGTCCTGCGGGAAGTCGCGGCCCGTCTCGGTCTTGACGATCTTCTTGAAGCGGGTGACGAGCTTCTTGAGGTCGGCGGCCTCCAGCTCGGTGTCGACCGTGACCTTCTTGGCCGCCTTGGCCGCCTCCAGGGCGTCCTCGAAGAGGTCGCCGTCGACGCCGAGGACGGTCTTGCCGAACATCTGGATGAGGCGGCGGTAGGAGTCCCACGCGAAGCGGTCGTCGCCGGCCTGCTTGGCCAGGCCCTGCACCGACTTGTCGGAGAGGCCGATGTTGAGGACGGTGTCCATCATGCCGGGCATG
The DNA here is from genome assembly GCF_055606745.1 of Streptomyces sp. NPDC037054. NCBI lineage: Bacteria > Bacillati > Actinomycetota > Actinomycetes > Kitasatosporales > Streptomycetaceae > Streptomyces > Streptomyces sp. NPDC037054. The sequence goes on along the minus strand of NZ_JBVJSJ010000002.1, from coordinate 607,373 downwards.
GAGAACTTGGCGCCCGAGCGCACGGAGACCAGCAGGGGGTCGTCGGCCTGGCCGAGCTTCTTGCCCATCGTGGCTTCGAGGGCGTCGAGGTGCGCACTCACCTCGTCACGCAGTGCCGCCGGCTCCTCGCCACTGTCGAGGTAGGTCTTGCAGGCCTCGGTGGTGATGGTGAAGCCGGGTGGCACGGGGAGACCGAGGTTGGTCATCTCGGCGAGGTTCGCCCCCTTGCCGCCCAGAAGGTCCTTGAGGTCCTTGTTGCCCTCGGTGAAGTCGTAAACGAACTTCACGCCCTCAACGCTCTGGCCCGGCTGAGTTCCATGGGGATCTTTGTTTTCCGACACGGGTCTCGACTCCTCGAGGACGCGGTGGCTGCCCTGACGTCGGGGAATGTACCCAGATCGAAGGCACCTGGGTACGTCCACTTGCCCGTCATGAGCCTGTAACCACTCGTCCGCCAGCGGATCGAAAGTCAAAGCTTGGCAAGCCGTCGCCGGCGGATGTTTTCACTTCTTGAACGCATCAACGCCCGTAGACCACAGGTGGCGCTCGAATGAGCGGCTCTCAGCACGTCTGATTTCGATCGATGAACGATCAAGGGGTGGCACTCAGTGCCACCCCTTGGAGAAGTGCAGCCGCTCAAGATCCGCTCATCTGAGCGCAACCCTTATCAAGGGTGGCGAGAATCACGCTGCCACAGCCACCGGAATTTCACCATCCGGACGCCCTCCCGGACGCCGGTACGGAACGGAAACCCGCCCGTCACACCCCCGGATCCGGGAGTCACACCCCGAGCTCCACCAGGCGCTCCTCCACCCGCTCCGGCGCGTACAGGTGCTCCACGACCAGCGCCCCGGCGCCCACCAGACCGGCCCGCTCCCCCAGGTGCGAGGTGACGACCTCCAGATGAGCGGTGGAGCGGGGCAGCGCCCGCTGGTAGAGCAGTTCCCGCACGCCCGTCACGAAGGGTGTTCCGGCCAGATCCCCCGCGATCATCAGCACCCCGGGGTTGAGCAGCGTCACGACCGTCGCCAGCACGTCCCCGACCTGCCGCCCGGCCTCCCGTGCCAGCCCGACAGCCTCCGGGTGGCCGGACGCCAGCAGGTCCCGGACGTCCGAGCCGGACGCCGCCGGCACCCCGACCTCGGCCAGCCGCCGCGCGACGGCGCCACCGCTGGCGAGGGCGGCCAGACAGCCGTAGGACCCGCACCGGCACAGCGCCTCGGCGGCCTCCGGGACGCGGATGTGCCCGATGTCCCCGGCGCCGCCGTCCGTGCCGCGGTAGATCGAGCCGCCCACGACGACACCGGCGCCGATGCCGGTGGAGACCTTCACCAGCACGAACGCCGAGCAGTCCGGGTGTCCGGTGCGCTGCTCGCCGTACGCCATGAGGTTCGCGTCGTTGTCCACGAGCACCGGCACGGGGCCCGCGCCGGTGTGTTCCGTGAAGGCGGCGGCGAGGCGGCCCCGTATGTCGTAGCCGTCCCAGCCGGGCATGATCGGCGGCTGCACGACGCGGCCGGTCTCGCTGTCGACCGGGCCGGGCACCGCGAGGCCGATGCCGCAGACCTCGCCCGCGCCGCGGCCCGCCTTCACCAGCAGCTCGGCGAACCAGCGGCCGAGTTCGCCGAGGACGACGTCGGGACCGTCCTGGATGGCCAGCACCCCGGAGTGCTCGGCGAGCAGTTCGCCGCCGAGGGACAGCACCGCCGCGCGGGCGTGCCGGGTGTCGAGGTCGGCGGCGAGGACCACGGCGTGCCCGTCGTCGAACTCCAGCGTGATCGAGGGGCGCCCGCCCTGCGGCGAGTCCACCGGCCCGCCCGCGCCCTCGCGCAGCCAGCCGGCGCGGAACAGCCGGTCCAGGCGCTGGCCGACGGTGGCCCGGGACAGCCCCGTGACCTGCTGGAGCGCGCCGCGGGTGGTGGCGCGTCCGGTGCGCACCAGTTCCAGCAGGTCGCCGGCGCTCGGCTGGCCGCCCGATCTGCCGGCCCTGCCCTTCGTTCCGGATCCGTTCATGCGCACCCCCTTGTGTTTCCCAACCATGCATTACATATTGGGTTTTGCGTGTTAAATAGGCGTAACTCTACGGTAGCCACTGCCGAACCGGTCGGCCAGACGTCTCCAGGGAGCTCCGCGTGGACCGCAGGAACCGACTCCCCGTTCGAGCCGCCGCGCCCTCGCGTTCCGTCGACACCATTTCCCCATCTTCCCGCCCCGACCGCACCACACCCACCACCACGGGGCGCATCGCCCGCGATCCGGCCGCCGACCCGGCCCCCGCGGGGCTCACGCCCGACCTGATCCACGACACACCCGCCGGCCCCCTGAGGCCCGGCACGCTCGGCACCGGCGAAACAGCAGTCAAAGGAGGGGGCCGGGGATGACGGACCGGCATCATCTACTCGTGCACGGCGGGACGTTCGCCGCTGTGGGCGACGGCGGCGACATCAGCGGAGTGCGCAACGGCAGCTCCCCCGACGGACTGTTCGCGCGCGACGCGCGGCACCTGAGCCGGTGGCAGCTCACCGTCGACGGGGCGGTCCCCGAGACGCTGACCCCGGTCACCGGCGGGGACACCGCCCGCTGCGTGATGGTGCCGCGCGGCGGACGCCAGGAGCCGCCCGCCTACACGCTGTTCCGGGAACAGGCCGTCTCCGACGGCTCGTTCGTCGAGTCGCTGCGCGTCACCAGCAACCGTCCGGTGCCCACGACGGCGCACCTGGCGATCACCGCCGACGCCGACTTCACCGACCAGTTCGAACTGCGCTCCGACCACCGCACCTACCCCAAGCCCGGCGCCACCCGCACCCGCCAGGTCCTCCCCCACGGGGTCGAGTTCACCTACCGGCGCGGCACGTGGCAGTCCCGTACGACGGTGACCTCCGAGCCGGCGCCGGACGCCGTGGAGGAGACCGGCACCGGGGCGCGCCGCCTGGTGTGGGCGGTCGACCTGGAGCCGCACGGCACCGCCGAGCTGATCCTGCGCGTCATCGCCCGGCCGCACGGCGACAAGCGGGCCCTGAGGGTGCCGCGCTCGCCGTCCGCCGTGCACGAGCGGATCCTCGCCCGCGAGGAGGAGTTCGTGCGGGGCGTGGCGTTCCCGACCGGGTGGCCCGAGCTGGCCGCGGCCTGCGCCCGGGGCCTGTCCGACCTCGCCGCGCTCCAGGTCCCGGCGGCCGGACCCGACGGGGAGGAGCTGCGGGTCACGGCCGGCGGCGCGCCCTGGTTCCTCACCCTGCTGGGCCGCGACGCCCTGCTGACCTCGCTGTTCGCCCTGCCGTACCACCCGCAGCTGGCGGCGGCCACGCTCCCGGCGCTCGCCGCGACGCAGGCCACGGAGGGCGTCGCCCACGAGGTCGCCCAGCCCGGCAAGATCGTGCACGAGGTCCGGCAGGGCGAGCTGGCCCACTTCGGGCAGGTGCCGTACAGCCGGTACTACGGCTCGGTGGACGCCACGCCGCTGTTCCTGGTGCTGCTCGGCGCGTACGTCGAGGCGACCGGCGACACCGCCCTGGCCCGCCGCCTGGAACCGCACGCGCGGGCCGCCGTCGGCTGGATGCTGGACCACGGCGGGCTCACCTCGCGCGGCTACCTCGTCTACCGCGCCGACCGGGGCGGCCTCGCCAACCAGAACTGGAAGGACTCCCCCGGCTCCATCTGCTCCGCCGACGGCGACCGTCCCACCGGCCCGGTGATGGCGGCGGGCGCCCAGGGCTACGCGTACGACGCGCTGCGCCGCACGGCGTCGCTGGCGCGCGCGGTGTGGGACGACGAGGTGTACGCGGCGCTGCTGGAGCAGGCGGCGGCCGACCTGCGGGACCGCTTCCAGCGGGACTTCTGGATGCCGGACCGGGACTTCCCGGCGCTCGCGCTGGACGGCGAGGGCAACCGCCTGGACGCGCTGGCCTCCGACGCGGGGCACCTGCTGTGGTCGGGGCTGCTGGACAAGGAGCACGGCGAGCTGGTCGGCCGGCGGCTGCTGGAGCCGGACTTCTTCTCCGGCTGGGGCGTGCGGACGCTGGCGGCCGGGCAGCCGGCGTACCACCCGCTGTCGTACCACCGGGGTTCGGTGTGGCCGCACGACAACGCGCTGATCGCGCTGGGCCTGGCCCGCTACGGCCTGCACGACGAGGCGCGGGCCGTGGCGCACGGCCTGGTCGACGCGGCGAGGGCCACGGGCCACCGGCTGCCGGAGGTCCTCGCCGGATACGGCCGGGACACGCACCCGGAGCCGGTGCCGTACCCGCACGCGTGCGAGCGCGAATCCCGTTCGGCGGCGGCCCCGTTGGCGCTGCTCACGGCGGTCGGCGGCGCGTAGGCGGGGTTTCCTGCGCGGGAGGCCGGCGCGGCGTTCGCCGGTCGTTCTCGCGCCGCGTTGAACGCGGCACGCCCGCCGGCCGTACGGAACCCCGGCGGGCCCGTCCCCCACCGGGTCCGCCACCCGACGAACCCTCGACGGGGCGGGCCGTCAGCCGCCGGAGGTGTCCAGTTCGGCGTCCTCGCCGACGCCCGCGCAGTCGTACGGGTCCTTGAGCCAGCCGTCCGGCAGCACCACGCGGTTGTTGCCGGAGGTACGGCCGCGGGGCCCGTCGGCGCCGGCCGGCCAGGGCTGGTCGAGGTCCAGTTCGTCGAGCCCGGCGCGCAGTTCGGCCAGCGACGACGTGATCGCGAGCCGCTTGCGCATCTCGGAGCCCACGGCGAAGCCCTTCAGGTACCAGGCGACGTGCTTGCGGAAGTCGACGACGCCCTTCGACTCGTCGCCGATCCACTCGCCGAGCAGCGTCGCGTGCCGCACCATCACGTCGGCGACCTCCCGCAGCGACGGCCGCGCGAGTTCGTCGGTGCGGCCCTCGAAGGCGGCGACGAGGTCCGCGAACAGCCAGGGCCGGCCCAGGCAGCCGCGGCCCACGACCACGCCGTCGCAGCCGGTCTCGCGCACCATCCGCAGGGCGTCCTCGGCCGACCAGATGTCGCCGTTGCCGAGCACGGGGATCTCCGGGACGTGCTCCTTGAGGCGGGCGATGGCGTCCCAGTCGGCGGTGCCGCCGTAGTGCTGGGCGGCGGTGCGGCCGTGCAGGGCGATGGCGGTGACGCCCTCCTCGACGGCGATGCGGCCGGCGTCGAGGTAGGTGATGTGGTCGTCGTCGATGCCCTTGCGCATCTTCATGGTCACCGGCAGGTCGCCGGCGCCGCTGACGGCCTCGCGCAGGATGGCCCGCAGCAGGTTCCGCTTGTAGGGCAGGGCGGAGCCGCCGCCCTTGCGGGTGACCTTCGGGACGGGGCAGCCGAAGTTCAGGTCGATGTGGTCGGCGAGGTCCTCCTCCGCGATCATGCGGACGGCCTTGCCGACGGTCGCGGGGTCGACGCCGTACAGCTGGATCGAGCGGGGCCGCTCGGTCTCGTCGAACCTGATCAGCTGCATGGTCTTGTCGTTGCGCTCGACCAGTGCCCGGGTCGTGATCATCTCGCTGACGAACAGCCCCTTGCCGCCGCTGAACTCCCTGCACAGGGTGCGGAACGGCGCGTTGGTGATCCCGGCCATCGGCGCGAGCACGACGGGCGGCCGCACCTGGTGGGGGCCGATCCCGAGGGTGGAGGTCGTCGGGGATGTGGGCGTGGGCATTACCCCATTGTCACGCATGCCGCGGGGTGCTCGCGCGGACCGGGTCGGTCGCCCCGTGGGAGGGCGCCGCCCTGCTGATGCCGGTCTTGGGGCACACTCCTTCTCGTCCTTGTCCGCGGATGCCGGAGGCGTCATGCCCCAGATCGACACGAGCAAGGTGAGCCGCTTCGACCAGCACGGCCGACAGCACGTGGTGCACGTGCGGCGCACGGGAGTGCAGCGCACGATCCGGTGCGACACGTGCGGCTGGCGCCGGGGCGCGCAGTTCCTGCCGTGGCTGAAGGCCGAGGAGCACCTGGCCGAGGCCCACCAGGCGACGGTGGACCCGACGGAGGGGTGAGGGCGCCGGTGGGCCGGCGGCACGGGCGACGCGAGCGGGGGCGCGGGCGGTGGGAGGGTGGCGGGGCAGCGGGAAGACCCCTTGTGGGCGCGTTCCCAGGGCGGGCAGGATGCTGCGGTGACCACGTCTCCCGCCGTACGCCCCTACCGCCCCGAGGACCGGGCGGCCCTCGACGACATCTGCATCCGCACCGCGCACAACGGCCAGGACGCCCGCCCCGTGTACGCGGACCCCGGCATCCTCCCGGCGATCTTCGCGGCCCCGTACGTGCATCTGGAGCCGGAGCTGGCCTTCGTGCTGGACGACGGGCACGGGCGGGCGGTCGGCTACGTCATCGGCGCCGCGGACACCCCCGCCTTCGCGGCGGCCTTCCGCACGAAGTGGCTGCCGCTGGTCGCGGACCGCTACCCGGCGCCGGTCGGCCCGCCGGCCACGCCGGACGAGGTGATGCTGGGTCTGCTGCACGACCCGGAGCGGATGGTCGTGCCGGAGGTGGCGGACCACCCGGCCCACCTGCACATCGACCTGCTTCCCGAGTGGCAGGGCCGCGGCCACGGGCGCACCCTGATGCGGGCCCTGCTGACGGCCCTGCGGGACAGGGGCGTGCCGGCGGTCCACCTGTGCATGTCGACGGCGAACGTCCAGGCCCGCGCCTTCTACGACCGCGTGGGCTTCCACGAGATCGCCGTGCCGGACCCGGGCCCGGTCACCTACCTGGGTCGCACGACGGCGGACGCGGACCGGCTCTGACGGCGGCGCGGCCGGCTCGCGCGCGCGGGACGCCCGCGCCGGACGCGGAAACGCCCGCCCGCACCCCGGCGGACCGGGGGCGGACGGGCGTCTCGGGTCCCGCTCGCTGTGCGACTAGCAGCCGACCAGGCGCGCGGCCAGGTAGCCCTCGATCTGGTCGAGGGAGACGCGCTCCTGCTTCATCGAGTCGCGCTCGCGCACCGTCACGGCGTTGTCGTCGAGGGTGTCGAAGTCGACCGTCACGCAGTACGGCGTGCCGATCTCGTCCTGGCGGCGGTAGCGGCGGCCGATGGCGCCGGCGTCGTCGAACTCGATGTTCCAGTTCTGCCGCAGCGTCTGGGCGAGGCCCTTGGCCTTCGGGGACAGCTCCGGGTTCCGGGACAGCGGCAGCACCGCGACCTTCACCGGGGCCAGGCGGTGGTCGAGGCGCAGCACGGTGCGCTTCTCCATCTTGCCCTTGGCGTTGGGCGCCTCGTCCTCGATGTAGGCGTCCAGGAGGAACGCCAGCATCGCGCGGCCGACACCGGCCGCGGGCTCGATGACGTAGGGGGTCCAGCGCTCGCCGGCCTCCTGGTCGAAGTACGTCAGGTCCTGGCCGGAGGCCTTGGAGTGGGCGCCGAGGTCGTAGTCGGTGCGGTTGGCGACGCCCTCCAGCTCGCCCCACTCGCTGCCGCCGAACTGGAAGCGGTACTCGATGTCGGCGGTGCGCTTGGAGTAGTGGGAGAGCTTCTCCTTCGGGTGCTCGTACCACCGCATGTTCTCTTCACGCAGGCCCAGGCCGGTGTACCAGTTCCAGCGCTGCTCCATCCAGTACTCCTGCCACTTCTCGTCCTCGCCCGGCTTGACGAAGAACTCCATCTCCATCTGCTCGAACTCGCGGGTGCGGAAGATGAAGTTGCCGGGCGTGATCTCGTTGCGGAAGGACTTGCCCATCTGCGCGATGCCGAACGGCGGCTTGCGCCGCGAAGTGGTCTGCACCTGGGCGAAGTTGGTGAAGATGCCCTGCGCGGTCTCGGGACGCAGGTAGGCGACGGAGCCGCTGTCCTGGGTCGGGCCGAGGTGGGTGGAGAGCAGACCCGAGAACTGCTTGGGCTCGGTGAACTGGCCCTTGTTGCCGCAGTTGGGGCAGTTGATGTCGGTGAGGCCGTTCTCCGGGGCGCGGCCCTTCTTCTCCTCGTACGCCTCCTCCAAGTGGTCCGCGCGGAACCGCTTGTGGCAGGAGGTGCACTCGGTGAGCGGGTCCGTGAAGGTGGCCACGTGGCCGGAGGCGACCCACACCTCGGGGGCCAGGATCACGGACGAGTCGATGCCGACGACGTCCTCGCGCGACGTCACCATGTAGCGCCACCACTGGCGCTTGAGGTTCTCCTTGAGCTCGACACCCAGCGGTCCGTAGTCCCAGGCGGCGCGCTGACCGCCGTAGATCTCACTGCAGGGGAATACGAAGCCACGGCGCTTGCTCAGGCTGACGATGGTGTCGATCTTGTCGGCGGCCACGGTGCTCTCTTCATTACGACGACGATGACTGACAAGTACGGCGCGTAGCGCCTCGATGAGGGGTGGTGGTCGGGCGGCGGGCGGGCGAAGCGAGACGCTTCCAGCGAATGCTTCAGGTTACCGGCGGGGGCGGGCCTTCAATCAAATCGGTCCCCTGGTCAGCGTTTGTTGACAACGGTTTCCATATTTGTTGAAAATGAGTGTCATGAACGTACGACGACACCACATATCCGGGTTGGCGACAGCCGCCGCCACCGCCCTCGCGCTCGGCACGCTCTCCGCATGCTCCTCCGACAGCAGCGCCGCGGGCAACACGGACAAGTTCGACGTCGTCGCGTCGTTCTACCCGATGGCGTACCTCGCCGAGCAGATCGGCGGCGAGCACGTCAACGTCACCAGTCTCACCAAGCCCGGCCAGGAGCCGCACGACCTGGAGATCAGCACCCAGCAGCGGGCGCAGCTCGAGGAGTCCGACGCGGCGCTCTACCTCAAGGGCCTGCAGCCCACCGTGGACGAGGCGGTCGCGCAGTCCGGCACCAAGACGAAGATCGACGCGGCCACCCTCACGAAGCTGGAGGACCTCGGCGTCGAGGACGGCCATGACCACGGCGGCGAGGAGGAGCACGCCGGGGACGAGCACGCCGGGGAAGAGGGCACCGGCGAGGAGGAGCACGCGCTCGACCCGCACGTCTGGCTCGACCCGTCGAAGTACGCCGAGATCGCCGAGGGCGTCGGCAAGGCCCTCGGGAAGGCCGACCCGGACCACGCCGCGGACTACAAGAAGAACACCGCGGACCTGGTCAAGAGGCTGACCGGCCTCGACACCGCGTTCGAGGAGGGCCTGAAGAACACCAGGAGCAAGGTCTTCTTCACCAACCACGCCGCCTTCGGCTACCTCGCCCACCGCTACGGCCTGACCATGGAGGCCATCTCCGGCCTCGACCCGGAGAGCGAGCCCAGCGCGGCCCGCGTGAGGGAGCTCCAGGAGGAGGCCAAGGCCGACGGCGTGACCACCGTGTTCTACGAGACACTGGTGTCCGACAAGACCGCCAAGACCCTCGCCAGGGACGCCGGCCTCAAGACGGACGTGCTGGACCCCGTCGAGGGCATCACGGACAAGTCCCGGGGCGACGACTACATCGAGGTCATGGAGGCCAACCTCGAAGCGCTGAAGAAGGCCCTGGGCAGCAAGTGACCGAAGTGGAGGACGGCATGACCGAGCCCGTCATATCGATGCGCGGCGTCCGCGCCGAGCTGGGCTCGCGGCCCGTCCTGCGCGGCATCGACCTCACGGTGCGCCGCGGCGAGGTCGTCGCGCTGCTCGGCGCCAACGGCTCCGGCAAGTCGACGGCCGTGCGCACCGTCATCGGCCAGGTGCCCGTGACGACCGGCGACATCGAGCTGTTCGGCACGCCCCGGCCCCGCTTCCGCGACTGGGCGCGCGTGGGCTACGTACCGCAGCGCACCACGGCCGCGGGCGGCGTCCCCGCCACCGTCACCGAGGTCGTCACCTCGGGACGGCTGTCCCGGGCCCGGTTCGGGCTGCTGCGCGGGGCGGACCACGCGGCCGTGCGCCGCGCCGTGGAACTGGTCGGCATGACGGACCGCGCGAAGGACTCGGTGAACGCGCTGTCCGGCGGCCAGCACCAGCGGGTACTGATCGCCCGCGCGCTCGCCTCCGAACCCGAACTGCTGATCATGGACGAGCCGATGGCGGGCGTCGACCTCGCGAGCCAGGAAGTGCTCGCCGAGACGCTGCGCGAACAGGTCGGCCAGGGCGTCTCCGTCCTCCTCGTCCTGCACGAACTCGGGCCCCTGGAGCCGCTGATCGACCGCGCGGTCGTGCTGCGCGACGGCTGCGTCGTGCACGACGGCCCGCCGCCGAAGGCCGTCGGCCAGCACGCGCTGCCCGGCCACGACCACGTACACCCGCACGCGCCGGAGGGCGCCGAGCCGATCCGCACGGGACTGCTGAGCTGATGGACCTCCTGAACTACGCCTTCATGCAGCGGGCCCTGCTGGCGGCCGTCCTGGTCGGCATCACGGCCCCGGCCGTCGGCATCTACCTCGTGCAGCGCCGCCAGGCCCTGATGGGCGACGGCATCGGGCACGTCGCGATGACCGGCGTCGGCCTCGGCTTCCTGCTGTCCTGGTCGCCGGTGTGGATGGCGACCCTGGTGGCCGTCCTCGGCGCCGTGCTGATGGAACTCATCCGCTGGTACGGCAGGACCCGCGGCGACATCGCCCTCGCCATGCTGTTCTACGGCGGCATGGCCGGCGGCGTGATGCTCATCAACCTCGCGCCGACGGGCTCCAACGCGAACCTCTCCTCGTACCTCTTCGGCTCGCTGTCGACGGTGTCCGAGTCCGACGTGACGGCGATCTGCGTGCTGGCCGCGTTCGTGGTGCTCGTCACGCTCGGTCTGCGCCGGCAGCTGTTCGCGGTCAGCCAGGACGAGGAGTTCGCGCGCGTGACCGGCCTGCCCGTGCGGGCCCTGAACCTGCTGACGGCGATCACCGCGGCCGTGACCGTGACGGTCGCGATGCGGGTCGTCGGGCTGCTGCTGGTGTCCGCGCTGATGGTGGTCCCGGTGGCCGCCGCGCAGCAGCTCACCCGCAGCTTCGCGGTGACGTTCGTGCTCGCCGTCGCCATCGGCGTGTCCGTGACCATCGGCGGCACCGTCACCTCGTACTACCAGGACGTGCCCCCCGGCGCGACGATCGTGCTGCTGACCATCGGCGCGTTCGTCCTGCTGACGGCGCTGGCCGCTCCGCTGGCCCGGCGCCGTGCCCGCGCGCTGGCCGGGGCGCAGCCGGCCGGCGATCCCACGGAGTGCGCGATTCCGGCCAGCAGGGGAACGGCCGGGAAGACCGGCGTCTGATCGGCCGTCGCGCGGGCTGGCACAATGGCCCGGGCACAGGCAACGTGAGGAGGCAACCGGTGACCACCGCTGGACCGCCCGTGAAGGGCCGCGCCACTCGGCAGCGTGCCGCCGTGGCGGCGGCTCTCGACGAGGTCGAGGAGTTCCGCAGCGCTCAGGAACTCCACGACATGCTCAAGCACAAGGGCGATTCGGTCGGGCTCACCACCGTCTACCGCACCCTTCAGTCCCTCGCCGAGGCCGGTGAGGTCGACGTCCTGCGCACGTCCGACGGCGAGTCCGTCTACCGCCGCTGCTCCTCCGGCGAGCACCACCACCACCTCGTGTGCCGCTCCTGCGGCAGCGCGGTGGAGGTCGAGGGCCCGGCCGTGGAGAAGTGGGCGGAGGCCATCGCCGCGGAGCACGGCTACGTGAACGTGGCGCACACGGTGGAGATCTTCGGCACGTGCGCGGAGTGCGCCGCGGGGCGAGCGGGTTCGTAAGCGCCGTCGCGGGCCCTGTCCGTCGCGGGCCGCGGGTCGTCGTGAGCTGATCGGGCGGTTCCCCGCGCCCCTTGCGGGGCGCGGGTCGGCCCTGCTACTCCGAGCGGCCCTCCATCGCCAACAGCTCCTCGTTCGGGATCGCCCCGCCGAAGCGGCGGTCGCGGGAGGCGAACTCGACACACGCGCGCCACAGGTCGCGGCGGTCGAAGTCCGGCCACAGCACGTCCTGGAAGACCATCTCCGCGTAGGCGCTCTGCCACAGCAGGTAGTTGGACGTGCGCTGCTCGCCGCTGGGCCGCAGGAACAGGTCCACGTCCGGCATGTCCGGGTAGTACAGGTACTTGGCGACGGTCTTCTCGTTCACCTTCGCCGGGTCGAGCCGCCCCGCGCGCACGTCCTCGGCGATGGCCTGCGCGGCGTCGGCGATCTCGGCGCGGCCGCCGTAGTTCATGCAGAAGTACAGCGTGAGCCGGTCGTTGTCCTTGGTCTGCTCCTGGGCGACCTGGAGTTCCTTGGCGACCGACTTCCACAGCTTGGGCATCCGGCCCACCCAGCGCACCCGCACGCCGAGCTCGTCGAGCTGGTCGCGGGTCTTGCGGATGAAGTCGCGGTTGAAGTTCATCAGGAAGCGCACCTCGTCGGGCGAGCGCTTCCAGTTCTCCGTGGAGAACGCGTACAGGGAGATGGCGCCGACGCCCATCTCGATGGCGCCCTGGAGCACGTCCAGGACGCGCTCGGCGCCGACCTTGTGGCCCTCGGTGCGCGGCAGGCCCCGCTCCTTGGCCCACCGGCCGTTCCCGTCCATGATGATCGCCACATGGTTCGGGACCAGCTCACCGGGGAGCTTCGGGGGCCGCGCGCCGGACGGGTGCGGCTCCGGCGTCCTGTACTCCCGGCGCCGGCGCCCCAGGAACCCGCTTACGGCCATGTGTTTCTCGTCTCCTCGTGCTTGCTTACTTCTCTACGTAGCGCAGGGAGCGCAGTCCGCGCTCCAGGTGCCAGTGCAGGTAGGCGGACACCAGCCCGCTGCCCTCGCGGACGTACCGCGCCTCGCACGCGTCCGCGGTCTCCCAGTCTCCCGTAAGCAGCGCGCCGAGGAGTTCCAGGGCCTGCGGCGAGGGTACGACGCTGCCCGGGACGCGGCAGTCGACGCAGACGGAGCCGCCGGAGGCGACGGAGAAGAACCGGTTGGGGCCCGGCATGCCGCACTTCGCGCAGTCGCCGAAGCTCGGGGCGTAGCCGTTGACGGCGAGGGAGCGCAGCAGGAAGGCGTCGAGGACCAGGTTCGGGGCGTGCTCGCCGCGGGCGAGGGTGCGCAGGGCGCCCACGAGCAGCAGGTACTGCTGCACGGCCGGCTCGCCCTCGTGGTCGGTGAACCGCTCGGCGGTCTCCAGCATGGCGGTGCCCGCGGTGTAGCGGGCGTAGTCGGTGACGATGCCGCCGCCGTACGGCGCGATGGTCTCGCTCTGCGTGCACAGCGGCAGGCCGCGGCCGACCAGCTCGCTGCCCTTGGCGAAGAACTGCACGTCGACGTGCGAGAACGGCTCCAGGCGCGCGCCGAACTTGGACTTGGTCCGGCGCACGCCCCGCGCGACGGCACGCACCCGCCCGTGGCCCCGGGTGAGAAGCGTGATGATGCGGTCGGCCTCGCCGAGCTTCTGCGTCCGCAGCACGATGCCGTCGTCCCGGAAGAGACTCATGCGGCCATTCTCGCTCACCCGGCCGGGCGCCGTGGCCGGGGTGCCGGTGCCGGGCGCACGGGCCGGCCGGGAGCCGCGTGCAACCACGGCGCCGCGTCGCGCGTCGGTTCCCTGTGCACCATGATCACCGCCGCGCGATCCCCGTCCGGTCACCGGCGGACGACCACTGGACGGACCACTCGACGAAGGAGAGAGCCATCTCAACGTCAGTCACCTCCCGGCGTGCCCTGCTCGGCGCGGGTGTCGCCGCGACCGCCGCCCTGCTCGCCCCCACCGCCGCGCACGCCGCGGACCGGTCCACCGGCCCGGCCGGCGACCGGCTGCGCGAGCTGGAGACGGCGCACGGCGGACGGCTGGGCGTCTTCGCGCACAACGTCAGGACCCGCCGGACGATCCGGTACCGCGCCGACGAGCTGTTCCCGATGTGCTCGCTGTTCAAGACGCTCGCCTCGGCGGCGGTACTGCGCGACCTGGACCGGGACGGCGAGGTCCTCGCCCGCCGCATCCACTACACGGAGGCCGACCTTCCGGCGACGGGCTCCGACAAGACCCGTGAGCACCTCGCGACCGGCATGACGGTCGCCGAGCTGTGCGAGGTCGCCATCACCTACAGCGACAACGGCGCCGGCAACCTGCTGCTGCGGGAGCTGGGCGGCCCCACCGCGATCACCCGCTTCGCCCGCTCGCTCGGCGACCCGGTGACCCGCCTCGACCGCTGGGAGACCGACCTCAACTCGGCGGAGCCGTGGCGGATCACCGACACGACGAGCCCGGAGGCGATCGGCCGGACGTACGGCCGTCTCGTCCTCGGTGACGCCCTGTCCGGCCCGGACCGCGCCCTGCTGACGCGGTGGCTGCTGGCCAACACCACCAGCACGGCCCGCTTCCGCGCCGGGCTGCCGCCGGAGTGGACGCTCGCCGACAAGACCGGCTCCGGCTCCTACGGCACCGCGAACGACGCGGGCGTCACCTGGACCGAGGACGGCGCCCCGATCGTGCTGGCGGTGCTGACCACGAAGCCCGCCCAGGACGCGGCCTGGGACAACGCGCTGGTCGCGGGGGCGGCCACCGTCGTCGCGGAAGAACTCGGCTGACACTTTGTCACCTCCCGTGGGGGCGCATGCCATTGGTCCGACCTGTGGCGGATCAGTCGGCGATAGGCCATTCGTGTGTGCTCTCTTGACCGCCCCCACGGGCCCACCTACGGTCGCTGTGTTTCCCCGGACGTAGGACGTCGTACGTCCGCCCTCCCTCGGCCGCAGGAGGAACCGTGCGCGACGTGACCAGTGACGTTCCGGCGCTGCGCCGCCGGGCCTTCCTCAAGTACTCCGGCGCGCTGGGCGCCGCCGCCGTCCCGGCGACGCTGACGGCCTGTTCGTCCGGGCCGCAGTCCACCAACGACACCGGGGGCGGGGGCGGCGGCGCGAACCGCACGCTGACCGCCGTGATCGGCTACGGAAACGACGGCAGCTGGGACCCGACGCAGACGGCGTCCGCGTTCTGCATGGCCGCCAACAACCACATCTACGAAGGGCTGCTCGACACCGACCCGATCTCCCGCGAGCCGTACGCGGCGCTCGCGACCGAGGTGCCGAAGGACGCGGGCGCCACGTCGTGGCGGTTCACGCTGCGGGCCGGGGCCACGTTCCACGACGGGCAGCCGGTGACGGCCGACGACGTCGTGTTCGTCTTCGACCGGATCCTCGACCCCGGCACCCAGACCCTCGCCAAGGGCTTCTTCGCGAGCTGGCTGAAGGAGGTCCGCAAGGTCGACGCGCGCAGCGTGGATCTGGTCCTCAAGTTCCCCTTCCCGGAGGGGCTTTCGCGGCTCACCCTCGCCAAGATCATGCCGAAGCACGTGTTCTCGGAGCCGGGCGCCTGGGACGAGGCGATCAAGGGCCTCGCGGTCGGCTCCGGGCCGTACCGGCAGACCGCGCACCACCCGAAGTCCAACACCACCTTCGAGGCGTTCGACGGCTACAACGGCCCCCGCGCCCCCGCGTTCAAGAAGATGAACTGGCTGACGATCGTGGACGCGGCGCCCCGCGTCGCGAAGATCTCCGGCTCCGGCGCGGGCGCGCAGATCGCGGACAACATCCCGTACGCCAACATCGGGCAGCTGGAGGGCGGCGGGCTGACGGTCGCGGGCGGCGCCGGGATGAACAACCTCTTCCTGATGTTCAACACGAAGCACAAGCCGTTCGACGACGTGCGGGTGCGGCAGGCGCTGCACTACGCCATCGACACCGAGAAGATGGTGGAGGTGGCGCTGAAGGGGCACGGCAAGCCGTCGACGTCGTTCCTGAACGAGGCCAACCCCAGCTACCGGCCCGCGAAGACGGTGTACGACCACGACCCCGACCGGGCGAGGAAGCTGCTGAAGGAGGCCGGGGTCAGCGGGCTGGAGATCGAGATCCTCTCGGTCAACGTCAGCTGGATCGTGGACTGCCTGCCGACCATCAAGTCGTCGTGGGACGCGATCGGCGTGAAGACGACGCTGTCCCCGCAGGAGACCACGGCCGTCTTCACGAAGATGGACCAGAAGCAGGACTACCAGGTCGTCGCCGCCGCCTCGAACCCCAACCAGTTCGGCCTCGACGCCGACCTGATCATGCACTACAACTACGGCCCCGAGAACCTGTGGATGCAGTACACGCGGTGGGCCGACAACTCCGTCGCCAAGGCCCTCTTCAGGGACATGGAGCGGGCCACCCGGGAGCCGGACCCGGCGAAGAAGAAGGCGATGGTCCAGGACTACATCGACGTCGTCGCCGAACAGGCCGTGCTCTACCCGGTCGTCCACAACGAGCTGATGACCGCCTGGGACCCCAAGGCGCTCGCGGGCATAAGGGCACAGCCCTACCCCGGCATCAACCTCCTCCAGGCCAAGTGGGCGTGACCCCGTAAGGAGTTGACCGCGCGTGGTGGCCATCGCCCGCATCCTGCTGCGCCGTGTCGCCCTGCTCGTGCCGCTGATGCTCGGCATCGTGCTGTTCGTGTTCCTGGTGATGCGGTTCTCGGACGTCGACCCGGCGTCCGCGTTCTTCCAGGGCGCCAACCCGACGCCGCAGCAACTGCGCGACTTCCGCGAGGAGCACGGCCTGCTCGACCCGCTGCCGGTGCGCTACGTGGACTTCGTCGCCGACCTGCTGCACGGCGACATGGGCACCAGCGCCCTGACCCGGGCGCCGGTGATCGACCAGGTCACCACCGCGCTGCCGCTCACCCTCCAGCTCACCTTCCTGGGCCTCGGCCTGGCCGTGGTGCTGGCGCTGATCGGCGGGGTGACCGCCGCGACCTACCGCGACCGGCTGCCCGACCAGATCATCCGCGTCGTGTCGCTGACCGGCGTGGCCGCGCCCGGCTTCTGGCTGGCGCTGCTGATGATCCAGTACCTGGCGGTCGACCTGGGCTGGTTCCCGACCGGCGGCTACATCAACCCGGCGGACTCCTTCACCGGCTGGCTGAAGACGATGACCCTGCCGGCGGTCGCGCTGTCCCTGCCGGTGGCGGCCCAACTGACGCGGATCGTCCGGACGTCGGTCGTGGAGGAGCTCGACAAGGACTACGTCCGTACGGCGATCGGCAGCGGCCTGCCGCCGCGCGTCGTGGTCGGCCGGAACGTGCTGCGCAACGCGCTCATCAACCCGCTGACGGTGCTGGGCCTGCGGGTCGGCTATCTGCTGGGCGGCGCCGTCGTCATCGAGACGATCTTCTCGCTGCCCGGCATGGGCAAGCTGATGATCGACGCCGTGAAGAACGGCGACCCGGCCGTGGTGCAGGGCGTCGTCCTCACCACGGCGACCGGGTTCGTCGTCGTCAACCTCGTCATCGACCTGCTGTATCTGCTGGTCAACCCGCGTCTGAGGGAGGCCGCGTGACGCGTACCCGCAAGGGCCTCGCCGAGGCGCTGTCCCGGCCCGGCGTCCGGCTGCGCCGCTGGCGCCGGCTGCCGCCGCTGTCGAAGGCGGCCGTCTGCTTCCTGGCGGTCGTGGTGTTCGTGGCGCTGTTCGCGCCGCTGCTCGCCCCGCACGACCCGCTGGACCAGCAGCCGCCGGTCGACGGCACCGGGCATCCGTCGGCCGCGCACTGGATGGGGCAGGACAGCCTCGGGCGGGACATCCTCAGCCGGCTGATGTACGGGGCGCGCTGGTCGCTGGCGATCGGGCTGGGCGCGACCGCGCTGGCCCTCGTCGTCGGCGCGCTGCTGGGCGCGGTCGCCGCGACCTCCCGCAAGGCCGTGGACGAGACGCTGATGCGGTGCCTGGACGTCGTGATGGCGTTCCCGGGCATCGCCCTGGCCGCCGTGCTGGTCGCCGTGTTCGGCGGTGGCATCACGGTGCTGATCTGCGCGATCGCGTTCCTGTTCACGCCGCCCGTCGCCAGGGTCGTACGGGCCAACGTCCTGGACCAGTACGGCGAGGACTACGTGACGGCGGAACGGGTGATCGGCGCCCGCACCCCGCACATCGTGCTGCGGCACGTGGCGATCAACTGCGCGGCGCCGGTGCTGGTGTTCTGCACCGTGCAGGTCGCCGAGGCCATCGTGTTCGAGGCGTCGCTGTCGTTCATCGGCGCGGGGGTGCGGCCGCCGGACCCGTCGTGGGGCAGCGTCATCGCGGACGGCAAGAACATGGTGCTGACCGGCGGCTGGTGGGCGACCGTGTTCCCGGGGCTGCTGATGCTGGTCACCGTGCTGTCCCTGAACATCCTCTCCGAGGGCGTGTCCGACGCGTGGGCGGCGCCGTCGGCCCGCGAGGTGGAGGTCCGCGACGAGGACCGTCTGCAGGCGCCCGAGCCCGGCGGCGAGGTGCTGCGGCTGCCCGGCCTGGACGAGGCGGCGCGGCGGCTGCAGGCGCGGGCGCGGGTGGTGCCGCGCGACGGGCAGCCGGTACTCGCCGTGGAGAACCTGACGATCGGCTTCGAGCAGCGGCACGGCGGCGTCGACGTCGTGGACGGCATCAGCTTCGAGGTGCACCCCGGTGAAGTGCTCGGCCTGGTCGGCGAGTCGGGCTGCGGCAAGTCGCTGACCGCGCTCGCCGTGATGGGCCTGCTGCCGAAGGGTGCCCGGGTGCGCGGCCAGGTCCGCTTCGGACAGCGGGACCTGCTCGCGGAGCCGATGCGAGTGCGGCGCCGGCTCCTCGGCCACGAGATGGCGATGGTCTACCAGGACGCCCTGTCGTCGCTGAACCCCGCCATGACGATCCGGGCGCAGCTGAAGCAGGTCGTCCGGCGCGGCGGGAAGCGCGGGCCCGCCGAGCTGCTGACGATGGTCGGCCTGGACCCGGAGCGGACCCTGCGCAGCTATCCGCACGAGTTGTCCGGCGGCCAGCGCCAGCGCGTGCTCATCGCGATGGCCCTGTCCCGCGAGCCGCGTCTCATCGTCGCCGACGAGCCGACCACGGCCCTCGACGTGACCGTGCAGGCGCAGGTGATGGAGCTGCTGCTGAGGCTGCGCGCGGAGCTGGGGTTCGCGCTGGTCCTCGTCTCCCACGACCTGGCGCTGATCGCCGACGTCACCGACCGGGTGGCGGTGATGTACGGCGGGCAGATCGTGGAGACCGGCGTGACCGCCGACCTGGTGGAGGCGCCCGCGCACCACTACACGCGCGGTCTGCTCGGCAGTGTGCTGTCGCTGGAGTCGGCGGAGGAACGGATGACGCAGATCAGGGGCGTCGTCCCCTCCCCCGCGGACTTCCCGGCGGGCTGCCGCTTCGCCGACCGCTGCCAGAGGGCGAGCGCGGTGTGCCGCACGACGGCGCCCGTCCTGACGGGCCCCCCGGACCACACGGCCGCCTGCCACCACCCGGCCGTCGACCTGGCCACTACGGAGACGGAGACGGTGCCGTGACGAGGGACGGCGACGGGGACGGGGACGGTGCCGTGACGAGGGGCAGCGACGGGGACGGTGCCGAGGGCCGGGGCGTGACGGCCGAGGGGGACGGGGACGAGGGCCGCGCCGGGACGTCCGCCGTGAACGGCGAAGTGACGACCGGTGGCCGCCCGCACGAGGGCCGGGGCGTGACGGCCGAGGGGGACGGGGACGAGGGCCGCGCCGTGTCACCCGGCCCGGTCGTGGAGCTCGCCGACGCGCACGTCGTGCACAAGGCGCGCAGCGGCGGGGTGTTCACCCGCGACCGGGTGTACGCCCTGACCGGCGCCGACCTCACGATCGCGCCCGGCGAGACGGTCGGCGTGGTCGGCGAGTCGGGCTGCGGCAAGTCGACGCTGGCGAAGCTGCTGGTCGGCGTGGACCGGCCGACGGCCGGGACGGTGTCGTTCCGCGGCCGGGACCTGTGGACGATGCCGCCCGCCGAACGCCGCGCCACGGTCGGCCGCCACACCGGCATGATCTTCCAGGACCCCTCCACGGCCCTGAACCGCCGGCTGACCGTCCGGCAGATCCTGCGCGACCCGCTCGACGTGCACCGCCAGGGAACCGCCGAGCAACGCGACGCGCGGGTACGGGAGTTGATGTCGCTGGTGGGGCTGCCGCGGGCGCTGGCCGACGCGCTGCCGGGCCAGTTGTCCGGCGGGCAGCGCCAGCGCGTCGCCATCGCCCGCGCCCTGGCCCTCGGCCCGGACCTGGTCGTCGCGGACGAGCCGACGAGCGCCCTCGACGTGTCCGTACGGGCGCAGATCCTCAACCTGCTGCTCGACCTGAAGGAACGGCTGGGCCTGGCGCTGGTGTTCGTGTCGCACGACATCCAGACGGTGCGGCGGATGAGCGACCGCGTGATCACCATGTACCTCGGCCGGATCGTCGAGGAGTCCCCGGCCGGCCGGGTCACCGACCGGGCCCGGCACCCCTACACCCGCGCCCTGTTCTCCGCCACGCCCGGCCTGCTGGACCCGATCGAGCCGATCCCGCTGGCCGGTCCGGTGCCGTCGGCGACCCGCCCGCCGAGCGGCTGCCCGTTCCGCACCCGCTGCTGGAAGGCGGACGAGGTGTGCGCGCAGGTGATGCCGGACTTCTCGGACGCGTCGGTACCCGGTCACCGCTTCCGCTGTCACCATCCTGTCGAGGAGGACGAGTCCACCCGCGACCTCGTACGCCAGACGCACACAAGGGAGCCTTCATGACCCTGCCCGCCCCGTTGACCGGTGTCGTCCCGCCCGTCTGCACGCCCCTGACACCGGACCGCGAGGTGGACGTCGGCTCGCTGGTCGCGCTGGTCGACCATCTGGTGGACGCGGGTGTGGACGGCCTGTTCGTGCTGGGCTCCACGTCGGAGGCGGCGTATCTGACGGACCGGCAGCGCAGGTCGGTCGTGGAGGCGGTCGTGTCGCACGTGGGAGGGCGGCTGCCGGTGCTGGCCGGGGCGATCGACATGACGACGCCGCGCGTGCTGGACCACGTCCGGGACGTCACCGCGGCGGGCGCGGACGCCGTGGTCGTCACCGCGCCGTTCTACGCCCGTACCCACCGCGCGGAGATCGCCCGGCACTACCGGCTGGTCGCCGAGCGCAGCCCGGTGCCCGTGCTGGCCTACGACCTGCCGCAGTCCGTGCACACCAAGCTGCCCGCCGACCTGGTGCTGGAGCTGGCCGCCGAGGGGGTGCTGGCGGGCCTGAAGGACTCCAGCGGCGACCTCGGCGCCTTCCGCGCCGTGGTGACCGGCGTCCACGCGGACCCGGGCCTCGCCGGCTTCAGCGCGCTGACCGGCTCCGAGCTGGTGGTGGACGCGGCGCTCGCGCTGGGCGCCCACGGGGCGGTGCCCGGCCTCGCCAACGTCGACCCGCACGGCTACGTCCGTCTCGACCGGCTGTGCCGGGCGGGCGACTGGGAGCAGGCGCGGGCCGAACAGGAGCGGCTGTGCGCCCTGTTCGGCCTGGTGGGCGTCGGCGACCCGGCCAGGATGGGCGCCGGCTCCTCGGCGCTCGGCGCGTTCAAGGCGGCGCTGCGGCTGCGGGGCGTCATCGCCTGCCCGGCGACGGCGGAACCTCAGGTGCCGCTGTCGCCGGACGAGGTGGAACGGGTGGGCACGTACCTGGCGGCGGCCGGGCTGCTCTAGTGCTGTGGCAGGGAAGAGGCCAGGACTGTCGTCGTTCTCCTGCGCGGCGACCGGTGCCGGTCACCTGCTCCCCGGTCTCACCAGCCCCGACTCGTACGCCACGATGACCAACTGGGCCCGGTCCCGCGCCCCGAGCTTGCCCATGATGCGGCTGACGTGGGTCTTCGCGGTGAGCGGGCTCAGCCCCAACAGGTCGGCGATCTCCGTGTTGTTGAGCCCCCGCGCGACCAGGGTGAGCACCTCGCGCTCGCGTTCCGACAGGCACTCGGGGCCGCCCGCGGCCGGCGCCTGCGGGGTGCGCAGGAACCGCTCGATCAACCGTGCCGTCGGCCCTGGCGACAGCAGCGCCTCACCGGCCGCCACGGTGCGGATGGCGTCGAGGAGTTCGGCGGGCCGGGTGTCCTTGACGAGGAACCCGGAGGCGCCCGCGCGCAGCGCCTCCACGATGTTCTCGTCGGTGTCGTATGTCGTCAGCACGAGGACCTTCACCCCGGCGAGGTCCTCGTCGGCGGCGATGAGCCGGGTCGCCTCGATGCCGTCGACATCGGGCATGCGGATGTCCATCACGACGAGGTCGGCGCGTTCGCTGCGGGCCAGTTCGACGGCCTCGCGGCCGGTGCCGGCCTGGCCGACGACCACCATGCCGGGCGCGGACTCCACGAGCATGGCGAACGCGGCCCGCACCAGCGTCTGGTCGTCCGCGAGCAGCACGCGGATCATCGGTTCCCCTCCCCCTCGGCCCCGGCCCGGACCGGCAGCACGGCCCGCACCTCGAAGCCGCCCTCCGGTCGCGGCCCGGCGTCGAGTGTGCCACCCACGCTGCGCACCCGCTCCCGCATGCCGACCAGCCCGAAGCCGGGGGCCGTGCCGGGGGTGGGTCCGGTGCCGTCGTCGGTGACGGCCAGCCGCAGCGCGCCGTCCGCCTCGGTCACGCGCACCCGCACGACCGGGTCGGGCCCGGCGTGCCGTACGGCGTTGGTGAGGGCCTCCTGCACGATGCGGTAGGCGGCGGCGCCGACGGCGGGCGGCACCTCCCCGTCGGGCACGGTCAGTTCGACCTTCGCTCCCGCGACGCGGGCGGCCTCGGCGAGGTCGGGCAGCCCGCGCAGGCCGGGCAGCGGACTGCGGGTGTCGGCGGGGCCGGGCTCGCGCAGCACCTCCAGCGTGGTGCGCAGTTCGCCGCGCGCGGTGCGGCAGGTCTCGGCGATGTCGTCGAGGGACCTGGCGACGGCGGCGCGGTCGAGGCGCTCGGGGTCGGCGTGCAGGACGTGCGCGGCGACGGAGGTCTGCACGCCGATCAGGGTGATGCTGTGGGCGAGGAGGTCGTGCAGGTCGCGGGCGATGCGCAGGCGTTCCTCGGCGACGCGGCGGCGGGCCTCCTCCTCGCGGGTGCGTTCGGCGCGTTCGGCGCGCTCGACGATGGCGGCGACGTACTGCCGGTAGAAGCGGACGTCGACGCCGAGGAAGAGGACGGCGACGACCCAGCCGGAGATGCGGAGCAGTTCGAGGGCCTGCTTGGTGTCGACGGTGAGCATCACGCTCACGGACACTCCGACGACGGCGACGCCCGTCAGCAGCGTACGCATCGGACGGCCGGTGACGGCGACGGTGTACAGCGCGACGTAGGCAGCCGGGGTGGGGGCGGCGTGGTTGAAGTCGAGGGCGTGGTACGGCGCGACGAGCGCCACGACGGCCGCCAGGGCCGCCATCGGGCGGCGCCTGCGCCACACCACCGGCACCTGCGCGGCGAGCAGCAGCACCCAGCCGACGGCGTCCGGGCGGCGGCCCTCGTCGGTGAACAGGGCCAGGCACGCGGACGTCACGGCGAGGGCGACGGCGAGCAACGCGTCGTTGCGCGCGCCGTGCGGGGCGGTGAGCGGGTCGCGGCCGACCGCGGCCAGGATCCGCTCGCCCACGTGCGGCCGGGCATCCGGCACTGTCGTCGTTGTCTGCACGGGGTCATCCTCCGGCACGGGGGCGCCCCTCCGGCAGTGGGAGGGGCGCCCGGTGGGTCACACCGGCTCGGGGCTGCGTTCCGCCGGGGCGGGCACGGCCTGCGGTGCCTTGGACAGCCGGCCCGGCCACCAGACCCGGCGGCGCAGCAGCACGCTCGCCGTGGTGACCAGGTAGGTCCGCACGAGGAAGGTGTCGAGCAGGACGCCGACGGCGATGACGAAGCCGAGCTGGACGAGCGGCACCAGCGGCAGCGTGGTGAGCACGGCGAACGTCGCGGCGAGCACGACGCCGGCGGAGGCGATGACGCCGCCGGTGGTGCGCAGCGCGGTGAGGGCGGCGGCATCGGGTTCGGCGCCGTTCACGGACTCCTCGCGCATCCGGTGCATGAGGAAGATGCCGTAGTCGACGCCGAGGGCGACGAGGAACACGAAGGACAGCAGGCCGAGTCCGGGGTCGGAGCCCTCGAAGCCGAGCAGCGGTCCGAAGACGAGGCCGCCGATGCCGAGGGCGGCCCCCCACACCGCGACCACGGCCGCGAGGAGCAGCAGTGGGGCGACGAGGCTGCGCAGCAGCGCCACCAGGATGAGGAAGACGGCGGTCAGCACGAGCGGCACGACGACCTTGCGGTCCCGGGCCTCGCTGTCGGCGAGGTCGAGTTGCTGGGCGCTGGTGCCGCCGACGTGGGCGCCGGTGTCGTCGAGCGCGGCGCGCAGGGACGCGAGGGTGCGGGTCTCGGCGTCGGTCTGCGGTGCGGCGGTGGCGAACACGGCGATCTCCGTCCAGCCCCCGCCCGCGCGTCCGGCCACGGCGTCGGCGACGCCGTGGGTGCCGCGCGCCTCGGCCAGGACGGTGTCGGCCTCGTCGGTGGGCGCCATGACGGTGAGGGGCTGGCTGCTGCGGTCCGGATAGTCGCGGGCCAGCGTCTGGAGCGCGGAGATGGACTCGGGCCGGTCGGTGAAGGTGTCCTCCTGCTTGATGCCGCCGGAGAGGTTGAACGTGCCGAGGGCGAGCGCGCCGAGCAGTACGGCACCGCCGGCGAGGACGGCGGCGGGCCGGCGGGCGGCGGAGGTGCCCATGGCGGCGAACAGCGACCTGCGGGCCTTGGGCGTGCTGCCGAAGGCCGGGATCAGCGGCCAGAAGACGCGGCGGCCGAGCAGGACCAGCACGGCGGGCAGCAGGGTCGTCATGGCGACGAGTGCCGCGAGCACCCCGACCACGCCGACCGGGCCCATGCCGCTGCTGCTGTTGAGGTCGGCGGCGAGCAGGCACAGCAGGCCGGCAGCGACGGTCCCGGACGACGCGAGGATCGCCGGGCCGCAGCCGCGCAGGGCGGCGCGCATGGCGTCGTAGGGCCGCTCGTGGCGCCGCAGTTCCTCGCGGTAGCGGGAGATGAGCAGCAGCGCGTAGTCGGTGCCGGCGCCGAGCACGAGGACGGTCATCACGCCGCCGCTCTGGCCGGTGATCGTGACGTCGAACAGCTCGTGCAGGCCGTACGCGGCGGCCATCGCCATGGCGGTGGCGACGCCGGCGACGGCGAGCGGGACGAACCACAGGAAGGGGCTGCGGTAGATGAGGATCAGCAGCACGGTGACGACGGCGAGCGTGGCCATCAGCAGCGTGCCGTCGATCGTCTCGAAGACCTTGCCCATGTCGGTGTTGAGGGCGCCGGGTCCGCCGACCTCGGCGCTCAGCCCCGCGCCGCCCTCGGCCATCTCGCGCACGTCCTCGACGAAGGCGTCGCGGGCGTCCTCGTCCTGGCCGGGCGCGGTGCTGGACACCGGGTACATCAGGGTGGCGCCGTCCTCGGACGGGACACCGCGCGGCTCATTCGACAGCGGGTGGGCGTCGGCGACCTCGGCGACCTGCCGCTCGGCGGTGCGCCGGTCGTCGGCGGTCAGGCCGCCGTCGCGATGGTAGACGAGGACGAGGTCGGTCGACTCGCCGCCGGGCAGCGTGTCCTGGATGCGGGCGACCTGCGTCGAGTCGGCGCTGTCCGGGAGGTAGTCGACGGCGCGGTTCTGCTGCGCGTCGCCGAACTTCCCGGCGAGTGGTCCGGCGAGCACGAGCGCGGCCAGCCACAGGCCGACCACCGCCCAGGGCACGGCACGCCGTCGCCCGGTACGCGTCCTTGCGGCCCCCATGGACGGGCCTCCCTCCGGTCGGGTGTCTGGGTCGCTTCCAGACTCCCGGCGGGAGAGCGGCGTTTCGTCGGACCGAAGACCGAGGCCCGCGCTACTGCGTGGGGCGTCATGGGGCCCGGACTACTCCCCGGGGAGTACCGCGGGCGCTCCCCGGGACACGGAGGGCCGACCGGCTACGACGGGGTGCGGGCCTCGGTCAGCAGGCGGTCGACGTCGTCGGTGCAGATCGTGAGCGCGGCGCCGACCGTGGCGAGGACGTCCCGCTCGGCGGGCGTGTAGGGGCCGTCGGCCAGGGCGATGCGGGCGCCCTGGAGCAGGATCGATTCGCGGCCGGCGGCGGCGAGGTGCGGGGCGAGCGGGTCCAGCGCCTCGTGCAGCTCTATCGCCAGGCCGGGGCCGCAGGGCTCGCCGCAGACCCGCCCGGTGTCCGCCTCCAGGGCCTCGACGAGCGCGGCGAGCTGGTCGGCGGTGCAGTCGTCGAACCCGGCCGCGCGGACCGCGCCGACGGCCGTGTCCAGCGCCGTACGGGATCCGGCGCCGCCCGCGGCGAGGACGGCCAGGGCGACCGTGTGCACGGCGTCGCGGAGCATCGCCGAGAAGCGGGTCGTGGTGGGGTGGTCGAGGACGTCGGTGCCGAAGTGGCCGCGGCAGGCCGCGCACTCCACGACCGGGCCGGTCTCGCCGCGCGACAGGACGGGCGCGCCGAGCACGGTGAAGCGCCGGCGGCCGGTCAGCCGCTGGTAGTTGCGGTCGCCTCCGCACCCCGGGCAGAAGAACTCGCCGTCACCGGCGGCCGTCCATACGGTGCGGGTGCCCATGATGCGCGAAAGCCGGGCAGCACGGCCGTCTCGTCCCCGTCCAGGCAGCACGTCGCAGCACCTCCGTAATGCCACGGCAACATCGCCGCGCCTGGTGATGTTAGCCACATCGGTGAGCCGGAGTCAGTACCCCGGAAGAGACCTTTCCGTGACCTCCACAGCGAAGTGGCCGGTAACCGACGCCCGGAGGCCGTCCCGGCACGGCGGACCGGGCGCCTCCGGACGGGCCGCGGGCCCCGTGCGCCGTGCGTCGGCGGACGGGGCCCGAAGCACCGATCGGGTGATCAGCGAGCCGCGCGGTTGACGGCGGAGACGACCGCCTTCAGCGAGGCGCGGGTGGTGTTGGCGTCGATGCCGATGCCCCACAGCACCTTGTCGTCGATGGCGCACTCGATGTACGAGGCGGCCTGCGCGGAGGCGCCCTCGCTCATCGTGTGCTCCTGGTAGTCCAGCAGGCGTACGTCGATGCCGATGGACTGGAGGGCGTCGAAGAAGGCCGAGATCGGACCGTTGCCCGTGCCGGTCAGCACCGTGTCCGCGCCGTCGACGGCGGCCTCGACGGTGAGCGTGTCGACGCCGTCCCGGTCGGTCGTCGACTGGCCGTTCTTGACCTGGATGCGGCCCCAGGGGTTCTCCGGGTTCGGCAGGTACTCGTCCTGGAAGACGGCCCAGATCTCCTTCGGCGTGATCTCGCCGCCCTCGGCGTCCGTCTTCGCCTGGATGATCTTCGAGAACTCGATCTGCATCCGGCGCGGCAGGTCCAGCTTGTGGTCGTTCTTCAGGACGTACGAGATTCCGCCCTTGCCGGACTGCGAGTTGACGCGGATGACGGCCTCGTAGGACCGGCCGACGTCCTTCGGGTCGATCGGCAGGTAGGGCACGGCCCACTCGATGTCGTCGACGGTGACGCCCCTGGCCTTCGCGTCGGCCTCCATCGCGTCGAAGCCCTTCTTGATGGCGTCCTGGTGGGAGCCGGAGAAGGACGTGTAGACCAGGTCGCCCACGTACGGGTGGCGCGGGTGGACCTCCATCTGGTTGCAGTACTCCCACGTGCGACGGATCTCGTCGATGTCGGAGAAGTCGATCTGCGGGTCGACGCCCTGCGAGAACAGGTTCATGCCCAGGGTGACCAGGTCGACGTTGCCGGTGCGCTCGCCCTGCCCGAACAGGCAGCCCTCGACGCGGTCGGCGCCGGCCATCAGCGCCAGTTCGGCGGCGGCGACGGCCGTACCGCGGTCGTTGTGCGGGTGGATCGACAGGCAGACGTACTCGCGGCGGGAGAGGTTGCGGCCCATCCACTCGAAGCGGTCCGCGTGCGTGGACGGCGTCGAACGCTCCACCGTGGCGGGCAGGTTGAGGATGATCTCGCGGTCCGGGCCGGGCTGCCAGACGTCCATGACCGCCTCGCAGACCTCCAGCGCGAAGTCCAGCTCGGTGTCGGTGAAGATCTCGGGGCTGTACTGGTAGCCGAACCGCGTCTCCGGGCCCAGCAGTTTCTCCGCGTACTCCATCACCAGCCGCGTGCCGTCGACGGCGATCTGCTTGATGTCGTCCCTGGAACCGCGGAAGACGACCCGGCGGAAGACCGGCGCGGTCGCGTTGTACAGGTGGACGGTGGCCCGCTTGGCGCCCTTCAGGGACTCCACCGTGCGCTCGATCAGGTCCTCGCGGGCCTGGGTCAGCACGGAGATCGTCACGTCGTCCGGGATGGCGCTCTCGTCCTCGATGATCGAGCGGACGAAGTCGAAGTCGGTCTGGCCGGAGGCGGGGAAGCCGACCTCGATCTCCTTGTAGCCCATCCTGACCAGCAGGTCGAACATCGCGCGCTTGCGGGCGGGCGACATGGGGTCGATCAGGGCCTGGTTGCCGTCGCGCAGGTCGGTGGAGAGCCAGCGGGGGGCGGTGGTGATGCGCTTGCCGGGCCAGGTGCGGTCGGGGATGTCGACCTGCTCGTACCCGCGGTACTTGTGGATCGGCATGGAACTGGGCTGCTGGCGGTTGGCCATGGTGCGAAGGGCTCCTCGTGTGTCCGAATGGACGGCCGACGGCGCAACGCCAGACTCCGCGGGGAGGGGGTCGGCCTCGACTACAGGCCCTCGCCGCGGCAGCTAAGGAGAAGCAGCCCGAAACGCATGATGCTTCGCAGCCTAGCCGAGCCGCGCGGGACGCGCGGGCCCGTTCCAGTATGCGGGACCGTCGGGACGAAGCGGACGAAAAGTGCCGTATACCACTGACCGCCGCCCCGCCGGGCCCACTGAGCCCATATTTCCCCCATCACGGTTGCCACCCGTGACAACTCCGTCACCGACTGCGATGGTGCCTGGCATGACGACGACCCACGGCCTCCAGCCCGTCTTCTGCACGATCATCCCGCCGCACGTCCTCGACCGGCTCGCGCAGGCCGACGACCCGGCGCTCGCCGGCCCGGCGCGCCGCACCCTGCAGCGCGACGCCTACGAGCGCACCCAGCGCCGGCTGACCACCGTCGTCGGCGCCCCGTCCGTCGCCCCGCCCGCGGGCGCCGAGGCCGACAAGCCCCACCGCACGATCCACGACGCCGGACACGGCACCGACCTGCCCGGCCGGAAGGTCCGCTCCGAGGGCGACGAACCCGGCTCCGACGCCACCGTGAACCGCGCCTACGCCGGCCTCGGCGCCACCTTCGAACTGCTGCTGAAGGCCTACGGACGCAACTCCATCGACGGCGCCGGACTGCCGCTCGACGCGACCGTGCACTACGACCGCGAGTACAACAACGCCTTCTGGAACGGCGAGCAGATGGTGTTCGGCGACGGGGACGGCGAGATCTTCCTCGACTTCACCAACGCCATCGACGTCATCGGCCACGAACTCGCCCACGGCGTCACCCAGTACACCGCCAACCTGACCTACTTCGGCCAGCCCGGCGCGCTCAACGAGTCGGTGTCCGACGTGTTCGGCGCCCTCATCAAGCAGTACACGCTGGGCCAGACCGCGGCCGAGGCCGACTGGCTGATCGGCGCGGGACTGCTCGCGCCGCGCGTCACCGGCCAGGCGCTGCGCTCCATGAAGGCGCCCGGCACGGCGTACGACGACGACGTCCTCGGCAAGGACCCGCAGCCCGCGACGATGGACGACTACGTGCGCACCGGCCGCGACAACGGCGGCGTGCACATCAACTCCGGTATCCCGAACCACGCGTTCTACCTCGCGGCCACGGCGCTCGGCGGGCACGCCTGGGAGCGGGCCGGGCAGATCTGGTACGACGTGCTGACCGGCGGCGAGCTGGAGCAGGACGCGAACTTCGCGGACTTCGGGGCGCTGACCGTCGAAGCGGCGCGCGCCCGCTTCGGGGAGGGCGACGAACTGCGGGCGGTCACCAAGGCCTGGGAGCAGGTCGGGGTGCGCACGCCGTAGTTCCGTACTACACAGGGACCCATGCGTATTCAGGTGAGGCGCACGGGCGGCTTCGCGGGCATCGAGCGCCATGCCGAGGTGGACACCGCGGGACGCGCCGACGCGCACGAGTGGCACGCCCTGGCCGAACGGGCGGTGGCCGACGGCCGGGGCACCCCGCCGATCGGGGTGCCGGACGGCTTCAGCTACCAGATCACGGTGGACGGCCGGACGGTGTACTGCGCCGACCCCCGGCTGACCGAGGACCAGCGCGGGCTGATCTCGCGGGTGCTGAAGGAAGGCGCGTAGGCCGCGGGGCCCGGGCGGCCGGTGGCCCGGGTCAGAAGCCGAGTCGGCGCAGTTGCTTGGGGTCGCGCTGCCAGTCCTTGGCGACCTTCACGTGCAGGTCGAGGAAGACCGGCGTGCCCAGCAGGGCCTCGATCTGCTTGCGGGACTTGATGCCGACGTCCTTCAGGCGCTTGCCCTTGGGGCCGATGATGATGCCCTTCTGGCTGGGGCGCTCGATGAAGAGGTTGGCGTGGATGTCCAGCAGCGGCTTGTCCGCGGGACGGTCCTCGCGCGGCAGCATCTCCTCGACGACGACGGCGATGGAGTGCGGCAGTTCGTCGCGGACGCCCTCCAGGGCCGCCTCGCGGATCAGCTCGGCCACCATGACCTGCTCGGGCTCGTCCGTGAGGTCGCCCTCCGGGTAGAGCGGCGGGCCCTCCGGCATGAGCGGGATCAGCAGGTCGGCCACCAGGTCGACCTGCTTGTTCGCGGTCGCCGACACCGGGACGATCTCCGCCCAGGTGATGCCGAGTTCCTTGCCCAGCTGGTCGACGGCGATCAGCTGCTCGGCGAGGGCCTTGGAGTCCACCAGGTCCGTCTTGGTGACGATGGCGACCTTCGGCGTCCTGCGGATGTCGGCGAGCTCCTTGGCGATGAAGCGGTCGCCGGGGCCGATCTTCTGGTCGGCGGGCAGGCAGAAGCCGATCACGTCGACCTCGGCCCACGTCGTGCGGACCACGTCGTTCAGCCGCTCGCCCAGCAGCGTGCGCGGCTTGTGCAGGCCGGGGGTGTCCACCAGGATCAGCTGCGCGTCGGGCCGGTGCACGATGCCGCGCACCGTGTGCCGGGTCGTCTGCGGGCGGTTGGAGGTGATGGCCACCTTCTGCCCGACCAGAGCGTTCGTGAGGGTGGACTTGCCCGCGTTGGGGCGGCCCACGAAACAGGCGAAGCCCGCCCGGTGGGCGGCCTCCGACGATTCCGACGGCTCGGATGACTGGCTGCGAACGCTCATGGCGCCCATTGTCCCTGATCCACAACCCCCCGCCGCACACGCGTGCCCCCGGCAGGACGAGGGCGGTGGCGGCGAGCAGCCGGGCGGCGCGGGAGCACACCGGCCCGGACCTTACGGTGCACGCCGGGACGGCCTACGATCACGGGGTCCCGGGGCACGGTGCCCCGGTCTCCTCGTCCGTCGTTCCCCCCGCCCGGAAGGTCACGTCGCAGGCATGAAGCTCATCACCGCGATCGTCAAGCCGTACCGGCTGGACGAGGTCAAGACCGCCCTCCAGGACGTCGGCGTGCACGGCCTGACCGTGTCCGAGGCCAGCGGCTACGGTCGGCAGCGCGGGCACACCGAGGTGTACCGCGGCGCCGAGTACCAGGTCGACCTGGTGCCGAAGGTCCGCATCGAGGTCGTCGTGGAGGACGCGGTCGCCGACGCCGTCGTCGACGCGGTCGTGAAGGCCGCGCGGACCGGCAAGATCGGCGACGGCAAGGTGTGGGCGCTGCCCGTCGACACGGTCGTCCGGGTCCGCACCGGGGAGCGCGGGCCGGACGCGCTGTAGCGCGCACGCCGGCCCGCGTCGCCGGGGTCGCTTCGTCGGTTCCCGTCGCCGGACCGGGTCGTCAGCCCGCGGTGACGGTGGCGCGGACGGTGCCGTCCGGGCCGGCCAGCAGTACCGGCGTCTCGGGGCCGCCGAGGTCCCGTACGGCGGCCAGGTCGTCGGGCGACGCCGACTCCGCGTCGGTGACCACGGCCGCCGCTTCCAGCGACTTCGCGCCCGACGCCACCGCCATCGCCACGGCCGTCTGCAGAGCGCTGAGCTTCAGGGAGTCCAGGGCGACGGTGCCCGCGACGTACGTGCGGCCGGTCTCGTCGCGCACGGCGGCACCCTCGGGCACGCCGTTGCGGGCCCGCGTGGAGCGGGCCAGGGTGACGATCTTGCGGTCCTCGGGATCGAGCGCGTTGATGTCGGTCATGGCCTTGAGCATACGGAGCGCGGCGCGCGCCGTCAGGGGCGGTCCAGGCGCAGCCGGTCGGCGCGCGGCAGGCCCGCCACGACCAGGTCGTAGGAGTCCTCGACCAGTTCCCGCACCAGCCGGTCGGGGAGCCCGCCGTCGGCCGTGACCGTGTTCCAGTGCCGCTTGTTCATGTGCCGGCCGGGGACGATCAGGCCGTCGTACTCGCCGCGCAGCCGGATCGCGTCGTCCGGGTCGCACTTGAGGTTGACCGTCAGGGGCCGCGCGTCCAGGTCCGTCAGGGCGAACATCCTGCCGTGCACCTTGAAGACCGAGGTGTCCGGGTTGAACGGGAAGTCCTCCACGGCCGCGTTGAACGACAGGCAGAGGGCGCGCAGCTCCTTCGGGGTCATTCCGGCTCGTCCTCCTCGCCGCCGGCGGCCCCGGCCGGGGCGGCGGGCTCCGCCAGGACCGTGACGATCTTGTTCCGGCGGCCGGCGGCGGCCTCCGCCGTGAGCCGCAGCTCGCGGCCGTCGGGCAGTTCGACCAGGGACGAGGCGCCCGCGATGGGGACGCGGCCGAGGGCCTTGGCGAGCAGGCCGCCGACCGTCTCCACGTCCTCGTCGTCGAACTCCTCCAGGCCGTACAGCTCGCCGAGGTCGCCGATGCCGAGGCGGGCGGTGACCCGGAACCGGTCGGCGCCGAGGTCCTCGACGGGCGGCAGTTCGCGGTCGTACTCGTCGGTGATCTCGCCGACGATCTCCTCCAGGATGTCCTCGATGGTGACGATGCCGGCCGTGCCGCCGTACTCGTCGATGACGACGGCGACGTGGTTGCGTTCCTTCTGCATCTCGCGCAGCAGGTCGCCGGCGTTCTTGGTGTCGGGCACGAAGACCGCCGGGCGCATCGCCGTGGACACCAGCTCGCTCTCCGCCTCGCGGCTGATGTGCGTCTTGCGGACGAGGTCCTTCAGGTACACGATCCCGACGATGTCGTCCTCGCTCTCGCCGGACACCGGGATGCGGGAGAAGCCGGAGCGCAGGGCGAGGGTGAGGGCCTGCCGGATGGTCTTGTACCGCTCGATCACGACGAGGTCGGTGCGCGGGACCATGACCTCCCTGACGAGGGTGTCGCCCAGTTCGAAGACGGAGTGCACCATGCGGCGCTCCTCGTCCTCGATGAGGGACTCGGCCTCGGCGAGGTCGACCATGGCCCGCAGCTCGGCCTCGGACGCGAACGGGCCGCGGCGGAAGCCCTTGCCGGGGGTGAGGGCGTTGCCGATGAGGATCAGCAGCGACGGGATGGGGCCCATGACGCGGGCGAGCGGCAGCAGGACGTACGCCGCCGCCGTCGCCGTGTTGAGCGGGTGCTGGCGGCCGATGGTGCGCGGGGAGACGCCGACGGCGACGTACGACACGAGGACCATGACGCCGATCGCGGCGAGCAGCGCCTGCCACGTGCCCTGAATCTCCCTCAGGCACGCGTACGTGACGATCGCGGCGGCGGCCATCTCGCAGGCGACGCGGACCAGCAGCGCCACGTTCAGATAGCGCGTCGGGTCCGCGGCGACCTGGGCGAGCTTGGCGCTGCCGCGGCGGCCGGAGCGCACGGCCTCCTCGGCGCGGAAGCTGGAGACCCGCGCGAGGCCCGCCTCCGCGCACGCGGCGAGCCACGCGACGACCACCAGGGCGATCGCTCCGGAGACGAGCGGGAGGCTCATGAGACGGTCGGGGCCGGGGACGGGCCGGTCAGGCCCTTCTCCGCGCGCCAGCCGTCCACGATGGCGGCCTGCAGGCCGAACATCTCGGCCTTCTCGTCGGGTTCCTCGTGGTCGTAGCCCAGCAGGTGCAGCACGCCGTGGACGGTGAGCAGCTGGAGCTCCTCGTCCATGGTGTGCTGCGTCGGCGCCTCGTCGCCCTGCTTCTTGGCGACCTCGGGGCACAGCACGATGTCCCCGAGCAGGCCCTGCGGCGGCTCGTCGTCGTCCTTCGACGGCGGGCGCAGCTCGTCCATCGGGAAGGACATGACGTCCGTGGGACCGGGCAGGTCCATCCACTGGATGTGGAGCTGCTCCATGGCGTCGGCGTCCACGACGATCACCGAGAGCTCGGAGAGCGGGTGGATGCGCATCCGGGCGAGCGCGTAGCGGGCGATGTCGAGGATCGCCTGCTCGTCGACCTCGGTGCCTGACTCGTTGTTGACGTCGATCGACATGGTCGTGCTGGTCTACTTCCCCTTGTGCCCGTGCCCGGACTTGCCGCGGCTCTTGTGCGCGCCGTTCTCGGTGCCGTGCCTGTTGTCGTACTTCTCGTACGCGTCGACGATACGGCCCACCAGCTTGTGCCGGACGACGTCGTGGGAGGACAGCCGGGAGAAGTGGACGTCGTCGACGCCCTCCAGGATGTCCTGGACCTGGCGCAGGCCGGACTTGGTGCCGTCGGGCAGGTCGACCTGCGTCACGTCGCCCGTGATCACGATCTTCGAGTCGAAGCCGAGGCGGGTGAGGAACATCTTCATCTGTTCGGGGCTGGTGTTCTGGGCCTCGTCCAGGATGATGAAGGCGTCGTTCAGGGTCCGGCCACGCATGTACGCCAGCGGCGCGACCTCGATCGTCCCGGCCGCCATCAGGCGCGGGATCGAGTCCGGGTCGAGCATGTCGTGCAGCGCGTCGTACAGCGGGCGCAGGTACGGGTCGATCTTCTCGTACAGCGTGCCGGGCAGGAAGCCGAGGCG
This sequence comes from Streptomyces sp. NPDC037054, assembly GCF_055606745.1. NCBI lineage: Bacteria > Bacillati > Actinomycetota > Actinomycetes > Kitasatosporales > Streptomycetaceae > Streptomyces > Streptomyces sp. NPDC037054. The sequence goes on along the minus strand of NZ_JBVJSJ010000002.1, from coordinate 572,817 downwards.
CTCGCCGGCCTCCACCGCGGGGCGGGTCAGGATGATGCGGTTGACCTGCTTGGACTGCAGGGCCTGGACCGCCTTGGCCATGGCGAGGTACGTCTTGCCGGTGCCGGCGGGGCCGATGCCGAAGACGACGGTGTGCTTGTCGATCGCGTCCACGTAGCGCTTCTGGTTGAGCGTCTTGGGGCGGATCGTGCGGCCGCGCGAGGACAGGATGTTCTGCGTGAGCACCTCGGCCGGGGTCTCCTGGCCGTCGCTCTCCCCGTTCTCGCTCGCCTTGAGCATGGCGATCGAGCGTTCCACTGCGTCCTCCGTCATCGGCTGCCCGGTGCGGAGCACCAGCATCATCTCGTCGAACACGCGCTGAATGAGGGCGACCTCCGCCGGGTCGCCGGTCGCGCTGATCTCGTTGCCCCGGACGTGGATGTCGGCCGCCGGGAAGGCCCTCTCGATCACGCGCAGGAGGGAGTCGCCGGAGCCCAGTACGGTCACCATGGGGTGCTGGGCGGGGACGGTGAACTGCGCTCTCGCCTGCTCCTGCGCGGGGGTGTGAGCTGTGGGTGTGTGAGTCATGGGCCGGCGCTGAAGGCCTGCGGTTCCTCCTCTTCACGGCCGCGTAGCTGAGGGCGGCCTCGCGCTTCAAGGGTACGACGGTGCACCGACAACGCCGTAGGCCTTTTCGGCGGGGGCGGGGGCCCGCCCGGCGCGCTCCGTCACACCGGGTGCCGGAAGCCGATGGTCGGGACCGCGCGGCGCAGCGGCCAGGGTCTGGCGAGTTCCTCGGGGACCAGGCCGGCCAGGAACGCGTAGCGGTGCAGGGCCGTCGGGTCCTGGGTGTCGACCGACTGGACCCTGTGCCACCAGGCGGCGATCTCGGACCAGCCCGGCGCGGAGAGGGAGCCGCCGAACTCCTGGACCGACAGGGCGGCGGTCAGCCCGGCGAAGGCGAGGCGGTCGGCGAGCGGCCAGCCGGCGAGGGAACCGGTGACGAATCCGGCCACGAAGACGTCCCCGGCGCCGGTCGGGTCGAGGGCCTCCACGGCGATCGCGGGCACGTCGGCGGTCTCGCCCGTGCGCCGGTCCACGGCGTACGCGCCCTCCGCGCCGAGGGTGACGACGGCCACCGGCACGTGCTCGGTGAGGGCGTGGGCGGCGGCGCGCGGGCCGTCGGCGCCGGTGTAGCGCATCGCCTCGGCGGCGTTCGGCAGGAAGGCCTCGCAGTGCTCCAGGTCGGGCAGCCCGGCCAGGTCCCAGGCGCCGGTGTCGTCCCAGCCGACGTCGGCGAAGACGCGGGCGCCCTTGGCGGCGGCCTGCGCGATCCAGGGGGCGCGCCTGCCGGGCGTGAGGGAGGCGATGGCGGCACGCGCGCGGGGCGGGCAGTCGGGGGCGGGCTCCTCGGGGGGCGGTTCGTGGCCGTGGGAGACCATCGTGCGCTCGCCCTCGTACGCCATGGAGACCGTGACCGGCGAGTGCCAGCAGGGCACCGTGCGCGAGAAGGTGAGGTCGATGCCCTCGCCCTGCTGGAGGGCGTCGCGGCAGTAGTCGCCGTAGTGGTCGTCGCCGAAGGCCGCGGCGAGGGACGTGCGCAGGCCGAGGCGGGCGAGGGCGGTGGCCATGTTGGCGACGCCGCCCGGGCTGGAGCCCATGCCGCGCGCCCAGGACTCGGTGCCGCGCACGGGGGCGGAGTCGAGCCCGGTGAAGATGATGTCCAGGAAGACGGTGCCCGTGAGGTACACGTCCCAGGGCGGGTCGTCCGGGGCGCGCAGGTCGGCCAGGGGGTCGACCTGGGCTCGGCAGGTGGGTCCCTCTCCGGGGGACGAGGCGGACGCGGTCACGGTGCGCTCTCCCTGACATGGTGCGGATCAGGCCAGTGTGCACCAGAGGACCGGCAACCGGGCGGCCACGCGCGTGGCCGCCCGGAACGGCGTGATCACGACGCCGGTGGAGCGCTGAGCGGCGGGCGGAACGGCGGCTACCAGCGCGGGACCGCCGGTGTGACCCAGTCCGGGTCCGTGACGCGCATGGCGGCGGCGTCGTCGCGCTCGCGGAGTGTGCCGTCGTCATCGAGCCAGCGTCGGTGGAGGACGTCCAGGCGGTCGCGGTCGAGTGCGACGCCGAGGCCGGGCGCGTCGGACACGGCGACTTTGCCGCCGTCGAAGGTGAGGCGTTCGGTGAGGACGTCCTCCGACTGCCAGGGGTAGTGGGAGTCGCAGGCGTGGTGGAGGTCGGGGACGGTGGACGCGACGTGGGTCATCGCGGCGAGGCTGATCCCGAGGTGGGTGTTGGAGTGCATGGACACGCCGACGCCGAAGGTGCGGCAGACGGCGGCGAGTTGCTGGGTGTTGCGCAGCCCGCCCCAGTAGTGGTGGTCGGACAGGACGACCTGGACGGCGTTCTCGGTGAAGGCCTCCTCGATCTCGGCGAACGTCGTCACGCACATGTTGGTCGCGAGCGGCACGCCGGTGCGCCGGGCGACGTCGGCCATGGCGCGGGTGCCGAGCGCGGGGTCCTCCAGGTATTCGAGGACGTCGCCGAGGGCGGCGGCGACCTCGACGGACGTTTCGACGGACCAGGCGCCGTTGGGGTCGAGGCGCAGCGGCCGGCCGGGGAAGGCGTCGGCGAGGGCGCGGATCGCGGCGATCTCCTGCTCGGGCGGGAAGACGCCGCCCTTGAGCTTGAAGGAGGTGAAGCCGTACCGCTCGGTGAACCTGCGGGCCTGCTCGACCACGCCGGCCGGGTCGAGGGCGGCGCCCCAGTCGTCCTTCTCGGCGGGCACCCCCGCCGGGTGGTCGGCCCACTTGTAGAACAGGTAGGCGCTGTACTCGACGGCGTCGCGGACCTTGCCGCCGAGCAGGGCGTGGACGGGCAGGCCGAGCACCTTGCCGAGGGCGTCGAGGCAGGCGACCTCGAAGCCGGAGACGACGGAGAGGCGGAGTTTGTCGGCGGTCTGGACGCCGCGCAGCCCGCCGACGTCGACGGCGTTCTCCACCCGGGAGTCGTCCACGGCCACCTCGTCGGCGACGGTGAACAGGCCGTTGAGGTCGCAGACCTGGCGGCCCTTGAGCTTCTCGGCGAAGGGGCGGGCGAGTTCGAGGTACTTGGTGTCGCCGTAGGTCTCGCCGACGCCGGTGGTCCCGTCGGCGGTGACGACCTCGACGATCAGCCGGGGCGTGTACGGCTGGTGGACGCCCTGCGTGTTCAGCAGCGGCGGGTCGGCGACCAGGATGGGCGTCAGGCGCACGTCGGTGATGGTGAGGTCGCGGGTCACGGGGCGCTTCGTCTCCCGATGTAGATGCCATCCACGTATGAAGATGGAGGTTATATACGCGAACGACGGGGCGTCAATGGTCCGGAGTGGGCCCGGTGCGGCGACGCCAGGGGGACCGGGGTCCGATCTTGAAAAAATCGCGCTCCTACCCGGCCCCCACAAGCCCAAACGCAAGAGTGATCCAGATCACAGCTTCTCGCCTCGCTTGCACCAATACGTGCTTGATACAAATTGCCCCGCGCGTTCCTGTCCGTCGACGGTCGGCGCCCCCCTCCCCCATTGACGCTTCATTACGCATGCCCTGGGAACGCCCGTGTTCGCCCCTCGCACCACGCCCTGGCCCCTCGTCGCCCTTTTCACGGCCGGGTACCTCGCCCCGTACCTCCTCCCGACCACCGTCGGCAGGCTCGACTCGGGACTTCCGCTCTCCGCGACGCAGTCCGGCGCCGTCGGCAGCGCCCTGCTGCTGAGTTCGGCGACGGCCGGTTTTCTGTGGGCCTCCCGCGTCGAGCGGATCGGCCCGCGCGCCCTGGCCCGCGCCGGCCTCGCCCTCGCCGTCCTCGGCTACGGCACCGCCGCGCTCGCCACGCTCGTGCCGGCCGTCGTCGTCGGCGCGGTCCTCGGCGGGTTCGGCTCCGGCACGGTCACCACCGTCGCCGCCACCGGCATCGCCGGGCAGCGCGATCCGCACCGCACCACCACGCTCGGCCTGCTCAGCGTCTCCGCGCTGGCCGGCGCCGTCTATCTGACGGTGCCGCACCTCGGCCCCGGGCACGGTCTGCCGCTCGCCGCCATCGCCCTGACCGCGCTCGCCGTGTGGCCGACGACCGGCCGCCTCCCGAGCCGCACCACCCCGGCCCACGCCCACGTCAGCACGGCCCGGCTGCCCCATCTGCGCGCCGGTGTCGTCCTCGCCGCCGCCATGGTGTGCTGGTCCCTCGCGCAGAACTCCCTGTGGGGCGTCAGCGGCCGGATCGGTCTGACGCAGGCCGGCCTCGGCGAGGCCACCGTCGGCGCCGTGTTCGCGGTGGCGCTCGGCGCCGGGCTACTCGGCGTGCTCGCGGCGGGCGCGCTCGGCACCCGGCTGGGCCGGGCGGTGCCGGTCGGCGGCGGCACGGTCGTCATCGCGGGCTGCATCGTGCTCAGCGCCTCCGCGACCGACCTGGGCAGCTTCGCGGCGGGCGAGATCGCCTGGAACAGCTTCTACCCGGTGGTCCTGTCGTACCTCATCGGTCTCGCCGCCACCCTCGACCCGCGCGGCCGGTGGGCGGTGCTCGTCGGCTCGGCGTCCTCGCTCGGCACGGCGGCCGGGCCGCTGGTGGGCAGCGTGCTGTCGGCCGGTGCCGGCTTCACCGGCATGGGGCTCGTCCTCGCGGCCGGACTGCTGGTGATCGCCGTGCCGATGACCGCGGTGGCGCTGTTCGCCGGGCGGCTTCCGCAGGCCGCCGAACAGGTCCCCGCCGGTCAGGTGCCGGTCGTGGACATCCCTGTCGCCGAGCACGCGGAGGACGGCCAGACCACGCTCGCCGACATCCCCGTCGTGGAGTTCCCCGTCGACGCCCAGGCGGTGCCCGCCCAGCGCGAGTACGGCACCGCCGCGGCGACGACGGCGCCGGGCGCCGCGAGCGACTGACCACGCCCCCGGGGCCCGGGGCCGTGCGCCCGCCCGCGCCCGGCGGCTACGCGAAGGTGTACGCCTCGACCTCCGCCAGGTAACCGGCCCGCAGTTCCTCGTCGTGTTCCAGGAAGGACGCGAGGAAGGAGTTGCGGGCCAGCTCGCGCAGCCGGTCCTCGGTGCGGCCGAGCGCGGCGCGCACGGCGTCGAAGGTGTCGCCCGCGTAACCGCCGAAGTAGGCCGGGTCGTCGGAGTTGACCGTGCGCATCAGGCCCGCCTCCAGCATCGCGGGCAGCGGGTGGTCGGCCAGGGTGTCCACGGTGCGCAGCCGCACGTTGCTTTCGGCAGGGGCATCAAGGCATCGTGCGGGCCCATTACCGACGTTTCGGAACCGGTACCCGGAGGAGGTCGTGCGCCACGGTCAGCTCGCCCTCGAAGCCGGCGGCCCTGGCCTGCCGCTCGAACTCCGCGGGGTCGGAGTAGCGCTGGCTGAAGTGCGTGAGCACCAGGTGCCGTACGCCCGCGTCCCGTGCCGCGCGGGCCGCCTGACCGGCGGTGAGGTGGCCGTGCTCCACCGCGAGGCCGGTGTCCTCGTCGAGGAACGTCGACTCGATGACGAGCAGGTCGCAGCCCTCGGCCAGCGCGTGCACGCCGTCGCACAGCCGGGTGTCCATGACGAACGCGAACCGCTGGCCGCGCCGCACCTCGCTCACGTCGTCCAGGGTCACTCCGCCGAGGACGCCCTCCCGTTGGAGGCGGCCCACGTCCGGCCCCTTGATGCCGTGCGCGGCGAGCCGTTCCGGCAGCATGCGGCGGCCGTCGGGCTCGGTCAGCCGGTAGCCGTAGGACTCGACGGGGTGGGACAGCCTGCGGGCCTCCAGCGTGTAGCCGGAGGTCGTGGCCAGTACGCCGTCGGCGGCGACTGGCGCCTCGGTCAGCTTCACCGTCTCGCGGTAGGCGGTGGCGTACCGGAGGCGGTCGAAGAAGCGCTTGCCGGAGCGCGGGTAGTGGGCGGTGACCTCGTGCGGCACCTTGTCGAGGTTGATGCGCTGGATCACGCCCGCGAGACCGAGGGAGTGGTCGCCGTGGAAGTGGGTGACGCAGATCCGGTTCAGGTCGTGGGCGGCGACCCCGGCGCGCAGCATCTGGCGCTGCGTGCCCTCGCCGGGGTCGAACAGGATGCCCTCGCCGTCCCAGCGCAGCAGGTAGCCGTTGTGGTTGCGGTGCCGGGTCGGGACCTGGCTGGCGGTGCCGAGGACCACCAACTCGCGTACGGACACGGCTTATCCGGGGGGCCATTCCAGGCCGCGGCCGCCGAGGACGTGCGCGTGGGCGTGCCACACGGTCTGGCCTGCGCCGCTGCCGGTGTTGAAGATGATGCGGTAGCTGTCGAGCTTCTCCTCGTCGGCGACCGCCTGCGTCTCGCGCAGCACGTCGGCGGCGACCTCCGGGGCGCCGGCGGCGAGGGCGGCGGCGTCCTGGTAGTGCGCCTTGGGGATGACCAGGACGTGCGTCGGGGCCTGGGGGTTTATGTCCCGGAAGGCGACCGTGGTCTCCGTCTCGCGCACGATCGTCGCCGGGATCTGGCCTGCGACGATCTTGCAGAACAGGCAGTCGTCCTGCGGTTCCCCTGGCATGTGTCCTCCGGCGGTTGATCGGATACGGGGGCATCGTATCGGGTGGGCGCGAGGCGGCCCGGAGCCTGTGGATCACGACTGGCCCGGGCCGCCCGGAGCCTCCGACTACGGCAGGGCCGGCGGGAGCTTGGCCGGGGTCCGCTCCAGCGCCTCCAGGGCCAGGCGGATCGCCTCGTCCAGTTGGGGGTCGCGGCCCGCCGCGTGGTCCTGGGGCCGCTGCGGGACCTCGACGTCCGGGTCGACGCCGTGGTTCTCCACGCCCCACCCGTAACCCTCCAGCCAGAACGCGTACTTGGGCTGGGTGATCAGCGTGCCGTCGACCAGCCGGTAGCGGCTGTCGATGCCGATGACGCCGCCCCAGGTGCGCATTCCGACGACCGGGCCGATGCCGAGCGCCTTGATCGCCGCGTTCACGATGTCGCCGTCGGAACCGGAGAACTCGTTGGCGACGGCGACGACCGGACCGCGCGGCGCGTCCATCGGGTAGCTGTACGGCCGCATGCCGCGCGGGGACGCCCAGCCGACGATGCGCCGTGCCAGTTTCTCCACGACCAACTGGGAGGTGTGGCCGCCGCGGTTCTCGCGGACGTCGACCACGAGGCCCTCGCGGGCGACCTCGACGCGCAGGTCCCGGTGGATCTGCGCCCAGCCCGGCGCCTGCATGTCGGGCACGTGGAGATAGCCGAGCCGTCCGCCGGACTTCTCGTGGACGTAGGCGCGCCGGTCGGCGACCCAGGCGTGGTAGCGCAGGGGTTCCTCGTCCTCCAGCGGGACGACGACCGCGTGCCGGGGCTCACCGCCGCCGGACGGCAGCACGGTCAGCTCCACGGGCTTGCCCGCCGTGCCCACCAGCAGCGGCCCGGGGCCGGTGACCGGGTCGACGGGCTGTCCGGCGACGGCGACGATCGCGTCCCCGGCGCGGACCGCGACGCCCGGCGCGGCGAGCGGGGAGCGGGCGTCCGGGTCGGACGTCTCGGAGGGCAGGACGCGGTCGATGCGCCAGGTGCCGTCCTCGTGGCGGGAGATGTCCGCGCCGAGCAGGCCCTGCCGGGGGCCGCCGCCGACGCCGCCGCGGGGGGTGACGTAGGCGTGCGAGGTGCCGAGTTCGCCGTGCACCTCCCACAGCAGGTCGACCAGGTCGTCGTGGGTGGCGACGCGGTCGAGGACGGGCCGGTAGCGGTCCAGGACGCCGGTCCAGTCGACGCCGCTCATGTCGGCCCGCCAGAAGTGGTCCCGCATGACGCGGCCGGTCTCCTCGAACATCTGCCGCCACTCGGCCGCCGGGTCGATCAGCTGGCGTACGCGGGACAGGTCGACGGTGATGTTGGTGTCGCTGTCGTCGTCGCCGGAGGCCCGCCGGTCGCTGGGGACGACCTTGAGCCGGCTGTCCGTCCACAGCAGGACCCGCTTGCCGTCGCCGCTGACCTCGAAGTGGTCGGCGTCGGCGGCGAGATGCTCGACGCGCTGCTGGGCGAGGTCGTAGCGCTCCAGCTCGGTCTGCGGGTCGGGGTCGTCGGGCGTGGCGCGGGAGTGGCCGAGGACGCCGTGGACCGGGTGCCGGAGCCACAGGACGCCGTCCTTCGCGGCCCGCAGGTTGGAGTAGCGGGCGGCCTCGACCGGGAAGGGCACGATGCGGTCGGCGAGGCCGTCCAGGTCGATGCGGGTGGTGGGGGTGCCCTCGCTGTCGGGGGTCTCGTCGCGGTCCGGTGTCTCGAAAGGGCGGCCGTGCCGCTGCGGCCCGAACGGCGACGGCGTGGTCGCCGCGAGCGTTATCAGGTACGGGCGGACGCCCTCGACGAACGCGAGGTCGAAGACGTGCTCGTCGTAGACCGGGTCGAAGGAGCGCGCCGACAGGAACGCGAGGTGCTTGCCGTCCAGGGTGAACGCGGGCGCGTAGTCCTGGAAGCGCAGTGGGGTGGCCTCCGTGACGGACAGGTCGGTGGTGTTGGCGAGCTTGAGCTGGCACAGCGGGCGCGGGCCGGGGTGCGACCAGGCGAGCCAGGCCGAGTCGGGCGAGAACACCAGCCCGGAGGCGTCGCCGTCCTCGCTGCGGTCGATCTCGCGGACCTCGCCGGTCTCCCGCTCGACGAGCAGCACCCGGCCGTCGTGCGAGGCGACGGCGGCGCGGCTGCCGTCGGGGGCCATGGCGAGGGAGAGGACGCGGCCGAGCTGTCCGGCGGCGAGCCGGCGCGGGGTGGCGCCGGGGGCGAGGCCGGTGGCGGGCGCGAACTCCAGCGCGTCGTCGCCCTCGGCGTCGGTCACCCACACCACCCACTCCTCGCCGTCGGCGCGGAAGGTGCGCGGCAGGCGGGCCCGTACGCCGGGCTGCGAGGCGAGCGCGCGGGCGGGTCCGGAGCGGTGGGTGACCCAGTGCACGGAGCCCCGCACGGAGACGGCGCTGCCGCGCGCGGTGTGGTCGGGGGACGCCGCGCCGAACCAGCGGGCGGCGTTCACGGGGAACGGGTTCAGGTCGACGCGCTGCCCGCCGAGCCGGACGTCGAGGGGGCGCGGCTCGGCGCCGTCGAGGTCGTCCAGGAGCCAGAGCCGGCCGGCGCTGGAGTACACGACACGGCTGCCGTCGGTGGCGGCGTGCCGGGCGTAGAAGCCTCCGAGCGGCGTGTGGCGGCGCAGGTCGGAGCCGTCGGCGAGGGAGGAGTAGACGGCGCCGGTGCCCTCGTGGTCGGAGAGGAACGCGATGCGGTCCCCGACCCAGAACGGGTACTCGATGTTGCCGTCGAGGTCCTCGTGCAGCCGGACGAACTCCCCCGCGCCCTCGCTGTCCTCGGCGGACCTGTCGATCCACAGCTTGCCCGCCGTGCCGCCCCGGTAGCGCTTCCACGAGGCGGCCTCGCGGCCCATCGTCGCGGACAGCAGCACCGTGTGCGGCCCGTACGCGACGTCGCCGACCGGCCCGTACGGCAGGGTCGCCGCGGGTCCGCCGTCGAGGGGGACGGCGCGGGCCCAGGTGCGGCGCAGGCTGGCCTGGCCGTGGGTGGTGATCGCGAGGACCTCGCCGTCCGGGGTCCAGCCGCGCACCTGTGTCCTCCCGCTGCCCCAGTGCGTGAGGCGTCGGGCGGGGCCGCCGTCGACCGGCGCGACGTGCACCTCGGGGGCGCCGTCACGGGTGGAGGTCCAGGCGACGGTCGTGCCGTCCGGGGAGATGCGGGGCATCGTCACCGGGACGTTCTCGGCGCTGACCCGCCAGGCGCGTCCGCCGTCGAGAGGCGCGACCCACACGTCGTCCTCGGCTGTGAAGGCGACCAACTCGCCGTGGAGATGGGGGAAACGGAGATACGCAGGCGAGGCCGCCGGTGCTGTGGTTGCGGGCTGAGTCACCCGATCACCCTATGCAGCGGCGGCGCCCGCGGACAGGGGTTCCGATCACTTGACCGGGACCGCACACCCTCCTGACCGGTTCACTTGCCCTCGACCGGCTGACAGCCCGGATCCTCGCGGCACCAGACGGTCCGCGTGACGGTCACGGTGACGGTGGGCTCCGCTCCCCCGCCGCCCGGGTCACTGGTCGCGGGCGGGGCGCTGGAGGCGGCGTCGCAGTTGCCGAGGCCGTCGACGCGGAACCACACCTTGCCGTCGACCTTCGCGATGAGATTCCCGCGCACACAGGCGCCGTTGACGACGCGGGTGACCTTCCCGGTGACGGTGATGTCCTTGCCGTCGGCGGTCTCGCCCTCGCAGTCGACGGTGGCGACGGCCTTCTCGGACGCGGTGGCGGACGAGGTGCCGCCGCCGTCGTCCCCGGAGGAGGCCGTGCAGGTCAGCCACCGCACCTCGGCCTTCTGCCGCTCCAGCTCCCGGGTCACGGTCTGGTCCGTCGTGTACGCCACCGCCCCGGTGTTCAGCCCGCCGGGCTCACACGCGACGGCACCGGCCACGGCGACCGCGGCGAGACCGGCACCGGCTGCCGCACGCCACCGGCGCCGGACGGCCGGCATCCGCCGAATACGCCTCGACACCCCCATGAAGGGCAGCCTGCCACCGCGACGCGCCCAACGGTAGGGCGCATACGGCCACTTCGCGCGTACGGGGGACGCGGCGCGTGACGGGGGCCGTCGTCAGGACCAGCGGCCGGAGCGGCCCAGCAGGAGCGCCGCCGCGGCCGTCCCGGCGGTGGAGGTGCGCAGCACGCTGGGCCCCAGCCGGTAGGCCGGCGCTCCCGCGTCCGCGAACAGCGCCAACTCCTCGGGGGACACGCCCCCTTCGGGTCCGACGACGAGCACGACGCGGCCGGACGCGGGCAGTTCGGCGGTGGCCAGCGCAGTGTCGCCGCTCTCGTGCAGTACGGCGGCGAAGTCGGCGTCCGCGAGCAGCGCGGCGACCTGCTTGGTGGTGGCCGCGTCCGCGACGTCCGGGAACCGCACGCGGCGGGACTGCTTGCCGGCCTCACGGGCGGTGGCCCGCCACTTGCCGAGCGCCTTCAGGCCGCGGTCGCCCTTCCACTGCGTGATGCAGCGCGCCGCCGACCAGGGCACGATCGCGTCGACACCGACCTCGGTCATGGTCTCGACGGCCAGTTCGCCCCGGTCGCCCTTGGGCAGGGCCTGCACGACGGTGAGAGTGGGCGACGGTTCGGGCTCCTCGGCGACCTCTCCGAGCCGCACGACCAGCCGGTCCTTGCCCTCCGTGCCGACGACCTCGGCCTCGGCCCAGCGTCCGGCGCCGTCGGTGAGGACGACGCCCTCGCCGGCACGCAGCCGCTTCACGGACACCGCGTGCCGCCCCTCGGGCCCGGCCAGGACGTAACGGCCGTCGGCGCCCGCTTCGAAGTGCTCGACGACGAACACGGGCGCGGTCATCGGGCGCCGCCCGCCGACGCCGCGCGGGCGGCGGCCAGTTCGGCGGCGAGCACCTCCACGAGGTGCCCGGCGGGCAGCTCCCGCGCCATGCGGTGCCCCTGCCCCGCCCACAGCGCCATGCCCTGCGCGTCACCGGCCTTGGCGGCGGCCTTGCGCAGCGGCGAGGTCAGGTGGTGGACCTCCGGGTAGGCGGCGGGCGCGTAGGGGCCGTGCTCGCGCAGGAAGCGGTTGACGAGGCCGCGCGCCGGGCGGCCGGAGAACGCGCGCGTCAGTTCCGTGCGGACGAAGAGGGGGTTGGTCAGCGCCTGCTTGTGCAGCGCGTGCGCACCGGACTCGGGCGTGACGAGGAACGCCGTGCCCAGCTGGGCGGCGCTCGCACCGGCCGCGAGGACGGCAGCGATCTGGCCGCCGCGCATGATGCCGCCCGCGGCGACGACGGGGATGCCGACGGCCTCGCGGACCTGGGCGACCAGGGACAGCAGTCCGAGTCCGGAGCCGTCGGTCTCCGGGATGTCGCGGTGGGTGCCCTGGTGGCCGCCCGCCTCCACGCCCTGCGCGATCACGCCGTCTGCGCCGGCCCGTTCGACGGCGCGGGCCTCGTCCGGGGTGGTGGCGGTGACGAGGGTGCGGGTGCCGACGCGGCGCAGGGCGTCCAGGACTCCGCGCGAGGGGCAGCCGAAGTGGAAGGAGACCACCGGCACCGGGTTGTCCAGCAGCACCGCGAGCTTGGCGTCGAAGCCGTCGTCGCGGCCGCTGTCCGGGTCGCCCAGCTCGGTCTCGTACCAGCCGGCCTCACCGGCGAGCTGATGGGCGTAGACGTCCACGGCGGCCCGGTCGGCGGACTCGGGCTGCGGCATGAACAGGTTGACCCCGAAGGGCCGGTCGGTCAGTCCCCGCAGCTGTTTGATCTCCTGGTACATGCCGTCGGCGGTCTTGTACCCGGCGGCCAGGAAACCGAGCCCGCCCGCCTCGGAAACGGCGGCGGCGAGCTGCGGCACGGAGACGCCGCCCGCCATGGGGGCCTGCACGATCGGGTGGGGGAAGAGATCGGTCAGCGCGGAGGACATGACGGCATGTTGTCACGTCCTCGGGGCTTCTCCGAATCGGGCACCGCCCCATGTGAGAGGCGGCGGAACGAGACCTTCCGGCCCACGCGCCACCGCCCCCGCACCAGTGGGTGTCAGCGCCCGTTGAACGCGTCCTTCAGCCGCGAGAACAACCCCTGCTGCCCCGGCTGGAACTGACCCTGGGGCCGTTCCTCGCCGCGCAGCTTGGCCAGTTCGCGCAGCAGGCGCTCCTGCTCGGGGTCGAGCTTGGTCGGCGTCTGCACCTCGACGTGGACGATCAGGTCGCCCCGGCCGCCGCCGCGCAGGTGCGTGACGCCCCGGCCGTGCAGCGGGATCGACTGCCCGGACTGCGTGCCCGGACGGATGTCGACCTCCTCCAGGCCGTCGAGGGTCTCCAGCGGCACCTTCGTGCCGAGGGCCGCCGCCGTCATCGGGAGGGTGACCGTGCAGTGCAGGTCGTCGCCGCGCCGCTGGAACTGCGAGTGCGGCAGCTCGTGGATCTCCACGTACAGGTCACCGGCGGGACCGCCGCCGGGCCCGACCTCGCCCTCGCCGGCGAGCTGGATGCGGGTGCCGTTGTCGACACCGGCCGGGATCTTCACCGTCAGGGTGCGGCGCGAGCGGACCCGGCCGTCGCCGGCGCACTCCGGGCACGGCGTCGGGACGACCGTGCCGAAGCCCTGGCACTGGGGGCAGGGCCGCGACGTCATGACCTGGCCCAGGAAGGACCGGGTGACCTGGGAGACCTCGCCGCGGCCGCGGCACATGTCGCAGGTCTGCGCCGTGGTGCCCGGGGCGGCGCCCTCGCCACTGCACGTGGTGCAGACGACGGCCGTGTCGACCTGGATGTCCTTCGTCGTGCCGAACGCGGCCTCGTCGAGCTCGATCTCGATGCGGATCATCGCGTCCTGGCCGCGGCGGGTGCGCGAGCGCGGTCCGCGCTGCGACGCCGTCCCGAAGAACGCGTCCATGATGTCGGAGAAGTTCCCGAAGCCGCCGGCCCCGAAGCCGCCCGCGCCACCGCCCCCGGCCTGCGAGAGCGGGTCGCCGCCGAGGTCGTAGACCTGCTTCTTCTGCGGGTCCGACAGCACCTCGTAGGCGGCGTTGATCTCCTTGAACCGCTCTTGGGTCTTCGGGTCCGGATTGACGTCCGGGTGCAGCTCGCGAGCGAGCCGCCGGAAGGCCTTCTTGATCTCTTCCTGCGACGCGTCGCGGCGCACGCCGAGAACGGCGTAGTAGTCCGTGGCCACTTACGACTCCGCCAGGATCTGTCCGACGTACCGTGCCACTGCGCGTACCGCTCCCATCGTTCCCGGGTAGTCCATGCGGGTCGGTCCGACCACGCCGAGCTTGGCAACCGCCTCGCCGCCCGAACCGTAGCCGACCGACACGACGGACGTGGAGTTGAGTCCTTCGTGGGCGTTCTCGTGACCGATTCGGACGGTCACGCCCGGATCCTTCGCCTCGCCGAGCAGCTTCAGGAGCACCACCTGCTCCTCCAGCGCCTCAAGGACGGGCCGGATCGTGAGGGGGAAGTCGTGTCCGAAGCGCGTCAGATTGGCGGTGCCGCCGATCATCAGCCGCTCCTCGTTCTCCTCGACCAGCGTCTCCAGGAGAGTGGACAGCACCGTCGAGACCGTGCCGCGGTCCTCCGCCTCGAAGGCCTCCGGCAGATCCTCCACCAGGGTCGGCACGTCCGTGAAACGACGGCCCGCCACCCGGCTGTTGAGGCGCGCGCGCAGGTCCGCGAGCGCCATCTCGCCGAACGGCGCCGGGCAGTCCACGACCCGCTGCTCGACCCGGCCGGTGTCCGTGATCAGCACGAGCATGACCCGCGCCGGGGCGAGGGACAGCAGCTCCACGTGCCGCACGGTCGAACGGGTCAGCGACGGGTACTGCACGACGGCGACCTGCCGGGTGAGCTGCGCGAGCAGCCGCACCGTGCGGGCCACGACGTCGTCGAGGTCGACGGCTCCCTCGAGGAAGTTCTGGATCGCGCGCCGCTCGGGCGGCGACATGGGCTTGACGCCCGCGAGCTTGTCCACGAAGAGCCGGTAGCCCTTGTCGGTGGGGATGCGCCCGGCGCTGGTGTGCGGCTGCGCGATGAACCCCTCGTCCTCCAGGGCCGCCATGTCGTTGCGCACGGTGGCCGGGGAGACACCGAGGTTGTGACGCTCGGTGAGCGCCTTGGAACCGACGGGCTCCTCGGTGCCGACGTAGTCCTGGACGATGGCGCGCAACACCTGAAGCCTGCGTTCACTGAGCACCGCGCACACCTCCAGCTGTCGTCCGCCGCCGCTGTCCCTGGCACTCGGCGCGTGCGAGTGCCAGACTTCCCCGCCCAAGTGTACGGCCGTGGGGTGCACCGGGGGCAAGGCCGGTCCCGCCGCCGTGCCCGAGTGCGGCGTCAGCAGCTAGCGTCGCCGTATGACGGTGACTTGGGAAGAGCTGGGGTGGGAGCACATCGCCGGCGGAGTGGGCCGGTGCCGGCTGCCGGGCTGGGACTGCACGGCCGGGCTCGTCGTCGGCGACGGCTCCGCGCTGCTCGTCGACGCCGGGTCGAGCCTCGCCGAGGGCGCCCGGCTGCGCGAGCAGGCGGAACGGCTCGCCGGTCACCGTGTGACGCATCTCGCGCTGACCCACCCGCACTTCGACCACGTCCTCGGGGCGCCCGCGTTCGCGGGGGCCGAGGTGTACGGCGCGGTGGGCGTGGACGCGCTGTTCGGGCCGCGCGGCCGGGAGGAGCTGCGCGCGGACGCCGTGCGGCAAGGGCTGGACGCGTCGGCGGCGGAGGCGGCGGCCGACGCGCTCGCGGCGCCCCGGCACCTGGTCAGCGGCGAGTGGACCCTCGACCTGGGCGGCGGCCGCCAGGTCCTGCTGGCGAACGTGGGCCCGGGGCACACCGCGCACGACCTCGTCGTGCTGGTCCCCGGCGACCGCGAGGTGGTGTTCTGCGGCGACCTGGTGGAGCAGTCCGGCGAGCCGCAGGCGGGACCGGACGCGGTGCCGTCGCAGTGGCCCGCCGCGCTGGACCGGCTGCTCGCCCTCGGCGGCGAGGACGCGTTGTACGTGCCCGGTCACGGAGCGGTGGTCGGCGCCGCGTTCGTGCGGGCGCAGCGCGACGAGCTGGCGGCGCGTTTCGGCGTGTCGTGATCGCCGCCCGCCCGCTTCTCCTATCGTCGTTCGAATGCTCCCACCCGTCTCCCGCCACCGCCCTTCCAACGAAGGCCCTTCGGGCCCGCGCCCTCGTTCGTACTCCCCCGATCTGACCCCTCCGTGGAAGAGGCCGAAGCCGGTTCCGGAGGTTCCGGCCGAGCCCGGTCTCGTGGTGGAGGAGCCCGGCACCGGCTTCTGCGGTGCGGTGATCCGCTGCGAGGCGGGCACGGTCACCCTGGAGGACCGCTTCGGCAAGCACCGGGTGTTCCCGCTGGAGCCGCGCGGCTTCCTGCTGGAGGGCAGGGTGGTGACCCTGGTGAAACCGGCCGGCGGCCCCGTGCGCCCGGCCCGTACCGCCTCCGGTTCCGTCGCCGTGCCCGGCGCACGCGCGCGCGTGGCCCGCGCCGGGCGCATCTACGTCGAGGGGCGGCACGACGCCGAGCTGGTCGAGAAGGTGTGGGGCGACGACCTGCGCATCGAGGGCGTCGTCGTGGAGTACCTGGAGGGCGTGGACGACCTGCCGGCGATCGTCGCGGAGTTCGGCCCGGGCGCCGACGCCCGCCTCGGCGTCCTGGTGGACCACCTGGTGCCGGGCTCCAAGGAGTGGCGCATCGCACAGGCGGTGACCAGTGAGCACGCCCTCGTCGTGGGCCACCCCTACATCGACATCTGGGAGGCGGTGAAGCCGTCGGCCCTGGACATCGGGGCCTGGCCGCGGATCCCGCACGGCCAGGACTGGAAGAAGGGCGTGTGCCGCGCCCTGGGCTGGCCGGAAAACACCGGTGCGGCCTGGCAGCACATTCTGTCCAGGGTCCGCTCCTACAAGGACCTGGAGCCGGAACTGCTGGGCAGGGTCGAGGAGTTGATCGATTTCGTGACGGCCGACGGCGGGGTCTGAAGGGGCTCTGACGGGGCAGGGCGCGAGGCCCCGCGGGCCGGTCAGTCCACCAGGTCCCGCACCACCGCGTCCGCCAGCAGCCGCCCCCGCAGGGTCAGCGCCGCGCGCCCCTCCTCGTAGGGCCCGGCCGCCAGGAGGCCGTCGGCCAGGGCGCGGCGGGAGGCCGCCAGCCCGGCGTCCCTGAGCAGGGACAGCGGCACGCCGTCCCGCAGCCGCAGCTCCAGCAGGACGCGCTCCACCCGGCGGTCCTCCTCCGTCAGCAGTTCCCGCCCGGCGCCGGGGGAGCGGCCCGCCGCCAGCGCCGCCGCGTACGCCCCCGGATGCTTCACGTTCCACCAGCGCACGCCGCCCACGTGGGAGTGCGCGCCGGGTCCCGCGCCCCACCAGTCGGCGCCCCGCCAGTACAGCTCGTTGTGCAGGCAGCGTCCGCCCGCCGAGGTGGCCCAGTTGGACACCTCGTACCACTCGAAGCCCGCGGAGGACAGCGCCTCCTCGGCCATCAGGTAGCGGTCGGCGTGGACGTCGTCGTCGGTCATGGGGATCTCGCCGCGCCGGATGCGCCGGGCGAGCTGCGTGCCCTCCTCGACGATCAGCGCGTAGGCCGAGACGTGGTCGGGGCGGGCGCCGAGCGCGGCGTCCAGCGAGGCCCGCCAGTCGTCGTCGGACTCGCCGGGCGTGCCGTAGATCAGGTCGAGGTTGACGTGCTCGAAGCCGGCGGCGTGGGCCTCCGCGACGCAGGCCTCGGGGCGGCCCGGCGTGTGCGTGCGGTCGAGGACGCGCAGGACGTGCTGCCTCGCGCTCTGCATGCCGAAGGAGATCCGGTTGAAGCCGCCCGCGCGGAGCGCCGCCAGGTAGGCCGGGTCGACGGACTCGGGGTTGGCCTCCGTGGTGACCTCGGCGCCGGGCGCGAGACCGAACTCGTCGCGGACCGCCGCGAGCACCCGGACGAGGTCGGCGGCGGCCAGCAGGGTCGGTGTGCCGCCGCCGACGAACACCGTGCTGACCGGGCGCGGGTCGTCGCCCAGGACCTTGCGGGCGAGGCGGATCTCGTCGATCAGCGTCGCCGCGTAGTTGTCGCGGGAGGCGAGGACGCCGCCGGTGCCGCGCAGCTCGGTCGCCGTGTAGGTGTTGAAGTCGCAGTAGCCGCAGCGGGAGGCGCAGTACGGGACGTGCAGGTAGAACCCGAGGGGGCGGTCCGCGGCCCCGGCGAGCGCGTGCGGGGGCAGGGCGCCGTCGTCGGGGACGGGCTCGCCGTCGGGGAGTGCGGAAGGCATGTCCTCCATTGTCCAGCACCGGGCGCCCTTCCCCGCCGGCCCGCGGCGCCGACCGGCGTCGCACCGCGTCGCCGGCCCGCGTCGCCGGCTCGGGAAGGGCTCACTCGGCCTGGAGCACCAGCAGGGCCAGGTCGTCCTCGGGCGGACGGGTGCCGAAGTCGTGCACCAGTCCGCGGATGCGCTCCGCGATCAGCTCCGCGTCCAGCCCGGCGCAGCCCGCGAGGGCGGCCGCCAGCCCGTCCTCGTCGTCGAACTGGCGTGATCCGCAGCGCCGCTCGGTCACGCCGTCCGTGACGCACAGCAGGGTGTCGCCGGGGCGCAGCTCGAAGGTCTCGCTGACGTACGTCTCGTCCTCCACCACGCCGAGGAGCGTCTGCGGCCGGGCCGCGGTGTGCACCCGCCCGTCGGCGCCGAGCAGCAGCGGCAGCGGGTGCCCGGCGGAGGCGAGGGTGCAGCGGATGCCGGGCCCGGCCGCCGTCTCCACGAGGACCAGCTCGCCGTAGAGCAGGGACAGGAACCGGGTCTGCGGGCCGTCGCCGGGGGCCGCGGGCCGGCCACCGGCCAGGGCGCGGGCCGCCGCGTCCGCGGCCTCCGTCGCGTCGTCGAGCAGGAGCTGGTTGAGCCGGTCGAGGACGTCGGGGACGCCGTAGCCCTCGCGGGCGAGCAGGCGCAGCCAGGGCCGGGCGAGCCCGATGACGACGGCGGCCTCGGGGCCCTTGCCCTGGACGTCGCCGATGGCGAAGCACCAGCGGCCCTCGCCGGCCGGGAACAGGTCGTAGAAGTCGCCGCTCGGCCCGCCCTGGTCGCAGGGCTCGTGGACGAGGGCGCTGCGCACGCCCGGTATCTCGGCGACCGCGCCCGGCAGCAGCCCGCGTTGCAGCACGGAGCTGATGGTGACCTGCCGGGCGTACTGCCGGGCCGCGCCGACGGCGAGCGCCACCCGGCGGCCGAGGTCCTCGACGAGGCCGGTGATCTCGTCCGGGAAGCGGGGCGTGCCGGCCCGTCCGATGACGAGCGTGCCCAGCGGCCGGCCGCCGGCGACGAGCCGGTACGCCAGCGCCGTGCCGTAGGCGCCGTGCGGGCCGAGGGCCTGCGCGGGCCACGGGTAGGGGACGGGCCCGGAGGCCGTCGGGTCGGGCAGCCGGGGCGGGTCCTTCTCCAGCACGGCGCGCAGGTCCTCGATGCGGTTCTCGCTGCCGTGCCAGACGCGGGCCAGCCGCGCCCCGGGCGCCCAGGGGCCGTCGGCCCTGCCGCCGCGGCCGGTGGACTCGTCCTCCAGCCAGACGGCGCACCAGTCGGCGAGCCGGGGCACGATCAGCTGGGCGGTGAGGGAGGCGACGAGGTCCTCGTCGAGCTGTCCGGCGAGCAGTCCGGACGCCTCGGCGAGGAAGGACAGGGCGCCCCGGTTCAGCCAGTCCGCGTCGCGGCGCTCCTCGGCGGCCCGCCAGTCGCGGGGCGGCTCCGGCGCGAGCAGCCCGGCGGCGGCGAGGCCGCCGGGTTCCCCGACGTACGCGCCCTCGTCGCCGTCGGCCGCGCTGGTGGGCAGCCGGGCCCACACGGTCTTGGTGTCCGGGCGGTAGGTGATGCCCCAGCTCTCGGCGAGCGCGGCGACCAGGCGCAGGCCGCGTCCGTACTCGGGCGGCTCGTCGGGCGGTTCGGATCGGCCGTCGCGCGGGGCGCGCGAGGGGTGGTGGTCGCTGACCTCCAGCAGGAGCGTGCCGGTGTCCCGCTCCAGGCGCAGGGTCAGTTCGACGTCGGTGCCGGCGTGGACGACGGCGTTGGTGACGAGTTCGCTCACGACGAGGCCGGCGTCGTCGGCGAGCCGGCCGGTGAGCTCGTCGGTGCCGGTCAGCCCGCGGTCGGTCCAGTCGGCGAGGGCGTCGCGCACGAGGGCGCGGGCGGAACCGGCGGCGTGGCTGTTGCCGGGCAGGCTGGCGTGCGCCCGCGCGCAGTGCTGTTGCGCGGGCGCCTCGGCGGTACGGGAGAGGATCTCCCGTTGCGTCGGAATGGCCCCCATGGACAGCTCCCCCGGACGGTCGGTGCGAGTGCGCCTCGGTCGTTGCCGACAGAGTGACAGACCGACTGTGCTCGTATGCGGGGAGTTACCAAAAGTGGGGGGCGGTGGGCGGAAAACGTGCTACGGGTGTGTTCACACCGGTCGGAAAGCGACACGGACGCGCCGGATTGCGCCAGGAGGGGCGCAAGGCCATGAAACACGTACGGGCGACGCCCAGGGGTGTGCGCCGCCCGTACCCGCGAGGGTCACGCCTCGCGCGCCCCCTCGTACATCTCGTCGATGAGGTGCTTGTACTCGCGCTCCACGACGGGCCGCTTCAGCTTCAGGCTCGGGGTGATCTCGCCGTGCTCGACGTCGAGGTCGCGCGGCAGCAGGCGGAACTTCTTGACCGTCTGCCAGCGCTGCAGGCCCTCGTTGAGCTGCTTGACGTAGCCGTCGACCATCTCGACGGTGACGGGCGCGGCGACGATGTCGGCGTACGGCTTGCCCTCCAGGCCGTTCTCCTTGGCCCAGCCGGTGATGGCGATCTCGTCCAGGGCGATGAGGGCGGTGCAGTAGTTCCGGTCGGCGCCGTGCACCAGGATGTTGGAGACGTACGGGCAGATCGCCTTGAACCGGCCCTCGACCTCGGCGGGCGCGACGTACTTGCCGCCGGAGGTCTTGATGAGGTCCTTCTTGCGGTCGGTGATCCGCAGGTAGCCGTCCGGGGAGAGCTCGCCGATGTCGCCGGTGTGGAACCAGCCGTCCTCCTCCAGGACCTCGGCGGTCTTCTCGGGCAGCCCGTGGTAGCCCTCCATGATGCCGGGGCCGCGCAGCAGGATCTCGCCGTCGTCGGCGATGCGCACCTCGGTGCCGGGCAGCGGCTTGCCGACCGTGCCGGTGCGGTAGGCCTCGCCGGGGTTGACGAAGGACGCCGCGGAGGACTCGGTGAGGCCGTAGCCCTCCAGGATGTGGATGCCGGCGCCGGCGAAGAAGTAGCCGATGTCGGGGGCGAGCGCGGCCGAGCCGGAGACGCAGGCGCGCAGGTTGCCGCCGAAGGCCTCGCGGATCTTGGCGTAGACGAGCCTGTCGGCGAGGTTGTGCTTGGCGGTCAGGCCGAAGGGGGCGCTCGCGACGCCGGTGCGGCGGAAGTTGTCCTGGGTGACCTTGGCGTACTCGCGGGCCACGCCGGCCGCCCACTGGAAGATCTTGTACTTGGCGCCGCCGCCCGCCTTCGCCTTGGCCGCGACCCCGTTGTAGACCTTCTCGAAGATGCGCGGCACGGCCGCCATGTACGTCGGCCGCACGACCGGCAGATTCTCGATGATCTTGTCGACGCGGCCGTCGACGGCGGTGACGTGGCCGACCTCGATCTGGCCGGAGGTGAGCACCTTGCCGAAGACGTGCGCGAGGGGCAGCCAGAGGTACTGCACGTCGTCGCCGCTGACCAGTCCGGTCGCGGCGATCGCCTTCGCCATGTACGACCAGTTGTCGTGCGGCAGGCGCACGCCCTTGGGGCGGCCGGTGGTGCCGGAGGTGTAGATGAGGGTGGCGAGCTGGTCCCTGGTGATCGCACCGACCCGCTGCTTGATCAGCTCGGGGTCCTTCTCCAGGCGGGCCGCGCCGCGGGCCTCCAGGTCGGCGAGGGTGAGGACCCAGTCGTCGGTCTCGACGTCCGCCCCGTCGATCACCACGACATGGGTGAGCGCGGTCAGCTCGCCGCGCTTCTCGCGGGCCTTGGCGAGCTGCTCGGCGTTCTCCGCGATCAGCACCCGGCTCTCGGAGTCGGAGAGGATGTACGCCGACTCCTCGGCGTTGGTCTGCGGGTAGACCGTGGTCGTGGCGGCGCCGGCACACATGATGCCGAGGTCGGCGAGGATCCACTCGAGGCGGGT
Organism: Streptomyces sp. NPDC037054; assembly: GCF_055606745.1. Taxonomy (NCBI): domain Bacteria; kingdom Bacillati; phylum Actinomycetota; class Actinomycetes; order Kitasatosporales; family Streptomycetaceae; genus Streptomyces; species Streptomyces sp. NPDC037054. The sequence continues at coordinate 551,203 of NZ_JBVJSJ010000002.1, read as the reverse complement.
CGAGGAGGCGAGCGCGACGCGCTGCTCCGGCTGCACGCCCAGCTCGATGAGTCCGGCCGCGATGGCGTGGACCCGCTCGGCGGCCTGGGCCCAGGTCAGGGACTTCCAGTCGTCCGGCCCCTCGCCGGAGGCGGCGGGCACCGGGTGGCGATAGGCCTCGGCGTCGGGCGTGGCCGCCACGCGCTCCAGGAAGAGGCCCGCAACGGACGGCGGACGGTTCTCGATCAGTGTCTGTGCGTCGCTCACGACATCCTCCGGGGCCCGCGACTTTGCGGCTGGCTCAGTGCGGCTGGCTGGTGCGGCTGTTCCTCACGCGAGCTTGTTTAACTCGCGAGTAACTATCGAGCAGGGATCAGGGTAAGGGGCATCCGGCCACCACGTAAGAGCCTGCGCCCTGTCACTTCCTACAGACAGCCGCCCGGCCCATGCACAGGGGCCCGCCGCGTTTCGCGCGACAGGCCCCTGTTCCACCCGGTTTGGCCGGACGACCGGCCGTAACCTGCGGTTACTTCTTGCCCTTGGCCGACGCCGCGCCGTCGTCGCTGGACAGGACGGCGATGAAGGCCTCCTGCGGAACCTCCACGGAACCCACCATCTTCATCCGCTTCTTGCCTTCCTTCTGCTTCTCCAGCAGCTTCCGCTTGCGGGAGATGTCACCGCCGTAGCACTTGGCGAGGACGTCCTTGCGGATGGCGCGGATGGTCTCGCGGGCGATGACCCGGGAACCGATGGCGGCCTGCACCGGCACCTCGAAGGCCTGCCTCGGGATCAGCTCCTTCAGCTTGGCGACGAGCCGCACGCCGTACGCGTACGCCTGGTCCCGGTGGGTGATCGCGGAGAACGCGTCCACCTTGTCGCCGTGCAGCAGGATGTCGACCTTGACCAGGCTGGAGGTCTGCTCGCCGGTGGGCTCGTAGTCGAGCGAGGCGTAGCCGCGGGTCTTGGACTTCAGCTGGTCGAAGAAGTCGAAGACGATCTCGGCGAGCGGCAGGGTGTAGCGGATCTCCACCCGGTCCTCGGACAGGTAGTCCATGCCGAGCAGGGTGCCGCGCCGGGTCTGGCACAGCTCCATGATCGAGCCGATGAACTCGCTGGGCGCCAGGATGGTGGCGCGCACGACCGGCTCGTACACCTCGCCGATCTTCCCCTCGGGGAACTCGCTCGGGTTGGTGACGGTGTGCTCGGAGCCGTCCTCCATGACCACGCGGTAGACCACGTTCGGCGCGGTGGCGATCAGGTCGAGGCCGAACTCGCGCTCCAGGCGCTCGCGGATCACGTCCAGGTGCAGCAGGCCGAGGAAGCCGACGCGGAAGCCGAAGCCGAGCGCGGCGGACGTCTCCGGCTCGTAGACCAGCGCGGCGTCGTTCAGCTGGAGCTTGTCGAGGGCCTCGCGCAGCTCCGGGTAGTCCGAGCCGTCCAGCGGATACAGGCCCGAGAACACCATCGGCTTGGGGTCCTTGTAGCCGCCGAGCGCCTCCTCGGCGCCCTTGTGCTGGCTGGTGACCGTGTCGCCGACCTTGGACTGGCGGACGTCCTTCACACCGGTGATGAGGTAGCCCACCTCGCCGACACCCAGGCCGTCGGCGGCCAGCATCTCCGGGGAGTTGGTGCCGATCTCCAGCAGCTCGTGCGTGGCGTTCGTCGACATCATCCGGATCCGCTCGCGCTTGTTGAGCTGGCCGTCGATGACACGGACGTACGTCACGACACCGCGGTAGGAGTCGTACACCGAGTCGAAGATCATCGCGCGGGCCGGGGCGTCCTTGACGCCGACCGGGGCGGGGACGTCCGCGACCACCCGGTCGAGCAGCGCCTCGACCCCCAGGCCCGTCTTGGCGGAGACCTTGAGCACGTCGTCCGGGTCGCAGCCGACCAGGTTGGCGAGTTCCTCGGCGAACTTCTCGGGCTGCGCGGCCGGCAGGTCGATCTTGTTGAGCACCGGGATGATCGTGAGGTCGTTCTCCATCGCCAGGTACAGGTTGGCGAGGGTCTGCGCCTCGATGCCCTGGGCGGCGTCGACGAGGAGGATGGTCCCCTCGCAGGCGGCGAGCGACCGCGAGACCTCGTACGTGAAGTCGACGTGCCCCGGGGTGTCGATCATGTTGAGGATGTGCGTCTTGCTCTTGTCGTGGGTCGGGGCCCACGGCAACCGCACCGCCTGGGACTTGATCGTGATGCCGCGCTCGCGCTCGATGTCCATGCGGTCGAGGTACTGGGCGCGCATCTGCCGCTGCTCGACCACTCCGGTCAGCTGGAGCATCCGGTCGGCGAGCGTGGACTTGCCGTGGTCGATGTGCGCGATGATGCAGAAATTGCGGATCAGAGCCGGGTCGGTACGGCTCGGCTCGGGCACATGGCTAGGGATCGCGGGCACGCAGGGTCCTGATTCTTGAGGCGTCCGCAGCCGTCTGCGGTCTCGGGTCGGAACGATCGGGTCTATACGTAGGCTCCATGGTCCCACGGTTGGGGAGCTGCGACGGGTTTGGGCCGCCCTCCGGGCCGCTGGTAGGCTGGGTGGCTGTGTCTCATGCCCTCTCGCAGGAGGCACACACTCAAGAAATTCACCGGCTCGGGACCCGTGCGGCCCCGCGCCAGAACCTGTAGAGGCTCATTCGTGGCGAACATCAAGTCCCAGATCAAGCGGATCAAGACCAACGAGAAGGCCCGGCTGCGCAACAAGGCCGTCAAGTCCTCCCTGAAGACCGCGATCCGCAAGGCCCGCGAGGCCGCTGCCGCGGGTGACGTCGAGAAGGCCACCGAGTACCAGCGCGCTGCCGCGCGTCTGCTCGACAAGGCCGTCTCGAAGGGCGTCATCCACAAGAACCAGGCCGCCAACAAGAAGTCGGCGCTTGCTTCCAAGGTCGCGTCCGTCAAGGGCTGAATCTCCCTTTGATCTGACCGCCGGAAGGACCCAGAGCGGGCCCTCTCTCATCCGCTCCCGACCGGCACCCCGGAACCGCACGCGGCCTGCGTTCGCCACGCGGGTGCGGTTCCAGAAGCCTGACGCGAAGGCCCCGTCCACCGCTCTTCCCCAGAGCGGACGGACGGGGCCTTCGCCGTAACGGCGGGGCGGGGCGGGCCGCCGGGGCGGGGCACGATCAGGTGCGGCCTCTCGACCGGGCCGCGCGGGCGATCGCGACGACCGCCTTCTCCAGCGCGTACTCCGGGTCGTCGCCGCCGCCCTTCACGCCCGCGTCCGCCTCGGCGACCGCCCGCAGCGCGACCGACAGGCCGTCCGGCGTCCAGCCCCGGCTCTGCTGGCGCACCCGGTCGATCTTCCACGGCGGCATGCCGAGCTCACGGGCCAGGTCGGCGGGCCGGCCGCCGCGCGCGGAGGACAGCTTGCCGATCGCCCGCACGCCCTGCGCGAGGGCGCTGGTGATCAGCACCGGCGCGACGCCCGTCGCCAGCGACCAGCGCAGGGCCTCCAGCGCCTCCGCCGTGCGGCCCTCCACGGCCCGATCGGCGACGGTGAAGCTCGACGCCTCGGCCCGCCCCGTGTAGTAGCGCCCGACGACAGCCTCGTCGATCGTCCCCTCGACGTCCGCCGCGAGCTGCGCCACCGCCGACGCCAGCTCCCGCAGATCGCTGCCGATGGCGTCGACCAGCGCCTGGCAGGCCTCCGGCGTCGCCGAACGCCCGAGCGCCCGGAACTCGCCGCGCACGAACGCCAGCCGGTCCGCCGGCTTCGTCATCTTCGGGCAGGCCACCTCGCGCGCGCCCGCCTTGCGCGCCGCGTCGAGCAGTCCCTTGCCCTTGGCGCCGCCGGCGTGCAGCAGCACGAGCGTGATCTCCTCGGCGGGCGCGCCGAGGTACGCCTTCACGTCCTTGATCGTGTCGGCCGAGAGGTCCTGCGCGTTGCGTACGACCACGACCTTGCGCTCCGCGAAGAGCGACGGGCTGGTCAGCTCGGCGAGCGTGCCGGGCTGCAGCTGGTCCGGGGTCAGATCGCGTACGTCCGTGTCGGCGTCGGCGGCCTTGGCGGCGGCCACCACCTCCTGCACGGCACGGTCGAGCAGGAGGTCCTCCTGGCCCACGGCGAGGGTCACCGGGGCGAGAGGGTCGTCGTTCGCAGTCTTCCTGGCCATCGCGACAAGCATCGCACGCGGCACTGACAACGCGGCCCGCGCTGCCGCCCGGGCCGTTCCGCGGCCTGGGGGCTGTCTGGCAAATGAGCGCGACGCCGCGGGCGTTGTCAGAACCCCTCAGAACCCCCTAGGGCTCCTCGCGCCAGCCGTCCCACTCCGCCGCGAACTCGTCCAGCTCCGCCGCGTCCAGCCGCTCCCGCTCGTCGCGCAGGACGACCAGCCACTGCGCGTCCTCGGCGTCGTCCTCGCCGGCCAGCGCGTCCCGGACGAGCTGCGGTTCCTCGTCGAGTCCGAACCGCTCCCCGAGCGCCTCGGCCGCCTCCTGGGCGGCATCGCGGTCGGGCAGCACCAGCACATGTCTCACGTCACTCACATGAGCCATTGTCCGGCACCGCCCGGGACGCGAATCTCCAGGTCAGGCCTTGGCCACCAACTGCACGTCGAGGGTCACGCCGATGGTGGGGCCGACGACCGCGATCCCGCGCGCGAGCATCGTCTGCCAGCTCACCGTGAAGTCGTCGCGGTGCAGTTCGGTGGTGGCCCGGAAGGCCGCGCGCGCCTCGCCCTCCATGCCGTTGCCCAGTCCGAGGTACTCGGTGTCCAGGGTCACCGTGCGCGTCACCCCGTGCAGCGACAACGCCCCGGTGACGGCCCACCGGTTGCCGCCCCGGTGCACACACCGGTCGCCGTAGAACTCCAGCGTCGGGAACTGCTCGACGTCCAGGAAGTCCGCCGACCTGAGGTGGTCGTCGCGCATCGTGACCCGCGTGTCGATGGACGCCGCGTCGATCACCACGTGCATCGCGGACCGCTCCACCGGGTCGGCGACGCGGATGACGCCCGCGAAGGAGTTGAACCGGCCGTGGATCCGGGCCAGTCCGATGTGCCGCGCGGTGAAGGCGATCGAGGAGTGCGCCGGCTCGATCTCCCAGTCGCCCGGCGCGGGCAGCTCCGGCGGGCGGGCCACCTGGAGCCTCACGTCGCCGAGCGAGGCGAGCGAGTCCTCGGTGACCGACGTGGTCGCCCGGTACGGCGTGAAGCCCTCGGCCGACACCGCCAGCCGGTACTCCCCGGCCGGCACTGTCGCCAGGAACGAGCCGTAGGGATCCGCGCCCCCGCTGACCACCTTGCGCCCCAGCGTGTCGGTGACCGCGAACTCGGCGTGTGTGACCGGTTCGTTGACCGGGTCGAGCACTCTGCAGCTGAGGACGCCGGCTCTCGGTGGGGTCTTGATCGCCGCCAGTGGGTTCGTCCGGTGCACCCGGCCGGCCCGGTTCGCTCGGCTCGCTCGGTTTCCCAGCCACCGGCTGATCATCTGCGACAACACCTCTGTACGACTCGACGCATCTCTTGTCGAAGAGGCATTCGATCACCGATGGGGCTTTCGGGGCAACACGGGCCCACATCACGGGAAACCAGCGCAAGTGCCGGAACTACCCCGGAGTAGGCCAGCCTGGCCCAATTGGCCGTTCTAGGCGGGCTTGCGCACCACCGGCACCCGGTCGAGCACGATCCCGAACCGCTCCCGGTACACCGCCAGCACCTCCTCGTCCCCGGCCAGCTCACGCTCCTCGCGCTCGCCGACCCCGGACGTCTCCACCAGCCGACGGCCGGTGAGCGTGATCCGCCCGCCGTCCCGCGTGACCCGCGAGCACACCAGCGACCGCGTGAAGTGCGACTTGGGCGAGGTGCTGTGCCACCACGCCCCGGCCACGAAGTCCTCCAGCACCCGCGGCCGTACCTCCAGACGGTACTCGGGACTGTCGTCCCGGCTCACCTCCAGGTCCGCCGCCTCCTCCACGTCGTGCCCGCCGCGCGCCCCGGCCGTGTCCCGCCCCGCCGCCACGATCCGGAACGTGCCACCGGGGTCCGGCTGCTCACCCCGGTCCCCGAACGCCAGCGGATAGTGGCTGTGCGCCCCGAACCCGACGTCGGCCAGCCAGTCGCCCCCGTCCACCGTCCGCACCCGCAGCGCGAGATGGTCGTACGGGATCCCGAGCCGCTCCCCGTCCAGCCGCACCCGCGCCGCGAGCAGCGTCACCTCGAAGCCGAGGGCGGTGAGCAACGCGCCGAACAGTCCGTTGAGTTCGTAACAGAACCCGCCCCGGCGCCCGGTCACCATCTTGTCCAGCAGCCGCTGCTCCTCCAGCACGATCTCCTCGCCGAGGTGGATGGAGAGGTTCTCGAACGGCACGGACCGCAGATGGCTCAGGTGCAGCTCACGCAGGACGTCCACGGTGGGCCACGCCGGGTGGGCGACTCCGATCCGCTGGAGGTAGGCCTCGACCTGTTCGGGTGTCATTGCCTCAGTCTCGCGCCACCTCCAGCCGTCCGCCCGCGCGGCCCGTCACGGCCAGCGCGCCGTCGCGGTCCGTCCGCAGCACCACCGCCCCCTGGGCGCGCAGCGCGGCCAGCGTGCTCGGGGCCGGGTGGCCGTACGAGTTGTCCGCGCCGCAGGAGATGAGCGCCAGCCGCGGGGCCGCCCTGCGTATCAGGTCCGGGTCCTGGTAGGCCGAGCCGTGGTGGGCGACCTTGAGCACGTCCACGTCCCTCAGCGCGGCGCCCGCCGGGGACTCGGCCAGGGCACGCTGGGCCGGGGGTTCGAGGTCGCCGAGGAGCAGCAGCCGGAGACCGGCGGTCCGGACGAGGAGGGTGACGCTGGCGTCGTTCGCTCCTTCGGGGGCGGGGACGGAGGTGTGGGTGTGGGGGTGGGTGCTGGGCGGCGTGCGCGGTGGTGGGCCCGGGGGTGCGCCGGCCGGGGCACCCGGGCCTCCGGCCGGGGCACTCGGGCCTCCGGCCGGGTCTCCCTCCGGTGCGGGAGGGGTGGGCGGTGGCCACAGGACCTGCCAGGACAGCTCGCCGGTGCGGCGTTCCTGTCCGGCGGCGGCCCGCGTCACGGGGACCCCCCGGGCGGCCGACACCCTCCGCACGAACGCCGCCTGGCCGGCGGGCTCGGCGAACCCCGTCGTCTCGACGGCCCCGACCGAGCGCCCCCGCAGCACGCCGGGCAGCCCGGCCACGTGGTCGGCGTGGAAGTGGGTCAGCACGACGAGCGGGATCCGGGTGACGCCCAGCGCACGCAGGCAGCGGTCGACAAGCACCGGGTCGGGGCCGGCGTCCACGACCACTCCGGTGCCCTCGCCCGCCGCGAGCACCATCGCGTCGCCCTGCCCCACGTCGCACATCACCATCCGCCAGCCCGGCGGCGGCCAGCCCGTGACCACCCTCGTCAGCGGCACGGGCCGCAGCACCACCAGGGCCAGCAGCAGCACGCACGCCCCGCACAACCAGGGGTGGCCGAGCAGCCGCCGCCCCGCGAACAGCAGGACCGCGGTCACGGCGCCCAGCAGTGCCGCGCCGGTCCAGCCGCCGGGCCAGTCGACGCCCGCGCCGGGCAGCGCGGCCCCGGTGCGGGCCACCGCCGCCAGCCACTCGGCGGGCCAACTCGCGCACCACGCCAGCGCCTTGGCCACCGGCATCGCCACGGGTGCCGTCGCCAGCGCCGCGAACCCCAGCACCGTGGCCGGCGCGACCGCGAACTCCGCGAGCAGGTTGCACGGCACGGCCACCAGGCTCACCCGCGCCGACAGCACGGCGACGACCGGCGCGCACAGCGCCTGCGCCGCCCCCGCCGCGGCCAGCGCCTCGGCCGGGCCGGGCGGCACCCCGCGCCGGCGCAGTGCCGCGCTCCAGCGGGGCGCGAGCGTGAGGAGGGCACCGGTGGCCAGCACGGAGAGCAGGAAGCCGTGACTCCGGCCCAGCCACGGGTCGTACAGCACGAGCAGCAGGACGGCCGTCGCGAGGGCCGGGAGGAGGGACCGGCGCCGTCCGGTGGCGAGGGCCAGCAGCGCGACGGAACCGCAGGCGGCCGCCCGCAGCACGCTCGGGTCCGGTCTGCACACGACGACGAACCCGAGGGTGAGCACACCACCGAGTACCGCCGTCTGCCGCAGGGAGATGCCGAGGCGGGGCGCCAGACCGCGGCGTTCGGCGCGCTGGGCGAGGCCCGGGGGGCCGAGGAGCAGGGCGAGGAGAATCGTGAAGTTGGCACCGGACACGGCCAGCAGGTGCGTGAGGTCGGTCTCCTTGAAGGCCGTGTCCAGCTCCGGGGTGACCCGCGAGGTGTCCCCGACGACGAGGCCCGGGAGCAGCGCCCGCGCGTCGGCCGACAGCCCGTCGGTCGCCTCCCGCAGCCCGGCGCGCAGCCCGCCCGCGAGCCGCTGCGGCCCCGACGGCTCCCCCACCACGTCCGGCGCCGCCCGCGCCCGTACGCGCAGCACGGCCGCGATCCGGTCACCGCCCTCCCTCGGGGGAGCGAGCCGCGCGGTGACCCGGAGCCGGGTCGAGGGCAGCAGCCCGAGCCAGGGCGACGTCGCCGGCCCACCGCCGGAGGCCCGCGTGGCATCCGGCCCGCCCAAGCCTTTTCTGTCGCCCGCTCCCACGTCGACGATCATCAGCACCGGTGTCCTGGTCGCCACCGCCGCCCCGCCCACCTCCTCGACACGGCGCACGTCGGCCTCGATCAGCGCGGCGGTCGGTGCCACGCGGGGTCCGTCGATCCGGGGCCGGGTGAGCCGGGGATCGGAGGTGACCTCGACCTCGGCGGTCACGGTCGCGTACCGCCGCGCCAGCTCCGGGACCGGTCCCCGCCGCACATCGGCGCCGTGCAGCCCCGCCGAGGCGGCCGACGCGGCGACGCAGAGCAGCACGGCGGCAACGGCCGTACGGGTCCAGGGGGTCCGTGGGGTTCGTGTTCGTGGGGCTCGTTGGGTTCGCGGGGTCCGCGGGGTCCGCGGGGTCCGCGGTGGGCGGGCTGCGTCGCCACCCGGCTCGCGAACAGCACGTCCAGTCCTCGACCGCCACGGCCCCCGGGCCCCGGCCCACAGCAACGCCCCGCCGACGACCGCGCATACGGCGGCCACTGTCCCGACCCACCCGGGTGGCGCGTCCACCAACAGCGCTGCCGTCGCCCAGGCCGCCAGCGCGGGCGGCACCAGCCGCAGGTCCGTAGGGCCCTCCTGCCGGGGGCGTGCCGCGCCGAGCCGCTGTCCCGACGCGGCGTGCACGGCACTCCGGGTGGCGCGACGTGGGCCGCCCGCCGTGCCGTGCGGGGCGACCGCCGTGCCGTGCGGGGCGAGGGTGCCGCCGCCGCGCGGGCCGTCGACCGGCGCCCTCATGGCCGTACGAGATTCCGGAGGTCGGCGAAGCGGCGCTCGCCGATGCCGTTGACCTCGCGCAGCTCGTCCACCGAGCGGAAACCGCCGTGCTGGGCGCGGTAGTCCAGGATGTGCTGGGCGAGGACGGGGCCGACGCCCGGCAGGGTGTCCAACTGGTCCACGGTGGCCGTGTTGAGGGAGACGGGAGCCGCAGGGCCCTGCCCGGCCACCCCGGCCGCGCCCGCCCCGCCGACGGCGCCCGCTGCTCCCGCCGAGCCGGCTCCGCCCACCGCGGCGCCTCCTCCGGCGCCCACGAAGGCCGGGCCGCCCACGACCACCTGCTCGCCGTCCACGAGGAAACGGGCGCGGTTGAGGCCGTCGGTGCTCGTGCCGGGCCGTACCCCGCCCGCGGCGCGCAGCGCGTCCGCCACCCGGGAACCGGCCGGCAGCCGGTGGATGCCCGGGTCGCGCACCTTGCCGCTGACGTCGACCACGATCTCGGCGCCGGGGCCCGCCGTGGCGGCGGTCCTGGCCACGGGCGCGGGAGGGGCTGTGCCTGCTTCCCCTTTCGAGGGCTGCTCGCGATCGTCGTCGTACGGTGCCGCCGCCCGCACCACCTCCGGTGCCCGCACGGTCTGTGTACGGCCGGCCCAGAAGTGCTGGGCCGCGAAGGCCGCGCCGACGACGAGCAGGGCCGTGAGCGCCAGCACGCTCCGCCGCTCCACACCGCACCTCGCCTGCAGCCACACGGGCATCCGCTCCCGCAGGGCAGGCCCCAGCCGCTCCCGCCAGGTCACCCGGGCGTCGGGCCGCCCGACGCCGGGCTCCTCGACGACGTCTTCGCCGCTGTCCTCGTCGCCGCCCGCATCCGCACCCGCCCCGGCGCCCGGCCCCGAGCGCCCGGCCTCCCTCTCCGACAGCCGCGCCAACTCCACCGGCACGGACCGCCCGTGCTCCCCCGGCGCCTCCCGCTCTTCCAATTCCTCGGGCGCCCGCCCTCCGAACAACACCTCCGCCCGCCGGCGCACCTCCTCGGCGGAGGCCTGCCGATGGCCGTGCCGCTGGGTGTGTCGTCGGCCGTGCCGTTGCCGTTGCTCTTCCCGTGTCCGCCAGGTCCGCCCGCCTGCGCGGGGTGAACGGCGGTGTCGTGCGCGGCCGTCGGAGGCGGGTGCCCTGCCCGGGCCGCTGGTGGCGGTCGCTGCGCGTGGACGTGATCGAAGTGCCATGCGACGAGGATCGGGCAGACCGCACCCATCGCGATGATCTTGGTCAATTCCCGGGGATTACCGCCCGGTTGTGGAAAACTCCGTCACCCACACGAGTGTTTCGCACCGCGCGCCCGCGTCACCGCGCCGAAACCACGACCCCCAGCAGCCCGGGCCCGGTGTGCGCCCCGATCACCGCGCCCACCTCGCTCACATGGAGGTCCACCAGGCCGGGCACCCGGGCCCGCAGCCGGTCCGCGAGGGCCGCCGCCCGGTCGTGGGCGGCGAGATGGTGCACGGCGATGTCGACGGGGGCGCCGCCCGCCCGGTCCGCGACGATCTCCTCCAGGCGGGCAATCGCCTTCGACGCCGTCCGCACCTTCTCCAGCAGGTCGATCCGCCCGCCGTCGAGTTTCAGCAGCGGTTTCACCGCGAGCGCCGATCCGAACAGGGCCTGCGCGGCGCCGATCCGGCCACCCCGGCGCAGATAGTCGAGCGTGTCGACGTAGAAGTAGGCGGACGTGCCCGCCGCCCGTTTCTCCGCGGCCGTGACGGCCTCGTCGACCGTGCCGCCCGCCTCCGCGGTCTCCGCCGCGGCCAGCGCGCAGAAGCCGAGGGCCATCGCGACCATTCCGGTGTCCACGACCCGTACCGGGACCGGCGCCTCGCGCGACGCGACGAGCGCGGCGTCGTGGGTGCCGGACAGTTCGGCGGAGAGGTGGAGGGAGACGATGCCGGTGGCGCCGGACTCGGCGACCTCGCGATAGGTTCGCGCGAACACCTCGGGGCCGGGCCGCGAGGTGGTGACCGACCGTCGCTTCTGCAACGCCTGGGCCAGCGAACGCGTCGAGATCTCGGTGCCCTCTTCCAGCGCCTGGTCGCCGAGGACCACGGTCAGGGGTACCGAGGTGATGTTGTGCCGCTCCATCGTCCGGGCCGGCAGGTAGGCCGTGGAATCGGTGACGATGGCGACATGGCGGGACATGTGCTGGAGGTTACCTGGCGTGGTGCCCGCGCGGCAGCCCGGGCCGTTCACACCATCGCTCAAGTGGTGCTCTCGGGGCGGGCCTTCTTCTGCCAGGGGTAGGTGGGGCGGCGGGTCGGCGCGTCGAGCGCGGGCCTCACCGGCTCCTCCGGTGTGTGCGGCTGCGGCGTCTCTGCGGACTGCGGGGTCTTCGGCGACCGGGACGTCTCCCGGGGCCGGTGCGTCTCCGGCCAGGTCTGCCCCGGTGCGGAGCCGTCCGCGGCGGCGGGGGCCTCGGGCCAGGGCGGCGGCGCGGCCGACGGCTCGGCGGTGTCCCAGTGGCGCAGCGCGCCGGCCTCCATGTGGATCTGGGCGTTCAGGGAGTCCAGGTCGTCGTCGGCGAAGCGGCGGGCCCTGTCGCGGGCGGCCCAGCGCAGGGAGTCCGCCGACTGCGTAATGCGCTCGGTGCGCTCGCGCAGCGCGGGCAGCCGCTCGGTGAGCGCGGCCCGGTCGGGCTCGGACTCCAGGCGCCGCAGCTCGCCGTCCAGCTCGTGTCCATGTGCGCTGAGCCGCTCGAACAGGCCGAGGGACTCCTTGAGCGACGCGTCCTCGGCCACGCCCGCGTGCAGCGCGTCCTGCGTGGCGCGCATCGACGTGCGCAGCTTCAGCCGCAGTTGGGCGATCTCGCCGGCCGGGCCGGGCTGGGCGAAGGACTTGACCTTCAGGGTGTGGTCCTCGACCGTGCGGCGGGCCTGGACGATGTGGCGGTCCGCGGCGCGCTTGGCCGCGCCGACCGCCTTGACGGTGGCGTACGCGCCGAGCGCCACGATCAGCACGAAGAGCAGGGCGAACACGGCGATGACTGCTTCCACGATGCTCCTCCTCGGCGGGCACGACCTGTCTCGCGCCGCTCTTCAACGGTAAACGCAACGGGCAGGTCCGGAGTTCCGGAAGAACCCCGAACCTGCCCGTAGGGGACTACCCCGACCCGGACCGGCGCCGAGCCGACCGACCGGCCCACCCCGAGCCGACCGACCCGGACCGACCCCGGACCGACCGGACCGACCGGCTCGAGCCGGCCCGGAATCGGCACTCCGAGCCGCCCCCGCCCCGTGTCACGCCGGAACGATGTTCACCAGCTTCGGGGCGCGCACGACGACCTTGCGGATGCCGGCGCCGCCCAGGGCCGCGACGACCTTCTCGTCGGCCAGCGCGACCTTCTCCAGCTCCTCGTCGGAGATGCCGGGGGACACCTCCAGGCGGGCCTTGACCTTGCCCTTGATCTGCACGACGCAGGTCACGGTCTCGTCCACCACGTACGCCGGGTCGGCGACCGGGAAGTCCTGGTGGACGACCGAGTCGGTGTGGCCCAGCTTGCGCCACAGCTCCTCGGCGATGTGCGGGGCCAGCGGCGCGATCATCAGCACCAGCGGCTCCGCGACGGACCGCGGCACCGGGCCGCCCGCCTTCGTCAGGTGGTTGTTCAGCTCGGTGACCTTGGCGATGGCGGTGTTGAAGCGCATGCCCTCCAGGTCGCCGCGCACCCCGTCGATCGCCTTGTGCAGGGCACGCAGTGTGTCCTCGTCGGGCTCGGCGTCGACGACGGTGACCTCACCGCTGTTCTCGTCGACGACGTTGCGCCACAGCCGCTGCAGCAGCCGGAACTGGCCGACCACCGCGCGCGTGTCCCACGGCCGGGAGACGTCCAGCGGGCCCATCGCCATCTCGTACAGGCGCAGCGTGTCGGCGCCGTACTCGGCGCAGATCTCGTCCGGCGTGACCGCGTTCTTCAGGGACTTGCCCATCTTGCCCAGCAGCCGGGAGACCTTCTCGCCCTGGTAGTAGTACGCGCCGTCGCGCTCCTCCACCTCGGCGGCCGGCACGGCGATGCCGCGGCTGTCGCGGTACACGTAGGCCTGGATCATGCCCTGGTTGAACAGCTTGTGGAACGGCTCGGCGGACGAGACGTGCCCCAGGTCGTACAGCACCTTGGACCAGAAGCGCGCGTACAGCAGGTGCAGCACGGCGTGCTCGGCGCCGCCGACGTACAGGTCGACTCCGCCGTGCGGCTGGCCCTCGCGCGGGCCCATCCAGTACTGCTCGACGGCCGGGTCGACCAGCTTCTCGGAGTTGTGCGGGTCCAGGTAGCGCAGCTCGTACCAGCAGGAACCGGCCCAGTTGGGCATGGTGTTGGTCTCGCGCCGGAACCGGCGCGGGCCCCGGCCGTCGCCCAGGTCCAGCGTGACGTGGACCCAGTCCTCGTTGCGGGACAGCGGCGTCTCGGGCTGGGTGTCGGCGTCGTCCGGGTCGAAGGTGCGCGGCGAGTAGTCCTCGACCTCGGGCAGCTCCAGCGGCAGCATCGACTCGGGCAGCGGGTGGGCGACGCCGTCCTCGTCGTAGACGATCGGGAAGGGCTCGCCCCAGTAGCGCTGGCGGCTGAACAGCCAGTCGCGCAGGCGGAAGTTGACGGTGCCCTCGCCGGTGCCGGACTTCTCCAGCCACTCGGTGATGCGGGCCTTGGCCTCGACGACGCCCAGGCCGTCCAGGGAGATGTCGTCACCGGTGGAGTTGACGATCTTCGCGTCGTACGAGGCGAAGGCGTCGTCCCAGGTGGAGGTGTCCGTGCCGCGGCCGTCGGTCGGCTCCACGACGCAGCGGACGGGCAGTTCGAAGGCGCGCGCGAACGCGAAGTCGCGCGTGTCGTGCGCCGGGACGGCCATGATCGCGCCGGTGCCGTAGCCCATCAGGACGTAGTCGGCGATGAACACCGGGACCGGTTCGCCGTTGACGGGGTTGGTCGCGAACGAGCCGGTGAAGACGCCGGTCTTGTCCTTGGCCTCGGCCTGCCGCTCCACGTCGGACTTGGACGCGGCCTGCGCGCGGTACGCGGCGACGGCCTCGGCGGGCGTCGCGTGGCCGCCGGTCCACACGTCGTGGGTGCCCTCGGGCCAGGCGGCCGGGGTGAACTTCTCGACCAGCGGGTGCTCGGGCGCCAGCACCATGTAGGTGGCGCCGAACAGGGTGTCGGGGCGGGTGGTGAAGACGGTGATCTTCTCGCCGTCGATCGGGAAGTCGACGCGGGCGCCCTCGGAGCGGCCGATCCAGTTGCGCTGCTGCAGCTTGATGGCCTCGGGCCAGTCCAGCGCGTCCAGGTCGTCCAGCAGCCGGTCGGCGTAGGCGGTGATGCGCATGTTCCACTGGCGCAGCTTGGCCTTGAAGACGGGGTAGTTGCCGCGCTCGGAGCGGCCGTCGGCGGTGACCTCCTCGTTGGCCAGGACGGTGCCCAGGCCGGGGCACCAGTTGACCGGCGCGTCGGAGGCGTAGGCCAGCCGGTACTCGCTCAGGACGTCGGCGCGCTCGACGTCGGTCAGCTCACTCCAGGGACGCCCGCCGGGCACCTGGCGCCCGCCGCTCTCGAACTGGGCGACCAGCTCGGAGATCGGCCGGGCCTTCTTCGCCTCCTCGTCGTACCAGGAGTTGAAGATCTGCAGGAAGATCCACTGGGTCCACTTGTAGTACTCGGGGTCGATCGTGGCGAACGACCGGCGCGTGTCGTGGCCCAGGCCCAGCCGGCGCAGCTGGGACTTCATGTTCTCCATGTTGGCCTCGGTGGACACGCGCGGGTGCGTGCCGGTCTGCACCGCGTACTGCTCGGCGGGCAGGCCGAAGGCGTCGAAGCCCAGGGTGTGCAGGACGTTGTGGCCGGTCATGCGCTGGAACCGGGCGAAGACGTCGGTGGCGATGTAGCCCAGCGGGTGGCCGACGTGCAGGCCCGCACCGGAGGGGTACGGGAACATGTCCATGATGAACTTCTTGGGCCGGGCGACCAGTTCCGGGTCGCCCGCCAGGTCACCGGTCGGGTTGGGCGCCGCGTAGGTGCCCTCGACGTCCCAGAATTCCTGCCAGCGTGCCTCGATCTCGGCCGCGACGGCGGCCGTGTAGCGGTGCGGCGCGGCCTCCGCGGCGGCGGCAGCGGGGTTCGTCTCGCTCATGTCCTCAAAGCTCCATCGATCGTCTCTGCCAGCGGCTGTGACTTCTCAAGAAACGAAAAATCCCCTCGCACAGGAGGGGACGCCGCGCCGATTCCGCCACCGTGTGGTCACGGGTGGCCGGGACTGATCAGCGCGGCTCGCTAAGCAGAAGGCGTACGGCACGCATGGCGCTAGGGTACCGCAGCCGTCGAGCGGGCCGCGACGGCGTTCACCGTTGACTCAGGGCCAATGGTTACTTCGCGTAACAACCGCAATGGGGCAAGGCAACGAGCGCATTGTCGTTTGATAACAGCGCAATAACTCAAACCTCCTACCCGTCGGTATGGCGGCGCTTAGAGTGCGGCAGCGGGACCGCTTTCCCGAACTGCTCGGAGTCGCCCCCATGAACCCTCGTCGTAGTAACCGTCCGCTCCCCCGCTCGGGCCGCTCGGCCTACGGGACGGCGTCGGCCGTCGTGCTGCTCCTCATGCCCGTGATCGTGCTGGTCGGAGGTGACGACGTCCGCGAGTTCCTGAACTTCGGCGCGGGCGTCCTGTCCCTCGTCTCGCTCAGCTGCTCGGTGGTCTGGGGCCTGGTCGCCCAGGACCGGATCTTCCTCAACGCGCGCCAGCGGATCATCGGGCAGGCGGTCCACCGGACGACCGCGGTCGCCGCGATCGCGTTCCTGCTGCTGCACGTCATCACCAAGATCGCGCTGGACCACACGGAGCCGATCGCCGCGGTACTCCCCTTCGCGCTGGGCGTCACCGGCAGCGAGGGTCTGATCGGGCTCGGTTCCGCCGCCGGGCTCCTGATGATCTTCGTGGGCATCACCGGCGCGATGCGCAGCGCCTTCGCCTCGCCCGCCCCGGTCGCCGCCCGCTGGCGGACCATGCACATGCTCGCCTACCCCGCCTGGTGCGCGGCCCTGATCCACGGCCTCTACGCGGGCCGGGCCGCGAAGCCGGTCTTCGTGTTCCTCTACGGCCTGTGCGTCCTCGGCGTCCTGGCCGCCCTCGCGCTGCGCGCGGCGCCCCGCCCGGTCAAGCGCCAGGTCGCCGACCGGATCGCCGCGTTCCTGAACGCCGGCGAGCAGACCGCGCAGGAGGACCTCGACGCGAGCCGCGCGCGGTCCGCCGAGCCGCCGCTGCCCGGCCACGAACCGGCCGCGCGGGCGTACGCGGGCGCCAGGTACGAGGCACGCGCGGAAGGCGCGTACGAGGCGGCCGGACGGGAGCCGGTCAACGGCTTCGCCGCCGCCTACCGCGCCGTGTCGTCCGCCGGGCGGCGCGGACAGCGACGGGAGCCCTTCGCGACCGGGCGGACCGCGCGCGCGGACGTGCCCCTGGACATGCGCCCCACGGAGACGATGCCGTACGTCGACAGCGGGTCGAGTGCCTCCGGCAACTGGCCCATCCCGTCGCCGCCGCCGGTCGGCGAGGCCCCGCCGTCGTCCTACGACCCGCTCAACGACACGGAATACACCGTCCCGTCCTATGACAACCCGGGCGCCGCGGGCCTCGGGTCGAGTGATGTGTACGACACCGGTGAGACGAACGCCCGCTACGGCACGTACTACCCGGACGACACGTACAACAGCGGTCCCGCCACTGAAACACTGCCCGGTGCCTCCTACGACTTCGACGCACCGGGCTCGGGCGAACCTTGGAACACGCCCTCCGGAGGATCTGAGTGAACGAGGCCCTGCCCGACGTACCCGAAGTCCGCGTGGTCGGCCTTCCCCAGCTCACGTCGGGCTTCGACCTTGTGGAACGGCTCGACCTGCCCATGCACCTGAAGGTGCACGGGCCGCTCGAACCGATGGGCGGCGAGCAGCTCGCGCAGCTCGCCGACCGCATCAACCTCAGAGGACGCGGCGGCGCCGGGTTCCCCTTCCACAAGAAGCTGCGCTCGGTCGCCGAGTCGGCGATCAAACGCGGGGTACGGCCGGTCGTCGTCGTCAACGGCAGCGAGGACGAACCGGCCTGCCGCAAGGACACGGTGCTCATCAACCGCGCCCCGCACCTCATCCTGGACGGCGCGCTGCTGTGCGCCGAGGCCCTCGGGGCACGCCAGCTCGTGGTCGGCGTGACCCGGGAGTCCACCCAGCGCTCGATGGAGGCCGCGCTGGCCGAGCGCGGGCTCAGCAACGGCCGCCGTTCCGTGCTCCGCGCGCGCGTGCAGCGCAACCCGGTGCGCATGGTCACGGGCGCCGCGGCCTCGCTGGTCCGCTCCATCGACGGCGGCCCCGCGATCCCGCCGGGCCGCAAGGTCAGCGCATCCCGGAGCGGCGTCGGCGGCGCGCCCACCCTGCTGTCGAACGCCGAGACGTTCGCGCAGCTCGCGATCGCCGCCCGCATCGGCCCGGACCGCTACGGCAACACCGGCCTCTACGACGAGCCGGGCACCGTCATGCTCACGGTCTCCGGCGCGGTCGCCCGCCCGATGGTCCTGGAGGTCCCCACGGGCGTGCCGCTGCGCTACGTCCTCCAGCTCGCCGGCGCTCCCCCGCTCCCGCAGGGCGTGCTGACCGGCGGCTACCACGGCAAGTGGATCGACTCGGCGGCGGTGAACGAGGCGATCGTCTCGCGCAACTCCCTGGACCAGGTGGGCGGTTCGCTGGGCGCCGGGGCGATCCTGCCGCTCGGTCAGGACACCTGCCCGCTGGGCGAGTCGCTCAGGGTGGCGCAGTGGCTGGCCGAGGAGAGCGCGGGCCAGTGCGGCCCCTGCTACCTCGGTCTGCCAGCGGCGGCACGCGGCCTGGAGGACCTGCTGAACGGCGGCGGCCCGGCCGCGCTGGAGGCGCTCAAACAGGTCGCGCGGAACGTGAAGCGGCGCGGGGCGTGTTCGCACCCGGACGGCTCGGCGATGTTCATCGAGTCGACCCTCAAGGCGTTCACCGACGACCTCGCCGCGCACGTCCTCGGCAACGGCTGCGGACGCCCCGTGGAGGGCGTGCTGCCGCTCTTCGAGGGGGGCAGGGCCCCGACGGGCATCCCCGGCGGCGGCGCGGCCGGGGACAACGGCCCCAGCCGGCAGAAGATCTACGTCGACTGGACGCTGTGCCGGGGCCACGGCCTGTGCGCGGACATCCTCCCGGAGGTCTTCCAGCTCGGCGCCGACGGCTTCCCGACCGTGGCGCAGGCGGAGATCCCGCGCTACGCGGAGGCGAAGGCGATGCGCGCGGTGCGCCGGTGCCCCGCGCTCGCCCTGCGCATCGAGGAGGACACGCGCGCGCAGGCGCCGACCCGCAACCTGCCGGTGCTGTCCCAGGGACGGGGCCGCCGCGCCCTGGGGCGCTGAACGCCGAAGGCGGGTCATCCGATCGGATGACCCGCCTTCGACTTCTGTGGAGCTAAGGAGAATTGAACTCCTGACCTCCTGCATGCCATGCAGGCGCTCTACCAACTGAGCTATAGCCCCTTGTTCCGCTCCGCCCGGTCTCCCTGGCGGCGACGCCAACATTACACGGTCCCCCCGGGACAACACCAAATCCTTTCCGTTCCGGTCGGATACGGCCGCTAATGTCGCCTCCCGTGTCCGTGCTCGCGTTCTCCGCCGTCCACCGCCGCTTCCCGGTCCCGCTCGGGGTGTGCCTCCTCTCCTTCGCGGTGTTCTGGGTGGCGCAGCGCGCGGCGGACGTCTCGATGATCGACCTGCTGGTCTACCGGGCCCAGGGCGAGGCGGTGCTGGCCGGCGCGGATCTGTACGGCCTGCGCGTGACCGAGGCCGATCTGCCGCCCACCTACCCGCCGTTCGCCGCGCTGCTGTTCGTACCGCTCGCGCTGCTCGACACGGAGAGCATGCGCGTACTGGCGACGGCCGGGAACCTCACGCTGCTCGTGCTGTTCGTCCGGCTGTCGCTGCGGCTCGTGGGGCACACGCGCGTGGAGAACGTCTGGTGGGTCGCCGCGGTCGCCGTGTGGTGCGAGCCGGTGTGGACGACGCTGCGCTACGGACAGGTCAACCTGCTGCTCGCCGTGGCGGTGCTGTGGGATCTGTCACGGCGTCCCGGTGGGCGCTGGGCCGGGGCCGGCATCGGGCTCGCGGCGGCCGTGAAGCTGACGCCCGCGCTGTTCGCGGTGTTCCTGTTCGCCACCGGCGTCGCGGCGCTCGTCCGGGGCGGCTCGGGCGGGCCCCGGCTGCGGCACGCGCGCGGGGCGGTGGCCTGGTTCGCGGGGGCGACGCTGCTGGCGGCGGCCATCCTGCCGTACGACTCGTGGCGGTTCTGGACGGGGGTGATGTTCGAGGCGGACCGGGCCGGGCATCCGGAGCAGACCGCGAACCAGGCACTGCGCGGTGTTCTCGCGCGGCTGCTGCACACGCCCGATCCGGGCGCCTGGTGGCTCGCGTGCGCCGTCCTGGCCGGGGTCGCGGGGCTCGCCGTGGCGGTGACGGCCGAGCTGCGCGGGCTGCGGGCCCTGGCGGTGGTCTCCTGCGCGACGACGGCGCTGCTGGTCAGCCCGGTGTCGTGGTCCCACCACTGGGTGTGGTGCGTGCCGCTCGTGCTGCTCCTGGCGGCGCGCGGGCGACGCGGGGCCGCATTGGCGGCACTGCTGGTGTTCTGCTCGTACGCCCTGTGGTGGGTGCCGCACGGCGCCGGGCGGCCCGAACTGGGGCAGGGCGCCGTCGAGTTGACGCTGTCGGCGCTGTACGCGGGTGCCGCCTGCGCCTTCCTCGCGTACGCCTGGGCCGGCGCGAGGGCCGGGGCCGCCGACCGGTGTCAGGCCGTGACGAAGGAGTAGAACCGCTTGAGGGTGCAGTGCTCTTCGAGGAGCCGGCCGTAGATCGGCTCGCCCTCCAGTTCGCGGTACGTCTCGATCGGGTCGCCCTTTATGATCAGCGCCCGCGCGCACTCCTCGCACCAGTACTGGTAGTCGGGATTGATCGGCTCCATGTCCCGCACGATCGGTGTCCCGCTGCCGCACCAGTCGCACTTCCGCCTGTGTGCACCCATCGATCAGCTCCAGCTGTGGCCGCAGGCCGTGCACACGTAGGAAATCCCGCCGTTGTCGCCGAGCACTTGCGCCACGTGGGCGGAACCGCAGGAAGGGCAGCTGAGGCGGGTGGTCGTGTCCCGTGTCACGCCGGCGTCGAGGAGGTGGTGGACCTCCTCGATGATGCTCGCAGGCATCGCAACTCCCTCCCGTCGGGCCGCGCTCCCTTCCGGCCGTTTGATTCTGCCACGGCTGGAGCAATACGGTCAGCGACGCCTCAGTACCAGTCCGGACACGGCACCCCCTCGCAGGGGTATACGCCTGCCGTGCGTCGGCTGCTCAAGCGCGGGAACGAAAAATCCCGCCCCCCTTGAAGGGGACGGGATTCGTCCGTGGAGCTAAGGAGAATTGAACTCCTGACCTCCTGCATGCCATGCAGGCGCTCTACCAACTGAGCTATAGCCCCTCGCGCCACGCGGTGTGAGCCGCATGGTGTCCCGCCCCGCTCGGCGGGGCGAACAAGAAGAACTTTAGCCTGCGACCTGCCAGAAAGTGAAATCCGGGTCCCGGCGCTGCCGCGCAGGTCGGGCGGCACGTCAGTCGTCGTCGCCGAGGACCGGCTCCGGCAGGGTGCCGGCGTTGTGCTCCATCAGCCGCCAGCCGCGACCGCCCTCGCCGAGGACGGACCAGCAGCAGTTGGTGAGGCCGCCCAGGCTCTCCCAGGAGCCGGACGGCAGACCGAGCAGGCGGCCGATGGTGGTGCGGATCGTGCCGCCGTGGCTGACGACCACCAGCGTGCCCTGCTCGGGCAGCTTCTCGGCGTGCCGGAGGACCACCGGGGCGGCGCGGTCGGCGACCTCGGTCTCCAGTTCGCCGCCGCCGCGGCGCACCGGCTCGCCGCGCTTCCACGCGTCGTACTCCTCGCCGTACCGGGCGATGATCTCGTCGTGCGTCAGCCCCTGCCACACGCCCGCGTAGGTCTCGCGCAGGTTCTCGTCGTGGGTCACGTCGAGGCCGGTGAGCGCGGCGAGTTCGGCCGCCGTGTTCGCGGCGCGCTGGAGGTCCGAGGCGACGATCGCGTCGGGCCCGAGCGAGGCGAGCAGCCGGGCGGCGCGGCGGGCCTGGGCGACGCCCGTCTCGGTGAGCGGGACGTCCGTGGTGCCCTGGAAGCGGCGTTCCACGTTCCACGCGGTCTGGCCGTGCCGCCACAGGATGACGCGGCGGCCCTTGCGGGCGCCCACCTCACCGGTGGCGCTCACCAGTCACCGCCCAGATCCGCGGCCTCCTCCTCGGCGCGCATCCTGGCGTGCTCCTCGCCCTTGCCGCGGGTGGCGCGGGCGTCCTCGGGCAGCTCCAGCTCGGGGCAGTCCTTCCACAGCCGCTCCAGGGCGTAGAAGACCCGCTCCTCGCTGTGCTGGACGTGCACGACGATGTCGACGTAGTCGAGCAGGACCCAGCGGGCCTCGCGGTCGCCCTCACGGCGGACCGGCTTGGCGCCGAGTTCCTTGCTCAGCCGTTCCTCGATCTCGTCGACGATGGACTTGACCTGGCGGTCGTTGGGCGCGGAGGCCAGCAGGAAGGCGTCCGTGATGGACAGTACGTCGCTGACGTCGTAGGCGACGATGTCGTGCGCGAGCTTGTCGGCCGCAGCCTGGGCGGCGGTGTTGATCAGCTCGTGAGAGCGGTCCGTTGCGGTCACTGCGAGGCTTTCGGTCGTCGGTCGGTTGACATTCAAGGGTCTCACGGTCAGCCGGTGGCACCCGACGGCTCGTAGTCCTGGCCCAGGACGACCGAGACGGTCGCGTTCCCGGAGACCTTGCCCTTGGTGACGGACCCGGTGGGCAGTCCGAGGGTCTTGGCGACCTCGGTGGCGTTCTCCTTGTCGGCCGCGTCGGCGTAGGTGACGGTGGACGTCGCCTCGGCGCCGGTCGTGCCGCCCTCCAGGAAGGTGAAGCCGCCGTTGAGGAGCACGACGCGGGCCTTCTCGGTGTTGCTCTTGTCGCCGGTGGCGTTGCGCACGGAGACGCTGACGGCGGCGTCCTTGTCGGGGCTCTTGGCGGTGCCGCCGAGGACGTCCTCCACGACGCTGTCACTGGCCTCCCGGTTCAGGGTGCCGTCCGGCTGCACGGGCAGCATCGCCGTGCGGTAGTCGCCGCCCTTGGCCTGGTCGGCGAGGCCGGCGAGGAAGGTGCCGAGGTCCTTGTCGGTGAGCGACGGGTCGAGGATCTGGCCGAGGGTCTGGACGGTGGTCGTGGCGGCGTCCGGGTCGGACGTCATCTTGCGCAGCACGGCCTGCATGACCTGCCCGAACCGCTCCAGCTGGGCGTTCGACGTCTCGTCCCGGCCCTGGTACGTGGCGTAGGCGACGGCCATCTTGCCGCTGAGGGTCTGGTTCTCGCCCTTGCGGACGAGGGGGCTCGCGCCCTTCTTGCCCTTGGCTGCCGGGTCGGGGACGTCGGCGTTGGTGTCGACCTCGATGTTGCCGACGAGGTCGACCAGGTTCTGCAGGTAAGGCGTGTCCAGGCGCCAGGTGCCCTGGATGCTGGTGCCGAGGACGGTGTCCAGGGCCTGCCGGGTGCCGTCGGTGCCGTCGTCCTCGACGGACTTGGCGAGCGTCGTCGTGGTGCCGTCGTCGCCGGTGAGGGCGAGGGAGTTGGGCAGCAGGACGGTGGTGCCCTGCTTGGTGGTGGTGTTGTCGACGAGCAGGGCGGTGGCGGTGCTGCCGCCCTTGGTGTCGTGCAGGTGGACGACGATCACGTCGCGCTTCTGCGCGCCCGCCGCCGTCGAGCCGCCAGTCGCGGAGTCCGAGGAGGACAGGCCGGGCAGTTTCCCGGCGTACCAGAGGTAGCCGACGCCGCCGGCCGCGCACAGGGCGAGGACGACGACGAGGGCGATCACGCGTGCGCGTGCGCGGCGTTTGGCCTCCTCGCGGCGCTCGGTGCGGTTCTCGGTGAACTTCAGCCAGTCGATGACGTCCTCGGAGTCGTCGTCCGGGTCCTCGACGAAGGCGAACTGCTCGGTGCGGTAGTCCCTGTCCTCGCGCGGGCCGCTGTCGGTGTCCTCGGCCGGGCCGGCCTGCTGCGGGATGTACGCGGTCTGCTGCTCGGCGGCGCGGGGCTGCCTGCCGCCCGCCGCGGCCGTGCCGTAGGGGTCGTAGGCGCCCTGGGACGGCTGTCCCGTGCCGTACGGGTCGTAGGAGCCCGGGTGCTGCTGTCCGGCGCCGTAGGGGTCCTGCGGCGGGACCGGCTGCTGCCGGCCGGTGTCGTAGGGGTCGTACGGCGGCGCGGGCTGCTGGGTGCCCGTGGCGTACGGGTCGTAACCGTAGCCCTGCTGGGCGTAGGGGTCGTAGGCCTGCTGCTGCCGCGGCGGCTGCTGTTGCGCCGGGACCTGGCGGTAGACGGGCTGGCCGTACTCGTCGTAGCCCACGAGTTCGTACTGGTCGCCCCCGTAACCAGCGTCGTATCGGTCGTTCACCGGTGCCCCTCTCGGCTCACTCGCCGCGGTACAGCTCGCGCTTGTCGATGTAGCGCACGACTCCGTCCGGCACCAGGTACCAGACGGGGTCACCCTTGGCGACTCTCGCACGGCAGTCCGTGGAGGAGATGGCGAGAGCCGGGACCTCGACGAGCGAGACGCCGCCCTCCGGAAGCCCGGCGTCCGACAGATGGTGGCCGGGCCGGGTGACTCCGATGAAGTGTGCCAGGGAGAACAGCTCCTCGCTGTCGCGCCAGGTGAGGATTTGGGCAAGGGCGTCGGCGCCGGTGATGAAGAACAGGTCCGTGTCCGGATTGAGGGCCCGCAGGTCGCGCAGGGTGTCCACGGTGTACGTGGGGCCG
Source organism: Streptomyces sp. NPDC037054 (assembly GCF_055606745.1). Lineage (NCBI taxonomy): Bacteria > Bacillati > Actinomycetota > Actinomycetes > Kitasatosporales > Streptomycetaceae > Streptomyces > Streptomyces sp. NPDC037054. The sequence continues at coordinate 527,046 of NZ_JBVJSJ010000002.1, read as the reverse complement.
CCGCGGTCGATGTCGATGCGGCTGACGGAGAACTGCGGGTTCTCGGCGGTCGCGATGACCGTCATCAGATAGCGGTCCTCGGCCGGGGAGACGGCGCGGTGGCTCTTCTGCCACGGCTGGCCGGTCGGGACGAACACCACCTCGTCGAGGCGGAACTGCGCGGCGACCTCGCTGGCCGCCACGAGGTGCCCGTGGTGGATCGGGTCGAAGGTGCCGCCCATGACGCCGAGGCGGCGCTTGCCCTGCCGTGCCGGGCCGGCCGCCTCGTTCACCGGACCGGTAGGCATGTCCTGCTCTCCCATGCGTGCAGACCCTACCGGCCCGGTCCCGGTGCTTCCCGGGGCGCCCGGGGCGGGCGCCCGGCGGGGATCAGCGGTCGCGGTTGAAGAGGGTGGTGATCCACAGCAGGATCAGGAGGATCGCGAGGGCGGCGCCGCCGGTGACGTACGGGTTGAGGCTCTCGTGGTTTCCGCCGTGCTTCTCGCCCTCGGCGGCGAGGGTGACCAACTGGGCAGCGGTGCTGTGGAAGCTCATCTTCGGCAGGACCTATCCGGTGTGGGCGGGATAAAGACGTCGACCCATCGTATGCGGGCACCTCGGCGGCCCTCACCCCGACTCCACCGTCGGGGAACCTTCCGCCGGCGCCACTCGTCCTTCGCTTGTAGTCCCGCACGTACCAGCAGGGCCACACAGACGCACATGGGGGAAGACATGTCCGACGGCCACCAGCACAGCGGGCACGAGCGCGTGCCGAGCAGGCAGCGCAGGCGCTTCCCCGAGATCTCCTCGCGCGCGTACGAGCATCCGGCCGACCGCTCCGCCCTGGTGGCGCTGCGCAGACTCACCGGGTTCGACACGGTGTTCAAGGCGCTCAGCGGCCTGCTGCCCGAGCGCAGCCTGCGGCTGTTGTTCCTCTCCGACTCGGTGCGCGTCTCCGACCAGCAGTTCTCGCACCTGAACGACATGCTGCGGGACGCCTGCTACATCCTGGACCTGGAGAAGGTCCCGCCGATGTACGTCAACCAGGACCCGCAGCCGAACGCGATGTGCGTGGGCCTGGACGAGCCGATCATCGTCGTCACGACCGGCCTGGTGGAGCTGCTCGACGAGGAGGAGATGCGGGCGGTCGTCGGTCACGAGGTGGGGCACGCGCTGTCGGGCCACTCGGTGTACCGCACGATCCTGCTCTTCCTGACGAGCCTGGCCGTCCGGGTGGCGTGGATCCCCCTGGGGAACCTGGCGATCATGGCGATCGTGACGGCGCTGCGCGAGTGGTTCCGCAAGTCGGAGCTGTCCGCGGACCGCGCGGGTCTCCTCGTCGGCCAGGACCTGGAGGCCTCGATGCGGGGCCTGATGAAGATCGCGGGCGGCAACCACCTGCACGAGATGAACGTGGACGCGTTCCTGGCCCAGGCCGAGGAGTACGAGGCGGGCGGCGACCTGCGCGACTCGGTGCTGAAGATCCTCAACGTCCTGCCGCGTTCCCACCCGTTCACCACCGTGCGGGCGGCCGAGCTGAAGAAGTGGGCCGCGTCCCGGGACTTCCAGCGGATCATGGACGGCCACTACCCGCGGCGCGGGGAGGACAAGGACGCCTCGGTGCGGGACTCCTTCAAGGAGTCGGCGGCGAGCTACGCGAGCCATGTGAAGGGCTCCAAGGACCCGCTGATGAAGCTGGTCAGCGACATCACCGGCGGGGCGGGCGACCTGGGCGACCGGGTGCGGCGCGGCTTCGGCGGTTTCACGGGCTCGACGCCGAAGGACCGTCCGTCGGGGGCGTCGGACGCGTCCGACGACACGCCGCCTCGCGACGAGAGCTGAGGCGGGAGCCCGTCACACCTTGGGCAGCGCGCTCTGCGCCATGGATCCGCACAGGGCGGTGGCGCTGCCCGTGGCGTACGGGTCGGTGTCGGCCGGGCCGCCCTCCTTGGCGGTCTGGCCGGCGAGCAGCGGGCGCAGCCGGTTCGCGGCGTCCTCGGCGCACGACAGCGGCCCAGCCTGGACGTAGGAGACCAGTACCTGGGCCTGGTGCAGGCGCAGGTCCTCGCGGTCGAAGCGGAAGTGCAGCTCGCGGCGGACGGTGAACAGGGAGGCCTCGGCCCTGTCGTCGGCGCCGGCCGGCCGCAGCGCGTAGACGGTGGTGTGGTCGGCGGTGACCTCCAGGGTCGCGGCGTCCGCCTCGACGGCCTCCAGGCTGCCCTGGACGCGGATCTGCCGGTCGGCGAGCTCGGCGCGGGCGGGGTCGAGGCGGATCAGCCAGCCGGTCGGGGTGTGCCGGCCGTCGGCGGCGGGGCGCCGGAAGCTCTGGTCGAACTGGTCGTGCTGGTCGGGGTCGAGCAGCACCCGCACGGAGCGCACGTCGCCGCCGGTGAGCACGCCGGGGTCGAGCGCGGACCGCACGATGTAGTCCTTGGCGGTGCTCAGCGCGGTGATGACCTGCGCGTCGGAGAAGTGGGCGGTGCGCCGGGCGGGCGGCAGCGGGATGCCCTCGGCGCCGACGCGGAACTGCGCGGCGGGGCTGTGCCGGAACAGCAGGTCGGGGTCGTCGGCGCCGGGCACCGCGCCGCCGGGCGCGAGCGGCACGACGGTCATGCGCAGCGGCTCGGCGGGTTCCTGGGCGGCCGGGGTCTGGTAGGGGTGCCGTACGCCCATGTAGATGGCGGTGCCGAAGGCGACGGCGATCAGCAGGACGAGGACCAGCGCCTGCCGGGGCAGTCCGCCGCGGCGCACGGGCGGGCGGCTGCGGACGGCGGGCGCGTGGTCGGTGATGCGTTCCTGCGCGGAGTACTCCTGGAGGCGGGCAGCACGGACGAACGACTCGTCGAAGACGACGGATCGGTACTCGTCCTCGCCACCTCCGGGGCCGCGCTCGGACGGCCCCTCGGGCGGGTCTCCCAGCCCTCCCATACCTTCAGGGTAGGTCTGAGGGGGGCCGGGTAAACGCGGCCGTTCACGACAAGTTCTGACAGGTTCCCACCAAGCTCCCGCCAAGGTCGCGCAGGGGTCGTGGACGGCCGTCCGGCCGCCTGTTCAGGGGGTGCGCGGCAGCACGGGCACGGCCGGCGGGGAGTGTTCGGCGGACGCGGGCGGGGCTCCCGGGGTGCCCTGTTCCAGGCCGGTGGAGGCGGGCGGCGGGATCGGGTCGCGGCTGCTGCCCGAGGAGGCGCCCCGGTAGACGGCCGTGAAGGCGAGCGCGACCATGCCGACGCCCATCACCACGGCGAGCATCCAGGCGACCGGCCGGTGCCAGCGGATCTGCCGTCCGTGGGCGCCGCGGCCGTCGGCGAAGTCGGCGTCGTCGAGGTCGTCGTCCCAGTCCCGGTCGAAGTCGGCGTGTTCGTCCGGGTCGTAGCCGTCGGCGTAGTGCTCGCGGCGGGCGCGGTCGCGGCGGGCCTCGGCCTCGGCCGCCTCGCGTCTGGCGCGGGCCGCGGCCAGGAGGCGTTCGACGGCGGTCGGCTCGTGCACCCGGGCCGCCTGTACGAAGGCCTCGTCGAAGACCACGGAGGCGAACTCTTCGTCCGACACCCCGCGGTCGTGGTCGTCGTCGGGCTCCCAGCCGTCCGGGAACGGCGTGCCCCCCACGTCCTCCGGCACGGTTCCAGAGTAGACCTGGGGGGTCATTTTGGGCAGACGGTACGGAAATTCGGCCGTATGCCGACGGGGCCGGGGATCAGCGGCGCACGTGTCCGTCGCCGGTGACGATGTACTTCGTGCTGGTGAGCTCGGGCAGGCCCATCGGGCCCCGGGCGTGCAGCTTCTGGGTGGAGATGCCGATCTCGGCGCCGAAGCCGAACTGGCCGCCGTCGGTGAACCGGGTGGAGGCGTTCACGGCGACCGTCGTGGAGTCGACCAACTGGGTGAAGCGGCGGGCGGCCTGCTGCGAGGTCGTCACGATGGCCTCGGTGTGGCCGGAGGTCCACAGCCGGATGTGCTCGACGGCCTTGTCGAGGGAGTCGACGACGGCGGCGGCGATGTCGTAGGAGAGGTACTCGGTCTCCCAGTCCTCGGGGCCGGCCTCCACGACGGTGGCGCGGGAGTCCTTCCCGTACGCCATCACGCGCTCGTCGGCGTGGACGGTGACGCCAGCGTCGGCGAGGGCGTCCAGGGCGCGCGGCAGGAAGTCGGCGGCGATGTCCTGGTGGACCAGGAGCGTCTCGGCGGCGTTGCACACGCTGGGCCGCTGGGCCTTGGAGTTGATCAGGATGTCGACGGCCATGTCGAGGTCGGCGTGGGCGTCGACGTAGACGTGGCAGTTGCCGGTGCCGGTCTCGATGACCGGGACGGTGGACTCCTGCACGACGGTGTTGATCAGGGAGGCGCCGCCGCGCGGGATGAGCACGTCGACCAGGCCGCGGGCGCGCATCAGCTCGCGGACGCTGTCGCGGCTCTCGCCGGGCACGAGCTGCACGGCGTCGGCGGGCAGTCCGGCGCCGCCGACGGCGTCGCGCAGGACGCGCACGAGGGCGCTGTTCGACTCGTAGGCGGAGGCGGAGCCGCGCAGCAGCACCGCGTTGCCGGACTTCAGGCACAGGGCGGCGGCGTCGACGGTGACGTTGGGCCGGGCCTCGTAGATGATGCCGACGACGCCGAGCGGGACGCGGATCTGCCGCAGGTCGATGCCGTTGGGCAGGGTGTTGCCGCGGACGACCTCGCCGACGGGGTCGGGCAGCGCGACGACGTCCCGCACGTCGGAGGCGATGGCGCGAACGCGCTCCGGGGTGAGGGTGAGCCGGTCGACGATGGCCTCGCTGGTGCCGGCCTCGCGGGCCTTGGCGACGTCCTTGGCGTTGGCCTCGACGATCTCGCTCGTACGGACCTCCAGGGCGTCCGCGACGGCGAGCAGCGCGTCGTCCTTCTCGGCGCGCGGGAGCGGCGCGAGGGTGGCGGCGGCGGCCTTGGCGCGGTAGGCGGCCTGGGTGACCGGGGACATGGCGTCGTACGGCGAGAGCGTGGTCATGGAGGGAAGGGTAGTGCGCCGGGCGCATTGATTCACCAGGCATCCCAAACCGCGAGATACCCGCCGAAGCCGCTCAAAAGGGGTGAACTCCGACGGGGGACGCCGGGGGCGGGCCGTAACCCTCGGCCAGGCGTTGGTGATAGGTCGCCCGGTCGATGACTTCGAGGCCGACGATCTCCCAGGGCGGCAGGCCCGCGCTCTGGCGGTGCTCGCCCCACAGGCGCAGCGCGACGGCGGCCGCGTCGTGCAGGTCGCGGGCCTCCTCCCAGTACCGGATCTCGGCGTGGTCGCCCGCGTATCTGCTGGTCAGCAGGAAGGGGTGGTCGTGGGCGAGCTGTTCGAGGGAGCGCCGGACCTTCTCGACGGGCGCCTCCTCGCCGGAGACGCTGAGGGTGACGTGCCACAGGCGGGGCAGGTCCTCCGGTTCCACGTCGCCCTCGAACCGGTCCCCGGCCGCGACGCTCGTCAGGGCCCGCTCCCGGCCGTGCGCGCGGGAGCCCGCGGCACCGCGGGACGCCGCCGCCCCAGGGCGCACTCGTCTCACGACGGCCTCCTTTACGCAAGGGCTCACACGGTGCACGCGCACCGCGCACGAGCGGAACGTGTCGCCGAGACAAAGTTGAGCAGGCCGCAAGGGTCCGCGGGGCGGTTTTACGGAACGTCCACCGAGCAGGGCAGACGTTTCGCGACATAAGGGACGGCCTGGCGGGGGTGTCCGCGGACGTCCTTACGGGTGCAGGATCACCAGATCGTCCCTGTGTACGACCTCGCGCTCGTACTCGGCACCGAGTTCGCGGGCCAGCTCCCGGGTGGAGCGGCCGATCAGCAGGGGGATCTCCTTGGCGTCGAAGTTGACGAGGCCGCGGGCCACCGCCCGGCCCGTCCCGTCGCGCAGCTCCACCGGATCACCGGCGCTGAACTCGCCCTCGACGGCGGCGATTCCGGCCGGCAGCAGCGACTTGCGGCGCTCGACGACCGCGCGCACGGCACCGTCGTCGAGGGTGAGCGAGCCCTGCGGGGCGGAGGCGTGCTGGAGCCACAGCAGCCGGTCCGCGGAGCGCTTGCCGGTGGGGTGGAAGTAGGTGCCGGTGTCGTTGCCCGCGAGGGCGTCGGCCGCGCGGACGGCGCTGGTCAGCACGACGGGGATGCCCGCGGCGGCGGCGATGCGGGCCGCCTCGACCTTGGTGACCATGCCGCCGGTGCCGACGCCGGCCTTGCCCGCGCTGCCGATCTCGACGTGCGCCAGGTCCTCGGGGCCGCGCACCTCCGCCATCCGGGAGGTGCCCGGCCTGCTCGGGTCGCCGTCGTAGACGCCGTCCACGTCGGACAGCAGCACCAGCAGGTCGGCGCGGACGAGGTGGGCGACGAGGGCGGCGAGCCGGTCGTTGTCGCCGAAGCGGATCTCGTCGGTGGCGACGGTGTCGTTCTCGTTGACGATCGGGAAGGCGCCCATCGCGAGGAGCTTGTCCAGCGTGCGGGAGGCGTTGCGGTGGTGGGCGCGGCGGCTCATGTCGTCGGAGGTGAGCAGGACCTGGCCGACGCGGACGCCGTAGCGGGCGAAGGAGGCCGTGTAGCGGGCCACGAGCAGGCCCTGTCCGACGCTGGCGGCGGCCTGCTGGCGGGCGAGGTCGGTGGGCCGGCGCCGCAGCCCCAGCGGGGCGAGCCCGGCGGCGATGGCACCGGAGGACACGAGCACGATCTCCCGCTCGCCCCCGCCCACCCGTCTCCCACCACCGCCCTCGGCCGAGGCCCTTCGGGCCACCCCCTCGTTTCGCACCTTGGCGAGTACGTCGACGAGCGCGTCGACCCGGTCGGCGTCCAGTCCGCCCGACGCGGTGGTCAGCGACGAGGAGCCCACTTTGACGACGATCCTGCGGGCCTCGCTCACACCCTGCCTTGCCCCTGCCACCTTGGCTTCTTTCCCCTCGTCCGCGTCCGTGCCCCGCCCGGCAATCTACGCGAAGGGGTCGTGACGCCGCGCGCCGGTCCACACACCGGGACACACCCGCCGTGACGGCGGCCTCACGATGCGCACGGGCGGAAAAGGTTGTACTGGTTGCCTGTAGAAATCAAATGGCGGGCGAATTTAGTTTGAACGTCGTGTCACCCAAAGATCTCGACGTGCGTCCCGCGCCGCCCGCCAAGCGCATCCTCCTGCGTTCGGGGAAGAGCCCGTTCGACGTCGTGCCGGTGGAGGAGGCCCTGCACCGCGACGTCATCGCCACCAACTCCGGCAACCTGATCTTCAGTGACGCCGCGCACAAGATCCTCCGGACTCCGCACACCGAGGTCGTCTCCAACGGCATCCGCACCGACGTCGCAGCGGCGAGCCGGATCAACCAGGAGTACGACGCCTTCGTCGTCCCGCTCGCCAATGCCTTCCGGCCGTCGTTCGAGCCCCAGCTCCAGCGGCTCACGCGGCTGATCAGCAGGCTGCGGATCCCCGTCGTCGTGCTGGGCGTCGGAGCGCAGACCGGGCTGGACTACAACCCGGCCCGGCTCAGACCCATGGAGCCCGCGGTGCGCGCCTTCGTCTCGGCCGTGCTCGACCGCAGCGCCTCGATCGGCGTGCGCGGCGAGTTCACCGAGCAGTACCTCAAGGACATGGGCTTCCGGGACGTCGAGGTCATCGGCTGCCCCTCGCTGTTCATGCACGGCAAGGACCTCACCGTGACCAAGCGGGCGCCGGCGCTCACCGCCGACTCCCGGATCGCGGTCAACGGCTCGCACAACGCCGTGCGCAAGCAGGGCATGGGGAAGATCATCGAGCGCGCCCACGCGCGCTACCCGCACCTGCGCTACATCGGCCAGAACCTCAGCGACGCCCGGCAGCTGCACTGGCGGGACCTGTCCGACCCGAACGCGCGCGTGACCGCGATGCCGACGCACCCCGACCACCCGATGTACCGGGAGGACAAGGTCCGCGTCTACATCGACCCGGTCACCTGGATCGACGACCTGCGCGCCTTCGACTTCTCGTTCGGCTCCCGCATCCACGGCAACATCGCGGCCCTGCTGGCCGGCACGCCCGCGACGGTGCTGTGCGGCGACTCACGCACGCTGGAGCTGTGCCGCTACTTCGAGATACCGCACCTGCGGATCGACGAGCTGTCCGGCGACACCGACCGCGCCGACCCGGCGCGGCTGTACGAGGAGGCCGACTTCGGGGCGCTGACCGGCAACCACCACCAGCGGTTCGAGCGGTTCACGTCCTTCCTGGACCGCAACGGCCTGGAGAACACCTTCACCCACGGCGACGGCGGCGCCGCCGTCGAGGAACGCGTCCGGTCGCTGGCGTTCCCGCCGGGCATCCGGCCCTGGAACGACCCCGACATCGCCTCGCTCGGCGCCCGCTTCGGCTGGCTGAACAGCACGGTCACCGAGCTGGCCGCGGACAACGCGCGGCTGAAGCGGGAACTGGCCAGGGCCAGGGCCGGCGCGAAGGCGGCGACTGTGGCTCCGGTCACGACCTCGGTGTACCGCAAGGCACGGCGCGTGGTCGGCCGCCCACTGCGCAGGGCGCTGAAGAGCGGGCGCCAGTAGGCGACGGACGGGGCAGGAGGGACGCGGGAGGGAGCCGCCGAGGGGCCATCGGGGAGCGAAGACGCGCCACCCGCCGCGCGGGGCGTGGGGAGCGGACTGGAACGGGATTGACGCGGAGCCGTAGACTCCGCGTCACCTCCGGGCATGTACACGCGCGTGTCGTCCCAGTGTCGGCCGGCGTTAACCCTGGAGCACGTCTCGCGACGACCCTGGAGTTTCCGCAGTGCCCCTACCCTCCACCCTTCGGCGTCCCGGACGCCGGACCTCAATAGCCCGGACCTCGCCGGAGCCGACGCCGGGACGACGGCTGCCCAACCGGCAGACCGTCGTCAAACTGCTCCTCACGGCCGTCCTGGCCGGTGCCTTCGCCGCACAGGCGCTGGCCGTGCTGCGCCCGCACGTACCGCTGCTGCTGGCCGCGACCGTCGCCTCCCTGGCGGTCGAGGGCGTCGTGTACCGCTGGCAGCGAGGCATGCTGTCGCTGTTCGCGAAGTCACACGCCGACATCACCGTGCGACACGTGCTGCGCGACCTGCTCCTCGTGGTGGGCCTGCTGCGCCTCGGCGACCACGAACGGGAGACGGAGTACGCCGCGCTCCTCGTCGGCCTGCTGTCCTTCTACGGACTGCACTGCGCCGTCCAGGCGGTCTCCGTGCTGGTGCGCCGCACCCGCACGCTGCCCGTCGTCACCCGCAACATCGACGCCTCCGCGCTGCGCCTGACCCCCGCGCCGCACCGGCTGCTGCGCCGTCCCGGTGAGCGGCTGCTGCTGTTCGGGCTGCCCGCGACCGCGGGTCTGCTGGTCACGGCCGTGACCGACGCCGCACTGTACGCGACGGTCGGCGTGGCCCTGTCCCTCGTGCTCGCTCTCGCGGGCCTCGGCGCCCTGATGGTGCGGCTGCTGCCCAGCCGCCGTCCGGCGGGCGAGCAGGAGGTCCTCGACTGGTTCGACGCGTGGCTCGCGGAGTACCGGCCGACCGTCGGCCTGTACTTCTCCGGCGGCGCCTCCTCGGCGTACCAGGCGAACATGTGGCTGGAGCCGATCGCCAAGCTGGACGGGCGGCCGATCATCGTGCTGCGCGAGCGGTTCATGGTGCAGAAGATCGCGGCGACGGACATCCCGATCGTCTGCCTGCCGAAGGTCGCCACGCTGATGCACCTGGAGCACTCCACGCTCCAGGTCCTCATCCACCCGTCGAACTCGGGCAAGACCTCGCAGGTGCTGCGCATCCCCACGATCCGGCACACCTTCGTCAACCACGGCGAGAGCGACAAGCTGTCCTCCTGCAACCCGTACGCCAAGGCGTACGACGAGGTGTGGGTGGCCGGCCCCGCGGCGCGCGAGCGGTACGCGCTCGCCGAGGTCGGCGTCGAGGACAAGGACGTCGTGGAGACCGGACGCCCGCAGCTGGACGGCGTGCTGCCCTACGCGGGCCCGCCCACCGGCGCCTTCACCACGGTGCTGTACGCGCCGACCTGGGAGGGCTGGGACGGCAACCCGGGCAACACGTCGGTCATCGAGGCCGGCGAGAACCTGGTGCGCGCGCTGCTCGCCGACCCGGCCGTGCGGCTGCTCTACAAGCCGCATCCGCTGACGGGGTCGGTCGACCCGCGCGCGGGCGCCGCCGACCAGCGGATCAGGGAGCTGATCCGGGCGGCGAACCGGGAGCGGACCGGCTCGCGCCCCTCGGCCGACGCGGAGCTGGAGCTCGCGCGCCGCACCGAGGAGCTGGACCGGCTCACCGTGACCGCGTTCCGTCCGGACGCCGACCAGCTGGAGCGCATGCTGCTCCAGTCCACGCCGGAGCCCGGCCGCGCCGACGCCGTGGCCCGGGCGACGGCCGCCTGGGAGGAGGCCTACTGGGCGTCGCTGCCCGAGTGGGAGCACCAGATCGTGATCGCCGCCCGGCCCGCGCTGTACTCCTGCTTCAACAGGGCCGACCTGCTGATCAGCGACGTGTCCAGCGTGATCTCCGACTTCCTGGCGAGCGGGAAGCCGTACGCGGTGGCGAACACCAGCGGGCTCGACGAGGACGCGTTCCGCGTGGCCTTCCCGACGGTGGTGGCGGCGACCGTGCTGACGCCGGACGCGGCCGGGGTGCCCGCCCTGCTGGAGTCGGTGCGCCGGCCCGAGCTGGACGAGCTGGCCGGGGCGCGCGCCGCGCTGAAGCTGCGTCTGCTGGGTCCGGACGAGCCGTCGTCGCAGGAGCGGTTCAACACGGCCGTCCAGGCGCTGTGCGCGCGGGCCAGGGACCACCGGGCCCGCATGGCGGAGCGGCTGGCGGCGGACTTCCCCAGCCCGCGTCAGGAGGAGCCGGCGCCGCAGCGCCCGGTCCTCCCGGCGTGACGGCACGGTAGGACGACCGAGAAGGGCTCGGCCCCGGCGGATTCTCTCCGCCGGGGCCGAGCCCTTCTCGCGTGTGTGCCGGTGCGGCCGCCCGGATCAGCCCGCGGGCAGGTCCGTGTCGCCCGCCGCGGTCACCCGCTGCGCGGGCATCGCCTCGGCCAGCCCGCCGTCCGCCTCCGAGTCGGCCCCGGCGGCGGCGAGCCGGGTCGCCTGGCCGACGTTGCGCGTCTCGGCCTTGAGGGCGAGGTTCGCGACGGCGGTGTTGAACTGGTCGATGGACTTCGGCTCGTCCGGGCCCAGCAGGTACTCCTTGAGCTCCTTGCGGTCCTCGGCCAGCGCGTCGGCGGCCGGGTCGCGGACGGCCGCGAGCAGCTCGTCCAGCTCGGCGGCGCCGTTGGAGAGGATCACGGCGGCCCGCACCGCGGTGTTCTGCCGCTTGAACTCCTCGACGCCCAGCTCGGCGGAGTCCGTGACCGCGTACGGCTTGCCGCTGGCGATGAAGTCGGAGACCACGCTGGAGATGTCGGAGACCATCGCGTCGGACACGTTGAAGCAGTCGTACAGGCGGGGCTCGGCACCCGTGATGACGCGGTGCTCCCAGGCCGGGAAGGAACGCCAGTAGGCGTCGTTCCACTCGGCGCGCAGCCGGGCGGTCTCCTCGTGCCGGGCCACGTCCACGATGCCGTCCCGGGACGCCTCGGCCTCGTCGCCCTTGTCGGCGCCGCCGGCCAGTTCGGCGAGGCGCGCCTCGATGCGGGCCAGCTCCGCCGCGGCCGCGGTCTCGGCGGGCAGGTCGGCGGCGAACCGCAGGTCGGCGGCGCGCTCGGCGGCGGACCGCGTGACCAGCTCGGTGATCCGCTGATGCGCGGCCTTGGCGAGCGGGCTGCGGGTGCCGGTGAACGGGTGCGGCTTGTAGAGCACGCGGACGGGCGGGTCGGCGGTCACCAGCCGGCGCACGATGTTCTCGCCGGCCAGCAGGATCGAGGTGTTGCCCGGGTTGTCGTCCCAGCCCTCCCAGGTCGGCGCGTACAGCACCGTGGGACAGCGCCCCTCGGGTGCGGTGCCCCGCCAGGTCTCGATGGGCGCGAGCTGCGGGCGGCCGACCTCGACGATGTCGTCGTCGCGGACGCCGACGTCGGCGATGGCGTAGCGGTCGCGGCCCGCGCGGCCCGCCGTCCACACCTCGTCGTAGACCTTGCTGTACGGGTTGACGCTGGCCAGCTTGTCGCTGTCGCCGTGGCCGATGAAGACGTGCTTCATGGTGGGCACGCGCAGCAGGTGGATGTTCTTGCCGACGTTCGCCGCGTACAGCGCGACCCGCACCGAGGACAGGTCCATGTTCATCAGGTGCACCCCTCCGGGCACGCAGATGACGGGGACCGTGGTGGGCGCGAGGTTGGTCAGTATGACGCGCTCGCGGAGGATGATCAGCGGCCTGGAGTCCAGCTGCTCCATCGTCTCCAGCCACATGTTGACCTGGTACGCGGAGTCCCGGGAGCCGGAGAAGTAGAGCACCGTCTCCGGCCGGTACTCGGCCAGCCAGTCGTCGACCGCGGCGAGGACCGTCTCGGCGCGGGGCGGGATCCGGTTGCCGCGCACGAACGGCAGCAGCACGCCGACGTAGGCCACGGCCAGCGACACCGTGAGGCCGATGCCGACGAAGCCGGGCACGGACGTCTCCAGGCCCGCGGCGGTCACGATGCCGGCCACCGCGAACAGGTCGAGGTGGAGCATCTTCTCGGCGGAGCGGTGCAGCAGCGGGCGCGGCGGGGCGTCCGGGATGCGGATCCGGGAGGCCAGGTCGACGTTGCGGGTGGCGACCGGCATCCGGCGGCGGTTGCGGATCAGCGTGACCAGGGCGCCGTGCGGTGCCTGGAGGCCGTAGAAGGCGATGAAACACGCTATGGCGCCGTAGTAGATCAGGTTGTCCGCGAGGGACAGCCTGGCCAGCAGCAGGATCAGCAGCAGTTGCCGGATGAGGAAACGGATCGACAGACCGGCCCGCACTTTGCTGAGGCGGTTGATCAGATAACTGCCCTTGCGGTGCAGATAGTGGTCCGCCAGGTACGTCACGGCGGCCGCTGCCGCGAAGGCGGGAACGCTCGGAACGAGCGCGGCCAGCATGAGTGCCGGAAAGCCCAGCATCATGAGGGCCGCCGCGGCCAGCTCGGCCGCGCTGCCCACGCGGGCGACGCGAATAGCGGTGGATATCACGGAGAACCTGCTCTGAGAGGGGTGCCGGTTGTCAAAGCCGAGAAAGTCCGGAAAAGACCCTGTGAGCACACCGGGAATTTTACGGACTCAGGCCCCTGTGAATGCTCCGCGAACGGGCAGCCACAGAGGCCTGAATACCAGAAGGCTATTTGAAGTTGATTATGCCACGCCGTCCTGGCGGTCAAGAACACTGGCCAGGGCCTGCTCGAAACCGGAGGCCTTGCCCGCCGCCGCCGTCGGGTCCTGCTGACGCACGTCGATCACGTGCCCGGTCAGTTCGGACAGCAGGACGTCGAGCGAGGTACGGGCCACGGCCTCGGAGGACAGCAGGCTGCCCTGCGGCTCCTGGCCGAAGGCCTTGGTGCGCATCGGGGTCGCCGTGCGCTCCGGGTTGACGCAGTTCACACGGACGCCCTCGCCGGCCCACTCGTCCGAGAGCGCCTGGGTGAGGTTCACCATGGCGGCCTTGGTCGAGGAGTACAGGCTGTACTCGGCCCGGCCCCGCGTGTAGCTGCTGGAGGTGTACAGCAGCAGCTGGCCCTTGGTCTCGGCCAGGTACTTGTACGCGGAGCGGGCGATCTGCACCGGGGCCAGGTAGTTGACCTTCAGCGCCTCCTCGATGGTGGCGTTGTCCGTCTCGGCCAGCTTGCCGATGCGCAGCACACCGGCGGTGTTGACCACGAAGTCGATGCGCCCGGTCTCGGCGTACGCCTTGGACAGCGCGTCGTCGACCTCCTCCGGGTTCTCCACGTGGGTGCCGGTGGTGGAGCGGCCCAGCGCGTAGACCCTGGCCCCGTAGGACTCGGCGAGTTCGGCGATGTCCTTGCCGATGCCGTACGAACCGCCGAAGACCACCAGGGTCTTGCCGGTGAGCAGCTCGCGGTAGGCCTCCTCGCCGTTCTGCTCGGGCGTGGCCGTGGAGGCCAGCTGGAACAGCTTGTCGGCGATGAAGACGTCGACGGGCTGGGTGACCTTCATGTTGTACTCGTCACCCGCGACGACGTGGATCGGCACGTCCGGCAGGTACTTGAGCACGACGGAGCAGTCGTCCGTGGCCTGGAAGTTGGGGTCGCCGGCGGCGACCTCGTAGGCGCGGCGGATCGTGGACAGCTTGAAGGCCTGCGGCGTCTGGCCGCGGCGCAGCCGGGAGCGGTCCGGGATCTCGGTGATGAACTCGCCGTCCTCGCCGTGGGTGCGGGTCACGATGATGGTGTCCGCGGACGGGATGGCGACGTCGACGGCCTGGTAGCGGTCCAGCGCGGCGACGCAGTCGTCGATGACGCGCTGCGACAGCAGGGGGCGTACGGCGTCGTGGAAGAGGACGTTGAGGTCCTCGCCCTCGCCGAGGCCCTCGTGCAGCGCCGCGATGGCGCGCTCGGTGGTCTCGTTGCGCGTGGAGCCGCCCTCGATGACCCGGGAGACCTTCTTGAACCCGGCCTTGGCCACGATCTTCTCGACATCGGGCACATAGCCCGGTGCCATCAGCACGATGATGTCGTCGATCGAGTCGGCCTTCTCGAAGGTGGTCAGGGTGTGCTCGATGACTGCCTTGCCGGCGATCTTCAGCAACTGCTTGGGAATCGACAGACCCACGCGCTGACCAGTACCGCCGGCCAGGATCACTGCGGTGGTACGGGGCTTGGCTATGTGCTGGGACACAGGTGACCTACCTCGGTGCGACAGGGAACCTCGAAATGGTCCCACTTCTGGTTACCGCCGTGCAAGGTGAGCGCCCTTCGCTGCAAATGCGCGCGCAACCCGGCATTCACCTTGCACTCCTGATGAACCGTACGCGCCTTGACGCGCGTCGCGTGTCACCCGGGTGCGCCGGAGCGTCGCACACAGGGGCCGCACAGCGGAATTAAATGTTCCAGTACTGCTGCAATGTTTCAGTACTGCTGCAATTCGGATCATGCGAGGAACTCACGCAGGGAACGACTATCCGCTTTTTCAGGCGGCGTGAAGATCCCGGGACGCCCTCCCCGGACGCGCCGAAGCCCGGGACCGCGAAGGGTCCCGGGCTTCTCCCCCGCCGTGCGGGGCGGGTCAGGCGAGCCGGACGCCGGGACGGCCTGCCTCGACGCGCAGCCGGGCCAGGGTGCGCGCGGCGGCGCGGGGCGCGCGGACCGTGTCGACCACGCGGACCTGGGCGTCGATGCCGTCGCGGCCGATGTCGAACAGGTGGTAGCCGCGGTGGGCGTCGAGCAGTTTCCAGTGCGGGTTGTCCGCCCGGCGCGGGTCCCACTCCGCCCGGAAGGCGGCCTGGTCCTGGTCGCCGTTGCTGGAGATGGAGGTGCCGACGAACTCGGCGCCGACGACCGCGGAGTCCGGGTCCGCGTAGTCCTCCTTCAGGTCGCTGATCATCGTCAGGTGGCGGTCGCCGGAGAGCACGACGGGGTTGCTGACCCGCTTGAACTCCCGCATGAAGGCGTTGCGTTCGGCCTGGTAGCCGTCCCAGGCGTCGTAGAACCAGAGCTTGCCCTCGCCGACCTTGAGGTCGGTCTCGGCCATCATGATCTGGGAGGCGATCAGGTTCCAGCGGGCGGGCGAGTCGTGCAGCCCGTCCAGCAGCCAGCGCTTCTGCTGGGCGCCGAGCATGGTCAGCTTCGGGTCCTGGGCGCCGGCCTGGCTGGTGGCCTGGTCGCTGCGGTACTGGCGGGTGTCGAGCACGTTGAGCCGGGCCAGCCGGCCGAAGTCGAGGCGGCGGTACATCCGGATGTGCGGGCCGTTCGGGACGGCGGTGGCACGGACCGGCATGTGCTCGTAGTACGCCTGGTAGGCGGCGGTCAGGCGGGCCACGAACGCGTCGTGCGGCTGCTTGGCCGGGTCCTGCGGGATCTCGCCGGCGAAGTCGTTGTCGACCTCGTGGTCGTCGAAGGTGACGACGAACGGGGCGTTGGCGTGCATCGCGGCCAGGTCGGGGTCGGTGCGGTACTGGGCGTACCGGTTGCGGTACTGGGTGAGGCTGTACGGCTCGCCGGTCCCCTCGTGGCGGCGCACGCCCGTCGCCGAGGGCGTCGACTCGTAGATGTAGTCGCCGACGAACACCACGACGTCCGGATCGCGCTCCAGCATGTCGGCGTACGGCGTGAACCAGCCGTGCTGCCAGTTCTGGCAGGACGCGAGCGCCACGCGCAGCGGCCCGCCCGCGTCGAAGCGGTGCGGCGCGGTGCGGGTGCGGCCGGTCCGCGAGAGCTGCCCGCCGGCGCGGAAGCGGTACCAGTACTGGCGGTCGGCGCGCAGCCCGCGGACGTCCACGTGAACGCTGTGCCCGTACTCGGGCCGGGCCAGGGCGGTGCCCCGGCGCAGCACCCTTCTGAACCGGGCGTCGTCGGCGACCTGCCACTCCACCGGCACGGCCCGGTCGGGCATGCCGCCGCCGTTCAGCGGGTCGGGGGCGAGCCGCGTCCAGAGCACGACGCCGTCGGGCAGCGGGTCGCCGGACGCGACGCCGAGGCTGAACAGGCCGTCGGGCAGCGGGGTTTCGGCCGCGCGGGCGGAGTGCGGCAGCCACAGCTGGGCGGAGGCGGCGGCGCCGAGGGCAGCGGCCCCGGCGGTCAGAAAGCGGCGTCGGTCGGGCGATGCTGCGCCGGTCATCGGCGAACTCCCTTGACTCGCGTACCTCTTGGACACCCCAAGAGGTCACGCGGCCGGGCGGTCCACCGGCTGAACGACGGAGTTCGCGTGCATGACAAATAGGCAGACAGAAGAGGACCCGTTGCGGCGGGGGAACGACGCGGCGAACGCGACGTGGCCGCAACGGGACCACAGTGCCCTCAACGGGCTTGCGCGGAGGGGCCGTTCAGTAGGCGCAGCCCAAGAGGTACGCCGGGGCTTTCCCCTTGGAGTAACGCACCCGGGTCACGGCCCGCTCGGTCAGAAGGGCTCGAAGCCCTCGAACTCGCGGTCCGCGTCGTCCCGTTCGGCCTGCCGGTCGCGGCGGCGCTGCGCCGCCGGCCGGGCGGCGTCGAGGCGGTGGTCCTCGCCGCGCCGTCCGAGCATCTCGGCGCCGGCCATGACCGTCGGCTCCCAGTCGAAGACGACCGCGTTGTCCTCGGGGCCGATCGCGACGCCGTCGCCGGTGCGGGCGCCGGCCTTGAGCAGTTCGTCCTCGACGCCGAGCCGGTTGAGCCGGTCGGCGAGGTAGCCGACGGCCTCGTCGTTGTTGAAGTCGGTCTGGCGCACCCAGCGCTCGGGCTTCTCGCCGCGCACCCGGAACAGGCCGTCCTCCTCGCGGGTCACCGTGAAGCCGGTGTCGTCCACGGCCTTGGGCCGGATGACGATGCGCGTCGCCTCTTCCTTCGGCCGCGCGGCACGTGCCTTGGCGACCAGGTCGGCGAGCGCGAACGACAGCTCCTTGAGGCCCATGTGGGCCACGGCCGACGCCTCGAAGACGCGGTAGCCGCGGGCCTCCAGGTCGGGCCGCACCATCTCGGCGAGGTCCTTGCCGTCCGGCACGTCGATCTTGTTCAGGACGACGATCCGCGGGCGGTTGTCGAGCCCGCCGTACTGCCGCAGCTCCTCCTCGATGACGTCGAGGTCGGAGACCGGGTCGCGGTCGGACTCCAGGGTGGCGGTGTCCAGCACGTGCACGAGCACGCTGCACCGCTCCACGTGCCGCAGGAACTCCAGGCCCAGGCCCTTGCCCTGGCTGGCGCCCGGGATCAGTCCCGGCACGTCGGCGACGGTGAAGACGGTCGAACCGGCCGTCACCACGCCGAGGTTCGGCACGAGGGTCGTGAAGGGGTAGTCGGCGATCTTCGGCTTGGCGGCGCTCAGCACCGAGATCAGCGAGGACTTGCCGGCGCTCGGGTAGCCGACCAGCGCCACGTCCGCGACGGTCTTCAGCTCCAGGACGATGTCCTGGAGGTCGCCGGGCTCGCCGAGCAGCGCGAAGCCGGGCGCCTTGCGGCGGGCGGAGGCCAGCGCGGCGTTGCCGAGCCCGCCCCGGCCGCCCTGCGCGGCGACGTACGAGGTGCCGTGGCCGACGAGGTCGGCGAGGACGTTGCCCGCCTTGTCGAGGACGACCGTGCCGTCCGGCACGGGCAGGACCAGGTCCTGGCCGTCCTTGCCGGACCGGTTGCCGCCCTCGCCGGGCTTGCCGTTGGTCGCCTTGCGGTGCGGGGAGTGGTGGTAGTCCAGCAGCGTCGTGACGGACTGGTCGACGGTGAGGATCACGTCGCCGCCCCGGCCGCCGTTGCCGCCGTCCGGGCCGCCGAGCGGCTTGAACTTCTCACGGTGGACGGAGGCACAGCCGTGGCCTCCGCTACCCGCGGCGACATGGAGCTCGACGCGGTCCACGAAGGTGGTCATGGGATGTGCCTCCAGTTACGTGCGTGTATGTCTTGTGGTGCTGCGCTTATGAGCAACACGCGAAAGGCGGACCCGCTTCCCCTGAGGGAAGTGAGGTCCGCCTCGCGAAAGCTTCCGATCAGGCGACCGGAACGATGTTCACGACCTTGCGGCCACGGTGGGTGCCGAACTGCACCGCACCGGCGTTCAGCGCGAACAGCGTGTCGTCGCCGCCGCGGCCGACGCCCGCACCCGGGTGGAAGTGGGTGCCGCGCTGGCGGACCAGGATCTCGCCCGCGTTGACGACCTGACCGCCGAAGCGCTTCACGCCGAGGCGCTGAGCGTTGGAGTCACGACCGTTACGGGTGGACGATGCGCCCTTCTTGTGTGCCATCTCTCCTCAGTCCCTTACTTCGCAGCCGCGGGGATCTCAGTGACCTTGATCGCCGTGTACTGCTGGCGGTGGCCCTGACGACGGCGGTAGCCGGTCTTGTTCTTGTAGCGCAGAATGTCGATCTTCTGCCCCTTGTGGTGGTCCACGACCTCGGCCTGGACCTTGATGCCGGCCAGCACCCACGGGTCGCTGGTCACAGCGTCGCCGTCGACAACGAGCAGGGTCGAGAGCTCGACCGTGTCGCCAACCTTGGCAGTGGAAATCTTGTCAACCTCAACGATGTCGCCGACAGCAACCTTGTGCTGGCGACCACCGCTGCGCACGATGGCGTACACGCGGATCTCACTCTCTCGCTCGGGAACGGCACCCCCGCAGTCCAGCCGCCCGGCAACGGACGGCCTCTCCCGGCCAACCCTGTGACCGGGAGGAAGAGGTTTACGGGGATGTGGCCTGTCTATGGACACGCCGACGGTCAAGGTTACGGGTGACCGGCCTGAAGGGTCAAACCGGGCCCCTTCGACGGGAAGGCCGGGCCCCTTCGACGGGAAAGCGCGGGTCCCCGATCGAGTCGGGGACCCGCGCTTTCACCGGTACGGCAGGGGACCCGGGTCAGTCCTCCGTGGACGCCGTGACCGTGGACGGCGCCTGCTGGGAGGCCGCCGCGGTCTTCTTCGACGCCGTCTTCTTGGCGGCCGACTTGGTGGTCTTCGCCGCCGCCTTCTTGGCCGTCGTCTTCTTCGCGGCCGTCTTCTTGGCCGCGGTCTTCTTGGTGGCGGCCTTCTTCGCCGTCGCCTTCTTCGCCACCTTGCGGGCCGTCTTCTTGGCCGGGGCCGCCTCGTCGGCGCCCTCGCCCTCGGTGACGGCCTCGGTGACGGTCTCGGCGGGCGTCTCCGCCGGCGCCGACGGGACGACCACGACGGCCGCCTCCTCGGACGCGGTGGGCGTCGTGGGCTTGCGCACGGCGCGGCGCCTCGGGCGGGCCGGGGCGGCGCTGTCGGCGGGCGCCTCGGCCTCGGGGGCCGACGGGGCCGCGACGGGCTCCTCGGCCTGCGGTGCGGACGGCTGCGACACTGGGGCCGACTGGGCCGCCCGGGCCGACTCGGACACCGTCACCACGGCGGCCTCGGCACCGGCGGGCGAACCGGCGGGCGCGGTGGCCTTCCGGGTCGCGCGGCGCCGCGTACGGCCCTTGGGCGCGACCTCCTCGGCGGGCGCGGCGGCCGGCCGGGACTCGGGCTGCGGGGCGCCGGAGACGGCGTCCTCGACGGCCGCGGGCTCGGCCAGCGCCTCGGCGGCCGACTCCGGCTGCACCGGACGCTCGGCCTCCTCGGCGGCGCTCACGTCCTGCGCGGTCGGCGCCTCCTCGGCGACGGGGGCCTCGGTCCTGGCCGGCTCCGGCCGGGTGGGCTCGGGCCTGACCGTCTCGCCGCGCGGCGCACCCGCCGGGGCGGACGCCCGACGGCTCGACCGGCGCCGCGAACGGCCCCGGCCCGCCGCGGCCTCCGCCTCGGCGACGCTGCTGTACAGCTCCTCGTCCGGCGCGAAGTCCGGCTCGGGCAGCGCCACCGGCTCGGCGACCTCGGCGACGACGTCGGCCTCGCTCTCCGCCTCCTGCTCGGCGGTCTCGACGGCGACGGCCGCCTCGTGCTCGTGCGGCTGGTCGGCACCGGCCCGCGCGCGCTTCTTGCGCTTGCCGCCGCCACCGCCCGCGCTCGGCTGGTCCAGGTGGACGATGACACCGCGGCCGTTGCAGTGCACGCAGGTCTCGGAGAACGACTCCAGCAGGCCCTGGCCGACCCGCTTGCGGGTCATCTGCACCAGGCCCAGCGAGGTCACCTCGGCGACCTGGTGCTTCGTACGGTCCCGGCCCAGGCACTCCAGCAGGCGGCGCAGCACCAGGTCCCGGTTGGACTCCAGCACCATGTCGATGAAGTCGATGACGATGATGCCGCCGAGGTCGCGCAGCCGCAGCTGACGCACGATCTCCTCGGCCGCCTCCAGGTTGTTCCTGGTGACCGTCTCCTCGAGGTTGCCGCCCTGACCGGTGAACTTGCCGGTGTTGACGTCGATGACGACCATCGCCTCGGTCCGGTCGATCACCAGCGAACCGCCGCTCGGCAGCCAGACCTTGCGGTCCAGCGCCTTGGCGAGCTGCTCGTCGATCCGGTACGTGGCGAAGACGTCGACCTCGGAGGTCCACCGCGACAGCCGGTCGGCCAGGTCGGGCGCGACGTGCGACACGTAGCCGTGGATGGTCGACCAGGCCTCGTCGCCGCTGACGACGACCTTGGAGAAGTCCTCGTTGAAGATGTCGCGGACGACGCGGACGGTCATGTCCGGCTCGCCGTAGAGCAGCGTCGGGGCGTTGCCGCTCTTGGCCTTCTTCTGGATGTCCTCCCACTGCGCCTGGAGACGCTCGACGTCGCGGCGCAGCTCGTCCTCGCTCGCGCCCTCGGCGGCGGTGCGCACGATGACGCCCGCGTCCTCGGGGACGATCTTCTTGAGGATCGTCTTCAGGCGGGCCCGCTCGGTGTCGGGCAGCTTGCGGCTGATGCCGGTCATCGAGCCCTCGGGGACGTACACGAGGTAACGGCCCGGGAGGGAGACCTGGCTGGTCAGGCGGGCGCCCTTGTGCCCGATCGGGTCCTTGGTGACCTGGACGAGGACCGACTGGCCGGACTTCAGGGCGGACTCGATGCGGCGCGGCCCGCCCGCCATGCCGAGCGCCTCGAAGTTGACCTCACCGGCGTACAGCACGGCGTTGCGGCCCTTGCCGATGTCGATGAAGGCGGCCTCCATCGACGGCAGGACGTTCTGCACCTTTCCGAGGTAGACGTTGCCGACGTACGACGTCGACTGCTCCTTGTTGACGTAGTGCTCGACGAGGACGTTGTCCTCGAGGACGCCGATCTGGGTGCGGTCGCCGTGCTGGCGGACGACCATCACGCGCTCGACGGCCTCGCGCCGGGCCAGGAACTCTGCCTCGGTGATGATCGGCACGCGGCGGCGGCCCTGCTCGCGGCCCTCGCGGCGGCGCTGCTTCTTCGCCTCCAGACGCGTGGAGCCCTTGATGGACTGCACCTCGTCGGACGGCTCGGCCTTGGGGCGGGGCTCGCGGACCTTGACGACGGTGCGCTCGGGGTCGTCCGGGGTCGGCTCGACGTCGGTGCCGGAGTCGCCGGCGCGGCGACGGCGGCGGCGACGGCGCCGGCTGCTGCTGGAACCGCCCTGGTCGTCGCGGCCCCCGGCCGACTCGTCGGCGGACTCCTCCGCGTCCTCCTCGGCCTGCTCCGCGGTGTCCTCGGCGTCCTGCGCGGCCTGCTCGGCGGCGGTGTCCTCGACGTCCGAGTCGCCGGACTCGCCGTCGGCGGACTCGCCCCGGCGACGGCGACGGCCGCCCCGGCGGCGCCGGCGGCGCGAGCCGGTCTCCTCGGACTCCTCGCCCTCGGCGTGGTCCTCGGCCGACTCCTCGGCCTCCTCGGACTCGTCCTCGGCGGCGGGCGGCACGGCGACCCGGCCCTCGGGGGCACGGCTCTCGGCGGCGCGGCCCTCGGCCTCGTCGGACGCGGCACCGCGGCGGCGGCGCCGGCGGCGCGAGGCGGCGGGCTGCTCCTCCTGGTAGGCCTCCGCCTCCTCTTCGGTCTCCTCGGGCTCCTCGTCCCCGGCGGCCTCGGCGGCGGCTTCGGCCGCGGCGCGCTCGGGCGTCTGGAACTGGGGCTCGGTGAACACCGGCGGCTGGAACACGGCGACCGCGGGGCGCGCCGGGCGACGGGGCGACTCGGCCTCGGCGGACGCGGACTCCTCCGGTGCGGAGGCCGGCGCGGCGGCGGGCTCGGGCTGCGGCGCGGCGAAACCGGCGGCGGCCTTGCGGACGACGCGGCGCCGACGGCGCGGGGCGGCGGACTCCTCGGCGGCGGGCGTCTCGGCGGCCGGGGCCTCGGCGGCGGGCGCCTGCTGTCCCTCGGCGGCGACGGTCTCACCGGCCGGGGCGGCGTCGGCGGCGGGCGTCTCGGCGGCCTCGGCCTTGGCGGCGCGGCCCGCGCGGCCGGACCTGCGGGTGCGCTCGCTCTTCGCGGCGCGGCCGGACTTCACGGCCTCGCCGGACTCACCGGCTCCGGTGGCCTCCGCGGTGCTGTCGGTCGATTCGGGCGTGCTCTCGTCACCAGCGGTCACCGGCGCCTCCGTGCTCTCGGGCGCCCCGGCGGGCGCGGACACCCGGCGCGTGGCACGGCGCCGGGTACGACGCGGAGCCGCCTCTTCGGCGGTCTCCGCGCTCTGCTCGGCGCTGTCAGTGGTCTGGTCGGCACCCGTACCGGCGCCCGTGTCGGCGCTCCGCGCCGCGACGGGCGTCGCGGGCGTGCCCTTCTCGACGGCGGGCGCGGCGGACGCCGTCGGTACGACGGTCTCGGCGGCCTCGGCCGCGGCCGGCGACCCGGCGGGCGCGGAGGCGCGGCGCACGGCACGGCGACGCGGACGGCCGGCGGGCGCGGTCTCGGCGGCTGGGGCCCCGGGGGCGGTGACCTCGGCGGCGGGAGCCTCGGGGGTCTCCTCGACGGCTTCGGCGGCCTCGACGTCCGGGGTCTCCTCCTCCGCCGACGCGGCAGCGGCGTCTTCGGTGAGGTCGGCGGCCGGTATGGCCGGCGCGACGGTCTCCACCGGGGTGCCGGTGGCGGCGGCGGGCGGGCCCGCCGGGCGGGACGCGGCACGGCGCCGACGACGCGGCGGCAGGGTGTCGCTGGGGGTGTTGTTGGGTTCGGAACCCTCGGTGGGTTCGGTCGGCTCGAGCATGCGGGCGTTTCTCCCGTCAGGCTCCCGGGCGCCGCGCCTGGTCCGGCGGTGCCGGTGACGTCCGCGGCTCGCGCGATGCGCGTGTGCCGCCGTCCGGGGCGCGGGCGCCGCTCGGGAGCTCTCTGTGTCCTGTCTCGCCGGTTCCGTACGCCGAATGCGTACGGCCTGGCGAAAGTCTTCTGGTCGGTGCGCTGCCCGACCCAGGTGGCTCCCGAGTTCGAGGGCGGCGCTTTCGACGTCCGTCCCTACGCGGAGCCTTCCGGCGTCGGCGCCGTCGCGGTGGCAGTGGCGGCGGCCTCGTGGGGCTCGGTCGCAGCTGCCTCGCGGTCGGGCGCGAGCGGGTCGGTCACCGTGCCGGTCTCTTCATCGAACAGCCCCTGCGCCAGCCTGGTCACCGCTGCGGGGACCGGCGGCGCCAGGTCGGCCACGGCGCGGAGACCGGACAGGACGTCGTCGGGTCGAACGGCAGGCGTCACGTGCCGAACAACCAGCCGCAGTATCGCACAGGGCTGGTCACTCGGCCTATCAGCCGGTGAACTGTGCGTTTCCACGCTCTCCAGGCTCGCGACCGCGGACCTGGCGTCGAACGTGCGAACGCCGTTCTTGGTCAGGCGCTGCACCTCGACGGCCTCGGCGCCGTTGAACGCCTCGACCGCGCGGGCGGCGTCGGACGGGTCCACGCCGTCCAGCCGCAGCTCCCACACGGAGGCCGTCAGCCGGTCGGCGAGCCCCGAGGTCCGGGCCTCGACCGCCTCGATGACGTCGAGCCCGGCGGGCAGCGACTCGTCGAGGAGGACGCGCAGCTTCTCCGGATCACGCGGCTCGGTGAGCGCGATCTCCAGGTACTCCGCCTCACTGCCCGTGCCGGTGGGTGCGGCATTGGCGTACGACACCTTCGGGTGCGGTGTGAACCCCGCCGAGTACGCCATCGGCACCTCGGCACGGCGCAGCGCACGCTCGAAGGCGCGCTGGAAGTCACGGTGGCTGGTGAACCGGAGGCGGCCGCGCTTGGTGTAGCGCAGTCGGATGCGCTGCACCGCGGGTGCGGGCGGCGGGCCTTCGGGCTGTCGCTTGCCCAGTGTCGTTCAGTCCTTCGTGAGAGCGGTCGTACTGCTACCAAGAGTACGTGTCTCGTGCCCGTACGGTTCCCGCCGGTCCACCGGCCGGGCCTGCCGGGGCGCCCCGAACAGGGCGCGGCGGAGGTCGGCGCGGGCCTGCCGGGCGGAGTCGCGGGCCGCGGCGAGGGCCTGCCGGGCGGCCCGGCCCACCCGGCGCGCCGCCGCTGCCGCCGGCCGCAGGACCGCGTCGCGCACGGCGTGGCCGAGCGGGGTGAGGAGCGTGCGGTACACCCAGCGCAGCGGCTCGACCAGGACCCATCGGAAGAGCGCCGCGAAGAACCGCCCGACGGCGAGGGAGATCCGTCCGGCGATCCGCCAGGCGTGACCGAGCGCGTCCAGGACCTCCCGCCCCACCAGGGCGAGGAGGCGCCCGACGGGTGCGAGGACCCAGCGCCACAGGGCGAGCGCGGGCAGCACGAACAGCACGCGGGTGAGCCAGTACAGGCAGAACCCGAGGCCGGCGACGAGACGCCCCAGCAGCCACACCAGCCCACCGACGCACCACACGACCGCGCGCCCGACGGGCGCGAGCACCCACCTGTAGAGCCACCCGGCCGGTACGACGACGAGGTACCGCACGAGCCACGCCACGGCGCCGAACACCCCGGCGCCGATCGCGGCGAGCACCCCGCCCACACCCCGGAGCAGCCACACGACCCCGTGCCCGAGAGGCGTCAGCACGCGCGCGTACACCCACGCCAGCCCCGCCCCGGCCCCCCGGAGCAGCCACAGCACCCCACGCCCGAGGGGGGCCAGCAGACACCGGTGGACCCACACCGCGGGCACCACCAGAAGCACCCTCGCGAGCCAGGCGAGGCCCTGCCCGAGCGGCACGGCGACATACCGCCACAGCGCCACGAACGGCCACACGAACACCGCCCGCCCCAGCCACAGCAGCGCCCGCCCGACCGGCCGGAACAGCACGTCGTTCAGGACCCGCCCGGCGACCACCAGCGCGTCCCACACCAGCCGCACGGGCACGACCAGCACCAGCATCACGATCCGCACGGGAATGCGGATCACCGCGACGAGACACCCCTCGCCCGCCGGCGCCCCCGGCTTCTCCAGATCCATACCGACGTAGACGCGCCCGCGGCACGAACGGATCCCGCACACGCGAAACGGGCGGAACGGACGGCGGCAGACCGTGCGCCTCATATGTTCAACGCCACGAGAAAAAATGAATTGAAGAGTGACGGAATGACACACGGAATCTCTTTTAAAAAGAAATTCCCTATGCGACTGTTCACTCGATCGCCGCGCATCCAAGTGAAAGAGGCGACGTTAGTGGGGATATGACGAAGGCAACCCCACCTGGGCCGACTGGTGCTCAACGGTTGGAGTCCGAGCCGGCATGAACGACGAACACTTCGACCATCTCTGGTACGGCGCCGACCCGTCCGGCCTCCCCCCGGAAACCGGCACCGGAAGACACCGGGCCACCGGCGTCTTCACCGACCCGATGGACCCGTCCCTCCCGCCCTGGGACCCCGCCGAAGAACTGGCCTACCTCCTCCAGGAAGCCCACAACGAAGAATACGGCGCGGCCGTGCCCCACCCCCGCGAGGAGACGCCGGCCACCGCTCCCCCGGCGGGCAGCCCGCTGCGGAACCTCCAGGACATCACGGAGGAATTGCCGCCCCTGCGCACGGCCCGGCGGGGCCACCGGAAACTCACCGTGCGAAACCGCCCCGACGCCGTGCGAGTCGCCAGCTACGTCCTCGCGGCCCTGGCCGCCGTCACCGTCGCCATGGTCAGCGTCTTCAGCGGTGTGGTCACCTACGAGCCGCTGCTCCTCGTCACCACCACGAACCACACCGGCGGCTCCTCCGCCTGGTGGCCCATGCTGGTCTACGGCCCCTGGATGGCGGGTTCGCTGTCCGTCCTGCGCGCCGCGCTGCACCAGCGCCGCGCCGTGCACTCGTGGTTCGTCGTCCTGCTGTTCTCCTCCGTCGCGGTGCTGCTCTGCGTCGTGCAGGCACCCCGGACCATCGCCGACACGGCCGCCGCCGCACTGCCGGGAGTCGCCGCGCTGACGTGCTTCCAGCAGCTCGTCCGCCAGATCACCCTCACCCGGCCGCCCCGCCGCGCGCTGCCCCGCCACCGCCAGCGGTCCGCGGACTGCCCCGCGACCCCGGCGAAGCCGACCGGCAGGCACCCGCACTGACCGCCCGCCCCGCACGGCACCCCGGCCCCCGAGGCGACGAAGGCCCCTCCCGAAGGAGGGGCCTCGTCTCGTTCCGCGCCCGTTGCGGCGCGCGCTCACCGCATGCGGCCGCGGCTCAGTGCGCGTGGCCGCTCGCCGCGGGCTTCTTCACCGTGAGCGGCAGCAGCTTCTTGCCCGTCGGGCCGATCTGGATGTGGGTGTCCATCTGCGGGCACACCCCGCAGTCGAAGCACGGCGTCCAGCGGCAGTCCTCGACCTCCGTCTCGTCGAGGGCGTCCTGCCAGTCCTCCCAGAGCCAGTCCTTGTCGAGGCCCGAGTCGAGGTGGTCCCAGGGGAGGACCTCCTCGTAGGTGCGCTCGCGGGTGGTGTACCAGTCGACGTCCACGCCGTAGGGGGCCAGGGCCTTCTCGGCGCAGGCCATCCAGCGGTCGTAGGAGAAGTGCTCGCGCCAGCCGTCGAAGCGGCCGCCGTCGTCGTAGACCGCGCGGATGACCGCGCCGATGCGGCGGTCGCCGCGGGAGAGGAGGCCCTCGACGATGCCGGGCTTGCCGTCGTGGTAGCGGAAGCCGATGGAGCGGCCGTACTTCTTGTCGCCGCGGATCTTGTCGCGGAGCTTGGTGAGGCGGGCGTCCGTCTCCTCCGCGCTGAGCTGCGGCGCCCACTGGAAGGGCGTGTGCGGCTTGGGGACGAAGCCGCCGATCGACACCGTGCAGCGGATGTCGTTGGACTTGGAGACCTCGCGGCCCTTGGCGATGACCTTCGTCGCCATGTCGGCGATCTGGAGGACGTCGTCGTCGGTCTCGGTCGGCAGGCCGCACATGAAGTACAGCTTCACCTGGCGCCAGCCGTTGCCGTAGGCCGTGGCGACGGTCCGGATGAGGTCGTCCTCCGAGACCATCTTGTTGATGACCTTGCGGATGCGCTCCGAGCCGCCCTCGGGGGCGAAGGTGAGGCCGGAGCGGCGGCCGTTGCGGGTCAGCTCGTTCGCCAGGTCGATGTTGAAGGCGTCGACGCGGGTGGAGGGGAGGGACAGGCCGATCTTGTCCTCCTCGTAGCGGTCGGCGAGGCCCTTGGCGATGTCGCCGATCTCGCTGTGGTCCGCGGAGGACAGGGAGAGCAGGCCGACCTCCTCGAAGCCCGTCGCCTTCAGGCCCTTCTCCACCATGTCGCCGATGCCCGTGATCGAGCGCTCACGGACCGGGCGGGTGATCATGCCCGCCTGGCAGAAGCGGCAGCCGCGCGTGCAGCCGCGGAAGATCTCCACCGACATGCGCTCGTGGACGGTCTCGGCGAGCGGGACCAGCGGCTGCTTGGGGTACGGCCACTCGTCGAGGTCCATGACGGTGTGCTTCGACACGCGCCACGGCACGCCCGAGCGGTTGGGGACGACGCGGGCGATGCGGCCGTCGGGGAGGTACTCGACGTCGTAGAACCCCGGGACGTACACCCCGCCGGTCTTCGCCAGGCGCAGCAGGAGTTCCTCGCGACCGCCGGGGCGGCCCTCGGCCTTCCAGGCGCGGACGATGGCCGTGATCTCCAGGACCGCCTGCTCGCCGTCGCCGATCACGGCGCAGTCGAGGAAGTCGGCGATGGGCTCAGGGTTGAACGCCGCGTGTCCGCCGGCGACGACGATCGGGTCGTCGATGCCGCGGTCCCGGGCCTCCAGAGGGATGCCCGCGAGGTCCAGGGCGGCCAGCATGTTGGTGTAGCCGAGCTCCGTGGAGAAGGACAGGCCGAACACGTCGAAGGCCTTCACCGGGCGGTGGCTGTCGACCGTGAACTGCGGGACCCGGTGCTCGCGCATCAGCTCCTCCAGGTCCGGCCAGACGCTGTAGGTGCGCTCGGCGAGGACGCCCTCCTGCTCGTTCAGTACCTCGTAGAGGATCATGACGCCCTGGTTGGGCAGGCCGACCTCGTACGCGTCCGGGTACATCAGTGCCCAGCGGACGTCGCAGGAGTCCCAGTCCTTCACCGTCGAGTTGAGCTCTCCGCCGACGTACTGGATCGGCTTCTGCACATGCGGGAGCAGGGCTTCGAGCTGCGGAAACACGGACTGCACAGACTCGGCGGCTTCGGCAGGCATCTCACGGAACCTTTGTGTGCTGACAGGGGTGACCATCCAGACTAACCCGGTTGGAGGGGTCCCTCGGACACCGTCCGCCAGACCCGGGGCAGCGCCTCCTCGACGCGTTCCGCGCGGCGCTCCTCGCGGGCGTACAGGACGCCGTAGGTGAAGGCGCTCTCTCCGGCGTCGTGGGCCTGGCGGGCGAGGTCGCGCAGGGCGAGGCGGGTCATCACGCTGTCCTGGTGGTCGCCGAGGAGGCCCTGGAGGGACTTCATCGACCGCACGAGGTCGGCCGCGGGTGCGCCGAGGGGCGCTCGGGCGGCTTCCGCCGAGTAGCGGGTGCGCTTGGCCTTCTTGCGGGCCTCGTGCAGCGCGAGGTCGCGGTCGTCGCCGGGAGGCAGGCCGAGGGCCTGTTCGACGCGTTCCGCGAGGGCGGCGAAGTCCTTGCGCACGGCCTCGGCGATCACTTTCCCGGGCTTGCCCTCGGCCGCCTTGCGCAGCGGCGGTGCGGCGATCAGGGCGTCGATCGCGTCGAGCAGGTCCAGGTACCGCCTGCCGTCGAGTACGGCGACGAGGCGGCGCCGGGAGCCGCCGCGCCGGGCGTGCGACCAGGTGCGCAGGCGGGTGCGGACGGGGCCGGTGACGAGGGTGCGGGGCAGCTCGTCCAGGGCCGCGGTCAGGCGGTCGGTGAGGACTTCCCGGTCGCGGTCGACGCCGAGTTCGCCGGCGAGCCATTTGAGTTCGGCGCCGACCGGGTCGGTGACGGCGCGGTCGAGGACCTTGGCGTAGGAGCGGAGGGCGCTGCGCAGGCGGCGGGTGGCGACGCGCATGCGGTGCACGGAGTCGGGCAGGTCGCGGCGGACGGCGGGGTCGAGCTCGACGAGGGCGTCGCGCTGGGCGCGTACGTAGGCGAGGACGTGGTCGCCGGCGGTGGCGGGCGGTGCGGCGGGGCGGCGGTCCCGGCGGGCGCGTTCCGGCGCGGTCTCCGCGAGGGCCCTGGCGAGCTTGGACGCGGAGCCGGAGGGGCGGACGCCGGCCTTGCGGAGTCGTTTCTCCACCGTGTCGAGGAAGGCGGGGTCTCCCCCGTCGGCGAGTTCGACCTCGATCTCGGTCCACTGGCTTTCGCCGCCGTCGCCGGTGAGCCGTTCGGCGTGCACGGCGTCGACGCTCACCTCGGCGAGCAGCCGGCCGTCGGCGTCGAGGAGGTGGCGTACGTCGCGGTCGGAGCGCAGCCGGACGAGGGGGGCCAGGTCGGTGTCGCGGACGCGGGAGCGGACGAGGCCGGCGAGGGCGCGGGGCACGGTGTCGGAGAGCGGGGCCCGCATCTCGTCGCGGACGCCGGGTGCGACGGGGAACTTCAGGTGCCAGCCGGCGTCGGAGCCGCCGGTGCGGCGGCGCAGGGTGATGGCGGCGGCGGCGAGGCGCTGGTCGGCGGTGTCGTAGTAGGTGGCGTCGAGGTGGGCGACGCCCTTGTCGACGACGGCCGCGACGCCGCCGACCCGGGTGAGGTCGGGCAGGCCGCTGTCGTCGGACTCGTACTTCCGCTCGATCTCGCGCTTGGTGTCCGCCATGAACCGAATCTAGTCGCGCGGGCGCCGGGACGGCAGAGGGCCGCCCGTACCGGCCCGTGCGGCGCCGGTGCGGGCGGCCCTCCGTGGTGCGGTGGCCCCGTGCGGTGGGGTGTCAGGCGGACATGGGCCGCTGGGCTCTGATCGACTGGAGCAGCCCGACGGCCATCCAGACGGCGAACATCGAGGAGCCGCCGTAGGACACGAACGGCAGGGGCAGGCCGGTGACGGGCATGATGCCGAGGGTCATGCCGATGTTCTCGAAGGTCTGGAAGGCGAACCAGGCGACGATTCCGGCGGCGACGACCGTGCCGTACAGGTCGGTCGTCTCGCGGGCGATGCGGCAGGCGCGCCACAGCACGATGCCGAGCAGGACGATGATGAACAGGCCGCCGACGAAGCCGAGTTCCTCGCCGGCCACGGTGAAGACGAAGTCCGTCTGCTGCTCGGGGACGAACTGGCCGGTGGTCTGGGAGCCGTTGAAGAGGCCGGAGCCGGTGAGTCCGCCGGAGCCGATGGCGATGCGGGCCTGATTGGTGTTGTAGCCGACGCCCGCCGGGTCGAGGTCGGGGTTGGCGAACGCGGCGAACCGGTTGATCTGGTAGTCGTCGAGGACGCCGAGCTGCCAGACGGCGAGCGCGCCGACGGTCCCGGCGCCGATCAGTCCGAAGACCCAGCGGTTGGACGCGCCGGAGGCGAGCAGCACGCCGAGCACGATGATGACCATCACCATGACCGACCCGAGGTCGGGCATGAGCATCACGATGACCATCGGTACGGCGGCCAGGCCGAGGGCCTGGAGCACGGTGCGGTGGTCGGGGTGCTGCCGGTCGCCGGCGTCGACGCGGGCCGCGAGCAGCATGGCCATGCCGAGGATGATCGTGAGCTTCACGAACTCCGAGGGCTGGAGGGAGAAGCCGCCGCCGAGGACGATCCAGGAGTGCGCGCCGTTGACGGTGGAGCCGAGCGGCGTGAGCACCAGCAGGATCAGGAACACCGAGGCGCCGTACAGGATCGGCACGGCCGTGCGCAGCGCGCGGTGGCCGAGCCAGACGATGCCGACCAGCAGGGCGAGCCCGATGCCGGTGTTCATGATGTGCCGGACGAGGAAGTAGTACGGGTCGCCCTGGTTGATGTCGGTGCGGTTGCGGGTCGCGGAGAAGACGAGGACCGAGCCGATCGCGGACAGCGTGACGGACGCGAGGAGCAGCGGCCAGTCGAGCCGCCGGATCGGCGAGTCACGGGCGAACAGGCGGGTCCAGCCCGCGCGCCGGGGGCCGTAGCCGGAGACCTGGAAGCTGTTGGCGCCGGTCATGCGCGGGTCCTCCGGCTTCCCTTGGCGCGCCTGCGCGGGCGTCTGCGGGTGTCCTGGTTGGTGCCGGTCCCGGGCGGGGCGGTGCCGGCGGGCTGCTGCTGTCCGTCGGGAGCGGTGGTGCCGGGCTCGCCGGCCTTCTCCTCCTTCAGGGGCGCCGCGGGGTCGGCGGGGATCTTCGGGGCGGCGATGGTGCCGTCCGTCCTGACCTTGGGCAGGCTCTTCTGCGGGGTGGGCAGGAGGGCCTTCTTCGGGTCGATGTCGCCTTCCTCGGAGACGCCGTAGAGCGCGTTGTAGATCTTGCGGACGGCGGGGCCCGAGGCGCCGGAGCCCGTACCGCCCTGGGAGATCGTCATGACGACCGTGTAGTCCTTGGTGTACGTGGCGAACCAGGAGGTCGTCTGCTTGCCGTAGACCTCGGCGGTACCCGTCTTGGCGTGCATCGGGATCTTGTCCTGGGGCCAGCCGCCGAACCGCCAGGCGGCCGTACCGCGGGTGGCGACGCCCTCGAGGGCATCGTCTATGGCGTTGAGGGTCTTCTTCGCCATCGGCAGCCTGCCGTCGGCCTTGGGCTCGATCTCGGTGACGGTCCTGCCGTCGGCGCTGACGACGGCCTTGCCGACGGTGGGCGTGTAGACGGTGCCGCCGTTGGAGATGGCGCCGTAGATGCTGGCCATCTGGATGGGGGTGACGAGGGTGTCGCCCTGGCCGATGGAGTAGTTGACGGAGTCACCGGCGCGCATGCGGTTGCCTTCGAGGCAGTTCTCGTAGGCGATCTTCTCGGCGTAGCTGCCGTTCTTCTTGCCGGTCTTGCACCAGGCGTCCTTGTTGGCCTTCCAGTAGTCCTGCTTCCACTGGCGGTCGGGGACGCGGCCGGCGACCTCGTTGGGCAGGTCGATGCCGGTCTCCTTGCCGAGGCCGAACTGGTGGGCGGTCTTGTAGAACCAGTCGTTGGCGTTCTTCTTCGGCTTGGTGCCGCCGTCGCGCTTCCACTCCTCGTGGGAGAGGCGGTAGAAGACGGTGTCGCAGGAGACCTCCAGGGCGCGGCCGAGGCTGATCGCGCCGTATCCCTTGGACTCGAAGTTCTTGAAGACCTGTCCGCCGATGGAGTAGCTGCTGGAGCACTCGTAGGGGCCGTTGAAGGAGTAGCCGGCGTTGACCGCGGCGGCCGTCGGGATCACCTTGAAGATGGAGCCCGGCGCGGACTGGCCCTGGATCGCGCGGTTCAGCAGCGGGTAGTTGGACTCCTTGCCGGTGAGCCGGGTGTAGTCCTTGGCGGAGATGCCGCCCACCCAGGCGTTCGGGTCGTACGTCGGGTTGGACGCCATGGCGACGACGCGGCCGGTCTTGGCCTCCATGACGACGACGGCGCCGGAGTCGGCCTCGTAGTTGCGGTTGGTGTTGCGGTCGTGTTCCTTGCGGGCGGCCTTCATGGCCTCGTTCAGCTCGTACTCGGCGACGCGCTGCACGCGGGCGTCGAGGCTCGTGACGAGGCTGGAGCCGGCCTCGGCCGGGTCGGACTCGGCCTTGCCGATGACGCGGCCGAGGTTGTCGACCTCGTAGCGGGTGACGCCGGCCTTGCCGCGCAGCTGCTTGTCGTACTGCCGTTCCAGGCCGGAGCGGCCGACCTGGTCGGAGCGCAGGTAGGGCGAGTCGGTGTCCTGGGCCTGCTGGATCTCCTCGTCGGTGACGGGCGAGAGGTAGCCGAGGACCTGGGCGGTGTTGGCCTTGCCGGGGCTCGGGTAGCGGCGCACGGCCTGCGGTTCGGCGGTGATGCCGGGGAAGTCCTCGGCGCGTTCGCGGATCTGCAGGGCCTGCTTGGGGGTGGCCTCGTCGGTGATGGGGATGGGCTGGTAGGGCGAGCCGTTCCAGCAGGGCTGGGGCGTCTCGGCGTCGCACAGCCGGACCTTCTCCTTGACCTCCTTGGGGGTCATGCCGAGGACGCCGGCGAGCTTGGTGAGGACGGCGTCGCCGTCGTCCTTCATCTTCAGCAGGTCGGTGCGGGAGGCGGAGACGACGAGCCGGGTCTCGTTGTCGGCGAGCGGCACGCCGCGGGCGTCCAGGATCGAGCCGCGCACGGCGGGCTGGACGACCTGCTGGACGTGGTTGCCGGAGGCTTCCTTGGCGTAGGCCTCGCCCTCGCGGATCTGGAGGTACCACAGCCGGCCGCCGAGCGTGCCGAGCAGGGAGAGGACGAGGATCTGGATGACGACGAGCCGGATCTGGACGCGTGGCGTCCGGCCGGTCTCGGGGATGTTGCTCAACTGGGCTGCCTCCCCCTCTCGTTGCGTGCGCGGGTCGTGTACGGCGCTGCGGTCACAGCCGCTTGACCCCCTTGATGCGTCCGGCGCGGGCCACCCTGGCGCGGGCCGCCTTCACCTTCAGGGCGCCGCCGAGTCCGCCGGTGCGCTGGCCGCCGATGCGCAGTCCGGTGCCGGAGGAGAGCCAGCCGGAGGAGATGTCGGTGCCCTTGGCGGCGGAGCCGGTGTCGGCGAGCGGGTCGTTCTCGGCGCGGCGGGCGAGCGCCATGATGCCGGGGACGACGAACGGGGCGAGCAGCAGGTCGTAGAGGGCGGCCGTGAACAGCAGGCTGCCGAGGCCGACGTGGCGGGCGGCGGTGTCGCCGACGAGAGCGCCGACGCCGGCGTACAGCAGGGTGGAGCCGATGGCCGCGGCGACCACGACGACCATGGGGGCGGTCGCGGAGCGCAGGCGGCCGTTGTCGGGCTTGACGAGGCCGGCGAGGTAGCCGATGACGCACAGCACGAGGGCGTAGCGCCCGGCGGCGTGGTCGGCGGGCGGGGCGAGGTCGGCGAGGAGTCCGGCGCCGAAGCCGACGAGGGCGCCGCCGACGTGTCCGTAGACCAGGGCGAGGCCGAGGACGGTGAGCAGCATCAGGTCGGGGACGGCGCCAGGCAGGTGGAGGCGGGCGAGGACGCTCACCTGGATCACCAGGGCGACGACGACCAGGGTCGAGGACAGCAGGATCCGGTTGACGCGCATGGGGTGACAGCTCCTACTGCTCTTGCGGGTCTTGGCCGTCGGCGGGCGCCTGGGCGGACGGGGTGACCGTCACCGTCACGGTGGGCGTCGGGGTCGGCTTGGGCTTGGCCGGGAGCACGGTGTCGCGCGGGTCCTTCTCGGGGGCCTGGACGACGACGCCGACGATGTCGAGCTTGGTGAAGCCGACGAACGGCGTGACGTAGAGGGTGCGGGTCAGGTCGCCGCCGGAGGGGTCGACGCGGGAGACGACGCCGACGGGGACGCCGGGCACGAACGGCTTGTCGGCCTGGGAGCCGAAGGTGACGAGGCGGTCGCCCTTCTTCACCTCGGCCTTGCCGTTGAGGAGTTCGACGC
Source organism: Streptomyces sp. NPDC037054 (assembly GCF_055606745.1). Taxonomy (NCBI): domain Bacteria; kingdom Bacillati; phylum Actinomycetota; class Actinomycetes; order Kitasatosporales; family Streptomycetaceae; genus Streptomyces; species Streptomyces sp. NPDC037054. Next base: position 491,924 of record NZ_JBVJSJ010000002.1, on the reverse strand, counting down.
GCAGCGGGCGGTCGCCCTGTCCGGAGGCGAAGCCGAGTTCGTCGCCGTTCTCCATGCGGGTGCCGACGGTGAAGTCGGGGTCGGTGGCGAGGAGGACCGTGGCCGTGTTGGGGCCGACGGTGGTCACGCGGCCGACCAGACCGTCGCCGTTGAGGACGGTCATGTCGCGCTTGACGCCGTCATTGGCGCCGACGTCGATGGTGATGGTCCAGGAGAAGCCCTGGGCCGCTCCTATCGCGATGACCTGGGCGCCCTTGATGCCGTACTGGCCCTTGCCGGCCGTCTTCAGGATGCTGTCGAGCTGCTTGAGGCGGCTGCGGTTGCGGTCGTCGCTGCCGAGCGTCGCCTTGAGGGCGGCGTTCTCCTTCTCCAGCTGGGCGATGCGGTCGTGGCGCTCGCCGGAGTCGCGGATCGCGGAGACCGCGTTGCCGACCGGGTCCACCGCGGCGGAGACCCCGTTCTCGATCGGCCCGAAGACGGTGGCCGCGGCCTGCCGGGCACCGTCGACCGGTGAGTCCTCCCCGCCGCGGATGTCCACCGTGATCAGTGCGAACGCGATGGCGATCAGCAGCACCAGGAGCAGCCGGCTCTCTCGTGTGTCCCTCACGTGCGGCGGCCGTGCCTTCCTCGTCGGAATGTGCGGAGTGTGCGGTATGTGCGGAGCCCTTTTGGGGAGCCTATGTCTCTATATCAACGATCCGCCGCACGAGAGAAGAACGTCCCGTACGGCGGAATCGAAGAGTTGTGTCATCTGCGGGGCTGGGAGTCCAGGACCTGCTGCAGCGCCTCGAACTCCTCGACGCACTTGCCCGACCCGAGCGCCACGCTGTCCAGCGGGTCCTCGGCGATGTGGATGGGCATGCCGGTCTCCCGGCGCAGCCGCTCGTCGAGGCCGCGCAGCAGGGCGCCGCCGCCGGTCAGAACGATTCCGCGGTCCATGATGTCGCCGGACAGCTCCGGCGGGCACTTGTCCAGGGTCGTCTTGACGGCGTCGACGATCGCGTTGACCGGTTCCTCCATCGCCTTGCGGACCTCGGCGGCGGAGACGACGACGGTCTTCGGCAGCCCGGAGACGAGGTCCCGGCCGCGGATTTCGGTGTGCTCGTCGGAGTCGAGTTCGTACGCCGAACCGATCGTGATCTTGATCTGTTCGGCCGTCCGCTCGCCCAGCAGAAGGGAGTACTCCTTCTTGATGTGCTGGATGATCGCGTTGTCCAGTTCGTCGCCCGCGACGCGGATGGACTGGGCGGTGACGATGCCGCCGAGGGAGATGACCGCGACCTCCGTCGTGCCGCCGCCGATGTCCACCACCATGTTGCCCGTGGCCTCGTGGACCGGCAGGCCGGAACCGATGGCCGCGGCCATGGGCTCCTCGATGATGTGCACCTGCCGGGCGCCGGCCTGGGACGACGCCTCGATGACGGCGCGGCGCTCGACGCCGGTGATGCCGGACGGCACACAGACGACGACCCGCGGACGAGCCAGATACCGCCGCTTGTGGATCTTCAGGATGAAGTAACGGAGCATCCGCTCGGTGATCTCGAAGTCGGCGATGACGCCGTCCTTCAGCGGACGTACGGCAACGATGTTGCCGGGCGTGCGCCCGATCATCTTCTTCGCTTCGGCGCCGACCGCGAGGATGCCACCGGTGTTGGTGTTGATCGCGACGACGGACGGTTCGTTGAGTACGATCCCGCGACCCCTGACGTACACCAGCGTGTTGGCGGTCCCGAGGTCGACAGCCATGTCACGGCCGATGAACGACATTGAGTTCCCCATCAGGATGTGTCTGGCCTTCCTGGGAGCTTTTGAGGGCTGGTCAGGTCGGCGAAGTGGGTGCTGTGACGTGAAGGCTTCCATCGTAGACGCGCCTGCACGGACACTGCGTGAGGGTCTCCGCCATTGTCAGCAGATGCCGAGTGCGTTCGCTCCTGGAGAGGAGCGTTCGGGGGCACTCGTTCCCTCGAACGCCGCGCATATGCCGGAAGTCCGGGAACCGTGTCCCGGACTCGCCGTGTCGTCGCGCGGTTTCGGCCTTCGGCGTCAGGCGCGGCCGGGGAAGAAGATCTTGACCTCGCGCTCGGCCGACTCCTCGGAGTCGGAGGCGTGGATCAGGTTCTCCCGGACGATGACGCCGTAGTCGCCCCGGATGGAGCCGGGCGCGGCGGCGATCGGGTCGGTGGGTCCGGCCAGGGCGCGGACGCCCTCGACGACCCGCTCGCCCTCGACGATCATCGCGACGACCGGACCGGACGACATGAACTCGACCAGCGGCTCGTAGAACGGCTTGCCCTTGTGCTCGCCGTAGTGCTGCTCCAGCGTGTCCTGGTCCAGGGTGCGCAGTTCCAGCGCCGTGATCCGCCAGCCGGCCTTGCGCTCGATACGGCTGATGATCTCGCCGGTCAGGCCGCGACGGACGGCGTCGGGCTTGAGGAGGACGAGGGTGCGCTGGCTCACGGGCGGGCTCCTTCGGATCAAGGGGTGTGCGGGGTGATGAGGTTACCGGGCGTGTCGGGCCCTCTGTTACACAGCGTCAGCCTGTGCGCAATCGTTCTCCGCCTCCTGGGCCGCGAACCGGGCCTTCGCCTCGTCGACCTTCCGCCCGAAGTGCACCGACGCCCACCACAGACCGGCGAACACCACACCGAGGAAGTACATGATCGGCACGACGTACCCGGACGCGATCAGCGCGATCTGCAGCGCCCAGCCGAGGGCGACGCCGCCCGGCCGGGTCACGACGGCGCACAGCACCACGCTGAGGAACATCAGGATGCCGCAGACCGTCCACACCGTGGACGCGGACAGGTCCGGTTCCTTCATGGCGACCAGACCGGCGAAACCGATGACCAGGAACTCGCTGATCAGCGTCGTGGAGCACAGCGTACGCACGGGTCCTCAGCCCTTCCCCAGGAGCAGCCGGGCCTCGCCGACTGTGATGACGGAGCCGGTCACGAGGACGCCGCCGCCGGCGAACTCGCCCTCTTCCTCGGCCAGCGTGATCGCGGCCTCCAGCGCGTCCGGCAGGCGCGGCTCGACCTGCACGCGCTCCTCGCCGAACACCTCCACGGCGACGGCCGCCAACTCGTCGGCGTCCAAGGCCCGGTGGCTGGAGTTCTGCGTGACGACGACCTCGGCGAACACCGGCTCGAAGGCCTCCAGCAGCCCCCGGACGTTCTTGTCGCCGCTCGCGCCGACGACCCCGACCAGGTGACTGAACTGGAACGCCTCGCCGATCGCCTCGGCCGCGGCCCGCGCGCCCGCCGGGTTGTGCGCGGCGTCCAGCACGACGGTCGGCGAGCGCCGCACGACCTCCAGGCGGCCCGGTGAGGCCACGGCCGCGAACGCCTTGCGCACGGTGTCGATGTCCAGCGGCTCGGCGCGCTGGGCGCCGACCCCGAAGAACGCCTCGACGGCGGCGAGGGCGACGGCGGCGTTGTGCGCCTGGTGCGCGCCGTGCAGCGGGAGGTACACCTCGGTGTACTCGCCGCCCAGGCCGCGCAGGGTGAGCAGTTGCCCGCCGACGGCGACCTGCCGGGCGACGACACCGAACTCCAGCCCCTCGCGGGCCACGGTGGCGTCGACCTCGACGGCCTTCTTCAGCAGGACCTGCGCCGCGTCGACGGGCTGCTGCGCGAGGACGACGGTGGCGCCCTGCTTGACGATGCCGGCCTTCTCGCCGGCGATCGCGGCGTGGGTCTCACCGAGCCGGTCGGTGTGGTCGAGGTCGATGGGCGTGACGACGGCGACGTCCGCGTCGATCACGTTCGTGGCGTCCCAGGTGCCGCCCATGCCGACCTCGACGACGGCGACGTCGGCGGGCGCGTCCGCGAAGGCGGCGTACGCCATGCCGGTCAGCACCTCGAAGAAGGACAGCCGGTACTCCTGCTGGGCGTCGACCATCTCCACGTACGGCTTGACGTCGTGGTACGTCTCGACGAACCGCTCGGCGGAGATCGGGGCGCCGTCCAGGCTGATCCGCTCGGTGATGGACTGCACGTGCGGGCTGGTGTAGCGACCGGTGCGCAGGTCGAAGGCGCCGAGCAGGGCCTCGATCATGCGGGCCGTGGAGGTCTTGCCGTTGGTCCCCGTGATGTGGATGGAGGGGTACGTCCGCTGCGGCTCGCCCAGGACGTCCATCAGCGCGGCGATCCGGCTCACGGACGGTTCGAGCTTGGTCTCGCCCCAGCGCGTCGCCAGCTCCGCCTCCACCTCGCGCAGCGCCTTGTCGACCTCGGGGTCGGCGGGCCGGGCCGGGATGTCGCCCTCGGGCGGGCCGCCCTGGGTGCGCAGGGTGCGGCTGCCGGCCTCGATCACGGCGAGATCGGGGTCGCGTTCCGTCTCGGCGGCGATGATCTCGTCGAAGGCGCCGACGCCGTCGGGCTGCTCGGGGTCGTCGTGCGGGGGGAGCTCACTCACGGGGCCAGTCTACGGGGGCGCCAAGGCCGCACCGCCGCGGGCATACGGGCCGCGGCGGTGCGGTCCGTATGCCCGCGGGGGCCCCTCGTCAGGCCGGGAGGCGGTCCAGCTGGGACTGGATGCGGGTGATGTCCTCCTCCGCCTTGGCGAGGCGGACGCGGATCTTCTCCACCACCTGGTCGGGGGCCTTGGCGAGGAACGCCTCGTTGCCGAGCTTCGCCGTCGCCTGCGCCTTCTCCTTCTCGGCCGCGGCGAGGTCCTTCGCCAGCCGCTTGCGCTCGGCGGCCACGTCGATCGCGCCGGACAGGTCCAGCGCCACCTCCGCCCCGGCCACCGGCAGCGTCGCGGTCGCCGTGAAGCCCTCGCCCTCCGGCTGGAGGCGCAGCAGCTGGCGGATGGCCGGCTCGTGCGGCGCGAGCGGCGTGGCGTCCAGCGTCAGGCGCGCCGGGACGCGCTGGCCGGCCTGCAGGCCCTGGTCGGCGCGGAAGCGGCGGACCTCGGTGATGACCTCCTGGAGCGTCGCGATCTCCCGCTCGGCGGCCTCGTCACGGAAGCCGCTGTCCTTCGGCCAGTCGGCGACGGTCACGGACTCGCCGCCGGTGAGCGTCGTCCACAGCTCGTCGGTGACGAACGGGACGATCGGGTGCAGCAGACGCAGGGTGACGTCGAGGACCTCGCCGAGGACCCGCTGGGAGACCTCGGCGGACTCGCCGCCCGCCTGGAACGTGGTCTTGGACAGCTCGACGTACCAGTCGAACACCTCGTCCCACGCGAAGTGGTACAGCGCGTCGGACAGCTTCGCGAACTGGAAGTCCTCGTAGAAGGCGTCGACGGCGGCGACCGTCGCGTTCAGCCGGGACAGGATCCAGCGGTCCGTGGCCGACATCGCAGACGCGTCCGGCAGCGGGCCCTCGACCGTCGCGCCGTTCATCAGCGCGAAGCGGGTCGCGTTCCAGATCTTGTTGGCGAAGTTGCGGGAGGCCTGGACCCAGTCCTCGCCGATCGGCACGTCGGTGCCGGGGTTGGCGCCGCGGGCCAGGGTGAAGCGCACGGCGTCGGAGCCGTACTTGTCCATCCAGTCGAGCGGGTCCACGACGTTGCCGAAGGACTTCGACATCTTCTTGCCGCGCTCGTCGCGGACCAGACCGGTCAGCGCGATGGTCCTGAACGGCACGGCGCCGTCCATGGCGTACAGGCCGAACATCATCATCCGGGCGACCCAGAAGAAGATGATGTCGTGGCCCGTGACCAGGACGTCGGTCGGGTAGAACTTCCGCAGGTCCTCGGTCTGTTCGGGCCAGCCGAGCGTGGAGAACGGCCACAGGCCGGAGGAGAACCAGGTGTCGAGGACGTCGGTGTCCTGGTGCCAGCCCTCGCCGGTGGGCGGCTCCTCGTCGGGGCCGACGCAGACGACCTCGCCGTCCGGGCCGTACCAGATCGGGATGCGGTGGCCCCACCACAACTGGCGCGAGATGCACCAGTCGTTCATGTTGTCGACCCAGTCGAAGTACCGCTTCGACATCTCCTCCGGGTGGATCTCCACCCGGCCGTCGCGGACGGCGTCACCGGCCGCCTTGGCGAGCGGGCCGACCTTGACCCACCACTGCATGGACAGCCGGGGCTCGACGGTCGTGCGGCAGCGCGAGCAGTGGCCGACGCTGTGGACGTACGGCCGCTTCTCGGCGACGATCCGGCCCTGCGAGCGCAGCGCGCCGACGATCGCGGCACGCGCCTCGTAGCGGTCGAGGCCCTGGAACGGGCCGTGCACGGTGATGACGGCACGCTCGTCCATGACCGTGATCGACTCCAGGTCGTGGCGCCGGCCGATGGCGAAGTCGTTCGGGTCGTGGGCCGGGGTGACCTTGACGGCGCCCGTGCCGAACTCGGGGTCGACGTGGCTGTCGGCGACGACCGGGATGGACCGGTCGGTCAGCGGCAGCTTGATCTTCTTGCCGACGAGGTGCTTGTACCGCTCGTCGTCGGGGTGCACGGCGACGGCGGTGTCACCGAGCATGGTCTCGGCACGAGTGGTGGCGACGACGAGCGTCTCGTCGCCCTCGCCGTACTTGATGGAGACGAGTTCGCCGTCGTCCTCCTGGTACTCGACCTCGATGTCGGAGATCGCGGTCAGACAGCGGGGGCACCAGTTGATGATCCGCTCGGCGCGGTAGATCAGCTCGTCCTCGTAGAGCTTCTTGAAGATGGTGAGGACGGCCTTGGACAGGCCCTCGTCCATCGTGAAGCGCTCGCGGGACCAGTCGACGCCGTCGCCGAGGCGGCGCATCTGGCCGAGGATCTTGCCGCCGTACTCCTCCTTCCACTGCCAGACGCGCTCGACGAACTCCTCGCGGCCCAGGTCGTGGCGGGACTTGCCCTCCTCGGCGAGCTGCTGCTCGACCTTGTTCTGGGTGGCGATGCCGGCGTGGTCCATGCCGGGCAGCCACAGGGCCTCGAAGCCCTGCATGCGCTTGCGGCGGGTCAGGGCGTCCATCAGCGTGTGCTGGAAGGCGTGGCCCAGGTGGAGCGAGCCGGTGACGTTCGGCGGCGGGATGACGATGGTGTACGGCGGCTTCTCGCTCTTCGCGTCCGCGGCGAAGTAACCCTTGTCCACCCAGCGCTCGTACAGCTTCCCCTCTACCTCGGCCGGCGTGTACTGGGTCGGCAGTTCGGTCGTGGGGGCTGCTTGCGGCTGCTGAGTGTTCTCGGTCACGGGGGTCAGTTTAGAGGTGTCACCACCCAGTCCCGAAACGCGATTCCTTTGTAACGGTGCGGCCCCCGGTGACCTGCGCACGCCAGGTGTAGGCCAGGATGTTCGGACCGCATAAGCATCTGGAGGGGAACCCAGGAATGAGTTACAACCAGCCGGGCCCGTACGGCGGGCAGCCCCAGCAGCCCGGGCCGTACGGCCAGCCGGGCCCCTACGGCCAGCAGCCGCAGCAGCCCCAGCCCGGCTATGGCTACCCCCAGCAGCCGCAGCAGCCCCAGCCGGGCTACGGCTACCCGCAGCAGGCTCCGCAGGGCGTCCCCCCGCAGTCCCCGCCGTACGGCCAGCAGCCGGGCTACGGTCAGCAGCCCCCGTACGGCCAGCAGCCGCCCCACGGCCAGGCCCCGTACGGCATGCCCCAGCCCCCGGCCGCGGGCGGCGGCGGCAAGAAGACGGGCCTGATCATCGGCGCGGTGGCCGTCGTGGCGGCGATCGGCGTGGGCGCCTACTTCGTGTTCGGCGGGGGCGCCGGCGCGGGTGGCCTGGAGGACGACGGCCCGCACAAGCTGGCGACGCCGGCGAAGGTGCTCGGCGACTACTCGCGTGTCTCCAAGGACGGCGCGGGCGGCAGCGACTCCGCCGACGAGCTCGCGAAGAGCGGCGTCAAGAACGGCAAGTCGGTGCTCGGCCTCTACTCGACGGCGGACCTGAGCGGCTACGACCCCAGCGACCCGTCCACGGCGCCCGACCCGGCCGAGATGGCGACCGCCAAGGGCATCACGCTCGCCGGTGCCTACGGCGAGATCTCCGACCCGGAGGCCGCTCTCGACACCTTCTTCGTGAACTTCAAGAAGGAGGCCGAGGACCCGTCCAGCAAGAGCAAGACCAAGGTCATCGGCGAGCCCGAAGAGGTCGAGATCGACGGCGCCGTCATGAAGTGCCAGGCCGCCGAGGGCGAGGACGCCAGGACCAAGAAGATGAAGACGGACTGGTTCTGCGCCTGGGCCGACTACAGCACCATCGCGCTGGTCTCGCCGGGCGACGCCACCCAGGGCGTCAGCAAGGACGTGGCCGTCGACATCACCACCAAGCTCCGCCCCGAGGTCCGGCTCAAGGGCTGACGCCGCGCCTTACACACGGAAGGGCCCCGGTCGAGTCGACCGGGGCCCTTCCGTGTGTGTCCGTGTGTGCCGGGCGGTTACGCCGTCTTCTGCTCGCCCGGGCCCCGGCCGCGGGCGTCGCGCGGGATCAGGGTCGGGTTGACGTTGGAGTGGACGACGTCCGCCGTGACGACGACCCGGGCCACGTCCTTGCGGGACGGGACCTCGTACATCACCGACATCAGGACCTCCTCCATGATGGCGCGCAGGCCGCGCGCGCCGGTCTGGCGGAGGATGGCCTGGTCGGCGATGGCCTCCAGTGCCTCGCGCTCGAAGTCCAGCTCCACGCCGTCGAGTTCGAAGAGGCGCTGGTACTGCTTCACCAGCGCGTTGCGCGGCTCGACCAGGATCTGCAGGAGCGCCTCGCGGTCCAGGTTGTGGACCGAGGTGATCACGGGCAGGCGGCCGATGAACTCGGGGATCATGCCGAACTTGACCAGGTCCTCCGGCATGACCTCCTCGAACTGGTCCTTGGACTCCAGCTCCCGCTTGGAGCGGATCGTCGCGCCGAAGCCGATGCCCTTCGCGCCGGCCCGCGACTCGATGATCTTCTCCAGGCCCGCGAAGGCACCACCCACGATGAACAGCACGTTCGTCGTGTCGATCTGGATGAACTCCTGGTGCGGGTGCTTGCGTCCGCCCTGCGGCGGGACGGAGGCCGTGGTGCCCTCCAGGATCTTCAGCAGGGCCTGCTGGACGCCCTCGCCGCTCACGTCGCGGGTGATCGACGGGTTCTCGCTCTTGCGGGCGACCTTGTCGATCTCGTCGATGTAGATGATCCCGGTCTCGGCCTTCTTGACGTCGTAGTCCGCGGCCTGGATCAGCTTCAGCAGGATGTTCTCGACGTCCTCGCCGACGTACCCCGCCTCCGTCAGCGCCGTCGCGTCCGCGATCGCGAACGGGACGTTCAGCATGCGGGCGAGGGTCTGCGCGAGGAGGGTCTTGCCGGAGCCCGTGGGGCCCAGCAGGAGGATGTTGGACTTCGCCAACTCGATGGCGTCGTCGCGGCCTTGGGCCCCGCCGTTCTCACCGGCCTGGACCCGCTTGTAGTGGTTGTACACCGCGACCGACAGGGACTTCTTGGCGGCCTCCTGGCCCACCACGTACCCGTCGAGGAACTCGTAGATCTCGCGGGGCTTGGGGAGTTCCTCCCAGCGCACCTCGCTCGTCTCGGCGAGTTCCTCCTCGATGATCTCGTTGCAGAGGTCGATGCACTCGTCGCAGATGTACACACCGGGCCCTGCGATGAGCTTCTTGACCTGCTTCTGGCTCTTGCCGCAGAACGAGCACTTGAGCAGATCGCCGCCGTCACCGATGCGTGCCACGGTGTGCTTCCCCTTCGCCTGGGAGACGACTGGACGTTCGCGGTCCAGCGGCTCCTGGTGCTGCCTTATGTCCGACGGTACCTTGCCTGGCCCCCCGTTCGGGCCCCCCTTGGCACGGTTCACTTCCACGTGGACCGTGCCGAACCGTGCCAAGGGGCAGCAGACAATACCGGTTCCGCGTCAGCGGACCTCGGCGTTGTTCATCTTCCGGGTCGAGATGATCTGGTCGATCAGCCCGTACTGCAGGGCGTCCTCGGCCGTGAGGATCTTGTCGCGCTCGATGTCCTCGCGGATCTTCTCGATGGGCGTGGTGGAGTGCTTGGCCAGCATCTCCTCCAGCTGCGAGCGCATCCGCAGGATCTCGTTGGCGGCGATCTCCAGGTCGGAGACCTGACCGCGGCCGGTCTCGCTGTACGGCTGGTGGATCAGGACGCGCGCGTTCGGCAGGGCCATGCGCTTGCCGGGGGTGCCGGCGGCCAGCAGGATGGCGGCGGCCGAGGCGGCCTGGCCCATGCAGACCGTCTGGACGTCCGGCTTCACGAACTGCATCGTGTCGTAGATCGCCGTCAGCGCGGTGAAGGAGCCGCCGGGGCTGTTGATGTAGACCGAGATGTCCCGGTCGGGGTCCATCGACTCCAGGCACAGCAGCTGCGCCATGACGTCGTTGGCGGAGGCGTCGTCGATCTGGACGCCGAGGAAGATCACGCGCTCCTCGAAGAGCTTCGCGTACGGGTCGTACTCGCGCACGCCCTGCGAGGTGCGCTCGACGAAGCGCGGGATGACGTAGCGGGACTCGGCCGAGGGGCCGGTGTACTCGGCGCGGGCGCGGTCGTAGATGCCGCTGCCGGGGAAGTCGTTCACGGTTTCTCCTGAAAAGGGCTGTGGCGGTCGGCTGGGGCTGACTGGGGCGCCGGTGGGCCCGCGGGCGGGCTGGGGCGCCGCCTGCGGGCCTGGCGGGCCTCGTGGGGTCCAGGGGGTCTCGTGGGGCGGTACGTCGCCCCACGGGGCCGGTGGGCCCCGCGGGCTCGGCTCAGGCCCCGGTGCCGCCGCCGCCCGGCATACCGGCGGCCGTCGCGATCACGTCGTCGATGAGGCCGTACTCCTTGGCCTCGAAGGCGTCGAACCAGCGGTCGCGGTCCGAGTCGCGGGTGATCTGCTCGATCGTCTGGCCCGTGTGCTGGGCCGTGAGCTCGGCCATGCGCTTCTTGGTGTGCAGCAGCCGCTCGGCGTGGATCTTGATGTCCGAGGCCGAGCCGGCGAGGCCGGCGGAGGGCTGGTGGATCAGGATCTCGGCGTTCGGCAGGGCGAAGCGCTTGCCGGGGGTGCCCGCGCTGAGCAGGAACTGGCCCATCGAGGCCGCGAGGCCCATGGCGATCGTCACCACGTCGTTCTTGATGTACTGCATGGTGTCGTAGATCGCCATGCCGGCCGTGATCGAGCCGCCGGGGCTGTTGATGTAGAGGTAGATGTCCTTGTCCGGGTCGGAGGCAAGGAGAAGCAGCTGTGCGGTGATCTTGTTCGCGATGTCGTCGTCCACCGGCTGGCCGAGGAAGATGATCCGCTCGTTGAGCAGCCGGTTGTAGACCTGGTCGCCGAGGCCACCACCGATGGAAGGCTCGCCGGCGGCGGAGGGCATCAGATTCGTCACGTATCCACCTGCTCGTCTTGCGACGGCGCCGGGCCGTCTCACGTTTCCCTGCGTTTCCCTGCGGGGCTTGGAACGGTTCGGGTGCTCCACTCCCCTGGTATTCATGGACCCTAACGCGCGGGTCCCTCCGGGGAGTCCCGGGAACGGGGGTGTTCGCCGGGGGCGTAGCGCGTACGCGACGGGCCCCGAGAGGCTCACGCGTCTCGGGGCCCGGCTGTGGGCGTCAGGGAGTGCCGGAGGCTCAGGCCTCGGGCTTCTCCTCGGCGGCGGCCTCGGTGGGCTCGGCGGCGGCCTCGGTGGCCTCCGTCTCCGCCTCGTCCTCGTCGTCCAGGTCGATGATCTCGCCGTTGGTGTCCTTCACCGTGGCGGCCTCGACCACGACGGCCAGGGCCTTGCCGCGGGCGACCTCGCCGACGAGGAGCGGAACCTGGCCGCCCTCGACGACCGCCTGGGCGAACTGGTCGGGGGACATGCCGGAGGAGGCGGCACGGCGCATGAGGTGCTCGGTGAGCTCCTCCTGGTTGACGTTGAGGTTCTCGCGCTTGACGAGCTCGTCGAGCACGAACTGGGTCTTGATGCCCTTGACCGCGGCCTCGCGGGTCTCGGTCTCGAACTCCTCCTCGGTCTTGCCCTGGATCTCCAGGTACTTCGCGAGGTCGAGGCCCATCTGGCCGAGCTGGTGGTGCTCCAGGTTGTGCTTGCGGGTGTTGACCTCGTCCTCGAGGAGCTTCTCGGGGACGGGCACCTCGACCAGCTCGAGCAGCTTGTCCAGGACGCGCTCCTGGGCCTGCGTGGCCTGGTCGTACTGCTTCATGTTCTCCAGGCGCTTGCGGCTGTCCGCCTTCAGCTCCTCGAGGGTGTCGAACTCGGAGGCGAGCTGCGCGAACTCGTCGTCCAGCGCCGGCAGCTCGCGCGCGGCGACCTGGGTGACCTTGACGGTGACCTCGGCCTCCTTGCCGGCCGCCGAGCCGCCCTTCAGCTCGGAGGTGAAGGTGGCCTCGCCACCGGCCTCCAGGCCCTTCACGGCGTCGTCGATGCCGTCCAGCAGTTCGCCGGAGCCGATCGTGTAGGAGACGCCGTTCGCGACGCCGTCCTCGAGGACCTCGCCGTCGACCTTGGCCTCCAGGTCGATGGTGACCACGTCGCCGTCCTGGGCGGCGCGCTCGACCGGGGAGGTGGAGGCGAAGCGCTCACGGAGCTGCTCGACCGACTTGTCGACGTCCTCGTCGGTGACCTCGACGGCGTCGACCTCGACCTCGATGCCGGAGTAGTCCGGGATCTCGATCGTCGGGCGGATGTCGACCTCGGCGGTGAAGTTCAGCGTCTCGCCGTCCTTCAGCTCCGTGATGTCGACCTCGGGCTGGCCCAGCGGGTTCAGCTCGGCCTCGTTGACCGCCTCGGTGTAGAACTTCGGGAGGGCGTCGTTGACGGCCTCCTCCAGCACCGCACCGCGGCCGAACCGCTGGTCGATGACCCGGGCCGGGACCTTGCCCTTGCGGAAGCCCTTCACCGTGACCTGCTGGTTGATCTTCTTGTACGCCGCGTCGAGGCTGTCCTTGAGCTCCTCGAAGGGCACCTCGACAGTGAGCCGAACCCGAGTCGGGTTCAGGGTCTCCACGGCGCTCTTCACGGTTCGGTCTCCTTGTGGCTGACTTCTTGGGTTCTGCCGGGGCCAGAGCGGCCCGGCGGATTTCGCCGCCCGGAGGACTTCAGACGATGAGACACACGGGCGTGCAGCTTGCATAGTAACGGCAGCGGGTACACGGCCCAAAAGGCGATCACCCGCGGTGATCGTGGCTGGTCCTGGCTGGTCGGGGTGGCGGGATTTGAACCCACGGCCTTCCGCTCCCAAAGCGGACGCGCTACCAAGCTGCGCCACACCCCGTCTGGTGCGACACGTAGGGTACATGCCGCCGGGCGGCCCGTCGGCCGCATTTCCGGAGCGTCGCGGCGGCTCCGACGCGCGGGCGAACCGCGCGAGGGGAAGCGCGAGGAGAACGGGGTGTGCGGCGAAGGGGGGCGACCCGCTACGATGCCTTCTGTGCCGCGGTCCCCGGACCTGCGGCGCACCACGTGCGGGCGTAGCTCAATGGTAGAGCCCTAGTCTTCCAAACTAGCTACGCGGGTTCGATTCCCGTCGCCCGCTCCACACCGGCCGTCGGGCCCGGTTCTTCGGAGCCGGGCCCGACGGTCTTTTCGCTCGTGAACGGTCAGAAACTGATCGAGTTGATCGTTTCCGCTATCGAGTTCATGAACCTGTTGATCGACGGCGCCATGCCCGTCGAGGCCAGGAAGAAGCCGAACAGAACGGCGACGATGGCGGGGCCGGCCTTGAGGGAGCCTCCCCTCATCAGCACCACCAGGATGATCGCCAACAGCAGCACCACTGACAGCGAAATGGCCACACTGATCACACCCTCGGTCGTCCGCTCTCCCGGCCCGGGGGTGTGCCGTGGCAACCCCCGCCAGAACCATCGTGCCACCAACCGGGCCGCCCTATGCGGCCGGTGACGCAACGTCCGGCCGCACGTTCGGCCCCGGCGGTCCGGTTCGGCGGCTCCGCAGCGGGTACCCGCGTGGCCATGGGACGCTCGCCGGCCGTGCCGCGGACGGCAATTGACGGGCGCGCCCGCACGGGAATTCGGCCGGATCGTTTCCGTCTCCACACAACGCGTTCGCAGGTAATTCGAATTGCCACCACGGACCGGCCAACGGTCGTACCGCGAACCGTCAAAGAGTCACGGAAGAGGACATTCCGCCAGAGTCGCCTGCTGGTCTTATGCCCCACTTAGAGTGGATGAAGCATGACAAGTAGGGCATGGATAGTGGGACCGACCGGAGGAGAAGGTGTGCCGGTCGTCACGTCGCCGGCGATGTCAACTCCCGCGAAATCCGGGGTATCCGCAGCCTTAACCAGGAATAACGTCGAGGGTTTTACGAATACCCTCGCGCGACGCTAGGGTGCCTCAGATGTTTCACGCTGCCTCGTCCCCCGCTAGCGCAGCGAGGTCCCGGATCGCATCCCCGAGTTCCTGGTGGGAGGGTCTGTGACGAACTCGCTGCGACCGTACGGCAATCGCAGAGCACCGCTGCCCCCGGCACAGCCGCCGGCTGAGGCGGCGGCGGAGTCTCGCCCGCCGCAGAAGACCCCTGAGGGCAAGCCTCAGAGCACGCAGCAGAACAAGCAGCGTGACGCGTTCTTCGACAACGCGAAGTACCTGGCGATCGTGCTGGTGGCCATCGGCCACGCCTGGGAGCCCCTGAAGGGCGACAGCCGGTCCGTGGAGACCGCCTACACGATCGTGTACACGTTCCACATGCCGGCGTTCATCATCATCTCCGGCTTCTTCTCCCGCAGTTTCGACATGCGGCCGAGCCGGCTGAAGCGGCTGATCACCGGCGTCGTCGTGCCGTACGTCCTCTTCGAGACGGTGTACTCCCTCTTCAAGCGGTTCGTCGGCGACGATCCCGACCACGAGATCAGCCTGCTGGACCCGTGGTACCTGACGTGGTTCCTGATCGCGCTGTTCGTGTGGCGGGTGACGACGCCGATCTGGAAGAGCGTGCGGTACCCCCTCCCCCTCGCGCTCGGCATCGCCATGCTGGCGTCCCTGTCGCCCGAGATCGGCAACGACCTCGACCTCCAGCGCGTGCTCCAGTTCCTGCCGTTCTTCGTGCTGGGCCTGTGCATGAAGCCCGAGCACTTCCAGATGGTGCGCCGCCGGTCGGTGCGGATCCTGTCCGTGCCGGTGCTCGCGGTCGCCCTGGTCGTCGGCTGGTGGGCCGCGCCCCGCATGAGCGCCGCGTGGTTCTACCACCGCGACTCCGCGCAGGAACTCGGCGGGCCCTGGTGGTCCGGGCCGGTCATGGTGCTCGCGCTGTTCGGCTGCTCGCTGCTGCTGACCGCGTGCTTCTTCGCCTGGGTGCCGCGCCGCCACATGTGGTTCACGGCGCTCGGCGCGGGCACGCTGTACGGCTACCTGCTGCACGGCTTCCTGGTGAAGGCCGGTGACTACCGCGGCTGGTACGAGCACGACTGGCTGGACCAGCCGTTCGGCGCGGTCTTCGTGACCGTCCTGGCCGCCGTGGTCGTCACGCTGCTGTGCACCAAGCCCGTGCAGCGGGTCTTCCGGTTCGCGATGGAGCCGAAGATGGAGTGGGCGTTCAAGCGGGACGCCGCCGAAGTGGCCCGGGAACGGCAGAAGCCCGAGGCCCGGCCGGTGGAGCGGGAGAAGGCCGGGGTCTGATCCCGCGCCCCTGAGAGGTCACCCACCCAGACCGAGAAGTGCGCGCATCCGCGTGTACTTCTCGGTCAGTCGTGTGCGGACCGGCTCGTCCAAGGCCGCGAGGCGCGCCGGGTCCGCGTTGTGCGCCAGGTCGGCCTCCTTCACCAGCAGGGCGCCCGGGGTGGCGAGGATGCGCGCGGCGTACGCCTCGGGCGGCTCACCGGCCCGCTTGGTGACCGCGCGCACGATGTCCTTCGTACGGCGGCTCAGCGGGGCCTCGGCGAGCCACCGCTCGGAGAGCCTGTCGTCCTCGACGGCGTCGTGCAGCCAGGCCGCGGCGATCTGCTCGGCGTCGCCGCCCCGCGCGCGTACGCCCTCGGCGACCGCCGCCAGGTGCTCCGCGTAGGGGCGGCCCGCCTTGTCGGTCTGGCCCTCGTGCGCGGCGCGGGCGGTGGCCTCGACCTCCGCGAGGTCCACTGTCAGGACCCGCCCTTGAGGTGCCGCATCAGGCGCTCGAAGTCCTGCCAGCCCGACAGGTCGGACGGGTCGCCGGGCAGCGGGTAGTACAGCGCGGGGCGGGTCTTCGGGCCGAGTTCGCGGGGGCGTTCGGCGAGCGGGGTGCGGCGGGCCCGGTCGCCGGGCATCTCGCGGACCTCCTCGGCGCCGAGCACGAAGGCGTACGGCACGCCGGGGCCCTCGAAGTGCGGCGGGACGGACAGGTCGCGGCGGGCGCGGCGGATCTGGACCAGCATCGACTGGAGGTCGTGCTTGGTGGCCAGCGCCTCGGCAGCGGCGGGCACGGCGTCGTGCGGGACCTGCTCGGCCGCGCCGTAGCCGAAGGCCATCGTGACGTCCTCCTCGACGCCGGCCTTGGTGCGGGTGATGCGGACCGTCGCGAGGCCGGGGCGCTCGGGGTCGCCGACGACCACGAGCCAGGTCGGCTCGGGCGTCCGCTCGTAGGCGACGTCCGTCAACTGCCGCAGGGACCAGGGCAGGTTGGCGGGTTCCTCGGTGCCCCAGCCGGCCGGGGGCGCGCCGGTGATCTCGCGCCAGACGGCCTCGACGGCGCCGCCGAGGACGAGGCGGTCGTCGGCGGGGTGGACGGTGCGGAAGGAGATCGCGAGCTGGCGCTCGCCTGTGTCGCCCGCTTCGAGGGGGCCGTCCTTGAAGGACGCGGCGACCGGGGTGCGCGGGTCCTGCGGGGTGGCGTCCGGGGACTCCACGGTCACGAAGAGGCCGTTCGCCCAGGTCAGGACGGCGCCCGACAGGCCGTCGTAGTAGCCGTCCCGCTCGTCCTGGACGACCCAGCGCGAGGGCCAGCCGGGCAGACTGCCCCGGACCGCCGGGGAGAGGCGGGTGCCCGCGGGGGTGACGATCTGCAGGCCCAGTTCCGCGTCGGCGGCGGCCTTGAACGCGTCCTGGAGCCAGGCCGTCATGGCGACGACCGGGCGGTCCTGGATGACGACGGCGACCTTGTCGGTCAGCACGTCCACGGCGGGCTGGGCGGCGGCCGGCACCGGCGCCGCGCTCACCCCGTCGGTCTTCACGACGGCCAGCGAGCGTGCCGCGTCCGGCGGCCAGGCCGTGCCGCCGACCAGCGTGGCCAGGCGGGCGGCGAAGGTTCCGGCGAGCGCCTCGGCCTCCGCGACGCCGGTGGTGGCGCGGGCCTCGGTCCACCAGTACGGCACCTCGGGCTCGGTCGCGCCGAGCAGCCGCGCGGCCTCGCCCGGGACCTGCACCAGCAGCGGCGCCTCCACGGAGACCAGCGGCCGGCCCTGCTCGTCGTGCAGCCGCACCACGGCGCCGTCCCCCTCCGCGCCGACCAGCCGGTCGGGGCCGCCGGACAGCAGGCCCGCGAGCACGCTCAGCGGGTCCGGCATCTTCTTCGTGAGGGTGATGACGTCCTTCGTCATGGGTGGTTCACCTGGTCCCCGAGTAGACGGTCTGGATCAGCCGGTTCGGCTCGCCCCTGCGGATCAGCACGCCCCGGCCGGGCGGCTGCGGGCCGGCGTACACGCCGGGGAACAGCTGGCCCTCGCTGCGGTCGCCCGCCATCACCAGCGCCGAGGAGCCGGACTCGCGCAGGCTCTGCAGCAGCGGCTCGTACAGGCCGCGGGAGGCGCCCGCGACGCGGCGGGTGAGGACGAAGTGCAGGCCGATGTCGACGGCCGACGGGATGTACGGCACGAACGGCTGGAGCGGCTGCTGCCCGGCGGTGGTCAGGACGTCGTAGTCGTCGACGAGGATGACGATGCGCGGGCCGGAGAAGCTGCCCGGCTCCAGGTCCTCGCTGTCGGCGCCCTCGTCGGGCAGCCGCTTCTCCAGCTCGCCCGCGATGCCGGCGGCCAGGCCCGCGCACAGCTTGGCGTTGTAGGCGTAGCCGCCCCGGTACTCCTCCGGGATGGCGCCGCGCAGGCCGCGGCGCGGGTCGAAGACGCCGAAGACGATCTCGTCGTCGCCGTAGCGCTCGATGAGGCCCTGGGCGATGACCTTGAGCAGGTTGGTCTTGCCGCACTCGCTGTCGCCCATGATCATCAGGTGCTGGTCGTGCTGGAACAGGTCGAGCAGCACCGGGGCGAGCTGCGTCTGGTCCAGGCCGACCGGGACCCGGCGCGGCTCGGCGGACGGGCTCGGCAGGGCCTGCGGCTCCAGCACGTGCGGCAGCACGCGGACGGGCTGGGCGACCTCGCCGGTCCAGGTGGCGCGGATCGTGCGGGCGGTGCGCTCCAGGACGGCGCCGAGGTCGGTGGTGTCGGGCAGGGAGTCCGTGCGCGGCAGCGCGACCTGGGCGAACAGCTTGCCGTCGGTCAGGACGCGGCCCTTCTCCTCCGGCGAGAGCGTCTGGGCGAGCTTGCGGTCGACGCTGGACTCGCTCGGGTCGTTCAGGCGCAGCTCGACGCGCGTGCCGAACTGGGACTGCGTCGCGATGCGCACGTCGTTCCAGCGCAGCATGCCGGCGACGACGTGGATGCCGTAGCCGCTGCCGCGCTTGAGGATGTCGACCACCGCGTCGTCGAGTTCCTCGAAGTCGTCGCGCAGCGCGCCGAAGCCGTCGATGAGCAGCACGATCTCCGTGGACGCCAGCTCGCGGACCTGGCCGGCTGCGCGCAGGGTGCGCAGCTGTTCCAGGGAGTCGATGTTGTGGATGCGGAACAGTTCCTCGCGCTGGTCGAGCATCGCGCGCACGGAGTCGATGGTGCGTGCGGCGCGCTCGCGGTCGGCGCGGCCGGCGACGCCGCCGACGTGGGGCAGCCCGGACAGCGCCTGGAGGCCGCCGCCGACGAGGTCGAGGCCGTAGACGCCGACCTCCTGCGGGGTGTGCGTCAGGGACAGCGAGAGGGCGAGGGTGCGCAGCAGGGTGGTCTTGCCGGACTGCGGGCCGCCGATGATCGCGGCGTGGCCGCCGGCGAGCGTGAGGTCCAGGTACCACTGGCCCTGCCACTGCTTCGTCGGGTCGTCGAGGACGCCGAGCGGCACCTGGAGCGGGCCGCGCCGCTTGGCGAGCTGCATGCCGCGCGGGCCGACCTCGACGGGCCCGGCGACCTTGTCGAGGGCGACCGCGGACGGCAGCGGCGGCAGCCAGATCTGGCGCACGGGGCGGGCCCCGGCGCCCTCCAACTGGTCGATGAGGACGCCCATTTCGGTGGGCCCGGTCTCCCGGCGCCGCATCTGGGGCTCCTCGGGCGCGGCGCCGCCGGACTGGTCCTCGCCGAGGGTGTTGTAGGCCTGGTACTCCAGGGCGAGCGGCCCGGTGTCCTCCTCGGTCTCGCGCTGCACGGGGCCGCGGTAGGCGCCGGAGACGTAGCTGGCCTTGAACCGCTCGTAGTGGCTGGTGTCGACCTTGAGGTAGCCGAAGCCGGGCAGCGGCGGCAGGTGGAAGGCGTCGGTGGTGTCGAGGACGGTGCGGGACTCGTCGGCGGAGAAGGTGCGCAGACCGAGCCGGTACGACAGGTAGGTGTCGAGGCCCTTGAGCTTGCCGCCCTCGATGCGCTGGCTGGACAGCAGCAGGTGCACGCCGATGGAGCGGCCGATGCGGCCGATGGACAGGAACAGGTCGATGAAGTCCGGCTTGGCGGTGAGGAGTTCACCGAACTCGTCGATCACCACGAAGAGGTGCGGCAGCGGGTCGAGGTCGGGGCGCTTCTCGGCGCGCAGCGCGGCGTAGTGGCCGATGTCGGCGACGTTGCCCGCGTCCTTCAGCACCTGCTGGCGGCGCTTGACCTCGCCGGCCAGGGAGGCGTGGACGCGCTCGACGAGGCCGGCCTGGTTCTCCAGGTTGGTGATGACGCCCGCGACGTGCGGCAGGTCGGAGAACGGGGCGAAGGTGGCGCCGCCCTTGTAGTCGACCAGGACGAGGGCGAGGTCCTCCGGCGGGTGGGTGGCGACGAGGGCGAGGACGAGGGTGCGCAGCAGCTCGGACTTGCCGGAGCCGGTGGCGCCGACGCACAGGCCGTGCGGGCCCATGCCCAGCTCGGAGGACTCCTTCAGGTCGAGCAGCACGGGCTCGCGGGAGTCGCTGACGCCGATCGGCACGCGCAGGAAGGCGCGCTCGCCGCGCGGCGCCCACAGCCGGGCCAGGTCGAGGCGGGCGACGTCGTCGATGCCGAGCAGGTCGGCGAAGTCGACGGGGCCGGTGAGCGGGGCGTCCGCGCCCATCGAGTCGGCGGACAGCCGGAGCGGGGCGAGCATGCGGGCGAGGCCCTCGGCGAAGGGGACGCCGACCTCGTCCACGGTGCCGTGCGCGCTGAGCGGCTCGGCCTCGCGCAGGTCCTCGATGAGGATGCGGTCGCCGTCGACGGTGATGCGCACGCCGACGTGGCCGGGTTCCTGGACCCGCTCGTCCAGCATGTGCAGGACGGTGACGCCCATCTCGCGCAGGCCGACCGCGTCGTCCGGGCGGGGCAGGTCCACGGCGTCGTCGCCGTGCCCGTCGGCGACGACGAGCAGCCGGGACGTCATGGCGAGGGCGTCCTTGCCGGACAGGCCGCGGCGCACCTCGGCCGCGTAGGAGGCGCGGCGGCGCAGCTCGGGGCCGATCTGGCGGGCCAGTTGGGGCAGGGACGGGGCGATGCGGCGGGCGGCGACGGGGCCGTCGAACTGCTCGGCGTCGAGGAGGTGCGGCAGCCACTTGGCCCACTCCCACTCGCCGATCCGGTCGCCGGGCGTGGCCAGCGCCATCGCGACGTCGTCGGGGGCGTGGGTGGCGGCGGTCTGCACGAGCAGGGCGCGGGCGACGCGGAGGGTGTCCTCGCGGCGGCCGATGAGGCTGACGTTGCCGACGCGGTCGAGGGGGACGGTGAGCGGGAGTTCGGTGCCGGTGCTGAAGCGGTTCACGAGCGCGGACGCCTCGTTCAGCATGAACTCGTCGGGCGGGGTGAGCACCGAGCCGCCCTGCTGGCCGATCTTCAGGTCCCGTACCCGCATCTCGCCGGTGCCGACGCGGATGCGCAGGAAGTCGGCGTCGAGGCGGCGCCGCTCCCACAGCCGGGCCGGGTCGCGGACGATGTCGTAGAGGGCGTCCGGCGGCGGGTTCAGCACCTGGCTGCTCTCCCGGCGCTCGCGCTCCTCCCCGGACAGTTCCTCGCGCTGGTCCTCCAGGTAGGCGAGGTAGGCCTCGCGCTGGGTGCGGCGGGTGCGCTGGGCCTTGCCGCGCTGCGAGAAGACCAGGATCAGCGAGCCGGCGATGGTGACGACGAGGATGATCGCGCCCAGCGCGGCGAACTGGCTGTTGCGCATGACCGTCATCATCACGACGGACGACATCACACCGGCGACGGGCAGCAGCGAGGTCGCGATGGAACCCCCCTTGCCGTCGGGGAGGTTGGGCGGCGCCTCTATGGTGCGCGGCTCGGGTGGGGCCGGGGGCCGGGTGGTGCGGGCCGGCCGGTGGATCAGTCGGGTGCTCATCGTCTCGCCCTGTCCTCGAAGTCCTTCAAGTTCCCTTCCCGCGGGGGTGGTTCAGCGACGCTTCTGGGAGAGCTGGAAGACCTCCGCGGCCAGCCGCGTGGCGGCCTGCCGGGTGGCCCGCGCGAGCAGTTCGGTGCGGATGGTGCCGCCGGCCGCGAGATGCCGGTCGTACGGCAGGACGCGCACGCTCGCCCCCGTCGCCTTCAGCCGCTCGGCCGCCTTGTCGAGGTCGAGGCCGAGGTGCGGCACGGTCTCGGTGAGGACGACGACGGTCGTGGTCGTGATGTCCCGGGGCAGGCCGCGCATCCACTGCAGCACCGCGTGGGTGCTGGCGATGCCCTCCAGCGTCGCGGGCACGGTGAGCACGCGGGCCTGGGCGGCGGACAGGGCGGTGCGAGCGACCTCGGCGGGCAGCGTCTCGCAGTCGACCACGGTCACGCCGAAGTAGCGGCGCAGCGACACCATGACCCGCTCGTAGCTGCGGGTGTCGAGCATGGCGCCGACCTGTCCCTGACTGCCGGGCAACAGCCAGGCGTTGTCGGGCAGTTGGACGAGGTAGCCGGTGACGTCGAGCAGCGTCATCTGCGGCTCGACGACGTCGGCGAGGTCGCCGGTCGTCCAGCGCAGGCTCTCCGCGCCCAGCCGGATCGGCAGCGAGCCGAGCGCCGGGTCCGCCTCGACCATCAGGACCGGGTCCTGACGGTAGTGGGCGTACGTCGCGCCGAGCAGCGCCGCGATCGTCGTCTTCCCGGAACCGCCGCGGATGGACGTCACGGCGATCTGCCGGCCGGTGGTGACCGGCTGCTGGAGTGCCTCGGCGGTGGCGGTGGTCTCGGCGACCTCGCGCGCGGCGGAGGACGACACGGTACGGCGTACGGCGCGCAGGGCGCGGGCGCCGAAGGGCTCGCCGCGCCGGGGCTTGAGCCCGGCGGAGGCGAGCTGCTTGTCCAGCACCGGGGAGGAGTCGGGGGTGGAGCGGGAGGTGCGGGCGCGGGGGGCGGGGGCCTGCGGCTGGGCGTGCCGCGGCTGTGCCTGGGCCTGCTGGGGCTGGTGCTGCTGCGGCTCGGCGTACTGCTGGGGTTGCTGCTGCGGGTACTGCTGGTGGGCGGCCTGACCGTGCTGGGCGTACTGCTGCTGGGCGTACTGCTGCGCCGCGTACGCCTGGTCGGGGTACGCCTGGTCGGGGTAGGGCTGCTGCTGCGGGTGGGCGGCCTGCTGACCGGCGTGGGCCGGGGGCTGCTGCTGGGCCGGGTAGCCGTAGCCGGCCTGCTGCTGGGCCGGGTAGCCGTAGCCGGCCTGCTGTCCGGCGTTGGGGTAGCCGTACGCGCCGGGCTGCTGGGCGTGGTGCGCCTGGTCGTGGCCCTGGTACTGGTCCTGGTGCCGGCCCTGGGGGGACTGCTGGGGGTACGGGGAGTGCTGGGCGCCGTACGCGGCGGCGGGGTCCTGGGCGTTGGGGTAGCCGTACGCGGCGGCGTCGCCGTGGGCGGGCTGCTGGGCCTGTCCGGGCTGGGCCTGCTGGGGCTGGGGCTGCCCGGGCTGGGGCTGCTGAGCCTGCGGGTAGCCGTACGACGGGTCCTGCTGCGGCACGTCCTGTCCGGGCGTGCCCTGCCGACCGCTGTCCGCCTGTGCCTGGGCCTGGGGCTCCTGCTGTGGCTGTCCGTCCGGTCCCGTGGCACGCCGCTGGGCCGCGCCGCCCCTCAGGTCGCGCAGCACATCGCCCTGCCAGTTGTCCCCGTTCGGCATGTCGCCCTTCTCTCCTGCGACGCCCGCTTCGTCGTCCCGCGCGGAGGC
Organism: Streptomyces sp. NPDC037054; assembly: GCF_055606745.1. Lineage (NCBI taxonomy): Bacteria > Bacillati > Actinomycetota > Actinomycetes > Kitasatosporales > Streptomycetaceae > Streptomyces > Streptomyces sp. NPDC037054. The sequence goes on along the minus strand of NZ_JBVJSJ010000002.1, from coordinate 468,747 downwards.
GACGGCGCGTCGGCGTCTCGTCGTCGAAGCCTCAGAACTTGTTGAGCAGCTGCCCGTAGATGCCGAACACGCCCACGGCGAGCGGGAACAGCCCGATCACGCCGAGGGACTCGATCAGATCCGCGAACCGCCGCAGCCGGACCCGGACGTGTTCCGGCGGCTCGATGCCGAGGACCAGCAGCGGCAGCAGCGCCGCCGTGCCCAGCAGGACGAGCGCGCCGACGCCCCCGGCGTGGTCGAGCCACAGCACCGCGAGCCGTACGACGAGCAGTGCCGCCGCCCCGAACAGCGCCACGACCTCGGCGATCAGCGGGAAGGCCCGGGCCCGCGACAGCAGCACCACGGCGGTGAGGGCGGCCAGGGTGACCGTCCAGGCGGTCGGTTCCTTCGCCGTGGTCAGCAGCCAGCCGCCGGCGGCGGCGGACACGGCGGTGACCACGGTGGCGAGGGCGAGGCCGCGGTGGGTGGCGGCGAGGGCGTTGGCGACCTCGTGGCGGCTGACCGACGTACCGGAGGAACGCCGGTCGTCGAGGCCGGTGAGCCCGGAGGCCATCAGCGCGAAGCGCGGCAGCATGCCGAGCAGCACGACGGAGAACACGGCCATCACGGCACCGAGCCGGTCCGGCCGGTCCTGGACGGCGGCGGCGATCTCCCACACGACGGTGACGGCGGCGATCGCCCCGGCGCCGATGAGCCCGCCGCGGCCGAGCGGCGAGAAGTAGGCGAGCAGGACCAGGCTGATCACGAGCGAGGCGGCGACGGCCGCCAGCCGGACGGTGCCTGACCAGTCGTACGCGTCGGCGGCGGTCCAGGCGGTGAGCAGGCCGAGTCCGCCGGCGGCGAGCAGCAGCGCGGTGGCCAGGCCCCGGTTGCCCTGCCCGATCTTCGCCACCAGCGCGCCGGCGACGAGGAAGAGTGCGGTGACGGCGGCGAGCGCGGCGGCGACGGTCTCCAGCGCGAACTCGCCGCGCGCCAGCAGGGCGGCGGTCACGGCGAACACGACGACGGCGACACCGGAGCTGGCGCGGCGCGCGGCGGGGCGCCAGCGCCAGGCGCGCAGGTCGAGGTCGTCGGCGACCTGGTCGGTGACGTCATGGACGACGGGCGCGGGCGGTGCGGCGTGGGCGCGCACGAGGCGCAGTACGGCGCCGTCCGGGACCTCGGCCGACGACAGGGTGGCGTCGTGCGGCAGCGCGGAGCCGTCGGAGGTGATCAACTGCCGGGTGGTCGGCCGGGTGGCGGCCCGGTCGTCCAGCAACCGCAGGATGTCGGGGAGGAGTTGGCCGATCGCCGTGTCCGAGGGGAGGACGAGGTCGGCGCGCCGTCGCTCACCGATCAGGGTGACCCGGCTCAACTGGGTGCGGGACGTCGTTGCTGTGCTCACCACTCACCGGAACCTATCATCGCGTTGTCTCCGCCCTGGGTGCCGTCTGGCAGCCCTCATCGCTGCTCCGCGCCCTTGTCGGCGCCGCCCGAGGGGGAGGCGCTCGGCTTCGGGTTGTAGAGCTGCTCCTGCTGCTGCCGCTGCTTCTCCTGCTCGGCCTTCTGCTTCGCCATCATCGACTGGACGAAGGACCAGCCGACGCAGCCCGCGCACAGCACGGCCGCGATGGCGATGCCCGCGAAGAGCTTGCCGAGTCGTTCGTCCGCCGTCCGCCTGGAGCGTTGCGCGCCGAAGAGCAGCGCGTCGCGCATCCGGCGCCGACGCACCGCCACCGACTCCAGCAGCTGGCTGTCGTAGTCCCGTGCCATTCAGTCGTCCCCGTGGGTGCGTCTTCCTGTAGGTGCGTCTACGTGTAGGCGGACGTCTCCCGGAGTCGGTCTCCGGAGTCGGTCTCCCGGATCCGGGCCGAGACCGCGTGACGCGACGGCGTCCGTTCCGCGTCCGTCCCCGCGTGCGACGCCGGGCGGCGGTCGGGCGGTTCCACCGAAGGCACGGCCGGCAGGTCGCGGCGCCCCGGTGGGCACCGGCGCCTGTCCGCGGCATGCGAGATCCCCCTACTTCGCCTCGGCAACATAAGCCATGGAGGGGCATTCAGTACACCCGGGGCGGATGCCGCCGACCCGCCCCCGGCGCGCCCGTGTCACCCCCGCGTCACGCTCCCCCGGCCAGCCCGGTGACGATCATCACGGCCACCCAGAGCACCGGGACGAGCCCGACGTACGCGAGCGGCCGGCGCCGTACGGGCACCCCCGGATCGAAGCGCGGCCCGCTCGTGCCGGGGCCCGGAGCCGCGAGTTTCCTCACGTGGCGCACGGCGAGGACGTTGCGGACCAGCGCGAGCGGCGCGAAGAGGAACAGCGAGAAGGGGCTCCACCAGCCCTGCCAGAGCGTGTACGTGGTCAGCGTCCGGTACACCGCCAGCCCGCACGTCAGACACATCGGGCCGGTCATCTTCTTGAACCGCATGAGGACGAGCAGTGCCTGATGGGCGCGGAACGTGACGTCGACGGCGGGAGAACCTCCGCAGAATCTGCACACGGCCGGGGGCCGGGGCGAGGGCTCCCGGCCGTCCGCGGAGGCGTCGTCGGTGGTGGCGACGGGCGGCGGCGCTCCCGAGGCGTGCCAGGCGCGCAGGGCGGCGGCCACGGCGTCGAAGAGGCCGGTCTGCACGGACTCGGCGATGTGCCCGTCGCAGAACCGCTCCCCGCGGACGATCGCCGTCGCGGCGCGCACGGCGTCGGCCGGGGCGAGCGACTGCCCCGCCGGGGGCGGCTCGGGCATGGGGAAGCCCGTCCAGCGGTGCTCGGGGGTGACGGCGCCGACGCCGGACAGGGCGGAGACGGCGCGCTGGAGCGGCTCGCTGTAGAGCGGGAACGCCACCTGGGTCGCGCCGCTCGGCAGCTCGTGGCCGCCGCCCCACGTCACGTCCCGGTCCTCGTCCGTGAGGGCGTCGACGGCGTCGGCGAGCTCGCGCCAGGCGGCGGAGTCCGGCGGCGCGAGCTGGGCCAGCAGCCGCCGGTCGTCGTCCGGGGTGACGACCCGGGCGAGCTCGTCCACGGCCGCCCTGCCGGGGGCCTCGGTGACAGGGCCGACGCCCGGCTCACGGCTGAGGAGGTTGAGCACCCCGAGCGGCGTGAGCCCGCGCTCGCGGGCCTCCCGCGCCCGGCGGGCCCACTCCTGCCCCGCCTTGTAGGCACGGACACTGCTCGCGAGCCGGTCGGTCCAGCCGACGTCGGAGCCGTCGGTCCAGAGGAATCCGGCGACTTCGTGGTCGGGGGTGGTGACGGTGGCGTAGTGGAAGGGGTGGGACACGGCACTCGGTTCGTCGACGGCTCAGCTCTTGGCTGCCAGCTCCTTGACGGCCTCCAGACTCGGGGCGTCCTTGAGCGAACCGGGGACGATGTGGCTGGGGTCCTCGGGGCCGTACTCGCGCGTCATCGCCTCCAGCGCGGCCGAGGGCGTGAGGCCCTTCTCCTTGGCCTCGTGGAGTTCACCGGCCCAGAGGGCGCCCATGTTGAAGGCCTCGTCGCCGCCCGCCCGGCGGTACTGCCAGCCGGCGGCGTCGTCCTCGTCGTTCAGCCACAGGTAACCCAGCACCGTGCCGTCGCGGTCCGCGACCTCCGCGTAGCGCACCGGCTTGTCGGTGGTGTTCGCGTAGCGCGGCGGACTCGCGACCTCCTCCCACTGCAGGGATTCGGTCACCCGGGGAGGAACGTACGGAGTCTCCCGGCTCATGGTCTTGCCTCTCTTCCGCTACTACCTGGGCAGGACTTCGCCGTAGACCTGCACCTGTCCATTCTCCATGAACACGCGGGTCACCCGGTACTGCGTGCCGCGCCCGAGCAGCAGCTCGCGCTCGCCCTGGCCGAACTTGCCGACGTTCTCCACCCAGAGGGCCGGGGTCCCCTTCGGCACCCGCAGGTGGAGGATGGCCTCCGCGCCGGAGAAGGCGCTGACGGGGTGGTTGCCGAGCGACGTCGACATATAGCCCTTGTCGTCGTACGTCTTGCCCAGCATGTCGTACGGACTGTCCAGGTTGAGGTGCCCGATGCCGCTGCCGCGGACCACCATGAGGTCCTCCGGCACGGTACGGCCGGCGAGGGCCGCGTCCACCTCGTCGATGTTGTGCTGAACGGACTCGCTCCACTTCGACGCGTCGCCGCGGAGGTAGCCGTTCATCTCCTTGTAGGTCGCCCAGCCGTCGGCGTGCGGCGCGGGGAGGCTGTAGTTCGGTTCGTCCGTGTACTCCCAGACCGACTGCTTGCGGTCGGCGGGCATGTTGTCCGCGTAGTCGTTCCAGTACGTCTGGCCGTACGTGATGGCGTCGGTGTCCTTGGCGAACGGAACCGTGCCCTCGGAGATCTCGGCAAGGGCGACCCGGTGCTTCTCCGCCGTGGAGAGCTGGGCCCACTCCTTGTTCGTGACGTGCGGCTTGTACTCGAACGGCTCGTCCGCCGCGCCGCTGCCCGGCACGTCCGTGCCCTGCTGGCCCGGGGTGCCCGGCACGTCGGTGCCGTGGTGCGCGGCGGCGTCCGCCGCAGTGTCGCCGGCGTGGGCGGCGTCGTCACCCGCGTGCGCTGCGTCGTCGGCGGCGTGGGCCGCGTCGTCGCCGGCGTGCGCGGCGTCGTCCGCGTAGCCGCCGGGGGCGTCATGACCGCCGGTGCCCGGGGCGTCGTGACCGCCGGTGTGGGGCGGCGTGCCGTTGTCGTACGCGGACGGTCCCGGCACGTTGTCGTAGGCGCCGGGGCCGGGGCCGGGGACGCCGCCGTAGGTGCCGGGGCCCGGGACGTGGCCGCCGGGTGTGCCGTACGACGTGCCGTGCGGCGTCTGGGTCGGTGTCGCGTCGAAGGAGCCGCCAGGGACGTGACCGCCGACGGGGGTGTTGGGCCCGGGCCCGGGCTGGTTGTGGTGACCCGGACCTGCGGCGTTGTCGACGGTGTGGGCGCCGCCGTCGCCCGCGTGGACGCCGGCGTACACCGGCTGCTGCCCCTGCGGGACCGTCCAGTGGTCGGGCAGCCCCGCGGGAGTGGCCCCGGGAGTGGTCCCGTGCGGGACGGTGGGCGTCGCCTCGTGGGGAATCGGGGTCGTGTCGACCGCGCCGTTCGGCGAGACGATGTTGCCGTCCGGGGCGAGGGTGCGGCCGTCGGGCAGCTGGACGGACCCGTCGGGGAGCTTGGGGATCTCGATGGCGCCGACGCCCTTGAGGCTCGTGGCGATGTCACCGATCTTCGACAGTCCGGCGCCCGCGCCCTTGGCGATGTACGTCATCGGGTCGATGACCCGGCCGGCCTTGCCGGCGACGGACAGCGCCTTCGACACCGCACCGGCCTTGCCCGCACCGGAGGCGGCGGCACCGGCACCGCCGGTGAACACGGTGGTGACCACGTTGAAGGTCACGGCCCCGGCCGCGCGGGCCGGGTTCTTGCCCCACTGGTCCCACGCCACCAGCGCCTTGCCCGTCTCCTTCATCGCCGTACGCGAATCACGGATCCAGGACGGGAGTTTGTCGTCCGGCAGGGTCCAGAACATCGTCCCGACGCCGGGGATGGAGGACAGCGCCAGGCCGGTGGCGAGCTGGGCGAGACCCTTCCAGGCCTGCCCCATGGCCTCCCAGCCGCCGAAGCCGACGAGCGTGCCGAGGCCCTTGATCGTGCCCCAGATGCCGTCGACGATGAGCCCGTCCCAGACGAAGGACTTGACCCAGTGGCCGACCTCGTACCAGTGGTGCTTCTCCTCCACCGGGTCGCCCCAGGGGAGTTTGGCGTTCTTCATGTCCTCGGCCGAGAACCCGTACTGGTCCGTGCGGTCCGAGCCGTCCCCGGCGACCATCTGCGTGCCGCCCCACAACGCCGTGATCTTGTTGTGGCACGTCCGCTCGGCCGCCCAGAACGCCGCGACGGTCGCCGTGATCTCGTCACGGATCCCGTTGTGCTCCTCGACCTTGTCCCCGTCGTACTCCCACTCGTCGTCGTCCTTGACGGAGTCGACGAAAGTCTGGGCCTTGGTCTTGAGTTCCTTCAACTTCGCGACGAGAGGCCGCACTTCGGTCGCGTAGGAGGACAGGGCCGAGGAGACCGTCTCGAGGTCGTCGGCGAACCCGTCGGCCCGGTCCTTGACCGGCTTGGTGGTCGCGAAGAGCTGCTCCGCCTCGGGCGCCTGGTAGTACGCCGAGAGGCCCTGGAACTGGGAGTGGACGTCACGGCCCGCGCCGCGGATGTTGCCCGCATCCTTCTTCAGGCCCGCGTAGTCCTTCTCCAGCTGTTCCAGGTTGCCCGTGAACTGCGGAATCTGATCCGGCTGAATCACGCCTTACCCACCCCGGGCATGTCGATCTTCGGCGCGGCAAGGGTCTTGCGCTGCGCCTCGGCGGCCATTTCCTGATCGCCGTTGAGATAGGCGGTGGTGGCATCCACCACGCCCTGCAACGACTTGCCCGCGCGGGCCGCGACGAACTGCAGGTCCTTCGAGGCCCGTTCGGCATACTGCGACAGGGCCAGGGCGACCAGGCCACCCGTCGCCTGCCCACCGCCCTCGCCACCGCCGCCACCCTCGGCGGAAATCGTGCCCGCGCTGGACGCGGCCGACGTCAGATGGTCACCGAAGTTCTTGCCATACGTCTCGAACTTCGACGCCGTCTCACCGGTCGTCTTCAGCACACTCGAAATGCCCTGCGGCTTCAGATCCCAGCCGGTCACAACCCAACCCCCGTGGATTCCCTACCCGAAACGGAAAACGTCCGACCCGCTCAGCCGATGTTGTCGACCGCGGCCTTCGCCCGCTGCAACGTCGACTGCGCCGTACCGTCGTTCTTCTCCAGCGTCGTCTTCAGCAGGTTGATGATGTTCTTGACCTCCTGCGACGCCTTGTTCCACCGCTGTTCCTTGCCGTGGTACTCGTCCGCCACGCCATCAGCCGTGAAGTCCGCCATCGCCGCCTTCACCTGCCGGTCACGCTGACCAATGACCTCTTCCAGTCGGGCGATCACCGACTGGATGTTGCTCTGCGCGTCAGCCGACGCACCCGTGTCGTACGACCGACGGTCCGCACCCGCACCAGCCATCACACACCACTCCCCGTGAGAAACCCTGAAAAAGAAAACATGCCTCGCACCGACGTCCGACCGCCGGGCCGGCCGGTGCGCATCAGCGGAAGCGCGCCCCGTCGAAGTTGGCCGCGGACATCTGCTGACGGGCGTTGTCACCCTGCTCCTGGTCACCGGAGCTGAACGCCCCGTCCATACCGGCCTGACCGCCCAGGATTGCGGACAGGGACCCGTTCAGATCGCTCGAAATCTGATCGGCGCGCGCCTTGAACTGGTCGAACATCACACGGCCCGAGCCGTTGAACTTGCCCTCCAGCGGCTGCGCCGCCTGCACCAACTGCCGCACCAGGCTGCCGAGGTCGTCACTCGCGCCACGCGAGTCACGCTGCAGGGTCGAGAGCGTCTGGGCTCCCATGTCGAACTTCATACCGAACTCGCTCCCCCTCGGGCCGCAGAGGCGACCGTTCTCGGACCGCTCGGGTCTTCGACCGCTCAGGTCTTCGACCACTCGGATCACCACATGAATCTCAGCCACGTCTATCAACCCAGCAGTCCCCCGTGCAATCCGGGCCCCGTACGCTCACAGAAGCCCCACATTTCCGAGGTGACCGGGAAGGGTTCGCTGGGTAACCCCTCCGGCACACGGGGTCACGCTCCCCACCCTCCTCTGTCTACAGTCTGTCTACAGTGACGACCATGCGTATGAAGATCGTTACGGCGGTGGGCCTGACGTGCTTGCTGGCCACGGGCTGCGGAAGCACGGACGCGACCTCGGACGACACGGGCGGTGATCCGTCCGGCGGCGCGAGCGTCACCAGGTCGCCGCTCCCCCAGCGCCTGGACCGACCGGACATGGACCCGGACCTGGAGCCCGCCGCGCCGGCCGACGACGCCCCGTTCTCGAAGCGGCTGGAACACGAACTGATCGTCCAGACTCTGGACATGGCTCAGGCCGAGGGCACGACGACCGCCAAGTGCCCCGGCGAACTCAAGGCCGCCAAGGACAAGAAGGCTGCGTGCACGACGACGTACGAGGGCCTGAAGATCGACTGGACGGTCACCTTCGGCGGCGACGCGTCCTGGTCGTCGGACTACGTGCGGTACGAGGCGAAGCCGAGCACGGGCATTATCACCAGGGCCGGCGTGGCCAAGCTCCTGTTCGGCAACTTCAAGGGCTACATCGACCACGCGCGGTGCAACGACATCCCGGCGGCTGTTCTGGCCCCGCTGAACACCGAGTCGACGTACAAGTGCGAGGTCGTCGACAAGGGCAAGAAACCGACGGGCATCGCGACGAGCACGGTACGGGCGACGGAGAACGGACCGCGGGCGTACTGAGCCGCGCTCTCGCTAGCTCGCGGGGGGCACGACGTCAAGGTCGGCACCCTTGCCCCGGAGCCACCCCGCGAGCTCGGGACCATGCAGCTCGCGCCGCCCGGCGCCGTCCACGAGGGTGACGGGACCGAGGACGGACCCCGTGGCGCCGTGCAACGCGGTGTCTTCGTCCAAGGTGACGTGGAACGAGTTCCGCTCGAAGACGGCGCCACGGAGGTCGGCCGCGCGGAGGTCGACGTCCAGCAGGGAGGCACCCATGAACCTGGTGCCGCGACAACGGGCGCCGGCGGCGTCCACGCCCCACAGGGACGCCTTGACGAGGTCGGCGCCGTCGAGCACGGCGTCGCGCAGGACGGCGTCGTCCAGGTTGACCCGTACCAGGGAACTGCCGGTGAGATCGGCCCCGCTGAGGTCGGCGCCCTGGGCGTCGGCGCGGTACAACTCGGCGCGCACGAGCGGCACGCCGGTGAGCATGGCCTCGGTGAACCAGGACTGGGAGAAGTCCCCGCCGGACAAGTCGGCCCCGCGAAGATCGAGCCCCACGGCATCGAGCCCACCGCGCGACCTCTCCCCTCGCTCACCCCACTCCCGCAGCCGCTGCGCGGCGACGGGGTCCAGCGGGAGCCGGGCGGGCGCCCACGCGTCACGGTCGTCGTTCGGCGCCACTCCGTCACTCACCCGGCGCGCAGCCGATCCGGAGCCGTCGCGCACGACCGGCGGCCGGACGGCCTCGAGCCCTCCGACGAACGCGGCGAAGGCGCCCACCGCGACGGTGAGGGTGCGGGCGGCCGGGGTCTTCGAGTCGCGTATCGAGACGGAGTCGACGCGGGTGGCTATCTCCACGCAGTTGTTGCCGTCCGCCCCGCCGGAATACGACGACTTCCGCCAGGTGGCGAAGGTGGACACGGTTCGCCTCACAGCTCCTTGGCCAGCCTGTGGATGAAGTCACGTGACCGCCCGGGATCGAGCGACACGGTCTCCAGCCTACGGAAGAGCGTCCTGAAGACATCGAGCTGCGCTTCGGAATCGATGAACGCCGTGCCGTCGGGCGCGTCACGAACGGCCGTGTCCAATTTCGGCACGGGCCCGCCGGCGAGCATCATGGCTCCCCAAGTGACGTAGAACCACAAATCACCTCGCCACACCCACTCTCCGTCCGAGTAGAGGGAGTCGCCCCCCACAACAGTCCGGCCCGAGCCCAGGACGTCCTCGGCCACGATCTCCAAGAGAATGTCCTTTCGTGGTTACTGACCAGCGTTAGGGGCCCGCCGTGTGCTCACCCACGTCGAGCGGTTCGAGTCCGTGCTCGCGCAGCACGGCGTACGCAGTGGACAGCTCGCGCAGACAAGTCTGCACACCGCTGTCTCCCTCGTGCACGCGTCCCCAGGCCCAGCGGGGGACGGTGCTGGTGGCCCTCTTCCAACACGTCCCAAACCGCTTCGACGTATTGCTCTTTGAAGGCACGCAGGGTCGGACGTAGGTGACCCGAACTGTCGTAATCCTGTTCAAGGTGGAGATAGACCCTGATGAACTTCTCGAGCTCTCTATTCATCGTCGGTGTCCGGGCCGTGGTGGGTGAAGTAGTCCTCCGCGTCCGGCGCTCGCGCTACGTTCAAGAAACGGTGGAACGCGTCATTTTCATCCGCGCCGAGGAAGTAGCCGCCAGTGTGGTGGAGGTGGAACCAGCGGCCTGTTTCGTCCACGAGAAGGAGGCCATGTTCGGAATCCTCGTATCCCACTGGGAAGAGCCCAAGTCCCAGTCCGGCTGCCAGTTCCGTGATCAGCGCGGCATCCCCGTCGTAGCCGATGGTCGGCGTCATGAACCATGTCTCGCTCGCCTTGGGATGGGTGAGGCGAAGCAGGCCATACGTGTGGATGACGTGGATGGCGGCAGGGGAAGGAGAAAGCGGTACACCCTGCCTCTCGGCATCCCGCACACGCACGTCGATGAGTTCCGTCGCCTGCTCGCCGATGTCACGGCCGCGGGCCCAGCCATGCGTGGTCAGCCACGCCAGGACCTCTGCCGTGGATCGAGCAGGCTCAGGGCGCGAAGCTGCCATGGTCACTGACCAGCTTTAGGGCTTCGCAGGGTGGGTGCTGAGCGGTGCCGCCCGAGGGAACAGCTCACTCGGGCTCATCCGACGCCCAGGGAAGGACTCGCGGACGCCGGTACCAATACCAGGCTTGGCCGGCCGAGTCACCGGCACCGATGGCCTGCCCACCGTCTTCAATCGTCAGCTCCTGGTACAGAGAGTCCAGTTTTCTCAGGGCTTCGCCGACCCTCATCCGCTCGGTTTCGGGAAGGTCCTTCAGCACCGCACCGAGTCGGTCACGGTACTCAAGGTCCTCCCGGTACATGGTTGCCGAGTACCAGTTACTCGGGGGCCACTCGGAACGCATCCGTACACACAAACGCTCCCAGTTCACCAAGAGCCCACGACCCCGGTCCTGCGTGTCATCCACGCCGCGCGGGGCCACCGCGTCGGTCACCGGTGTCGGGATTTCGAAGGCGCGTACCACTTCCGGGAAGTGCGTGACCCGCAAACCTGGCAGACCTGCGATGGGTGCCTCCGCCGCTTCGACTGAGAACCCGATCTGATCACCCCGCTCAGCCACACGCGCGAGCGTCAAACCGCCGTTCGGCTGGGCAACTCTGCGAATCCAGGGGACCACTGCACGCCATGCGAAGAAGACGGGGGTACCGAGCTCACGCGCCAAGCGGAGTGCCAGGTGCTCCTCCGACGGCCGCAGCTTCACTTCCTCTGCGGCGTAAATACTCAGCGACCACGGCAAATCTCCCGCGAGAGTCTCGTACTCGCAGGTGACAACCGCAGCCCAGTTGCGAGACTCCATCTCGGACGCAGCCGACACGTCAGTATCGGCTGCCGGGACACCGAACGCTTCAGCAAGAGTCGCCGACAGGCGTTCTTGGACGCCGTCGCCCGCAGCAAGAAACGCGTAACCAAAACAGACTTCAGCGTCAGGGGCGTCCACGTTGTTCACAAACCTGGCGAACATGTCGAGCGAGTTGGCTCCAGCGTAGTAGGCACCGGTGTGGTGAAGGTAGAAGAACCTGCCGCCCTCATCAATCAGGAGGACGGAAGAATCGGCCGATTCGAAACCAACCGGGAACAACTTCCGACCCAGCTTGGCCCCAAGTTCCACGATGTCCTCGGCGTCGCCTTCGTATCGACCTCTTGGATCGATGATCAGTGAGCTTTCCGGTGTCTTCGGGTGCGCTAGTGCGAGCAGGCCGAACGAATGGAGGAACCGACTGGCGCTCGTGGCGACAGTCAAGGCGCAACCCTGTCTCTCCGCGTCCCGCATCCGGAAGGCGATCAACTCGTCCGCCCGTTCGCCGATATCCCGGCCGGGGTACCAGCCGTGATCCGCCAACCACCGGTCCACGCCGAGTACTGGCTCGTCAGCTCTTATCATCGCCTCGCCCCCCTGAGGCTGGACAGGTACTCCCCGAAGTCACGGGCTGCGGAAGCCGTCGACCGCTGGACGATCGCGACGGCGTGCTTCAGGGCGCGCGGAGTTGACTCCTCGCCTATCACCTTCTCGGCCAGGTGGACAGAGGCAGGTCCGTCGATGGTCGCCACCGCAGCCGCGAGGTCGATGAGTTGTGTCGCCAGGTCGAAACGCTGAGGGCCGCGTTCGGACAGCGACGCCACTCCCCGACCGATCGTTTCCCGAATGTCGGGGAGGACCGCCCGCACTGTCTCCGGGTCAAGCAGGTCGGCGAGCTTCTCGTCGAAGTACTCGGTGTCGGCGATCCGCACCAACGACCGGAAGGCCTCGGTGCGCAGCTCCCAGTTTCCCTTTTCCCGCGCCAGATCATCGCTGTCGCTCACGGCCACGAAGAGTTGCGCGAAGGTGTTGTCCACCGAGAACTTGCGGTCGATGAGGATGTCGTACCACGGCGTGCTTCTCGGATCACGAGCGCTGGCGATGACGGTCTCGTACCCGGCCGGCTCTGCCCAGGTCGTCAAGGCCACACACGCCAGGAAACGCTCCCGCTCCGGCCCCGAGCCGTCCCTCACCAACTGGGTTAGGCCCGGCACCCGGTCGCAGTGCCGCGGGTCGTCCAGAGCGTCGTAGATGACGTCTTCCACATCGCCGGCCGGCCGACCATCAAAGTCCGTCCCGAGCAGCGTGTCGAACCTGCTCACGTCAGGCTCCTCGTCCCTCCCGAATTCCCCTTTCCGGCCTCGCGGAGGTTACGCAGCGGCACGGTGCGCGGGGATACAGTCCGGTCCACGTGGCCGGCTTCCTCTGTGTCGGGCATGGCCGACAGTTCGGTGAGTGCGATCGACGGCGGGAGCCCGCGATCGTGAGCAGCGCGCAGGCGTTCCAGCCAGACGAGCCCGGCTCGGTACGTCGCGTCGTCGCCCACGTCGAGCGGCTCGAAGCTCGCCGCGTTCTCGGCGTCCGATGCCCACACGTGGCCTAGGAGCCCATGTTCGCCCCGCACGGGCACACACTGCACGTCCCCATCGGCCGAACGCCGATAACCGATCCGCCCAAAGCCTGGGGTGTGCGTGAACTTCCCGTATCGGTAGGGGACTTCGAAGCTGTCCCACACATCTCACGGAGTGCCGTCCCGGTCGTCGAAGATGTTCTCGGCACCGGTCTCGTTCGGCTTCGCGAACCACGTCGGGTCGTCCGGGTCGGTCTCCGCACCCAGGGCTTCCGAGAGATCGCGCAGGGCGGCGGAGAGACGCGGAGCGTTGCACGCGTGCACGTCGGCCTGGGGCCGCCCCTTGAGGTCGTACGGCAACCAGACGTCGGAGCTCGTCTCCAGGTCCGCGGTCACGTAGCCCAGCAGCCCGGCAGCCCCCAGCCGAAGGACGTCCGCCTCCTCACGGATCTCCCCGCCGGCCACGATCTCCCCCGCGCTCCTGGCCTGAGCGGAGACCGAGCCCACCTCCCCGGCACGCATGGTGGCCTCGATCCCGATGGCCAGGTCCTTCGCCGCGCCCGCCGACGACAGGCCTTCTTCCAGCTCGAACGTGTCCCGGAAGAGGTAGGTGTTCTTCTTGCCCGCCTCACGCACGGACACAGACACCCGCACAGTGCCGACCATGAGCCGGTGCTCGCGCAGCACGGCGTACGCGGTGAACAGCTCACGCAGGCAGGCCCGCACACCGCCGTCTCCCTCGTGCTCGCGCCCCCAGGTCCAGCGGGCGACGGTGCTGGTGGCCCTCACGAAGTCGCAACGATTAGTTCGGTGGGGCTGGCTGCTTCTCCTGCCCCTCGAACAGATATTGATAGATGCCCTTCAAATATCCGTACAAGCTCTCTTCGTCATCGAACTCGACGTCCGTCAGCCGCTCATATTCAGCGACGGACAGCTCCCTTGTTTGCAGCACCGCCTCCAGCCCGTCCCGAACCGCGGCGACGTATTCCTCCTTGAAAGCATGCAAGGTCGGACGCAGGTAGCCCGAGGTGTCATAAGCCTGTTCAAGGCTTAGATACACCTTAATAAACTTTTCAAGCTCTCTATTCATGGCTTCCTTGCTCATGGATGACGACCCGGCGCAGGGTTAGCGTACATGGTTATCAGCTTCCAACTGCCGTCCTCCATGCGGTAGACGGGCCGAATGGTGCCGCCCTCGAAGTCGACAGGAAGGTATTCATTCAGATTAGCCGGGTTGCGATAGAAGCCGGTGAAGCGCTTGTGCCCCTCGGGCCCCAAGAGGTCAGCGATCGGCAACTCAGCGTCCGGAGGCTCGCCAGTACGCGCGATTTCATCCCGGAAGTACTGGTCTGCCCGGACCATGTCCTCAGCATCGTCAAACCGGGTCGCATAGGGACCCACGCGATGGGCGCCACCGTGCACTCCGTCGACGGTGGTCCCCGTGAGGGGGTCGATGTTGTTTTCTGACTTGACGTGCCCTGCATTGGCCGAATTGGGGCCGTACATCTGGGGGTTGCCCGCCCCATCGAGCTTCGGCGTGCCCAACCGATCTTGCAGCGCTTGTTCGTCCGGGTACAGATGGCGGCCGGGTGCGTGCCCTTCCCCGCCCTGCCGGTCGTCGAGCTCCTTGATCCGGTCGTCAACGACCTTGGGGTCTAGAGGAGCGTCTGCATTCGGTTGTGATGCCGAGTCGTCCGCTGGTGACGCGGGAGGCGTCCCATTCGGGTCGGCCCCATCGCCAGTACCGGTACCGGTGCCGTACCCGGCGGAGTTGTCGGTTACGGAAGTGTCGACGTGGCCGGCCGAAGGCTGCTCGGCGTGACCACCACCTGAACCGACAGCAGAATCGCTTGTCGAACTGCTTCCATGCCCACCCGAATGGCTGCCTGAAGTCTCATGGCTCGCAGATGGCACTTGGTCCGCCGCGCTGCCACCAGGCAGGTTGTCCGCAACCCCGCCCGGCACATGGTTGCCCGCGCCGGTTCCAGGCATGTCCCCGCCCGCGTGCACCGTCGGGACGTCGCCGCCCGCTTGGACCGCCGGGGTGGTCGGGGCGTCGTCGCCGGTGCGGCCGAGGTCGTCCAGGCCGTCGCTGCCCAGCCGGACCGCCTGGCCCGCGTTGTCCACCGTGGCCGCGCCCGCGCCCACCAGGGCCGGCTCGCGGACCGGGGAGTCGACACGCGGGTTGTCCGCACCCGACACGGGCGGGGTGGTGTCGGGCTGGTCGACGATGTCGCCCGGGCCGTCCGCGCCCTTCTGCACGACATTGCCGCCCTCGTCGAGGAGGTTGCCGTCCGGATCCATGTACTGCGCCGGAACACCGTCCCCGGTCGGCAGCTTCACCGTCCCCGGAGGCAGGACCGTCACATCGTCCGGGAGCTTCACGTTCCCGTCCGGCAGACGCGTCGCACCGTCCGGCAGCGCCGCGCCCTCCGGCAGGTTCACCGTCCCGTCCGGCAGCCGCACCGCACCCTCCGGGAGGGTGAACGCGTTCTCCGGGATCGCCGGGATGTCGATGTTCCCGACACCCTTCAGCGCCGCACTGATGTCACCGATCTTCGACAACCCGGCGCCCGCGCCCTTGGCGATGTACGTCATCGGGTCGATCGCCTTGCCCGCCGTGCCCAGCACCTTCGCCACCGCACCGGCCTTGCCCGCACCCGACACCGCACCACCCGCACCACCGGTGAACACGGTCGTCAGCACGTTGAAGGTGACCGCACCGGCCGCACGGGCCGGGTTCTTGCCCCACTGGTCCCACGCCACCAGCGCCTTGCCCGTCTCCTTCATCGCCGTACGCGAATCACGGATCCAGGACGGCAGCTTGTCGTCCGGCAGCGTCCAGAACATCGTCCCCACGCCGGGGATGGAGGACAGCGCCAGGCCGGTGGCCAGCTGCGCGAGGCCCTTCCACGCCTGGCCCATCGCCTCCCAGCCCCCGAAGCCCACCAGCGTGCCCAGGCCCTTGATCGTGCCCCAGATGCCGTCCACGATCAGGCCGTCCCACACGAAGGACTTCACCCAGTGGCCGACCTCGTACCAGTGGTGCTTCTCCTCCACCGGGTCACCCCAGGGAAGCTTGGCGTTCTTCATGTCCTCGGCGTTGAAGCCGTACTGGTTCGCCTTGTCGGAACCGTCCCCGGCGACCATCTGGTGGGCACCCGGAACCAGCGCCACGATCTTGTTGTGGCACGTCCGCTCCGCCGCCCAAAAGGCAGCAACCGTCGCCGTGATGTCATCGCGGAGCTGGTTGTGCTCGGAGACCTTGTCCTCGTCGTACTCCCACTCGTCGTCGTCCTTGACGGAGTCGACGAACGCCGCCGCGTCCGTCTTCAGCTGCTTCAACTTCGCGACCAGCGGCCGGATCTCCGTCGCATACGACGACAACGCCGACGACACCGTCTCCAACTCGTCCGCGAAACGGTCCGCGCGGTCCTGGACCGGCTTCGTCGTGGCGAAGAGTTTCTCCGCCTCGGGCGCCTCGTAATACGCCGACAGACCCTGGAACTGGGAATGGACGTCGCTGCCCGCGCCGCGGACATTGCCCGCGTCCTTCTTCAGGCCCGCGTAGTCCTTCTCCAACTGTTCCAGGTTGCCCGTGTATTGGGGGATCTGGTCCGGCTTGATCACGCCTTGCCCACCCCGGGCATGTCGATCTTCGGCGCCGCCAGCGTCTTGCGCTGGGCCTCCGCCGCCATCTCCTGGTCGCCGTTCAAGTAGGCCGTCGTCGCGTCCACCACGCCCTGCAACGACTTGCCCGCGCGGGCCGCGACGAACTGCAGGTCCTTCGAGGCCCGTTCGGCGTACTGCGACAGGGCGAGGGCGACCAGGCCGCCCGTGGCCTGCTGACCGCCCTCGCCACCGCCGCCGCCCTCGGCGGAAATCGTGCCCGCGCTGGACGCGGCCGACGTCAGATGGTCACCGAAGTTCTTGCCATACGTCTCGAACTTCGACGCCGTCTCACCGGTCGTCTTCAGCACACTCGAAATGCCCTGCGGCTTCAGATCCCAGCCGGTCACAACCCAACCCCCGTGGATTCCCTACCCGAAACGCTTAATTACCGGACCGCTCAGCCGATGTTGTCGACCGCGGCCTTCGCCCGCTGCAACGTCGACTGCGCCGTACCGTCGTTCTTCTCCAGCGTCGTCTTCAGCAGGTTGATGATGTTCTTGACCTCCTGCGACGCCTTGTTCCACCGCTGCTCCTTGCCGTGGTACTCGTCCGCCACACCATCAGCCGTGAAGTCCGCCATCGCCGCCTTCACCTGCCGGTCACGCTGACCGATGACCTCCTCAAGACGGGCGATCACCGACTGGATGTTGCTCTGCGCGTCAGCCGACGCACCCGTGTCGTACGACCGACGGTCCGCACCCGCACCAGCCATCAGAAAATCCCTCCCCTGGGCTCAGCGGAACCGAGCCGCGTCGAAGTTCGCCGCGGCCATCTGCTGCCGCGCGTTGTCACCCTGCTCCTGGTCACCGGAGCTGAACGCCCCGTCCATACCGGCCTGACCGCCCAGGATCGCGGACAGGGAGCCGTTCAGATCGCTGGAGATCTGGTCGGCCCGCGCCTTGAACTGGTCGAACATCACACGACCCGAGCCGTTGAACTTGCCCTCCAGCGGCTGCGCCGCCTGCACCAACTGCCGTACCAGGCTGCCGAGGTCGTCACTCGAGCCGCGTGAGTCACGCTGCAGGGTCGAGAGCGTCTGGGCTCCCATGTCGAACTTCATTCAGAACTCGCCTCCCCCGTTGGGTTCCGTTGGCCAAATAGTACGTAACTCATCTCTATCAACCCCTCGAACGCTCTCGCAATCGAGCATCGAGGGTAGGGACAGAAGCAAGACAATCCAGTGACAAACCGTCCGGTGACAACGTTCGTCAGCGGGGCGTCGCCGTCGGGCCCTCGCGGCAGATGAGCAGCAGCGCCCGGTCGTCGTTGACGTCCTTCGCGACCGCCTCGATGAGGTGCCAGGCGGCGCCGTGGAAGCCGCCGGCGACGTAGCGGTCGGCCTCGCCGGTGAGGCGGTCGATGCCCTCGACTATGTCGCGGTCGGAGGTCTCCACGAGGCCGTCGGTGAACAGCATCAGGACGTCGCCGGGGCGCAGGCTGCCCTTGACGGAGTCGAACTGGGCGCCGTCGTAGACGCCGAGGAGCGGGCCCTCGGCGGCCTTCTCCTCCCAGCGGCCGCTGCCGGCGCTGAGCTGGAGGCCGGGCGGGTGGCCCGCGGAGTACAGCTCGTAGTCACCCGAGTCGAGGTCGAGGACGAGGTGGATGGAGGTCGCGAAGCCCTCGTCCCAGTCCTGGCGCAGGAGGTAGCCGTTGGCGGCCGGAAGGAAGGCGTGCGGGGGCAGGGAGCCCAGCAGGCCGCCGAAGGCGCCGGACAGCAGCAGCGCGCGGGAGCCCGCGTCCATGCCCTTGCCGGAGACGTCGGTGAGGACGACTTCGAGGGTGCGGCCGCCGTTGGTGCGGGCCGCGACGACGAAGTCGCCGGAGAAGGACTGGCCGCCGGCCGGGCGCAGCGCCATCTCGCGGTGCCAGCCGTCGGGCAGTTTGGGCAGTTTGCTCTGTACGCGGATGCGTTCGCGGAGGTCGAAGAGCATGGTGCCGCCGCGCCGCCAGGGCACGCCGACCCGGCTGCGGAACTGGGCGAGGAGCAGCCCGAAGAAGCCGCAGGCGGCGACGACGAGGACGACGCCCGGGGTGACCCGGGAGGGACCCTCGGTGTAGGGGCCCAGTCGGACGGACTCCACGATCAGGGCGGTGGCGGCGGCCGCGTACAGGCCGAGCAGGCTCGCGGGGCGCAGCACGAGGCCGCCCGCGACGATCGGCAGGACCAGGGCGGCCGGGGAGATCCAGACGGAATTGGCGAGTGTGGCCGCCGTGATCACGGGAATGGTGAGGAAGAGACCGGCGAGCGCGACCCAGTCGGAGCCGTCGCCGCGGAAGTAGTCGACGGCGCTTCTGCGCAGGCCGGTGCGGACCCGGTGCCACTGCTTCTTCCACCGGGCCGTGAACGTGTCGGCGGCGGCGCGCCGCTCCCGTCCTGCTGCCATTAGTTCGGGACCCTATCCATCGGACCGGCCGCTTGGCACGGGAGGTCCTGCTTGTCCCCCGTCCGAGGACCGACTTCACAGTGAACTTCACGGAACGCCGTCGCGCCGCCACCTGACGGAAATTCCCTCGCCCGTCCGGCACGGGCCCTGGTACGCATGGCTCATGGGCACTGACACCGACCTGCGGGTGCTGCGGCAGGACGAATGGGACAAGTGGTACGAGACCCTGGTCCGTGCTTTCAGCGGCGTCCCGGAGGCGCCCGAGGAGCGGGAGCTGTGGAACGCGCTGACGGAGGTCGACCGGTCGCTGGGCGCCTGGGACGGCGGCGAATGCGTCGGTACGGCGGGTGCGTTCGGCTTCCGGGTGACGGTGCCCGGCGGCGCCTCGGTGCCGGCGGCGGGCGTGACGATGGTCTCCGTGGCCGGGACGCACCGCAGACGCGGGGTGCTGACGGCGATGATGCGGCGCCAACTGGACGACATCCGGTCCTGGGGCGAGCCGCTCGCCGTGCTGACCGCGTCCGAGCCGGCGATCTACGGCCGGTTCGGGTACGGCGCGGCGACCTTCCAGCGCAACGCGGAGATCGACACGAGCCGTACGACGCTGTCCGTGCCGCCCGGCACTGACGACGTGCGGCTGCGGTACGCGGCGCCGGGTGACGTGCTCGACGCGTGCGAGGCGGTGTACGCGGAGGTGGCGGCGCGGCGGCCGGGGATGACGGCCCGGATGCCGGGCTGGGAGCGGGTCGCGCTGCTGGACCCGGAGAGCGAGCGGGACGGCGCCTCGCCGCTGCAGTGCGTGGTCGCGGAGCGGGAGGGGCGGGTCGTCGGGTACGCGCGGTTCCGGGTGAAGCTCGGCTGGGAGGAGTCGGGGCACAACGGCACGGTGGTGCTCCAGGACCTGGACGCGCTGGATCCGGCGGCGGACGCGGCGCTGTGGCGTTTCCTGTTCGGCGTCGACCTGACGACGACGCTGGTCGCGCGGGGGCGGCCGGTGGACGACGCCTGGCAGTTCATGGTGTCCGACATCCGCCGGTGCCGGCCGCGGACGCGGGACCAGATGTACGTGCGTCTGGTGGACGTCGGGGCGGCGCTGGAGGCGCGGACGTATCAGGCGCCGGTGTCGGTGGTGTTCGAGGTGGAGGACGCGTTCTGCCCCTGGAACGCGGGGCGTTGGCGGCTCACCGGGGACGCGAAGGGGGCGTCCTGCGAGCGCACCGACGACGCGGCGGATCTGGCCCTGACGGTACGGGAGTTGGGGGCCGCCTACCTCGGCGGCGTGAGCCTCGCGGCGCTGGGCGCGGCCGGGCGGGTGCGCGAGCTGCGGCAGGGCGCGCTGACGGAGACGGCCGTGGCCTTCGGCTCCACCGTGGCGCCGTGGCTGTCGCACGGCTTCTGACCCCGGGCCGCCCTGCCCGCGGCGAGAGCTACTGGCGCCCGGCGCCGTGGCTGCCGCGCGGGCTTCTAGCGCGGCAGCCACGGCCAACGATCGGCTTCCGGGCCGACCCCCGGCCGTCGCGCGGTCAGTGCCCGCGCCTCATGCCCGCTGGCAGCCCGGGCACCAGAAGAGGTTGCGGGCGGCGAGATCGGCGGTGCGGATCTCGCCGCCACAGATGTGGCAGGGCAGGTTGGCCCTGCGGTACACGTACACCTCGCCGCCGTGGTCGTCGACGCGGGGCGGGCGGCCCATCGCCTCCGGGGAGTGTTCGGGGCGGACGGTGTCGATGCGGTTGTTGCGGACGCCCTCCCGCATGAGTGCCACGAGGTCGGTCCAGAGGGCGTCCCACTCGGCGGGGCGGATGTCCCGGCCCGCGCGGTACGGGTCGACGCCGTGCCGGAACAGCACCTCGGCCCGGTAGACGTTGCCGACTCCGGCGACGACCTTCTGGTCCATGAGGAGGGCGGCGATCGTCGTGCGGCTGCGGGAGATCCGCCGGTACGCGGCGGCCGGGTCGGCGTCGTCGCGCAGCGGGTCGGGGCCGAGGCGGGCGTGTATCGCGGCCTTCTCGGTGCCGGTGATCAGCGCGCACGTGGTGGGGCCGCGCAGGTCGGCGTACGCCGTGCCGTTCGCCAGGCGCAGGCGGACGGTGTCCGTGGGGGCGGGCGCCGGGGCGGGGCCGAGGGCGACCTTGCCGAACAGGCCGAGGTGGATGTGGATCCAGTCGGTGTGCCCGGGGTCGCGGAAGCCGAGGAAGAGGTGCTTGCCGTGGGCGTCGGCGGTGTGCAGGACGGTGCCGTCGAGGAGGGCGGCGGCGTCGCTGAACTTGCCCTGGGGGCTGGCGACGCGCGTCGGCGCTCCGGCGAAGGCGGCGGCGTAGTCCTGGGCCAGCCGGTGGATGGTGTGCCCCTCAGGCACGGGTGACTCTCCTTCTTCCGCCCGCGCCCCGCCGACCGGGTCGGCGGGGTGCGGGCCTGTCCCGGTCCCGGCGCGCCGTTACTGCTGCGGGTGGTGGGCCGGGATGGGCGGGAGGTCGCCCGTCGTCTCGTACGTGGCGAGCATGTCGATGCGGCGGATGTGGCGCTCGTCGCCGGAGAACGGGGTGGCGAGGAAGGTCTCGACGAACTTGGTCGCCTCGTCCAGGGAGTGCATGCGCGCGCCGACCGCGATGACGTTGGCGTTGTTGTGCTGGCGGCCGAGTTCGGCGGTCTCGGTGCTCCAGGCGAGGGCCGCCCGGACGCCCTTGACCTTGTTGGCGGCGATCTGCTCGCCGTTGCCGGAGCCGCCGATCACGACGCCGAGGGCGTCGGGGTCCGCGGCCGTCTTCTCGGCGGCGCGGAGGCAGAACGGCGGGTAGTCGTCCTGGGCGTCGTAGATGTGCGGCCCGCAGTCGACGGGCTCGTGACCGGCTGCCTCGAGCCACTGGACGAGGTGGTTCTTGAGTTCGTAGCCGGCATGGTCGGAACCGAGATACACGCGCATGGGACGAGTGTGACACGCCCGTCTCGCGGCGGCAGCGTCGGGTGCCCGCACGGAAAACTGTGAGCAACACTACAGAACCTCAGGGAAACCTCAAGTAACAATCCGGAATCAAAGGTTCCTTGATTCGTTCACCTCCGTTTCACTGGACCGGCCCGTACACCGTTCGTACGGGGAACTGCTCGACCGGCGCAAAGGAAATGTGGTCCATGACGTCACAGGGCGGCCTCCAGGCCGGATTGAAGAATCGCCATCTGTCGATGATCGCCATCGGTGGTGTGATCGGTGCCGGCCTCTTCGTCGGTTCCTCCTCCGGCATCGCCACCGCCGGGCCCGGCATCCTCCTGTCGTACGCCCTCGTCGGCACGCTCGTGGTGCTGGTGATGCGGATGCTCGGCGAGATGTCGGCCGCGAACCCGACCTCCGGGTCCTTCTCCGCGCACGCGGACCGCGCGCTCGGCGGCTGGGCCGGGTTCTCCATCGGCTGGCTGTACTGGTTCTTCTGGGTCGTGGTGCTCGCGGTCGAGGCGACCGCGGGCGCGGTGATCCTGGAGGGCTGGATCCCGGCCGTTCCGCAGTGGGCGTGGGCGCTCATCGTGATGGTGGTGCTGACCGCCACGAACCTCGTCTCCGTGGGCTCCTACGGCGAGTTCGAGTTCTGGTTCGCCGGCATCAAGGTCGTCGCGATCGCCGCGTTCATCGTCATCGGCGGTCTCGCCGTGTTCGGCCTGCTGCCGGGTGTCGACAGCGAGCAGGCGGGTCTCGCCAACCTCACGGAGCACGGCGGCTTCCTGCCGAACGGGCCGGGCGCGATCCTCACCGGTGTGCTGCTCGTCGTCTTCTCCTTCATGGGCAGCGAGATCGCGACGCTGGCGGCCGGCGAGTCGGAGAACCCGCGGCAGGCCGTCACCAAGGCCACCAACAGCATCATCTGGCGTGTCGCCGTCTTCTACCTCGGCTCCATCTTCGTCGTGGTGTCCCTGCTGCCGTGGGACAGCGAGTCGATCGCCGAGGACGGCTCGTACGTCGCCGCGCTGAACTCCCTGGGCATCCCGCACGCCGGTCAGATCATGAACTTCATCGTGCTGACCTCGGTGCTGTCCTGCCTCAACTCCGGCCTCTACACGGCCTCCCGCATGGCGTTCTCGCTCGGTGAGCGCGGCGACGCGCCGAAGGCCTTCGCCCGGACGACCGAGCGGGGCGTGCCGCGTACGGCGATCATCGCGTCGGTCGTGTTCGGCTTCGTCGCGGTGTTCTTCAACTACGAGTTCCCCGACACCGTCTTCCTCTTCCTCGTCAACTCCTCCGGCGCGGTCGCGCTGTTCGTGTGGCTGGTGATCTGCTTCTCGCAGCTGCGGATGCGGAAGATCATCCAGGCCGAGGCGCCGGAGAAGCTGGTCGTGCGGATGTGGCTGTACCCGTACCTGACCTGGGCGACGGCCGCGCTGATCGTGTTCGTCCTCGGCTACATGCTGACCGACACCGAGCACGACGGCCGCCGGACCGTGCTGCTGTCGCTGCTGGTCGCGGCGCTCGTGCTGGCCGTCGCCTTCGTCAAGCAGAAGGTGAGCGGCGGGCGTTCGGCCCACGCGGCCGAGGCGGGCAAGGCGGGCGAGGCGGGCAGGGCCGGCGAGCAGGACAAGGTCTCCACGGGCTGACGGCCCGCGGTCCCCGCGCACGACGTGAGGGCCGGGACGGCTCACCGCCGTCCCGGCCCTCACGCGCGAACTCTCAAGCGGTCACCGCTTGTCGGCGACCTTCCACGCGGTCGGCAGCAGCCCCATGGCGAGCGCGGCCTTGAGGGCGTCGCCGATCAGGAACGGCGTGAGGCCCGCCGCGAGCGCGGCGGAGGCGGACATGCCGGTGACCATGCCGAGGTAGGGGACGCCGACGGCGTAGATGATCGCCTCGCCGAGCAGCATCGTGCCGGCCATGCGCAGCACGGAGCGGTCGGCGCCGCGGCGGGCGAGGGCGCCCACGACGGTGGAGGCGAGGATCATGCCGAGGATGTAGCCGAACGACGCGCCGCCCGCGCCCGAGGTGCCGCCCGCGAACCACGGCACGCCCGCCATGCCGACCAGCGCGTACAGGGCGAGCGACAGGAAGCCGCGCCCGGCGCCGAGGGAGGTGCCGACGAGCAGCGCGGCGAAGGTCTGGCCGGTCACCGGCACCGGGGAGCCGGGCACGGGCACGGCGATCTGCGCGGCGAGCCCGGTGAGCACGGCACCGCCGACCACGAGCGCGGCGTCCCGGACACGGGATGCGGGGAGGAGGTCGGCGAGGACCTGTCCGGAGCGGACGGGGGCGGCAGCGGTGCTCATGGGGTCTCCGCGAGAGGTGATGTGGGCATGTTGGGACACGGCGACGCTATCCCAGCGCCGCGCGGCGGATCACCGTCAGCGGTCGACAAAGGAGCGAACCGCGAGTTGGTGGGCTCCGGACAATGACCGCCGGTTACACAGGTGGCCGCGTGACGCCGGTCACTGAGGCCGGGGGGCTCCGGTCACCCCGGAGGCCGTCCGCGGCGTCTGTAGGGTTTCGCCAAAACGGCGTCCGGGGGCCGCAGGTCGAGCGGGTAACCGGACCTGCACCCTCCGTATCGCGGGTGTCCGGATGCTGAACGATCTCTCGCTCTGAGCGGACGCGCGCACCAGACTGTCGGCGTTTTGCCCTCTCACGCACTGGACGAGCCGCCCTCATGCCCAGCACCCCCACGAAGACGTCGTCACCGGTGTCCTCCGAGGCGGACGCCTCGCTGTCCCACGGCCTGAAGCAACGCCATCTGTCGATGATCGCCCTCGGCGGTGTCATCGGCGCCGGCCTGTTCGTCGGTTCCGGGGCGGGCATCGCCGCCGCCGGTCCCTCGATCGTCCTCGCCTACGCCCTCTCCGGCCTCCTCGTGATGCTCGTGATGCGGATGCTGGGCGAGATGTCGGCCGCGTATCCGTCGTCCGGTTCCTTCTCCGCGCACGCCGAGCGGGCGCTCGGCCCCTGGGCCGGCTTCACGGCCGGCTGGTCGTTCTGGGTGCTGCTGTGCACGGCGGTCGGCCTGGAGGCCATCGGCGCCGCGAAGATCGTCACGGGCTGGCTGCCGGGCACGCCCGAGTGGGCGTGGGTCGCACTGTTCATGGTGGTCTTCTGCGGCACGAACCTGGCCGCCGTGAAGAACTTCGGCGAGTTCGAGTTCTGGTTCGCCGCGCTGAAGGTCGTCGCGATCGGTCTCTTCCTGGTGCTCGGCGTGCTCGCGATCGCGGGCGTCCTGCCCGGCACGGACTCCCCCGGCGCGAGCAACCTCACCGACTTCATGCCGGGCGGCACCGAGGGCCTCATCATCGGCCTGCTCGCCTCGGTGTTCGCGTACGGCGGCCTGGAGACGGTCACCATCGCGGCGGCCGAGTCGGAGAACCCCGTCAAGGGCGTGGCGAGCGCGGTGCGCACGGCGATGTGGCGCATCGCCCTGTTCTACATCGGCTCGATGGCCGTCATCGTGACCCTGGTCCCGTGGGACTCCGAGGCGGTCGTCGCCAAGGGCCCGTACGTCGCCGCCCTCGACGAGCTGGGCATCCCGGGCGCCGGGCAGCTGATGAACGTGGTCGTGCTGGTGGCGCTGCTGAGCGCGATGAACGCCAACATCTACGGCTCCTCGCGCATGGCGTACTCGCTGGTGGAGCGCGGCCAGGGCCCCCGGGTGCTGGGCCGGGTCTCCGGCGGGGTGCCGCGGATCGCGGTGCTGGCGTCCTCGGTGTTCGGCTTCGGGTGCGTGCTGCTCAGCTACTGGCGCCCGGACGACGTGTTCTCCTGGCTGCTGAACATGATCGGCGCGGTCATCCTGGTCGTCTGGATCTTCATCGCCGTCTCGCAACTGCGCCTGCGCCGGCGCCTGGAGCGCGAGGCGCCCGAGAAGCTGGTCGTGCGGATGTGGGCGTTCCCGTGGCTGACCTGGCTGGCGCTGGCCGGCATGGCGGCGGTCTTCCTGCTGATGGCCCGGGAGCCGGACACCCGCGTGCAGTTGTACTCGACGGGCGGCATGACGCTGTTCCTCGCGGCCGTCGGCTACGCCTGGCAGCGGGCGCGCGCCAGGAGCTGACCCGCCCACCTCGCCACGAAGGCCCCCGCGTGCCGTGACGCGGGGGCCTTCGCCGTACCGGCGGCGGGGGTACGGGGTTACGGCTTGCGGGCCAGGCCGCCGTGCTGGCCGATGGGGCTGGGGTGCGTGCCGGGCTCGGGGCGCCACAGGGGCACCGAGACGACGCCCGGCTCCACCATCTCCAGGCCCTCGAAGTAGGCCTCGATCTGCTCCACGGGCCGCAGGAAGTACGGGACCGCGCCGGTCTCGTTGTAGCCGTCCTGCGCCTCCTCGTAGTCCGGGTCGGTGCCGCGCGAGCCGTCGTTGACGCACAGGTAGCTGCCGGACGGCAGGCCCGCCATCAGGCGGCGCACCAGGGCGCACGCCTCGGCGTGGTCACGGACGTGACCGAGGAGCCCGCTGAGGATCAGCGCCGTGGGCCGCGACAGGTCGAGGGTCCTGGCCGCCGCCTCCAGGATGCGCTCGGGCTCGTAGAGGCTCATGTCCTCGTACGAGGTGGCGCCCTCGGGGCTGGACGTGAGCAGGGCGCGGGCGTGGGCGAGGACCAGCGGGTCGTTGTCGACGTAGACGATGCGGGACTCGGGGGCGTACCGCTGGGCGACCTCGTGGGTGTTGTCCACGGTGGGCAGGCCGGTGCCGACGTCCAGGAACTGCCGTACGCCGGCCTCCTGCACCAGGTACCGGATGGTGCGCCCCAGGAAGGCGCGGCTGCTGCGGGCGATGGTGACGATGCCGGGGAAGACGGCGGTGTAGGCGTTGCCCGCCTCCTCGTCCACCGGGTAGTTGTCCTTGCCGCCCAGCCAGTAGTTCCAGATCCGGGCCGAGTGCGGCACCGAGGTGTCGATCTCCGTCATGGGGTGGGGCTCGCCTCCAGGGTCGGTCTTCCCGCTCATGGTCCTACGCGGGGTGGTCCTGCGCCACATCCGTCCCGCACGGCACGTCGAGGGACAGCAGCGCCGCGGACTCCCCGTCCAGGCGCGGCTCGCTGAGGGCCGCGTCGCGCAGCCGGGGGAACACGCGGCGGTACGAACCTCCGCCGGGGCGCCTCGGCGAACGAGTCCGGGGACGCGTTCGCCGAGTACGCCCCGCACTACGGCCTGGGTGTGGACGCGGTGGTGACGGACTTCCCGGAGCCGGCACGGATCGCCCGAGAGGGAGCGCCGGTCACGGGCGGGTGAGCACCCGTCAGAGGTTGCTGAAGTCGGGGCCCTTGGTGCGGGTGCGCTTGATCTCGTAGAAGCCGGGCACGGAGGCGACCATCAGGGTGCCGTCCCACAGCTTGGCGGCCTCCTCGCCCTTGGGCGCCGGCGTGACGACGGGTCCGAAGAACGCGATCTGCTCGCCGTCGGCGCCGGGGACGGCGATGACGGGCGTGCCGACGTCCTGGCCGACCTTGTCGATGCCCTCCTTGTGGGAGGCGCGCAACTGCGCCTCGTACGGCGTGGCGTCCCAGTGGTCCAGGAGGGACTCGGGCAGGCCGACGTCCTTGAGGGCGGCGGCGACGGTCTCCTTGCCCGGGCCCTCCTCCTTGTTGTGGATGCGGGTGCCGAGCGCCGTGTAGAGGTCGCCGAGCACCTCGGGGCCGTGCTCCTCCTGGGCCGCGATGACGACGCGGACCGGGCCCCAGGCCTTGGTCTCGAGCAGTTCCCGGTACTCCGCCGGGAGCTCGTCCAGCTTGTCCTCGTTGAGGACCGCGAGGCTCATCAGGTGCCAGCGGACCTCGATGTCGCGGACCTTCTCCACCTCCAGCACCCAGCGGGAGGTCATCCAGGCCCAGGGGCACAGCGGGTCGAACCAGAAGTCGACGGGGGTCTTGCCGGAGACGGACTCGGACATGGCTCTCCTCGGTAAAGGTTCTTTCCCCGGGCAACACCGAAGGTGTCCCGGCGCATTCCCGGCACACCGAAGGTGGCGCGACGATTCCCGGCTGCTGCGCGTCAGGGGCGCATGGCAGGATCGGTGCTGTCCACATCCTGAAACACCACCCGAGGGAGTGCCGCCCGTGCCCGGTGAGAATCTGTCCCGCGACGAGGCCCGGGAGCGGGCCGCCCTGCTGTCCGTCGACGGGTACGACGTGTCGCTCGACGTGCGCTCCGCCGTCGGCGAGGGGGGCGACGGGCCGCGCACCTTCCGCTCGGTGACCACGATCCGGTTCCGCTGCGCCGAGCCCGGCGCGTCGAGCTTCGCCGACCTGATCGCGCCGAGCGTGACCGCCGTCTCCCTCAACGGCCGCGACCTCGACCCGAGCGAGGTCTTCGACGGCTCCCGCATCCTGCTGGAGGACCTGGCCGCCGACAACGAACTGGTCGTCGACGCCCGCTGCGCCTACTCCCGCACCGGTGAGGGCCTGCACCGCTTCGTCGACCCGGAGGACGGCGAGGTCTACCTCTACACGCAGTACGAGCCGGCCGACTCGCGCCGGGTGTTCGCCAACTTCGAGCAGCCGGACCTCAAGGCGCCGTTCCGCTTCGAGGTGCGGGCGCCGCGGGAGTGGACGGTGTGGAGCAACGGCGTGGGCGAACTCGCCGACGGCGTCTGGCGGTTCGCGGAGACCAAGCCGATCTCGACGTACATCACGTGCGTGGTGGCGGGCCCGTACCACTACGTGACGGACTCCTACGAGCGGGAGCTGGCGGACGGCACGCGGCTTCGGATCCCGCTCGGCGCGATGTGCCGCAAGGGCCTTGCGCCCCACTTCGACGCCGACGACGTGTTCCTGGTGACGAAGCAGGGCCTGGACTTCTTCCACGAGCACTTCGACTACCCGTACCCGTTCGGCAAGTACGACCAGGCGTTCGTGCCCGAGTACAACCTCGGCGCGATGGAGAACCCGGGGCTCGTCACCTTCCGGGAGGAGTTCATCTTCCGGGGCAAGGTCACGCAGGCGTCCTACGAGGCCCGCGCCAACGTGATCCTGCACGAGATGGCGCACATGTGGTTCGGCGACCTCGTCACCATGGAGTGGTGGGACGACCTGTGGCTGAAGGAGTCCTTCGCGGACTTCATGGGCGCGTTCTCGCTGGTCGGCGCGACCCGCTTCAGCGACGGCTGGATCACCTTCGCCAACCGCCGCAAGTCGTGGGCGTACCGCGCGGACCAGCTGCCGTCCACGCACCCCATCACGGCGGACATCCGTGACCTCCAGGACGCCAAGCTGAACTTCGACGGCATCACGTACGCCAAGGGCGCCTCGGTGCTCAAGCAGCTCGTGGCGTACGCCGGCCAGGACGCCTTCCTGGAGGGCGCGCGGCGCTACTTCAAGCGGCACGCGTACGGCAATACGCGCCTCGGCGACCTGCTGGCGGTGCTGGAGGAGACCAGCGGGCGGGACATGACGGCGTGGGCGCGGTCCTGGCTCCAGACTGCGGGGGTCAACTCGCTGACGCCGCAGGTGCTGTTGAACGCCGACGGCAGGGTCGACGAGCTGGCCGTGGTGCAGGAGGCCGCCGAGTCGCACCCGCACCTGCGGCCGCACCGGGTCGCGGTGGGCCTGTACCGGCGTGACGCCGAGGGCGCTCTCGTCCGGTACGCGCGCGCCGAGGCCGACGTGGACGGCCCGCGCACGGTCGTGACCGAGCTCGCGGGCGCCGAGGCCCCGGAGCTGGTGCTGGTCAACGACGACGACCTGACGTACTGCAAGATCCGCTTCGACGAGACGTCGCTGGTGACGCTGCGGGAGCACCTGGGCGCCCTCACCGACCCGCTGGCCCGCGCGCTGTGCTGGTCGGCGCTGTGGAACATGACGCGGGACGCGCTGTTGCCGGCGCGGGACTTCATCGACCTCGTGCTGCGGTTCGCGGGCCGGGAGTCCGACATCGGTGTGCTGCAGATGCTGCACGCCTGGGCCAACACGGCGCTGGTCCACTACGCGGCGCCGGAGTGGCGCGAGACCGGCGGCCGGCTGCTCGCCGAGGGGGCCCTGCGCGCGCTGCGGGCGGCGGACCCGGGCGGCGAACCCCAGCTGGCGTGGGCGCGGTTCTACGCGTCGGTGGCGTCCGACGAGGCGGACCTGGAGCTGCTGCGGGGCCTGCTGGCGGGCACCGAGAAGATCGACGGCCTGGACGTGGACCAGGAGCTGCGCTGGGCGTTCCAGGAGCCGCTGGCGGCGCACGGCGAGGGCAGGGAGCGGGCGCTCGACGAGGAACTCGCCCGGGACGACACCGCGTCCGGCAAGCGGCACCACGTGCGCTGCATGGCCGCCCGCCCGTCGGCGGCGGTGAAGGCGCAGGCGTGGGCGCAGGTCGTGGAGTCGGACGCGCTGTCCAACGCCCTGGTGGAGGCGACCATCGCGGGCTTCGCACAGCCCTCGCGGCGCGACCTGCTCGCGCCGTACACGGAGAAGTACTTCGCGGCGATCGAGCGGGTGTGGGCCGAGCGGTCGATCCAGATCGCCATGCTCGTGGTGCGGGGCCTGTTCCCCGCGCTGCGGGACTCGCAGGACACGCTCGACCGGGCGGACGCGTGGCTGGCGGCCCACGAGGACGCGGCGCCGGCGCTGCGCAGGCTGGTGCTGGAGTCGCGGGACGACCTGGCGCGGGCGCTGCGCGCACAGGCGTGCGACGCCGCGTGACCGTTACGGAACGCGGATGACCGACCCCGTAACCCCTGGTTCGTACCCCGAATGGACCAGGGGCTTTCGGCATCCGAACATCCGTCCTTTAGTTCAGGGTTGTCCGGATTTACCGACAGGCGTGTAACAGCGGTTAAAGGAGGATTCGGAGGCGGGAAAGTCCCAGGTCATGAACAACACCCCGCTCTCTCCCCTCCCCCTCCCCCGGCCGACCGACGTCCGCCGCCGCGTCCTGACGGCCGCGCAGCTGCGCGCGCACGGCGTCCCCGCCGCCGAGACGAACGAGCGGTGCCGGTCGGGCGGCCCCTGGCGGCAGATCCTCCCCGGCGTCGTCCTGCTCCACCCGGGCCCGCCGACGAACGAGGAACGGCTGCACGCGGTGCTGCTGTACGCGACGCGGGAGCGGACCGCACGGGTGCCCTCCCAGGGCGGCGCGGAGGGCGAGGCCCCCGCCGCTCCCGCGCAGCCCGAGGCGATGATCACCGGTCTGGCCGCGCTCGCCCTGCACGGCTTCCGCGCCGTTCCCCCGCTGGCGGCGCTGGGCACGATCGACGTGCTGGTGCCACGGCTGCGCCGGCTGCGCTCGACCGGCTGCGCCCGCGTCGTCCGCGCGGCGGCCCTGCCGGTGCCGCGTCAGGTGATGGGCGTGCCGGTGGCGCCTGTGCCGCGGGCGCTGGCGGACGCGGTGGCGCAGGTGACGGACGCGGTCGCGGTGCGCCGCCTGCTGACGGAGGCGGTGCGCGGCGGTCACTGCGAACCCGCCGTGGTGGTACGGGAGTTGAGCCAGACGCGGCTGCTGAACCGGCCGCACGTGGTGGACGCGGTGGACTCGCTGCTCGCGGAGGGCCGGGCCGTGGCGGAGGACCGGCTGTACGCGATGGTGCGGGATTTCGGCCTGCCGGACCCGATGTGGAACGTCGACCTGCGGCTGCCGGGCAGCCCGCACCTGGGCGGCGTCGACGCCTACTGGCCGGAGCAGGCGGTGGCGCTGGAGCTGGACACCCGGGCGCCCCGGCCGGACGACGATCCGCTGGAGTCGGAGCACGCCCGCAAGCGGGAGCACCTGGAGCGGCTGGGCATCACGGTCGTGCGGGTGCTGCCGAGGAAGCTGCGGGACGCCGCGGAGCAGCAGGCCGCGGTGATCCGCACGGCGCTGATGGCGGCGGCGGACCGGGAACCGGCGGCGCATGTCGTGGTGCTGCCCCGGTAGGTCCCGGGAGGTGGTGCGGGCCCGCTCGGGCCGCCTTCCTCGGCCCTGCTTCAGCCCTTCTTCAGCAGCAGTTCCGTGTTGCGGTCGCCCGGTGCGCCGGCCAGGTGGGTGTGCGAGCCGGGGGCGTTGAGGGACAGCTCCCGGTAGAGGGAGGCCAGGCCGGTCTGGGAGAGGTCCGCGAAGTCCGTGCGGTGCGGTGCCGAGGACTCCACGCAGGTGGTGAACAGGGACAGCGTGCCGTCCTTGTTGTCCACCAGCTCGATCACGCGGGCGAGTTGGGGGTAGTCCACGTGGGAGGCGGTGGAGATCTCCCAGAAGGAGTGGCCCTCCGGTCCGGCGTGGGCGGTGATCTCGTTGCGGTGGACATGGCCGTTGACCCACGCGAGGACGTTGCGGTGGCGGCCGAGCAGGTCGAGGACGTCGGCGCCGTCGTGGCGGGCCTCGTCCGGGCGGGCCGGGTCCGGGCGGGGGTTGTCCATCGACTCGCTCGTGTGGTGGCTGAAGATCACCGCGTACGCGTCCTCGTTGTCGCGCAGGGTCCGGTCCAGCCAGCGCAGTTGCTCCGCGCCGAGGGAGCCCTCGTAGTGGCCGCCGGGGTCCGTGGTGTCGAGGCTGATGCCGATGACGTCGTCGGCGATGCGGAAGGCGTAGTACTGGGTGCCCGCCTCCAGGTTCGCGGTGGAGTAGCCGTGGCCGACCGGACCGGGGCCCTGGAACGCCGGGTCCAGGTGGGCCTTGAGGTAGTCGGCGGGGGTGAAGGTGGCGCGCCGCTCGTCCGGGGTGACGGGGCGCATCGCGCGGCTGTGCGCCTTGAGGAAGTCGTGGAACCGCACGCCTCTGGGGTCCTTCGCCTTCTTGATGGCGCGCTGGAGCCTGGCCGCCTCGGCGGCGGGGGCGCTCATGAGTTTGCGGCCGCCGACGGCGAGGTCGGTGAGGTAGGAGTCGCCGTGCGAGGCGTAGCAGCCGAGCGGCAGGGAGTCGTGGTTGCCGACGGTCGAGTACCAGGGCAGGTTGAGGCCGGGGCTGCGCACCTCGCGGATCGCGGCGGCGAGGAAGCCCTCGACGTGCGGGAAGCCGAGCTGCTTGTCGGCGTCGCGTACGGCGGTGTCGGGCTGCCAGTACTGCTTCAGGCCGCTGTTCTGGACGCCCTCGTAGTGGCGCGGGTCGCCGGTGTTGGGGGTGATCCGGCCGCCGCTCATGACGGTCAGGAACCACTCCAGCTCGGACCGGGCGTTGTTGTCGGTGTTGTCGCCGGTGGTCATCGCGAAGTGCAGCGGGGCGCCGGTGACGGGGGCGCCCCGCAGCGCGTTGATCCGCTCGACGAGGGAGATCGCGCCGTGCACGGTGAGCGCCTCCTGCGGGCGCCAGGCGTGCACGTCGGCCGAGCGGAGGTACTCCAGGCGCAGCGGGTGCTGGGTGTCGATGATGTGCAGGTCGGTGACCTGCACGAACGCGGCGAGCGTGGTCCGCCGGGCGGCGCGGCCCGACCGGGCGGCGGCCAGGTCGGTGCGGACGACGCGCTGCCAGCCGGGCCCGTCGCCGAGCCGGCGGAAGCCGGAGCGGCCGCGCGGGGCGGCGACCTCGGCGAGGGTGGTGCCCCGGGTGTACGGGGCGAGCGGCGCGGCGGGTGCCTTGCGGGAGGAGGCGAGGGCGGCCCCGGTGTCCGCGCCGGAGGCGGTGGCGGCGCTGCTCTCGGTGGGGCGGGCGGCGTAGCCGATGCCGGCGGCCAGGGCGACCGCCCCGGTGGTGGCGAGGAAGGAACGGCGGTGGACCCCGAGGGCGGAGCCGGCGACAGAGCGTGTGCGCGACATGGCGCTTGTCTCCCCGAGTGCGAACGCGTCGGCAGTGGTGGCGGGGCGCTCGCTCTCGCGAACGTCCCGCTCTCACTGGATCGTTGGCACCGGGGGTGGCCTGCGCGTGAACGCGGCGGCAACGTGCGACGCCGATCGCCGTACGTGGATCTTGGCCCACCCCGCGCGTCCGCGGCCGCTCCTCGGACGGCCCGGAACCGGTCACTCAGTGTTCATCTCGCCGGGCAGGGGATCAGCCCGCGGGGTCGGGGTTGGCGGGTGAGTAGTCGGGCGGGGACCAGCGCAGCGGGAGCGCCGAGGGGGTCTCGACGGCCTCGGTGAGCGTGAAGCGGACCCAGCGTCCGCCGTCCGGGGTGAACTCGGTGCGGGCCTCGCCGGTGAGCTGGAGGGTCGTGCCGTCCTCCCAGTCGATCAGGAGCAGTCCGGCCCGCGGGTCGGCGACCAGGTTGCCGAGGGTGAGGAACATGGCGTTGCCCGGGTAGTCGGGCCAGCTCAGCTCGCGCGGCGAGTCGACCCGCACGAAGCCGGGGTTGCCGCCCCGGTGGCTGGCGTCGGCGCCGGTGTCGTGCACGGTGGCGACGAAGAAGGTGTCGGCCGCCCGTACGAAGGCCTGCTGGGCGGGGGTCAGCGCGGTGCCGTACCGGGGGCCGGCCGGGGTGCGGTCGGCGACGGTCTCGTAACGCTCCCTTTTCTGGAGGTACTTGGGGCAGTTGGAGAACACCCGGTCGGCGTCGATCGCGAAGCCGCGCTCCGTGGGCCGCAGCCGGCCGTTCAGGCGCATGCGGCGCCGGGTGCGCGGGTCGAGGGCGATGGTGCCGACGGGGGTGCCGGGGGTGGTGAGCGCCGTCGCGAGCGGGGCGGCCGGGCTGGCGCCTCCCGCGCCGCCGGGGGCGTGGGAGGCGCCTGCGGCGACGGCGATCCGGCGCGGTCCGGTCGCGCGGACGAAGCCCGGGGCGCCGGTGAGAGGGGCGGCCCACACCTGGCCCGTCCCGGGTTCGGCGGCGCCGAGCACCAGCAGCGGCTGGAGTTCGAGGAAGGCCGCGGCGACCGGTTTGATCGCCTCGCCGACGGACCGGCCGACGTGGTCGGCGAGTTGCCGTACGCCGGCCCGGTCCTGCACGGCGCGCGCGCCGGCGTGGTAGACGGTCATGTCCCGCGCCGCCTAGAAGAAGCCGCAGGTCGGCGCGTCGGCGTGCGGGGCGGGCGCGTTCTCGGCGCCCGTGGGGGCGGAGATCTCCAGGCGGACGCCGTCGGGGCCGTGGAAGAAGATCCCGCCGGACGCCGCGCCCTCGCCGTGGGCGACGACGCCGTCGTACGCGAAGTCCACGCCGTAGGCGCGCAGCGCGGCCTCGTACTCCCTCACGCGCTCGACGGAGTCGACCTGGAGGGCGAGGTGGTGCAGTCCGGCGCGGTCGGCGTCGTACGCCTGCCCGGCCTGCTGCCACAGCGCGAGGGCGAGGTTCTCGCCGTCACCGAGGAGGGCGTACCGCCTGCCGTCCTCCTTGCCCTCGGCGAGCAGGACGAAGCCGAGGACGTCGCGGTAGAAGGCGAGCGAGTGCTCGATGTCGGTGACGTTGAGGCCGATGTGGCCGGTGCGCAGGGTCATGGTCGTGCCCTTCGAGTCCGTCGATCTAACCTGTGTAAGTGACTTTAAAGGTTAGAAGTCGGTGACGTCAACCGGTCACGTACTCTTGAGCGGTTAGCACGGAAGGAGCCCGCCATGTCCGTCGCCCGCGACCCCCGCCCCCTCACCGGCGAGCCGCTCTCGCTCGACCTGCTCAACACGTGGTGGGTGGAGGACGGCGCCCCGCGGGACCTCCTCGCGGACACCGACGGGCTGGCGGTGTGGCTCGTGGCGGGCGGGCTCGACGACCGGTTCGCCGCCGACGCGGCCACCCTGCGGCACACCCTGCAGGCGCGGGACGCGCTGA
This sequence comes from Streptomyces sp. NPDC037054, assembly GCF_055606745.1. Lineage (NCBI taxonomy): Bacteria > Bacillati > Actinomycetota > Actinomycetes > Kitasatosporales > Streptomycetaceae > Streptomyces > Streptomyces sp. NPDC037054. The sequence continues at coordinate 433,421 of NZ_JBVJSJ010000002.1, read as the reverse complement.
GGACCGCCGTGGACGAGTCGCTGGAGGCGGGCGCCGGGGCCGTGGACGCCGTGCTCGCGCACGGCCGCATCCGGGCCACCCTCACCGCCGAAGGGCCCGGGGAGCTGCCCGAGTTCGCGGACGACTCGTGGGGACCGGCCTGGCTCGCCGCGCGCAACTACCTGGAGCTGCTGGCCACCGCGCCCGACCGGATCAGGCCCTGCGCCCACGAGGCCTGCGTGCTGCACTTCTTCGACACCTCGCGCAACGGCTCCCGCCGCTGGTGCTCCATGGCCGCCTGCGGCAACCGCGCGAAGGCCTCCCGCCACTACGCGCGCACCAAGGACGCCTGACCGGCCCCGCACGAGGAGTGCAGGGGCGCAGAGGCGGGGCGCCGCAAAAATGTGGGCGACTTGCCCCCTTTTGCGGCTCATCTACCCTACGTCGGCCGGGGGTTTTCCCCATGCGTCCATTTCAATTCGGCCAACTCTTCCCAAACGTCCTTCCCTTGCATAAAGCTGAGCGGTCGTCCGGGGTCGCATTCCGGACTGCCGCGGCCAGAGCCGATCGGCTCCGGTCGCCAACCGCTGGTTCCTTTACCTACAAGGGATGCCGATGACCTTCACCACCGAGCGCGCTCCGTCCTCGGGCGCGAGACGCGTGGCCCGGATAGCCGTGGCCGCAGGCCTGGTGGCCGCGCTCTCCGCGGCCGGACCGATACCCATGGCCTTCTCCGCCGACGAGCCGGCCACGGACGGCGCCGTCAAGTCCGCGCCCGACAAGCTCGGTTCCGCCGACGCGGACCTGCTCGCCGAGGCCAAGGCCGACGGCGAGAAGACCGTCACCATGATGATCGCCACCGCGCCCGGCCAGACCGAGCAGGTCGCCGCGCAGCTGGACGCGGTCAAGGGCGGCATGGTCGGCCGCAGCCACGACAAGCTCGGCTACGTCCGCGCCACCGTCCCCACCGCCAAGGCGGACGCGGCCATCGCCGCCGCCGCCAAGCTCTCCTCCGTGCACGGCATCGACCTGCGCGAGGAAATCCCGCTGGACGACCCGACGCCGGCCGGGGACCGCGCCAAGGGCGCCACCACCGGCAGCACGGGCGGCTACCCGGCCCCGGGCAAGAACACCCCGGCCGAGAACCCGTACAACCCGTCCTTCGAGACCGGCGCCGTCGACTTCGTCGAGGACCACCCGAAGGCGGACGGCCGCGGCATCACCATCGGCATCCTGGACTCCGGCGTCGACCTCGGCCACCCGGCCCTGCAGAAGACCACCACCGGCGAGCGCAAGATCGTCGACTGGGTCACCGCGACCGACCCGGTCCGCGACGGGGACGGCACCTGGCGGCGCATGACCAGCTCGGTCAGCGGCCCCGCGTTCACCATCACCACCGCCAGCCAGGGCACCGAGGCCTTCAAGGCCCCCGAGGGCGCCTACAAGTTCAACTACTTCGCCGAGTCCGCCACCACCGGCGGCGACATGGCCGGCGACCTGAACCGCGACGGCGACACCACGGACGTCTGGGGCGTGCTCTACGACGCCGCCGCCGGCACCGTCCGCGTCGACCTGAACGACAACCTCGACTTCACCGACGACGAGGCGATGAAGCCGTACAAGGACGGCTTCCAGATCGGCTACTTCGGCACGGACGACCCGGCGACCGAGATCGCCGAGCGCATCCCGTTCGTCGTCGAGATCCGCAAGGACGTCGTCTACAACGCGGACGGCGCCAAGGCCGACTACGTCAGCATCGGCGTCATCGAGGGTTCCCACGGCACCCACGTCGCCGGCATCACCGCCGCCAACGGCCTGTTCGGCGGCGAGATGAACGGCGCCGCCCCCGGCGCCAAGCTGGTCTCCTCGCGCGCCTGCACCTGGAGCGGCGGCTGCACCAACGTCGCGCTCACCGAGGGCATGATCGACCTCGTCACCAAGCGCGGCGTCGACATCGTCAACATGTCGATCGGCGGCCTGCCCGCGCTGAACGACGGCAACAACGCCCGCGCCGAGCTGTACACGCGCCTCATCGACGAGTACGGCGTGCAGCTGGTCATCTCAGCCGGCAACTCCGGCCCCGGCGCCAACACCATCGGCGACCCGTCGCTGGCCGACAAGGTCATCTCGGTCGGCGCGACCATCTCCAAGGAGACGTGGGCCGCCAACTACGGCTCCGTCGTGGAGAAGTCGTACGCGATGATGCCGTTCTCCTCCCGCGGTCCGCGTGAGGACGGCGGCTTCACGCCGACGCTGTCCGCGCCCGGCGCCGCCATCAACACCACGCAGACCTGGTCGCCCGGCGGCCCGGTCGCCGAGGCCGGCTACTCCCTGCCGCCCGGCTACTCGATGCTCCAGGGCACCTCGATGGCCTCCCCGCAGGCCGCGGGCGCCTCGGCGCTGCTGCTGAGCGCCGCGAAGCAGAAGGGCATCGACCTGACGCCCGCGAAGCTGCGCACCGCCCTCACCTCGACCGCCGACCACATCCGTGGCGTCCAGGCGTACGAGGAGGGTGCCGGTCTCATCAACATCGAGGACGCCTGGGACGCGATCCGCGACGGCGCCACCGCGCACCAGTACACGGTGAAGGCGCCGGTCGACACCGCGATCGACCAGTTCCTGAAGACCCCCGGCCACGGCACGGGCCTGTACGACCGCGAGGGCGGCCTGAAGGCCGGCCAGAAGAAGACGTACGAGATCACCCTGACCCGTACGTCGGGCGCCGACCGTGCGGTCCGGCACGAGCTGCACTTCGAGAACAACGCCGGTGACACCTTCCGGGTCGTCGGCTCGGACGAGGTGTACCTGCCGCTGAACAAGCCGGTCACCGTCAAGGTCCAGGCCGCGCCGCGCTCCGGCGGTCTCAAGAGCGCCATCCTCGAGGTGGACGACCCGCGCACCGAGGGCATCGACCGTCAGGTCCTGACGACCGTCGTCGTCGCCTCGCCGCTCGCCCACACGTTCACCGCGTCGGGCTCGGTGCAGCGCAACAGCCACAAGTCGTACTTCGTGACGGTCCCCGAGGGCGCCAAGACCCTCGAGGTCGCGCTCGGCGGGCTGAAGGACAAGAGCCAGACCCGGTTCATCTCCATCCACCCGTACGGCGTCCCGTCCGACCCGACGTCGACGATCAACTGCTACCCGAACTACGCCAACCCGGCCAACACCTGCCGTCCCGACGTGCGGTCGTACACCGACCCGCAGCCGGGCGTGTGGGAGATCGAGGTCGAGTCGCGCCGTACGTCGCCGCTGCTGGACAACCCGTACCGGCTCGACGTCGCCGTCCTCGGCGCGTCCTTCGACCCGGAGACGGTCACCGTCCCCGAGGCCAAGGTCGGCACCCCGGTCGACGCGTCGTGGAAGGTGACGAACCAGCTCGCCGCCATCGACGGCAAGCTCACCGGCGGCCCGCTCGGCTCCGCCAAGGCGGCCCGCCCGGCCATCAAGGCGGGCGAGACGCACACCAGCACGGTCGAGGTGCCCGCGGGCGCCGACTCCCTGGACGTCGTCATCGGCGGGGTCTCCGACACCGCCGCCGACCTGGACCTCGCCGTGTACGACAAGGACGGCAACGAGGTCGGCAGCTCGGCCGACGGCGACTCCGAGGAGTCCGTCTCCATCAAGAAGCCGGCCGCCGGCACGTACACCATCGAGGTCGTCGGCTACGCCGTGCCCGCCGGCACGACGGAGTACGACTACCGCGACGTGTTCTTCGCCGCCTCCCTCGGCACCGTCTCCGTCGACGGCGCCGCGTCGGTGAAGCTCGGCACGGGCGACTCGGCCACGGTCACCGCGAGCGTCACCGCCGCGGCGGCCGCACCCGAGGGACGTGAGTTCTTCGGGCGGGTCCAGCTGGTCAACGCGCGCGGCACGGTCGCGGGCGCGGGCAGCGTCGCCATCGAGAAGGTCACGCCGTAGCACCACGCACGGCGAGTGGGGCGGGCGTCCGTACGGGCGCCCGCCCCTTTCTCGTGCCCGCAGTTCGCCCGCCGTTTGCGCCGGGCCGCCCGGTCAGGTCCCGGGACAGGTCAGGGAGCGGGACCGGGGCAGGGAGCGTTCGATCCAGGCCCGCTCGACGGCGATGTCCCGCAGGTGCGTGAACACGGCGTCCGGGAAGAGGCCTTCGCGGGGGAAGCCGACGAGGGCGTAGTCGCCCACGCGCAGCGGCTCGTCCAGGGTGTTGTCCTCCACCTGGAAGACCAGCGGGTCACCGGCCTTCGCGGGCTTCTCCGGCTTGTACTGGCGCGCCACGTCCAGGGTGACCCGGGACCGCCCGGCGCCGGGCACCGGCTCCACGCCGGTCACCGTGCCCTCGACGACGAGACGGGCGCAGGCGAGGTAGCGGGGCGAGCCGAAGCCCAGGCCGCCCGCCGCCTCCTCCTTGGAGTCCGCCTGGGCGGCGCTCTTGTCGGCTCCCGAGCCGTCGGCGCTCCCGCCGCCCTCCAGGAGCAGCCAGGCCAGGCCCGACACGAAGGTGGCGGCGCAGGCCACGGCGAGCCCGCCGAGGGCGAGCGCGAAGGGGCGGCGCCGGGCGCGGGGCGGCCGGGACGCGGCAGCGGGGCGTACGGGCGCCACGGCAGGGCCTGCGGCCTTCGTCGCGGCGTCCTCGGCGTCTTCCGGGGCCCGCGCCAGCGCGTCGCCGATGAGGCCCAGCTGTTCCCGCAGGACCGCCACGTCGGCGGCGGCCGAGCGGTGTTCGGCGAACAGCCCGGCGTCCGCGCGTGCCGCCTCGGGCAGCGGCTCGTCGGCGATCACGGCCATCAGGGGGTCCGGCACCGGGGGACCCCCGGGGAAGTCGTGCTCGGCGGTCATCTCACACCACCTCGTCCTCGTGCAGGCGGACCCGCAGGGCCCGGACCGCCGTGTGCAGCCGGCTCTTGACCGTGCCCTCGGGGACGCCGAGCTCCTCGGCGATCGAGCGGACCGGCAGATCGGCGTAGAAACGCAGCACGACGACCTGGCGCTGCGGGTCGGGCAGCTCGTCCAGGCCCCGCGCGACGGCGAGGGACAGCAGGCTGGTGTCCTCGCCCGAGGGGTGTTCGAGCTGGCGCAGGGAGGCGAGGCGCTCGCCGATCCGCTCCTGGCGGCGCCGGGCGCGGTGCCAGTCCATGGCGAGGTTCGAGGCGACGACGGCCGCCCACGCGGACACGTCGCGCGGCGCCTCGCGCCCGTCGGCGGCCCGCTCCAGGAGCCGCAGGCGGACCTGCTGCACCCCGTCCGGCAGGTCCGCCTGCGGCACCCCGCCCAGCGCGAGCACCGCCCGCACCCGGCGCTCCTGGGCCGCGTCCAGCGGGTCGTCCACAGCGTGGTCCGTCCCGTGGCCGCGGCGGATCATCCTGCGCAGCACAGCCACCCCTCCCCTCGCCACGTTTCTCCTATGACGCCGGCCGGCACCGGAACGTTCGATCCGGCGCCGGCGCCGGTAGAGGTGTACGTCACACCGCCGTGTGCGCCCGGGGGCAGTGGGCAGGTGCGGACCAGCACAGCTTGCGGTCCGGGGCCCGATCCGGCTGAATTCCTGCAGTTCACCGGGGGCGACGGCGCAATGCCCGCAGCCGCCGTGCGCCCCGCCCCGTCCCATTCCCCGGGCACCCCGTGCAAAGAATTGGACAGGTGGGTCGGGGTCGGCCGCATGATGGAAAAGCCTCGGTCAGGCAACAGGCACGCAAAAGAGACGTAGAGGGAGTCGCCGTGAGGGTCGGAATCGTCGGAGCCACCGGTCAGGTCGGCACGGTCATGCGCAGGATTCTCACCGAGCGGAACTTCCCGGTCGACGAGCTGCGCCTGTTCGCGTCCGCCCGCTCGGCGGGCAAGGTGATCGACGGCGTGACCGTGGAGGACGCGACGACGGCCGACTACTCGGGCCTCGACATCGTGCTGTTCTCGGCGGGCGGCTCCACCTCCAAGGCGCTGGCCGAGAAGGTCGCCTCGCAGGGCGCGGTCGTGATCGACAACTCCTCGGCCTGGCGGCGCGACCCGCAGGTGCCGCTGGTGGTGGCCGAGGTCAACCCGCACGCGATCGCCGACCGCCCCAAGGGCATCATCGCCAACCCGAACTGCACGACGATGGCCGCGATGCCGGTGCTGCGCCCGCTGCACCGGGAGGCCGGTCTCGAAGCGCTGGTCGTGGCGACGTACCAGGCCGTGTCCGGTTCGGGTCTCGCCGGTGTGGACGAGCTGTTCGAGCAGGTCAAGAAGGTCGGCGACGACGCGCCGAAGCTGACCCACGACGGCGCCGCCGTGGAGTTCCCGAAGCCGGACAAGTACGTCGCGCCGATCGCGTACAACGTCCTGCCGATGGCCGGCTCGATCGTGGACGACGGTCTCAACGAGACCGACGAGGAGCAGAAGCTGCGCCACGAGTCCCGCAAGATCCTGGAGATCCCGGGCCTGAAGGTGTCCGGCACCTGCGTGCGCGTGCCGGTCTTCACCGGCCACTCCCTCCAGGTCAACGCCCGCTTCGCCCGGCCGATCAGCGCCGAGCGCGCCAAGGAGCTGCTGGCCGGCGCCCCCGGCGTGGCCCTGACCGACGTGCCGACCCCGCTCCAGGCCGCCGGCCAGGACCCCTCCTACGTCGGCCGCATCCGCGAGGACGAGACCGTGGACAACGGCCTCGCCCTGTTCGTGTCCAACGACAACCTCCGCAAGGGCGCGGCGCTGAACGCGGTGCAGATCGCGGAGCTGGTGGCGGCCGAGCTCAAGGGCTGACCGACCGGCCCGGTCGGGGCCTGCGCACCTCGTAGAGGAAACAGCCGTACTCGACGGCCCGGACGTGGACGAGCTCCACGGCCGGGTCGTCGAACGCTTTGCGCAGGGCCGCGTCGAAGTCGAGGTCCGTGACGAGCTGCCCGCCGAGGATGCGCCCCTCGGCCGAGTAGCGCCGCACGGTGCGGTGGGCGTCGGTGAAGGGCAGGCCCGCCCCCTCCGGTCCCTCCGGCCCCTCCGCCCCTTCCGGTCCCGCGCACTCCTCGGCATGGACGAAGACCGGGCCCTGCTCGTCGTAGGCGCCCGGGTCGGCGCCCTTCGCGGCGGCCCAGCGGCGCAGCGGGGCGTAGCTGACCAGGGCGATCAGCTCGCCGGGGCGGCTGCGGCGCAGGCAGCAGCGCAGCGGGGCGCCGCCCTCGTCGTCGGTGAAGGGAACCGTCCGGCGGCCCGCGTCGTCAGTGGAGCGCAGCTCCTTCAGCGCGGCCCGCGGAACGGGACGTGCGGTGTACGTCGTCATGTGCCCAGGTTCGCGCCCGCGCGACCCGTTCACCGGCGGGATCCGGACATCGCCTTCGGCGCAGGTCACGTGGAAGGATGGCGCAACCCACACATAACGAGGAGATGACCGCGTGCCTGGCACAAACCTGACTCGCGAAGAGGCGCAGCAGCGGGCGAAGCTGCTCGCCGTTGACTCGTACGAGATCGACCTCGACCTCTCCGGCGCGCAGGAGGGCGGTACCTACAGGTCCGTGACCACGGTGCGCTTCGACGTCGCCGAGGCCGGCGCCGAGTCCTTCATCGACCTGGTCGCCCCGACGGTCCACGAGGTGGTCCTGAACGGCGACGCCCTGGACCCGGCGGAGGTCTTCGCGGACTCGCGGATCGCGCTTCCCGGCCTGCTCCAGGGCCGCAACGTCCTGCGGGTGGTCGCGGACTGCGCGTACACCAACACCGGTGAGGGCCTGCACCGTTTCGTCGACCCGGTCGACAACCAGGCGTATCTCTACACCCAGTTCGAGGTGCCGGACGCCCGCCGTGTCTTCGCGAGCTTCGAGCAGCCCGACCTCAAGGCGACGTTCCGGTTCACGGTGCGCGCGCCCGAGGGCTGGACCGTGATCTCCAACTCGCCGACGCCCGAACCGCGCGACTGCGTCTGGGAGTTCGAACCGACGCCGCGGATCTCGACGTACATCACGGCGCTGATCGTCGGCCCGTACCACTCGGTGCACAGCGTGTACGAGAAGGACGGCCAGTCGGTGCCGCTCGGCATCTACTGCCGGCCGTCGCTCGCCGAGTACCTCGACTCGGACGCCATCTTCGAGGTCACCCGGCAGGGCTTCGACTGGTTCCAGGAGAAGTTCGACTACGCGTACCCGTTCAAGAAGTACGACCAGCTGTTCGTGCCGGAGTTCAACGCGGGCGCGATGGAGAACGCGGGCGCGGTGACCATCCGCGACCAGTACGTCTTCCGGTCGAAGGTGACGGACGCGGCGTACGAGACGCGTGCGGAGACGATCCTGCACGAGCTGGCGCACATGTGGTTCGGCGACCTCGTGACGATGGAGTGGTGGAACGACCTGTGGCTGAACGAGTCGTTCGCCACGTACACGTCGATCGCCTGCCAGGCGGCGGCGCCGGGCTCGCGCTGGCCGCAGTCGTGGACGACGTTCGCGAACTCCATGAAGACCTGGGCGTACCGGCAGGACCAGCTGCCGTCCACGCACCCGATCATGGCCGACATCCGTGACCTGGACGACGTGCTCGTCAACTTCGACGGCATCACGTACGCCAAGGGCGCGAGCGTCCTGAAGCAGCTGGTGGCCTACGTCGGCGAGGACGAGTTCTTCCGCGGCGTGCAGGCGTACTTCCAGCGGCACGCGTTCGGCAACACGCGCCTGTCGGACCTGCTGGGCGCCCTGGAGGAGACCTCCGGCCGCGACCTGAAGACCTGGTCGCAGGCGTGGCTGGAAACGGCGGGCATCAACGTCCTCCGCCCGGAGATCGAGACGGACGAGGCGGGCACCGTCACATCCTTCGCGGTCCGCCAGGAGGCCCCGGCCCTCCCGGCCGGCGCGAAGGGCGAGCCGACGCTCCGCCCGCACCGCATCGCGATCGGCGCGTACGACCTCGACGCGCACGGCAAGCTGGTGCGCGGCGAGCGCGTCGAGCTGGACGTGGACGGCGAACTGACGCCGGTGCCGCAGCTGGTGGGCAAGCCCCGCCCGGCGGTGCTCCTCCTCAACGACGACGACCTGTCGTACGCGAAGGTCCGCCTGGACGAGCAGTCGCTGGCCGTGGTCACGGACCACCTGGGCGACTTCACGAAGTCCCTGCCGCGGGCCCTGTGCTGGGCGTCGGCCTGGGACATGACGCGGGACGCGGAACTCGCCACGCGCGACTACCTCTCCCTGGTCCTGTCGGGCATCGGCAAGGAGTCCGACATCGGTGTCGTGCAGTCGCTGCACCGGCAGGTGAAGCTGGCGATCGACCTGTACGCCGACCCGGCCGGCCGCGAGGCGCTGCTGACCCGCTGGACGGACGCCACGCTCGCCCACCTGCGGGCGGCGGACGCGGGCAGCGACCACCAGCTGGCGTGGGCGCGCGCGTTCGCGGCCACGGCCCGCACGCCGGAGCAGCTGGACCTGCTGGACGCGCTGCTGGACGGCTCGCAGACGATCGAGGGCCTGGCCGTCGACACGGAGCTGCGCTGGGCGTTCGTGCAGCGCCTCGCGGCGGTCGGCCGGTTCGACGAGGCGGAGATCGCCGCTGAGTACGAGCGCGACAAGACCGCCGCCGGCGAGCGCCATGCGGCGAGCGCGCGCGCCGCCCGCCCGACGCCGGAGGCCAAGGCGGAGGCGTGGGCGTCGGTCGTCGAGTCCGACAAGCTCCCGAACTCCCTCCAGGAGGCGGTCATCGGAGGCTTCGTCCAGACGGACCAGCGTGAACTCCTGGCACCGTACGCGGAGCGCTACTTCGAGGCGGTCAAGGGCGTCTGGGACTCCCGCTCCCACGAGATGGCCCAGCAGATCGCGATCGGCCTCTACCCGTCGATCCAGGTCTCCGAGGACACCCTGACCCGCACGGACACCTGGCTCGCCTCGGCCAACCCGAACGCGGCCCTGCGCCGCCTGGTCTCGGAATCCCGAGCGGGCGTGGAACGGGCGCTGCGGGCGCAGGGGGCGGATGCGGGGGCCGGGCGGTAGCCGCGGCGGTGCTCTTGGGGCGCCTGGCTTTGGGCCGGGCGCCCCTGCCTTTTGGGCGGGGGCCGGGCGCACCGGGTGGGCGGTCGGGCTCGGCCGCTCAGATACCGAAGCCGCTGATACCGAAGCCCTTGATCACGAAGGCGCCCGCGCCGATCAGGCAGGCGGCCGAACCCACGACGTAGGCGAGGGCGTCGCCGAAACCGGTGTCGGTCGTCTCCAGCGCGGACGCATTGACGCGGGTGGGGACCGCGGGGTCGTAGGTGACCTCCGTGATCTCGCCCGGCCGCACGCCGAGGAAGTGGAGAACGGGGTTCTGTGACTCGCTCTCGACGCGGGTGCCGTCGGGCAGTTCGAACGCCAGGGTGAGGAAGTAACGGATCGCGCCGTCGCCGTCGTGATCGGTGCGGTAGTCGACCAGTTCGCCGGTCGTGCGCACTCCGCGCATCCGCAGACGGTAGATACGGCGAGCGGTCACGGCGAAGCCGCAGGAGAGCACGCCCAGGAGGAGCGCCACGAGAGTGCTCACAGCCATGGCCATGGGCGGAGTTTACCGACGGGCGGCGCGGTGGGAGCTGCTGCGTCACAGCTCTGGCAAGGGTGGCGCCTCGCGTGCCTCGACCCGGAGCTCTCGGAGCTCTCGGAGCGGTGCAACTGCGCGGGGTGGCTGGCACGATGGCCCCGTGGACGACCTGGAGCGCGTCAAAGCAGAGACCGTGGCGTACTTCCGAGCACTCGATGAAGCCGCCACCCAGCGGCATCACTTCCGCCACGCCGACGAGGAAGGCGGCCTCTGGTACTTCGAGGCCGTACCCGACCGCGACGAGTTGATCGCCGTCAAGCAGGCCGAACTGAGGCCGGCCGGCCAACTCCACCGGTACAGCTGGGAGCATCTGGAGGACGAACACGGCTTCCTGACCGACCAAGCGATCGACCCGGCAGAGGATCCGCTGGAGCCCGTCTCGGCAGAAGAGTTCCAACGGATATGGACTTGGTAATTCAGCCGCTGGGCTGCTCTTCCGAGGTGGTGGTCACCGACACAGGGGCTGCTTGGGACCGTTCCAGGCGCCGCTGACGGGCACGTGCCACGCGAGCCGGGGACTGAAACAGGTCGTTCAGCACCTCATCCATGAGTGTCAAGATTTCTTCGGCCGCCTCGTGATCAACGGGGGTGAGATCTCCATGGGCCACCTCATTGCCGCCGAAGCGCACCTCGTGTGCCGCTTCCTTGATGTGCCCGCGCAGCAGCCCCAGTTGGTGGAGCGCATCAATCTTCGCGATCAGGCTCCCTTTGGTGACACCCTTTTCCTTGGCGGACGCCTCGACCACTGCACGGGCAAGTGCCACGGCAGCTCGGTCGGCCTTGATGCCCAACTCCCCGATGGGGCAAGGAATTTGCGACCTGCCAGTGTTGTCACGCGATGCTCCATCCACCAGATGCGGCGACCAATCAGCACTGCCGACACGATCACGAAGTGTCGGCAGATCATTCGCTCGACAGGTGCCTACGCGGGTCGGCGATGACCGCCCCGACGAGAGCGTCCAGCATCTGTTGCGGCCGAGGACGTGGACGTCACGCGCCACAAGGGAGCGTCGTACTGATTCGGACGGTTGCTGATGAGCAGTCGGCGAAGGTCCTCGCGCAGCGAGCCGTTGAGGTTCAGGGCCTCTGTGATGCGGCGGAACGTCGTGTGGGTGACGCCGCGGCTGCGGGCTTCGGCCTCGAACCGGTCGAGCTGAGACAGAACTGTCTCCCGGGCAAGCTGCACTGACGGCTGATCCTTGAGCCGTGCGGCCTTGTTGCGCTCGTAGTCGATCTCCGAGTAGCCGCAGATGTCGCGGCTGTGTGCCTCGACCTCGTCCAGGGTGGTAGTCGCCAGAATGGTGCGGGCCAACCAGTTGCGTGTCAACGCCTCGTCCAGGTCGACCTCATGGACCGTTGATCCTTCGTCGGTGAGCGGGACCGGGACGCCGGCGTCTCGGATCTCGCAGGTGCCGCGTACCCCCCGGGCAGTCGCCGCGAGCATCCCCGTCGCCTCGGAGGGGTGCCACTCCAGGACCGAGCTGACCCGCTCGACGTCCTTCGCGGTGAGGGTATGGACGAGCGGGCCAAGCATGCTGCGCAGGTCTTCGAGAGGGAGTTCACCGTCGAGGCCGGGGCCCGCCACCAAGAGGCGGACGGGTGCGTTCACCTGACAGCACGCGGCGAGCGTCACGGCATCGGCGAGCGGGCTCCTCAGCGTCGGCTCGTTGCCGCGCGCGAGGATGTCGCCGCCCACGTCCAGGAGGTCGATCGACGCCGGTGACAAGTGGTCCGCCAGCTCCCCGAGTTGGCGGGTGACGCCCTCGACTCCGTAGCGCGGGTCGATCAACGCGAGCGTGTGTCGGAGTTCGGCTGCGAGCCGGGGAAGGGTCGAGCCTGCCGGAGCGATGGGGCGGGCCTCGGCCGGCACAGCCCAGACGGCTGGGGTGAGGGGGTGGAGGCCGGTGAAGTCGTCCGGTCCTCGGGGGCCTGGGACTGGGTCGATCAGGAGGCGGTCCCAGGCGTACGTAAGGATGACAGCGTGGCCCTCGTCGCCGTAGAGGGCGGCGTGAATCATGGCGGCGGCGACCGCGTCGCCCCCTCCCCCCGCTGCGACGATCAACCGCGTCATGCGCCCCAGCCTACGAAGTTGAGCAGTGACCGCTCAGCCTGGGCGCAGCAAGTCACTCTTCGCCCCACCGGTCCGTCTTGAACACCGCCCAGACGGCCTTGCCCGGTGGGCACGGTGTGATGCCGAAGTCGTCGGCGAGGGCCATGACGATGCGGAGCCCTCTGCCTCCTTCGTCTTCTGTCCTGCCGTCCACCAACTCGGGCATCCCACCGCCGCTGTCGCGCACCTCGACACGGATCAGCGGGCCGTCGGCGGCCAAGGTCAGGGCGAACTCGCGTCCTGGCGGCACGCCGTGCAGAAGTGCGTTCGTGGCCAGCTCCGAGACGCAGAGACGTACGTCTTCGCTGCGGTCGAACAGGCCCCAGTCCGTGAGCGCTTCGAGGGCGAAGCTCCGCGCCGCCTGCACGGAGCTTCGAGCCCGGGGAAATCGGCGTTGCCGAGACATGGGCACGGCTGAACCACCGCCTTGTTCCAGTGGGTATGCGGTCCCGGTGATCGTATCGCTATTCACGAAAAGCAGAAAGCTTGCCTGCTTCAAGGGCTCCGCATCCGCGTCGCTTAACGTGTAAAGCGGCAAGGTTCGAACACCGCCCAGCCTGGAGGACACGGTGAGTGACGCCACGTGGGTCAGCACGTCCATGCCGTATGTGACCCCGCGCGAGAAGGGGCGGCCCGACCCTTGGGGTGAAGAGGCCGCGGCTCGTGGGGGCAAGGGCACGCAGCGCATCACGTACGCCGGGGAGACAGTGGCCCCGGAAGAGGTCGCCCCTCTGCTCGGGCTGGCTGCGGGCGAGGCGGTCGTAGTGCGTCGCCGGGTCATCGAACTGGGCGGCGAGCCTTGTGAGTTGACGGATACGTACTACCCCGTGGACATCGCCCGGGGCACCCGTCTCGCGGAGCAGAGGAAAATCCCCGGCGGTGCCGTGACGTTCCTCGCCGAGCTGGGGTACGTCGGCGCCCGCGTCCGTGAGGACGTCAGCGCGCGGATGCCGGGGCCCGAGGAGCGCGACGTGCTTCGCCTGGGACCGGACGAACCCGTTCTCCAGGTGAGCCGGGTCACGCTGGACAGCAGCGACCGGCCCTTTCAGGTCGACATGATGGTCATGCCGGCACACCGGCAGCGACTTCGTTACGAGATCCGGATCGGATGACCGTGCCCCTCACCAACCCCGACTCCCAAGACCGTCGGTCGCTCCACGAGCGCATCGCCGCCGACCTGCGGGACGAGATCATGACCGGCGACCTCGCGCCGGGCGCCAGCCTTCCCTCCACGGCCCGCCTCAAGGAGCGTTTCGACGCCTCGAACGCCACGATCCAGAAGGCGTTGCAGATCCTGAAGGAGGAGCGCCTGGTCGTCGGCCGCGCCGGGTCCGCCGTAACCGTGCGCGAGCACCGGCAGCGGACGATTCGCCCGGCCGCCTACATGGCTCCCGCGGCCCCTGGAGAGCCGTACCGCTGGCTTACCGAGGCCGCCAAACTCGGCACCGACGCTCGGAGCACACTGCTCGAAGTCCGCGAAACCCGCCCCCCGGCCGACGTCGCGGCCGCCCTGCGTCTGGACGACGGCGAGCTCGCCGTGCTTCGCCACCAACTCCTCTCCATCGACGGTGAACCAGTCGAGTTGGTCAAGTCCTACTACCCCCTGACCATCGCCCGCGGCACGGCCATCACCGAGAAACAGAAGATCCGCGGCGGTACGTCCACTCTCCTCAGCGGGCTCGGATTCCCGCCCCGCCTGAGCATCGACCGCGTCTCGGCCAGAGTCCCGACGCAGGAGCAGTACCAGCGGCTCAACCTGCCCAGTGACCTGCCTGTCCTGCGCACCCTGCGTGTCGTGTACAGCGACAACGATCGCCCCGTGGAGGCCACCGTCATGGTCAAGGCGGGCCATCTCTACGAGCTTCAGTACGAGTTCACGCCTTGCTGACGCCCACGCCAGCGCCCGAGGTCGATGGTCGAAGCCGTAGGGGCGACGTCACGCCGGGGCAGCGAGCGGCGGATGTTCCAGCACGCGAGGCTTGTACTCGACCAGTTGGATGCGGCCGTCGAAGGTGCGGTGGTCGGTCATGTCGAGGGCGACGTCCGGGTAGCCGTCGTAGATGCGTTCCTGGCCCGTGGCGCCGGTGATCACCGGGAACATCACGACGCGGAAGCGGTCGACGAGTCCGGCGCGGAGCAGGGACCGGCACAGGCTGAGGCTGCCGATCGTGCTGAGGAGTTGCCCCGAGCCGTTCGACTTCATGGCGCGGACCGCCTCGACGGCGTCGTCACGGACGAGCGTGGAGTTGGCCCAGGTAAGCGGCTCCTCCAGGGTCGAGGAGAACACCACCTTGGACGCTTGCGTGAGTTCGTCGACGGACGCCTCTTCCTCGGGCCGGAACTCGTCCTGGCCGCTCGGGACCTCGCCCGCGGCGAAGCCCGACATCAAGCGGTAGGTGTTCGCCCCCATCAGGTAGGTGACCTTGGGCTGCTCACTGAGCCAGGCGAGGTATTCCGGGCCTTCGAGGCCCCAGAACCCCGGCCACCCCTCTCCGGACGCGTAGCCGTCGAGGGAGGTGATGAAGTCCACGAGAAGCTCGGACATGGTGGTCTCCTTTCTCGGAGTGTCACCAGCTTGGACCCTCCGGGAGCCACAAAGTCATCGGCCGCGCCGGCAACGATCTCCACGGTGTCGACCGCTCCCTTCCCGCCTGACGCCCACGGCGGTGACCGCCGTGGGCGTCAGGTCCTGCGGCACAGAGGCCCGGCCATGCACCGGGGACCGGTCAGCGGCCCACCGCGCAGGCGTCCCCGTTCAGCATGAACCGCCGCGGCGGCGACGTGTCGCCCGTGTGCTCGACGAGGTAGCCGAGGGTGACGCTCGCGCCCGGGGCGATCGTCGCGTTGTGGGAGGCGTTCGACGCCCTGATCACGTTGCTCAGCTGGGTGAGGTCCGTGTTCCAGTCGGAGACGATCGTCTGGCCGAGGGCGACCGGGAATTCCAGGTTCCAGCCGTTCACCGGCGTGCTGCCGGTGTTGGTGACGGTGAGGTCGACCGTCTGACCGGTGCCCCAGGACTTCACCGTGCGGTCCACCCGGCAGGTGGGTGCCTCCTTCGCGAACGACACCCGGTGCAGGCCGCCCGGCAGGTCGTTCACCACGTAGAACTCCCCGGCCGCCGTCGTGCCGATCGTCGTCACCTGCGTGGGCATCTGCCCGATCTCGGCCTGCTCGTAGCCGCCGTTGCCGTCGGGGCGCAGCGCCCAGACCGTGGACGAGCAGTAGTCGGTGGCGATGTACGTGCCGCCGACCAGGTCGGCGTACTGTCGGCCCCGGTAGACCTGGCCGCCGATGACCGAACAGCCGCCGGTGTACGGGGAGTACGTGAAGACCGGCTTCGTGTACGTCTCACCGGCCACGCAGTCGCCGCCCGCGAACTTCTCCAGTCCCTCGTAGCAGGACCAGCCGAGGTTCAGCCCGCCCCGGCCCGGCGCGAGGTGGTTGATCTCCTCCCAGCGGCCCTGGCCCACGTCGCCGATCCACATCGAGCCGTCGGCCGCGTCGAAGGAGAAGCGCCACGGATTGCGCAGTCCGTACAGCCAGATCTCCTCGCGGGCGCCGGCCTTGCCCACGAAGGGGTTGTCGGCGGGGACGCAGTACGGCAGCGGGTCGCAGCCTCGGCTGACGTCGATGCGCATGATCTTGCCGAGAAGGGTGTCGAGGCGCTGCCCGGCGTCGAAGGGGTCGCCGGAGCCGCCGCCGTCGCCGATGCTCCAGTACAGCTTGCCGTCGGGGCCGAACGCGAGCTGGCCGCCGTTGTGGTTGTTGTACTCGGCGTGTTCCTGGGAGAGCAGGACCTCCAGGCGGGACTCGTCCAGGCGGTAGCGGGCGAGCGTGACCGCGCCGTCGGGCAGCGCCGTGTACGCCAGGTACAGGTCCTGGCTCGCGGCGAAGTCGGGCGGAAGCGCGAGGCCGAGCAGGCCGCGCTCGTTGCCCGACTCGTCCACGGCCGAGGTGATGTCGATGAGCGGGGTCGTGGCCAGGCCGGTGTCCGGGTGGTAGACGCGGATCGTGCCGGACTTCTCGGTGATGAACAGCCGGTTCGTGCCGTCGTCGGGCGCGACCAGGGCGGTGGGGCGTCTCAGGCCGGAGGCCACCTGGGTGGTGGTCGCCTTCAGCGACGGCAGGGGCGTCGTCGCCGCCGCGGTGGCCGTCTCGGGCGACGTCGCCGCGGTGGCTGCCCGACGGGCCGTTGCCGTCTCGGCGGCCGTCTTGGCAGAGGCGTCCGTCGTGGTGGCCGCCTTGGGAGAATCGTCCGTCGCGGCGGCCGGCAGTGGGGAGAGTGCGGTCAGCATGAGGGCGAGTAACGGTCCGATCCAGCGACGTCGTGGCATCTCGGCTCCATAACTGCATGGGGGACGTGCATGAAGGACGAGGGGCGCGGGAACGCACCCGACCCGTTCATGGCATGGATATGACAACGATCCAGCCGTGGGAGCGCTCCCGCGCCTCCAGGCTGCGCGCCCTCACGCGCGGGCGGCAATGTTTGAACGCGCCACTTTCGCGCCGCATGGCGCAAAGCATGCGGTGACCGACCCCGGGTCTGCGCAACGGACGCGGTGACCGACCCCGGGCCCGCGCAACGAACGCGGTGACCGATCTTGGGCCTGCGCAGCGGACACGGTGACCGACTGGAGCCCCGCGCAACAGACGCGGCCACCACCCCTGGGCCTACGCCTCAAGTGCCGGTCCTCACGGACCCTTCGCCCGATCCCTCGCGCGGGGAACGGCGGTTAGCGTCGCGGCATGCGTATAGGAATCCTTGGCACCGGCAATGTCGCCCGCGCGCTCGCCCACGGCTGGAAGGGCGCGGGCCACGACGTCCTCCTCGGCTCCCGTCACCCCGAGGACCGGGCGGATCTCGGCCTGCCCGTCGCGGGCCTGAGCGATACGGCGGCCCACGCAGATGTCCTGGTGAACGCGACCCCGGGCACCGTCTCCGTGGAACTGCTGCGCTCCATCGGCGCCCCGGCCATGGCCGGCGTCCCGCTCATCGACGTGGGGGTCGGCCTCTCCGACGACTACACCCAGCTCTCCCACCCCAACAGCAGCCTGGGCGAGCAGATCCAGGAGGCCTTCCCGGGGACCCCCGTCGTCAAGACGCTGTGCACGATGGACTCCACCGTGATGACCGCCCCGAACGACCTGGCGGGTCCGAGCACCGTCTTCCTGTCCGGTGACGACCCCGAGGCCAAGCGGCTCGTGGGCCGGCTGCTCACCGACCTCGGCTGGTCCCCGGAGTCCCAGCTGGACATCGGCGGCATCACCACGGCCCGCGGTCAGGAGCACTTCGCCTTCCTCTTCATGGGCATCGCGGGCGGCCTGGGCGCCCACACCTTCAACATCAATGTGGTGGCCCGGCGGCCCGCCGACTAAGCCCTCCGGCCGGGGCCTCCGACCAAGACCTCCGACCAGGAACTCCGACCGGGGCCGCCGACCAGGACCTCCGGCTAGGCCCTGCTCGGCTGCCTCTCGGGAGCGGCGAGTGCTTCGGTCTTCGGCCGACTCGCGCCGCGCGCACCGCCGCCCGGCCGCAGCTGTCCCACCACCGTCGCTCCGAACGCCACCGCCATGCCCGCCAGTTGGACCGGGGTCAGCGCCTCCCCCAGCGCCGCCCAGCCCACGATCGCCGCCGTGAGCGGGGAGAGCGGGCCGAGGAAGGTGACCTGGGTGGCGCTGAGGCGGCCGATGCCGCGGAACCAGAGCCAGTACGCCACCGCGGTGTTGGCCAGCGACAGGTACAGGTAGCCGCCGACCGCCGCGCCGTCCAGCGCGGGCGGCGCGCCCTCCACCAGGAACGCGACGGGGGCGATCAGCAGGCCGCCGACGGTCAGTTGCCAGCCGGTCAGGGCCAGGGGGCCCACGCCGTCGGGGCGGCCCCAGCGCTTGGTGAGGACCGTGCCGGTGGACATGGACGCCGTGGAGGCGAGGGCCGCGAGGACGCCGACCGTGTCCAGGGCGCCGGCCGCCTTCAGGACGACCAGGCTGACGCCGAACGCCGCCGCGATCCCGGTGAGCACGGTGCGTACCGTCGGCCGCTCCCCCAGCAGCATCGCGCCGAGCCCCGCGACGAACAGCGGCCCGATCGAGCCGACGACCGCGGCCATGCCGCCGGGCAGCCGGTACGCCGAGAGGAACAGCAGCGGGAAGAACGCGCCGATGTTCAGCGCGCCCAGCACCGCGGCCTTCCACCACCAGGCGCCGCGCGGCAGCACCCGGGCGAGCGCGAGGAGCAGCAGACCGGCGGGCAGGGCGCGCATCAGCCCGGTGAACAGCGGGCGGTCGGCCGGGAGGAATTCGGTGGTGACCGCGTAGGTGGTGCCCCAGGAGATCGGGGCGAGCGCGGTGAGGGCTATGAGGGCGGGGCGGCGGCTCGTGGCGCCGGTGGCGGTGACGGTGGCCATGGGACACACCCTTCGATTAGGTCGGCACTAAGTAGCTTACCCCTAAGCTACTTTCCGTCAAGCCACTTTCTTGCGCACGACCGGTGGCGGCCGGATACTCGCCCCATGAGTGCACGTCCCCAGCGGCCCGAAGACCGGCGCGAAGACCGGCGCACGGACCCCGTCGACGCGATCGTCGACCAGTGGGCGGCGGTGCGGCCCGATCTCGACACCCGCGCGATGGAGGTGTTCGGCCGGATCTACCGCCTCTCCCGCACGATGGGCGACCGGGCGGAGAAGGCGTACGCCCCCTTCGGGATCTCGCGCGGCGAGTTCGACGTCCTGGCGACGCTGCGCCGCGCCGGCGAGCCGTACACGCTGTCGCCGCGGCAGCTCTCGGCGACGCTCATGCTCACCACGGGCGGGATGACCGGCCGTCTCGACAAGCTGGAGCGCGCGGGGCTGCTGCGCCGCTCCCCCGATCCGCACGACCGCCGCGGCCTCCAGGTGACGCTCACCGAGAAGGGCCTCGACGTCGTCGATCAGGCGGTCGGCGCGGGTCTCGCCGCGCAGACGGCCGCCCTGTCCGCCCTCGACGACGAACAGGCCGGCCACCTGGCCGACCTGCTGCGGACCTTGCTCGCCGGGACGTACGGCCCCGAGGACTGAGCCGGTCGGGGACTCACGCCTCCCGGCCGGTCACGGCCGCCGGCCCACGTGGGCCGCGACCGCCGCCTCGATCGCGGACGGCTCGGCAGCGTCCGCCGCCCAGGCCACGTAGCCGTCGGGGCGCACCAGCAGCGTCGTACGACGCCGGCTCACCCAGCGGGTCACCGCCAGCCGGTCCTCGCGGGCGGCGCCGCCGTCCTCGTACGGCTCCGGCGTGATCAGCACGAACCGGCCGCCGCGCAGCACCTCGTGGAGGCGGCCGGACTCCAGGGCGACGTCCGGCACGCGCGTGCCGGTCAGGCGGTGGGCGCCCCGCGGGGCCGGGTAGCGGTAGCCGATGCCGGTGACCTGGCCGACCATCCTGCGCCGGGCGGGGCCGACGTGGTCGAGGACCGCGGTGAGCGCGGCGCGCAGGGCGAGGGTCCAGGGGCGCTTGGCCATGGCGAGCCGGACCATGCCGCCGCTGCTGCGCAGGACCGCCCTGCCGACCGGGTGGCGCTCGGCGTGGTACGTGTCGAGCAGGGCGTCGTCCGCGTGACCGCGCAGCACCTGGGCCAGCTTCCAGCCGAGGTTGGCCGCGTCCTGGAGGCCGGTGTTCATGCCCTGCCCGCCGGCCGGGCTGTGGACGTGCGCGGCGTCGCCGGCGAGGAACACCCGGCCCACGCGGTAGGCGGGCGCCTGGCGTTCGTCGCTGTGGAAGCGGGACATCCAGCGGGCGTCGTGCATGCCGTAGTCGCGGCCGAGGGCGAGGCGGGTGATCTCCTTGATCTCGTCCAGGTCGAGCGGGGCGTCGTCCGGGACGTTCCTGGCGCGGTGCCAGCCGATCACGCGGTGGTAGCCGTCCCCGAACGGCGCGATGAAGGCGAAGGCGTCACCGACGGCGTTGACGGTGAGGAGCGTCTCCGGCCGCTCGGCGAGACGGACGTCGGCGAGGATGACGGAACGGATCACCGACCGCCCGGGGAAGGGCACCCCGATGGCCTCGCGCACGGCGCTGCGCATCCCGTCGGCGCCGACGACGTACGCCGCCCGCAGCCGCCGCTCCGCCCCGCCGGGCCCTCGCACCTCGACGGTCACGCCGTCCGCGTCCTGGGCGACGCCGGTCACCTCGGTCTCGTACCGGAAGTCCACGCCCGCCTCGGCCGCGCGCCGCTCCAGCGCCTTCTCGACCTCGTACTGCGGGAGGACCAGGAGGTGGTTGAAGCGGGACGGCAGGGGGCGCAGGTCGAGGGTGAGCCGGCCGAACAGGCGGAGGCGGTCGAGGGGGCGGCCGAGGGACTCCAGGGCGTCGGCGAGACCCCGGGCGTCGAGCTGTTCGAGGGTGCGGGCGTGCAGGACGAAGGCGCGGGAGAGGTTGCTGATGCGGTGCGGGCGCTTCTCCACGAGGGTGACGCGGATGCCGGCGGCGGCGAGGTCGCCGGCCAGGAGGAGGCCGGTGGGGCCGGAGCCGACGACGATCACGGAACGGGTGGGGGCTGTGAGGTCCGCTGTGCCACTTCCGGGGCCGGTGCCGGTGCCGGTGCCGTTCATCTTGGGCCTCCTGATTGCCAACGGGTGTTGACCAACGCTTGTTGACCACCGTAGACGCGGCTCGGAGTTCGCGTCAACAGTTGTTGGCCTACGGGTGTGGGCGCACGGCCGTTGGCGAACACTTGTTGGCGAACATCCGTGGGCCTACAGTCGTTGACATGCCCGACGCCCCCGCCCCCGCCCCCGCCTCGCCGACCTCACGGGTCCGCTCGCCCGCCCCCGCCACTCCCCGCCGCTCCGACGCGACCCGCGCCGCGATCCTCGACGCCGCCCGCGAGCGCTTCGCCGCCGACGGCTACGAGCGGGCCACCATCCGCGCCATCGCCAAGGACGCGGACATCGACCCCTCGATGGTCATGCGCTACTTCGGCAACAAGGAGGGCCTCTTCGCCGCGGCCGTCGCCGTCGATCTGAAGCTGCCCGCCCTGGGCGTGCTCCCCCGCGAGGAGGTCGGGCGCGCCCTCGTCACGCACTTCCTCGCCATGTGGGAGGAGAACGAGGTGCTCACGGCCCTGCTCCGGGTCGGCGTCACCAATCAGGCGGGGGCCGAGCGGATGCAGGGCATCTTCCGGGACCAGTTGCTGCCGGTCGCCCTGGAGGTGTGCCCGGACCCCGAGCAGGTCCCGGCGCGCGCCGCGCTCGTGTCGACACAGGTCCTCGGGATGGCGCTCGCGCGCTACGTCCTGCGCTTCCCGCCCGCCGTGACGCTGAGCCGCGAGGAGGTCGTCGCGTGGCTGGCGCCGACGGTGCAGCGGTACCTCACGGCGCCGCACCCGTGACCGGAGCACCCGTGACCGGAGCACCACGGGAGGGCCGCGCGCACGACGAAGGCGCCGCCCTCGTCGTCGTACGGCGCGGGATGCGCGTGCGTACGGCGGCGAGGACGGCGCCTCGTGAAAACAGCGAGCCGGACCGGTAGCCCGGGCCGGGACCCCGTGGCGGGATGCCCGGGCCGGTCGGTGTCAGGCCTGGATCTGGGGCCTGGCCTCGGCCTTGGGCTTCTCGTGGCGGATGGTCGACCGGTCCAGGACCATCACGGCGCCGGTGATGAGGGCGAACAGCGCGAGGGGGGCGACGACGAACCAGCCCAGCGTCTCGATGACGCTCAGGCCCGGCCCGGGGTCGTCGCCGTCGTCGCGCGTGACAGCGAGCGCGGGGGACGACATGAGCAGCATCATCAGCGTCGTACCGGCTGCCAGGGCGCCGGCGCGCAGGGCGTTCTTCTTGTCCACGGTGCCAAATTAGCCGACGCCGCTCGGGGACGCTCAGTCGGGGGTGCGTTAGCGCTCGGCCGGGGGCGCGCCGGAGCGCCGGGCACCACGGCTACCCGGCCCCCCGGACCACCTCCAGCAGCGCGTGCAGCCGCGGCGACGACGTCAGTTCCTCCAGGGTCACCGGGCGGCCCTCGGCGTCGGCGATCGGCAGGCGCCAGTTCGGGTACTGGTCCCAGGTGCCGGGCAGGTTCTGCGGGCGGCGGTCGCCGACGCCGTCCGGGAGCCAGACGCCGATCATGCGGGCCGGGGTGCGCAGCAGGTACCGGTGGACGGCCTGGATCCCGGCCTCCTCCTCGGTCGCGCCGTGCCCGACGCCCGTGCCGTGCAGCAGGCCGAGTTCGCCGAGCCGGTCCAGCCACTCCCCGGTGTCGGCGGCGGCCTCCGCGCGTTCCTCCTCGAAGGGCCGGGTGAGCAGGCCGAGCCGGTCGCGGAGTTCGACGTGCTCGCCGGTGAGGCGGGCGGCGGTGGGCGGCAGGTCGTGCGTGGTGGCGGTGGCGAGGCAGTCGGCGCGCCAGCGGTCGGGCGGCAGGGGGCGGCGGTCGCCGTCCCAGTCGCGCTCGAACCACAGCACCGACGTGCCGAGCACCCCGCGCTCGCGCAGCGCCTCGCGCACGCCGTGCTCCACGGTGCCGAGGTCCTCGCCGATGACGACGGCCCCGGCGCGGGAGGCCTCCAGGACGAGGACGGCGAGCATGGCCTCGGCGTCGTAGCGGACGTAGGTGCCCTCGGTGGGCGGGCGGCCCTGGGGGACCCACCAGAGCCGGAACAGGCCCATGACGTGGTCGATGCGCAGCGCGCCCGCGTAGCGGAACAGGCCGCGCAGCAGGCGGCGGAAGGGCTCGTAGCCGGAGGCGGCGAGCAGGTCGGGGCGCCAGGGCGGCAGGCCCCA
This sequence comes from Streptomyces sp. NPDC037054, assembly GCF_055606745.1. Lineage (NCBI taxonomy): Bacteria > Bacillati > Actinomycetota > Actinomycetes > Kitasatosporales > Streptomycetaceae > Streptomyces > Streptomyces sp. NPDC037054. The sequence continues at coordinate 410,099 of NZ_JBVJSJ010000002.1, read as the reverse complement.
GTCCTGGCCGCGGGCGTTGAAGGCGTCGGGGGGCGCGCCGACGGACATGCCGGCGGCGAAGTGGTCCTGCTGCGCCCAGGCGTCGGCGCCGCCGGGGTGCACGCCGACGGCGAGGTCGTGCACGATCCCGACGGGCATGCCGGCGTCGCGTGCGGTGCGCTGGGCGGCGGTGAGCTGGGTGTCGGTGAGCCAGGCGAGGCGGCAGTGGAAGTCGACGCGGTCCATGAGGTCGGCGCGGGCACGGGCGGTGTCGGCGGAGCGGGGGTCGCGCAGGCCGGCAGGCCACTGGTGCCAGTCGGGGCCGTGCACCTCGGCCAGGGCGCACCAGGTGGCGTGGTCCTCCAGGGCCTGGCCCTGCTCGGCGAGGAAGTCGCAGTAGGCGGCGCGTCTGCCGGGGCCGAGGGGGACGTCGAGGACGAGTTCGAGGGCCTCCCGTTTCAGGTCCCAGACGGCGTCCCGGTCGATGAGGGCGCCCTTGTCGAGGACGGCCTCGCGCAGCCGGGCGGCGCGTTCCAGCAGGCCGCGCACCCGGTCGGGGTCGTCGACGTGGGCGTACTCGGGGATGTCCGCGACGCGCAGGTGCACCGGGTCGGGGAAGCGGCGGGAGGAGGGGCGGTACGGGGAGGGGTCGGTGGGGGCGCCGGGCACGGCCGCGTGCAGCGGGTTGACCTGCACGAATCCGGCGCCGGCGGCGCGCCCGGCCCAGGCGGTCAGCTCGGCGAGGTCGCCGAGGTCGCCCATGCCCCAGGAGCGGCGGGACAGCAGCGAGTACAGCTGGACGAGGAGCCCGTAGGCGCGGCCCGGGGGCGTGGGCAGCCGGGGCGGGGCGGCGATCAGGTGGGCGGTGGTGGTGCGTCCGTCGGGCGCGGTGGCGGTCAGGCGGTGGACGCCGGGCGGGAGGTGTTCGGCGGACGCGCGGGTCTCGCCCTGTTCGGTCTCGACGCGCAGGCGGGTGCCGTCGGGCAGCGCGGCCAGGGCGGCCGGTGGCGCGGCGCCCCAGCACACCACGGTCGGCGGCAGCAGCCGGCCGCGCAGTTCCCGCTCCCGGTCGGCGAGCGCGGCGCGCACGGCCGCGGGGCCGCCGGCGTCGACGCCGAGGGCGCCGAGGGCGGCCGTGAGCGCGGTGGCCGGGGCCGTGACCGTACGGTCCGGGGAGGGGCTGTAGGAGGTGGCGACGCCGTGCAGGTCGGCGAGCCGGGACAGGTCCTCGGTGGGGGGCTCGGCCGGCTGGGGCGCGGTCATCTAGGGCTCCGGGCGGAAGAGGTCCGGGCCCTCGGGGAAGTCCTGGTAGTCGTGGCCCGGGTAGTCCGGGTACGACGCCGCCGGGTAGGTGTCCGGCTCGCTGGCGAGCGGGGCGGCGTCGGCGAGGGGCGGCTCGCTGGTGAGGGGTTCGGCGTCGGGCAGCGGCGGCTCGCTGGTCAGCGGGGCCTCGGCGCAGGTTCCCTCCGCGCTGAACACGCAGTAGCGCAGGGTGTCGGGTTCGGCGGACGACTCCGCCACGGGTTTGGACGGGGCGGGGATCGAAACGTCTACCGGTACAGCCACGGGGGCCTCCTTGTGGGGCACGGCTTGTGTGCGGGTAGAGGCAGCCCTACCCAGCACGCGCGAAGGCAGGCGCGTTGAGACGAACATCGTGTTCCTGGTCACATTCTTCAGCCTTGCCCACGTCATGGGCCGGGGCAAACAACGCACATCGACCACTGTCGTTGACACCCTCGCCGCGCGGATGGTGGGCTCGGTGGTCGTGCTCCCCGTGAGTGCCGCAGCGACCAGGAGGGGGCCCGTGCAGTTCGGGCGCAGGAAGAGGGCCGCCGCCCTCGCGTTCGCCGTCGTCGCCGGTGCTCTCGGCGCGTCTCCCGCCGCCGTGGCGGCGCCGCCCGCCCCCGGTACGGCCACGACGTCGCCGGACTCGGCCGGGCCCGGGGTCTCCGTGTGGCCGCGCCCCCAGTCGCTGCGGACGAACGGCGCGCCGGTCCCGGTCACCGAAGAGGTCGCGCTGGTCGCGGACGGCACGGTGGACCCGTATGCCGTGGAGGCGCTGCGGGCGCTGCTGCGGGAGGCGGGGGCGCGCCGGATCACCGAGGTCGCCGCGGGCGAGCCGCTGCCCCCGGGCGCGCTGGTGGTGCGGGCGGGCCGGGAGAGGCCCCGCGGTGACGCGCGGCACGAGCTGCCGTCGGGCGGGTACCGGCTGACCGTGGGCAGCGGCGGGGTCATGCTGTCGGGCGCCGGCCCGGACGGACTGTTCCACGCGGTGCAGACGCTGCGTCAGCTGGTGCGCGAGGACGGCACGATCGCGGCCGTGGAGGTGCGCGACTGGCCGGGCACGGCCGTGCGGGGCATCACGGAGGGCTTCTACGGCACCCCGTGGACGCACGCGCAGCGCCTGGGGCAGCTCGACTTCATGGGCCGCACGAAGCAGAACCGGTACCTGTACGCCCCCGGCGACGACCCGCACCGGCAGGCGCGCTGGCGTGAGCCGTACCCGGCGGAGCGGCGCGCGGAGTTCCGGGAGCTGGCGGAGCGGGCCCGCCGCAATCACGTGACGCTCGGCTGGGCGGTGGCGCCGGGGCAGGCGATGTGTTTCGCGTCGGACGACGACGTGCGGGCGCTGACGCGGAAGCTGGACGCGATGTGGGCGCTGGGTTTCCGCGCCTTCCAGGTGCAGTTCCAGGACGTCAGCTACAGCGAGTGGCACTGCGAGGCGGACGCCGAGCGGTTCGGGTCGGGGCCGCGGGCGGCGGCGCGGGCGCAGGCGCGGGTCGCGAACGCGGTCGCACGGCACCTGGCGGACCGTCATCCGGACGCGGCGGCCCTGTCGTTGATGCCGACGGAGTACTACGAGGACGGCGCGACGCCGTACCGGGAGGCGCTGGCGGGCGAGCTGGCCGCGGGCGTCGAGGTGGCGTGGACCGGCGTGGGCGTGGTGCCGCGGACGATCACGGGGCGCGAACTGGCCGGGGCGCGGCAGGTGTTCGGCCGGCATCCGCTGGTCACGATGGACAACTACCCGGTGAACGACTACGCGCCGGGCCGGGTGTTCCTGGGCCCCTACCAGGGCCGTGAGCCCGCCGTGGCGACGGGTTCGGCGGCGTTGCTGGCCAACGCGATGGAGCAGCCGGAGGCGTCCCGCATCCCGCTGTTCACGGCCGCCGACTACGCCTGGAACCCGCGCGCGTACCGGCCGCAGGAGTCCTGGCGGGCGTCGATCGACGACCTGTCGGCGGGCGACGACCGGCGCGAGGAGGCACTGGCGGCGCTGGCCGGGAACGACGCGTCGTCGGTGCTGGGCGCGGACGAGTCGGCGTATCTGCGTCCGCTGATGGAGGCGTACTGGAAGGCGCGCGCGCAGGCGGCGGACGCCGCGGACACACCTCAGGAGCGCCGCCTGCGGGAGGCGTTCGGGGTCATGCGGGACCTGCCGGAGCGCCTGTCCGGCACGGCTCTGGGCCGGGAAGTCGCGCCGTGGGCCGAGCAGTTGGAGCGGTACGGCGAGGCCGGTACGACGGCGCTGGACATGCTGCGGGCGCAGCGCGCCGGGGACGCGGCGGCGGCCTGGACGGCGTACCGGAGGCTCGGCGAGCAGCGTGAGCGTCTGGGGTCGGCCCGGGTGACGGTGGGCAAGGGGGTGCTGGACCCGTTCCTGAGCCGGGCGCAGAAGGCGTACCGGACGTGGACGGGCATCGACCACGAGCCGGTGACGACCGCGGGCGACGAGGCGGAGTCCCACACGGTCCGTTTCCCGCAGGCCCGTTCGCTGTCGGCGGTGACGGTGCTGGCAGAGCCGGGCACGAAGGGCGACGTCGAGATCCACGTCCCGGGCGAGGGCTGGCGCCGGGTGGGCCGGCTGGACGGGGCGGGTGCCACGGAGGCGGCGGCGCGGCTGCGGGCCGACGCGGTCCGGGTCACCGGCGCGGGGCCCGGCGGCGTACGGCACGTGGTGCCGTGGTTCGGCGACTCCCCGGACGCGTCTCTGGACCTGACGCCGGAGTCGGCGGACGTGGAGATCGGCGGCGGGGAGAGGCTGACGGCGCGGCTCGGGTCGCGGCGGCCCGGCGACGTGCGCGGCCGGCTCACCGCCGAGGCGCCCGAGGGCGTACGGGTGCGGCTGCCGAAGGAGGAGCTGACGCTGCCGCGCGGCACGACCGTGGACGTGCCGGTCGAGGTGAGCGTGGCGGCGGGGACGCCGGCCCGCTCGTACGACGTCCGGGTCTCCTTCGGCGGCGTGACCCGCACGCTCACCGTCCGGGCGTTCCCGCGCACCGGCGGCCCGGACCTGGCGCGCACCGGCACGGCGCGCTCGTCGGCCGACGAGACGCCCGACTTCCCGGCGTCGGCGGCCAACGACGGTGATCCGGCGACGCGTTGGTCGTCCCCCGCGGAGGACGGCGCCTGGTGGCAGGTGGAACTGCCCGGCCCGGTACGGCTCGGCCGCGTCGCCCTGCACTGGCAGGACGCCCACGCCGCCGCGTACCGCGTCCAGGTCTCCCCCGACGGCCGCCGCTGGCGCACGGCGGCGACGGTACGGGACGGCAGGGGCGGCCGTGAGTCGCTCCGCATGGACGAGCGGGACGTGCGGTACGTACGCGTCCAGGGCGACAAGCGGGCCACGCGGTACGGGTATTCGCTGTGGTCGGTGGAGGCGTACGCGGTGGCGGAGCGGTCGGCGGACGACTGAGGAACTCCTCGGCTCCTGCGCGGAAACCCTTCTGGAATCCCTCCAGCCAGCTATTCACTCAGTACATGTACTCAGTGCATACTGATCTTCATGAGCACCCGCCACATTCTGCTGGGGCTGCTCGCCTCGGGGCCGAGCCATGGCTACGACCTGAAGCGACGGCACGACGAACGCTTCCCGCAGGCCCGCCCGCTGGCCTACGGGCAGGTCTACACGACCCTGCAACGCCTGGTCCGGGACGGCCTCGCCGAGGTCGACGGCACCGACTCGGACGGCGGCCCGGAACGCACCGTGTACCGCTCGACGCCGGACGGCGCCGGGGAACTCGCCCGCTGGGCCGCCGAGATCGCGCCGCCCGCTCCCTTCGTGACGAACGAGATCTTCGCGAAGGTCGTCGTCTCGATCCTCGGCGGCGGCGACCCGGCCGCCTATCTGGCGGCGCAGCGCGCCGCGCACATGGCGCGGATGCGGGAACTCACGGCGGTGAAGACCGCGGGCGGCGCCGACCTGGCGACCGTCCTCTCGGCGGACTACGCCCTCAATCACCTCGACGCCGACCTCCGTTGGATGAACACCACGGCGGCCCGGCTGTCCACCCTGACCGCGGAGGTCGACGCAGCATGAACGACATGCACGCCCCGGAGCCGCTCCTCGCGGCCCGGGACCTGGTCAAGACGCACGGCAGGACCACGGCCCTGCGCGGCGCCTCGGCCGACCTGCGGGCGGGCGAGATCCTCGCCGTCACCGGCGCGAGCGGCAGCGGCAAGTCGACGCTGCTGCACTGCCTCGCGGGCATCGTCCGCCCCGACGGCGGCTCGGTCACGTACGCCGGGCAGCGCCTCGACCGCATGCCGGAGAAGCGGTTGAGCGAACTGCGCCGCACGGAGTTCGGGGTGGTCTTCCAGTTCGGGCAGCTCATCCCCGAACTGACCGCGCTCGACAACGTGGCGCTGCCGCTGATGCTGGCCGGCACGTCCCGGACGCGGGCGCGGCAGCAGGCCGGTGAGTGGCTGGAGCGGTTCGGGGCGCGCGGCCAGGGAGAGTTGCGGCCGGGCGGGATGAGCGGCGGCCAGGCGCAGCGGGTGGCCATGGCGCGGGCCCTGGTCACCGGCCCGCGGGTGGTGTTCGCGGACGAGCCGACGGGCGCGCTGGACTCGCTGGCCGGCGAGCAGGTGATGACGGCCCTGGTCCACACGGCCCGGGAGGCGGGCACCGCGGTGCTGCTGATCACGCACGACGCGCAGGTGGCGGCGTACGCGGACCGTGAGGTGTCGCTGCTGGACGGCAAGGTCGTCGCCGAGGGCGCACCGGCGCTGGAGGTGACCCCGTGACGGCGGACCTGCGGCTGGCCTGGCGGCTCGTGCAGGGCTCCGACCGGCGCGAGTGGTGGCGCATCACGCTCACCGGGGTGGGCGCGCTGCTCGCGACGGGGTTCGCGCTGGCGGCGGTGGCGGTCGGCTCGCTGCGGGGATACCACGCGGTGCCCTTCGCGGACGGCCTGCTGAACAACCCGGGCGAGCGGCGGGGCATCGTCGTGGCGCTGCTCCTGCTGCTGGTGCCGGTGCTCGGCTTCCTCGGCCAGTGCGCCCGGATCGGGGCGGTCCACCGGGACCGCCGGCTGGCGGGGCTGCGGCTCGCGGGGGCCACGCCCTGGCAGGTGCGGCGGATCGCGGCGGCCGAGGCGGGACTGGCCTGCCTGGCGGGCTCGGCGCTCGCGACCGTGTTCTGCTCGGTGCTCGTGCTGCGCCTGTGGGACGACGCGCCGGCCACCGCGTGGGCGGGGTTCGCGGCGGTGCTGGTGGCGGTGCCGGTGCTCGGGGCGCTGGTGAGCGTCGTGGCGCTGCGCCGGCTGGTGGCGTCGCCGCTGGGCTGGGTGCGCCGGTCACCGCACCGGCCGCCGGGCCGGCTGTTCCTGCTCACGCTGGCGCTGGTCCTGGGCCTGGCGGCCGTGACGTACGTGGTGACGCACCGGGGGCCGCGCGGGCCGGGGCCGGGGTCGGCGCCCGTGATGCTGTTCCCGGTGGTGGTCCTGACGGGGGCCCTGGCGCTGTGGCTGACCGGCGCCACGTCCCGGCTGACCGGCCGGGTGCTGGCCCGGCGGACCGGTGATCCGGCGGTCCTGATCGCGGCGGAGCGGCTGCGGGACAACCCCTGGGCGGCGGCCCGTACCCATGCGGCGGTGCTGCTGGTGACGATCGTCGGGACGGCGTTCGTGGGCATCCGCCAGGTGCTGCTGGAGACCCTGCACTCGGGCAAGCGCCTCGCGGAGAACCTGTCCTTCTACACCACCGGCATCGACCTGACGGCCGCCGCGATCGGCGTCGCCCTCGTGATCACGCTGTCCGGGCTGGCCGTCGGCACGGCCGAGTCGCTGGCCGCCCGCCGCCGGGGGCTGGCGGCGCAGGTCGCGGCCGGGGTGCCGCGCGCGGTGCTGGGCCGGGCGCTGCTGCTGGAGACCGCGCTGCCGCTGGCGCCCGCGGTGCTGGTGGCGGGCACCGGGGGCATGGCGATCGGCACCGGCTACGCGACGCTCGCCGACGGCGGCGGCTGGTCGCTTCCGTGGGCGGCGCTGCTGGTGCCGGTCGCGGTGTACGCCGGCTGTCTGCTGTCCGCGGCGACCGCGCTGCCGCTGCTGGGCAGGTCGGTGCGCCCGGCCGAACTGCGCTACACCTGACGGCGCGGCTCCGGGCCTCGGGGAGTCCCCGGGGCCGGGGCGCGCCGCCTCGGCAACACGAAGGCCCGGATCGTCGTCAGGCGGAGATGCCGTCGATCCGGGCCAGGGCGTCGTCCGCGCCGAACGGCTGCAGGTACGGCAGCCAGCGCGGGTCCCTATGGCCCGTGCCGATGATGCGCCAGGCCAGTCCGGTGGGCGGGGCGGGTTTGTGGCGCAGCCGCCAGCCCAGCTCGAAGAGGTGCCGGTCGGCCTTCACGTGGTTGCAGCGGCGGCAGGACGCCACCACGTTGTCCCAGACGTGCTTGCCCCCGCGGCTGCGCGGGATGACGTGGTCGACGCTGGTTGCGACGCCACCGCAGTACATGCACCGGCCCCCGTCGCGGGCGAACAGCGCCCGGCGGGTCAGAGGAACGGGCCCCCGGTAGGGAACCCGGACGAATCGCTTGAGCCGGACCACGCTGGGTGCGGGGACTGTGACGGTCGCGCTGTGCATATAGGCGCCGGTCTCCTCAAGGCATACGGCCTTGTTCTCGAGGACGAGGACGAGCGCGCGGCGGAGCGGTACGACGCCGAGCGGCTCGTACGACGCGTTGAGGACCAGGACATGCGGCACGGATGCCTCCTTGTACGCCGGCGGCGCGTGGCTCGCGCCGGGACGATCCGTAGTCAGTCTCCCCTCATGCCTGGTGGAAGCGCCACCATGTGCCGGTAACGGGCTGGGAGTGTTTTCGACCACACCTGATTTCTCCCCCTGATCACGTGCGCTTCATCCCGCCTGTTCATCCCGCGAATGAGCACAGTTCGTCCCCACTATGTGACGGCGATCCACACACGATGCCCCGTTAGTGTGGTGGAGCTGCCCTCTCGGTGACCTTCCCGTGACCTGGACCACCGTGACCCCTGGGCCGGGGGCAGTCCGCTGCACCTGGAGGTACCTGTCGTGTCCTTGTCCGCCGTCCCGCTCGCCGCCGGTCCGTCGCCGTCGCCGACCCCGTCCGAGACCTCGACGCCGGCGGTCCCCTCGCTCCGGGAGGCCCAGGAAAGCGCGACGAACGCCGCGAGCTGGGTCGAGCAGAACTGGTCGACCTGGCTGGCGATCGGGCTGCGGGTGGTGCTGATCGTGGCGATCGCGGCGGTGCTGCGCGTCATGGTGCGGCGCGCGATCACCAAGCTGATAGAGCGCATGAACCGCACCGGGCAGGGCCTGGAGGGCACCCCGCTGGGCGGCCTGCTGGTGAACGCCGAGCGGCGCCGGCAGCGCTCGCAGGCCATCGGTTCGGTCCTGCGCTCGGTCGCCAGCTTCGTGATCATGGGGACGGCCGCGCTGATGGTGCTGGCCACGTTCCAGATCAACCTCGCGCCGCTGCTGGCGTCGGCGGGTGTCGCGGGCGTGGCGATCGGCTTCGGCGCCCGGAATCTGGTCACGGACTTCCTCTCCGGCGTCTTCATGATCCTGGAGGACCAGTACGGCGTGGGCGACTCGATCGACGCGGGCGTCGCCTCCGGCGAGGTCATCGAGGTGGGCCTGCGCGTGACGAAGCTGCGCGGCGACAACGGCGAGATCTGGTACGTCCGCAACGGCGAGGTCAAGCGGATCGGCAACCTGTCGCAGGGCTGGGCGACGGCCGGCGTCGACGTGACGGTCCGCTCCGACGAGGACCTGGACAAGGTGAGGGCCACGCTCACCGAGGTCGGCGAGAAGCTGGCCAAGGAGGAGCCCTGGAACGAGCTGCTGTGGGGGCCGGTCGAGGTACTCGGCCTGGACAGCGTGCTGCTGGACTCGATGGTGGTCCGGGTCTCCGCGAAGACCATGCCGGGCAAGGCCCTGACCGTGGAGCGCGAGCTGCGCTGGCGCATCAAGCGGGCGTTCGACGCGGCCGGCATCCGCATCGTCGGTGGCCCCACCGCCGCCGAGGACGCCCCGGCCGCCGCCGACCCGACGGCCGGGGTGGCGGCACCGTCGGCCTACGCGAGCACGTCGTCGCCGCAGTCGGTGGCGGCCTCCCCGCTGTCCCCGCCGAGCACGACGAAGTAGGCGACCCGCCCCGCCGGTTCCCCGCGCACCGGACACGAGTCACCCCCGCGAGGGGAACCGAACCACCCCACCCGACGTATTCATGAGGGGGGCGCGCTGCGATCCGATCAAGATCCGGCGAAGCCCGGTGCGGATGCCGGTCCCGGCAGCGATACTTGCCGCGACGGATGACCATGGGGGAGGTCAGCAGTGACGCAGCCGCCGACGCACAGCACGGCACCACCGGGGCGGGGCACCCCCGGCACCACGCCCCCCGGCACGCCCGCCCTCCCGCCCCAGCGCACGGCCCCCACCGGGCCCCACTCGACCGCCCCCGCTCCCGCCCCCACCGTCCCCCGCCGCACCGCCTTCGCCGAGGGCACCGCCCGTCTCCGCAGGGCCGCGACCACCGAACCGGGCCGGCTGCGCATCATCGGCGCCGTCCTCGCCGCCCTGGTCGTCGCGTTCGGCGCCGTCACCGCCTGGCAGACCCACGACCGCGCGTCCGCCGCCGACGCCGTCCTGCACCGCAGCCAGCCCCTCAGCTCCGACGCGGCCGACATCTACCGCTCCCTCGCCGACGCCAACACCGCCGCGTCCAGCGGCTTCCTCGCCGGCGGCCAGGAGACCAAGGCCTCCCGCGACCGCTACGAGAAGGACATCCGCACGGCGGCCGACAAGCTCGTCAACGCCGCGGCGAACTCGGAGCCCGGCTCCCTCTCCGCGCGGACGATCGCCCGCCTCAACCGCCTCCTGCCCGAGTACAAGGGCCTCGTGGAGCGCGCCAGGACGTACAACCGCCAGGGCTTCCCGGTCGGCGGCGCCTACCTCCGGTACGCGAACGAGAAGATGCAGAAGCAGATGCTCCCGGCGGCCGAGGACCTGTACACGAAGGAGAACGAGCGCCTGCGCTCGGACTACGCGCACGCCACCCCCTACCCCTGGGCGGCGATCGGCCTCGGCGTCCTCGCGCTGGCCGCCCTCGCCTGGGCCCAGCACCGCACCTACCGCCGCACCAACCGCGTCCTGAACCACGGCCTGGTCGCGGCGACGGCCACCGCGACGGTGGTCCTGCTGTGGCTGGTCGTCGGCCACACCGTCGCCCGGTCGTCCCTCGACGACTCCTACGACCACGGCGTCCGCTCGCTGAACGTGCTGCACGACGCCCGCATCGCCTCCCTCAAGGCCAGGGGCAACGAGAACCTCACGCTCGTGGCGCGCGGCGCGGAGACGGTCAAGGTCGGCGCGCAGACGTTCGACGCCTACGACCACGACTTCCAGACGGAGATGGACGCGCTCGGCAAGGGCCTCGCGCAGGCGCGGCGCCTCGCGGACGACCGGCCGGGCGAGCAGCCGGTCGCGACGGCGGTGGGCAACATGGCGGAGTGGCGAAAGCGCCACGCCGCCGCCCGCGAGCAGGACGAGAACGGCAACTACGACGCGGCGCTGGACAAGGTGATCGGCGCGAAGGGCGCGACCGGCGAGTGCTTCGACAGCGTGGACGCCAACCTGGCCCGCGCGCTGGAGCACGAGACGCGGGAGTTCGCGTCGGCGGCCGGTGACGGCCTGGACGCGATGACGGGCCTGTCGGTGGGCGCGGGCGCGCTCGCCGTGCTGGGCGCGGCGGGGGCCGTGCTGGGCATCGGCCGCAGGCTGTCGGAGTACCGGTGAAAGGGGGCGTGACGATGGGTGCGCGACGTCTGCGGGCCGGCCTCAGGGGCTGGGGCGGTGTGGGTGCGATGGCGGTCGTCTGCGCCCTGACGGTGGTCTTCGCGCTGCTGCTGCCGCACGTGGAGCGGGCCGGCGCGGGCGGCGGGACGGACACCGGCGGCTCGGCCGTGGCCCACGGCAGCCAGGTCCGGGCGGAGGACGACTGCGCGGACCCGGAGAAGCAGACGCTGTCCCCGTCGGGCGCCGACGGCCCGACGATCGAGGCGATCAAGGGCCGGGAGGGCGAGAAGCGCAAGCTGGTCGTCGGCGTCGACCAGAACAGCTACCGCTGGGGCTACCGCAACCCCAACCGCGGCGCGTCCGGCGACCTGGAGGGCTTCGACATCGACCTGGTGCACCGCATCGCCGAGGACATCCTCGGCGACGCGGACGCCGTGCAGTTCAAGGCGATACCCACCGACCAGCGCATACCGGCGATCCAGGACGGCCGCGTCGACATGGTCGTGCGGACCATGACGATCAACTGCGCGCGCATCCGGGACGTCGCGTTCTCCGCGCCGTACTTCAAGACCGGCCAGCAGGTCCTGGCGCCCAAGTCGTCGCCGATCACGGGCTTCGACGGCTCGCTCGCGGACCAGCGGATCTGCACGGCGGCGGGCTCCACCGCGTACTCGACGCTGGAGGAGGCCCGCGAGTCGGGCGAACTGCCGATCTCGGCGGACATCTCGGCGACCGTCCCCAACCAGCTGGACTGCCTGGTGCGGCTCCAACTCGGCGAGGCGGACGCGGTGGTGACCGACGGCGCGCTCGCGGCGAGCCAGGCGGCGCAGGACCCGACGGTGCAGCTGAAGGGCGAGGCGTTCACGACCGAGTACTACGGCGTCGCGATGCGCGAGGACGCCGACGATCTGGTCCGCCGCGTCAACCGCGTACTCGTGGACTACCGCAAGGACAGCTCGAACGGATGGCAGGCGTCCTACGACAGGTGGCTGTCGGCGACACTGGGAGAGGACTCGGCGAAGTCGGAACCGCCGGCCCCGGAGTACCGGCGTTCGAGCTGACGGCACGCCGCGGGACAGGCACGCGGGACAGAGGACCAACCACCAGTCGACGACAGCAGCGAGAGGTGATCGATGGGCGTCACGGGACCCACCGGGCCGGTAATGGACCGGGACGAGGTGGACCGTGCGCTGGCGCGGCTCGGCGCGGAGCACGAGGCGATCGAGACCTCGCTGCTCGCCCTCCAGGACCACGCGGGCCGCAGACTCCTCGAAGGGGCCGCCCTCACGGGCGTCACCAAGGAACGGTGGGCGGCCACGGAGGCGGCGATCACGCTGCTGTGGGCGTACTTCGACGCGTACGCGGGCGCGTTGCGCACTGCCCGTGAGATCCGCGCGCGCCGCCGCTGGTCCAGCCGTGAGGACCTGGTGGAGCTGACCGAGCTGCTGAGCGGCGAGTCGGTCACGCTCCCGGGCGGCGCGGCGGCCATCGCGGGGGCAGCCGCGCCCGCGCCGGACGGCGCTCCGGGCCGGCTCGCCGAGCGGTACTCGCTGACGACGCTCGTGGACCGCATGAACGAGCTGTACGCGAGCTCGCTGGACATGGTCGTCGCCGCCGACGCGGTCTGGTCGGCGCTGCCCGCCCGCATCGATTTACTCGCCGCGGAGCTCCAGCGCACCCGGCAGCTCGCGCACTCCGTCGGCGTGCGCCCCGGCGAGCACCCGGCGGGCGACGACCTGGAGCGCATCACGCGCACGCTGACGCGGCTGCGCGAGCAGGTGGTGTCGGACCCGCTGGCCTTCTGGAAGCCCACCGAGGGCAGTTCGGCGCCGGGCGGCGGCCGGCCGGACACGACGGTGTACGACCGTGAGGCGCGCGCCCTGGAGGACGTGCGCCGCGAGATCGACGCGGTGCTGGAGGTCCGCAAGGACGCGGAGGCGCGCATCGTGAAGCTGCGCGACCTGCTGTCCCGCGCGGACCGCACGCTCGCCGAGGCCCGCACCGCGCGCGGCGAGGTCCTCGCGAAGATCGCCGCGACGGAGGTGCCGGTGGTGAGCGGCCCGCCGACGGTGCTCCAGGAGCAGTTGGCGACGGCGGCCGAGTACCGCAGGAACGCGCAATGGCACCGCCTGTCGCCGCTCCTGGAGGCGCTGGAGCGCAAGGCGGAGGACGAACTGCTGCGCGCCCGCGAGTCGTTGACGGCGGTCACGGCTCCCCTGGCGGTCCGCGCCGAGCTGCGCGGCCGGCTCGACGCGTACAAGGCGAAGGTCGCCAGGCACGGCCTGGCGGAGGATCCGGAGCTGGTCGAGAAGTACGAGAAGGCGCGCCGCATGCTGTGGAGCGCGCCCTGCGACCTGCGGGTCGCCGAGCAGGCCGTGCTGCGCTACCAGCACGCGGCGGCCGATCTGCTGGGCGGCGGCGCACGGGTGCCCGGCCAAGGCGGGCCCGAGGACCGCGGGGGTCCGGGCGCGTGAGCGACGACGGGGAGGCGGCGCGATGAGCGGCGCGACGAGCGGGGCGGGCAACCGGGCGGGCGGTGCCGCGGGGCGGAGCTGTCAGCGGCCCGGCTGCGAGGGCGCGTACGAGGACGTGGGCGGCGGAGAGCTGTACTGCGACATGTGCGGTCTCGCGCCGGTGGTCTCCGCGACCGGCATGGTGGGCTCGGCGCCGACCGGCATCACGGTCGGCGGCCGCGGCTCGAAGAGTTCCAAGGGCTCCAAGGGCTCGGCGGGCAGCGCCGGTTCGCGCGCGGGCAGCCGCGGTTCCCGTACGTCGTCGCAGTCGTCGAGGTCGCGGCGTTCGGTGTCGGGACGGCTGTCGCGTTCGGTGTCGGGGCGGTCCACGAGCCGTTCGGTGACGGTGCGCAGCTCCGGTTCGGCGGCCGGTTCGTCCTCGCGGGGGCGGCTCGGCGCGGGGCTGGTGCAGGTGCCGCCGATCCCCCGGCCCGACCCGCGCGCGATGGTGCTGGACAACCCCGAGGTGCCCGAGCGCAAGCGGTTCTGCTCGCGTTCGGACTGCGGGGCGCCGGTGGGGCGGGCGCGCGGCGACCGGCCGGGGCGCACGGAGGGCTTCTGCACCAAGTGCGGCCACCCGTACTCGTTCGTGCCGAAGCTGCGGGCGGGCGACGTGGTGCACGGGCAGTACGAGGTGGTGGGCTGCCTCGCGCACGGCGGGCTCGGCTGGATCTACCTCGCCGTGGACCGTGCGGTCTCCGACCGGTGGGTGGTCCTCAAGGGCCTGCTGGACACCGGCGACCAGGACGCGATGGCGGCGGCGATCTCCGAGCGGCGGTTCCTCGCGGAGATCGAGCACGCCAACATCGTGCGGATCTACAACTTCGTGGAGCACCTCGACCAGCGCACCGGCTCCCTCGACGGCTACATCGTCATGGAGTACGTCGGCGGCAAGTCGCTGAAGGAGATAGCCAACGCCCGCCGCACCCCCCAGGGCCGGCGGGACCCGCTGCCCGTGGAGCAGGCCTGCGCGTACGGCATCGAGGCGCTGGAGGCGCTCGGTCATCTGCACAGCCGCAACCTGCTGTACTGCGACTTCAAGGTCGACAACGCGATCCAGACCGAGGACCAGCTGAAGCTGATCGACATGGGCGCGGTGCGCAGGATGGACGACGACGAGTCGGCCATCTACGGCACGGTCGGCTACCAGGCGCCGGAGGTCGCGGAGGTCGGCCCGTCGGTGGCGTCCGACCTGTACACGGTGGGCCGCACGCTCGCCGTCCTCACCTTCGACTTCCAGGGCTACACGAACGTCTTCGTCGACTCGCTGCCCGACCCGGACCACATCGAGGTGTTCCGGCGGTACGAGTCCTTCTACCGGCTGCTGGTGCGGTCCACGGACCCCGATCCGGCACGCCGGTTCGCCTCCGCGCAGGAGATGGCCGAGCAGCTGACGGGCGTGCTGCGGGAGGTCGTGTCCCTCCAGACGGGGCGTGCCCGGCCCGCGCTGTCGACGCTGTTCGGACCCGAACTGAGGGTGACCGACAGCGAGTTGTTCCCGAGGCTGGACGGCGAGGTGTCCCGGCTGGGCGCGCGGTCGACGGGCGGCCGGGGCAGACCCGGCGGCCGGGGCGGTTCCCCGGGGTCCGCGCACGTAGCGCTCGTGGCCGGTGCGCCCGCGGGTGGGGGTGGCCTCGTCAAGCCGGTCGCCACGCCCGCCGCGGGGCTCGCGCTGCCGGTGCCGCGGGTGGACCCGGCCGACCCCGACGCGGGTTTCCTGGCGGGCCTGATGACGTCAGCGCCGGGCGAGCTGCTCGCCGCGCTGGCGGCGGCGCCGTCGCCGTCCGTCGAGACCCGGCTGCGGCAGATCCGCGCCTGGCTGGAGAACGGCGAATCCTCCACCGCGCTGGAGGCCCTGCGGCACGTGGAGGAGGAACGGCCCGACGACTGGCGGGTGATCTGGTACCGGGGCGTGGCCTCGCTGGTCACCGGCGACCACGAGGGCGCGGCGCTCGCCTTCGACGCGGTGTACGACGCCTTTCCGGGCGAGCCCGCGCCGAAGCTGGCCCTCGGCCTGTGCGCCGAGGTACTGGGGCAGTTGGACAACGCCGCCGAGTACTACGGCCTGGTGTGGGCGACCGACCCGAGCCATGTGAGCGCCGCGTTCGGCCTCGCGCGCGTGCAGCTCGCGGCCGGGGACCGGCGGGCTGCCGTACGGACGCTGGAGTCGGTGCCGGAGTCGTCCATCCACTACACGGCGGCCCGCGTGGCGGCCGTACGGGCGCGGCTGCGGCAGCGGACGGCCGCGGCCGGTGACGTACCGTTCCTTGACGACCTGTCGGCCGCCGCCGGGCAGGTCGAGGCGCTGGACGCGTACGGGCTCGACCCGGCGCGGCGCGAGCAGTTGTCGGTGGAAGTCCTCGGCTGCGCCCTGGACTGGGTACTCTCCGGTGGCCAGGGTTCCGCCCCGGCCGCCCGGCGGGTGCTGCTCGGCAGCGAGCTGGACGAGCGGGGCCTGCGCTTCGGCCTGGAGCGTTCGTACCGCATGCTGGCACGGCTCGCGCACGGCGGCGAGGAGAGGATCGACCTGGTGGAACGAGCCAACCGTTACCGCCCCCGGACGTGGGTGTAATTGATGTCGCAGATGCCCCAGTTGTCCGCCTGCCCGAGCTGCGAGGAACCGCTCGAGTCGGGTGACCGTTTCTGCGGTGCGTGCGGATACGACCTGTCCGCCGTACCGACACGGCCGGACGACCATCCGACGGTTACTTCGAACGGCACGGCGACGCCTCCGGCCGGCGCGGGGGAGGCACCGCCGGTGACACCTCCGACGACGCCGCCCGCCACGCCTGCGGGGACTCCGCACGGGGGTGCGGCGCAGGCGGCCCCGCCGACAGGCACGACCGTGCCGCCGGCCCCGCCGGCCCCGCCGGTTGCGCCCGGGACGCCCGTGGTGCCGGACGCCGCGCGGGGCGCCGCCCGGGTGCCCGGCTCGCCTCCGCCGCCCCCTGGGCCCCCGCCGCCCCTGGCCTCCCCGGCGGCCACCGCGCCGCCGGTCGTACCGCCGGTCGTGCCGCCTGCCGTGCCTCCGGCCGCGTCTCCGGTCGCGCCGCCTCCGGTGGCTTCCGCGTCGGCCGCCGAGGCGGCGGGAACCGCCGAGCCCGCCGAGCCCGCCCCGCCCGCCGGAGGCGTCCGATTCGACCGGCCGCCGGGGCAGGGCGAGTTCGGGTCCTCGGCGGTCGGGCGGGACGGCGCTCGGCACAGCGGCTCCGATGCCGCCGGCGGCGCCTCCCCGGCTCCGGACGAGTACGCGCTGCAGGCTCCGGACGAGTACGCGCTGCAGGCCCCCGACCCCCGCGTCGCCGCCGAGCCGGCCGCCGCCCAGGACCCGGCCGAGCCCTCGGCCGCCGTCAAGGTGTGCGTGGCCTGCCGGGCCGGGCGCGTGGACAGCGACGGGTACTGCGAGAACTGCGGGCACGCCCAGCCCCGCGAGCGCGACCACATGGAGCAGGACGCCGGCACGGTCGCCGCCGTGAGCGACCGGGGCCTGCGCCACCACCGCAACGAGGACGCGTTCGCGGTCGCCCGCACCGCGCTGCCCGACGGCTCCGCCGCCACCGTGGCGATCGTCTGCGACGGCGTCTCCTCGGCGACCCGCCCCGACGACGCCTCGCTCGCCGCGTCCCGCGCCGCCGGCGAGGCGCTGCTCGCCGCACTCCCCCGGGGCACGCACCCGCAGCAGGCCATGCACGAGGCGATCGTCGCGGCCTCACGCGCCGTCAACTCCCTCGCCGCGGAACCCGCGACGGCCCTGGAGCAGGGCCCGCACCAGAACGCCCCCGCCTGCACCCTGGTCGGTGCCGTGGTGACGCCCGGTCTCCTCGTCGTCGGCTGGGTCGGCGACAGCCGCGCCTACTGGGTCCCGGTGGACCGCTCCGCGCCCCCCGCCCGCCTCACCGAGGACGACTCGTGGGCGGCGCAGATGGTCGCGGCCGGCCTGATGAACGAGGCCGAGGCGTACGCCGACGAGCGCGCCCACGCGATCACGGGCTGGCTCGGCGCCGACGCGTACGAACTGGAGCCGCACACCGCGTCGTTCAAGCCGGACCGGCCGGGTGTCGTGGTGGTCTGCACGGACGGCCTGTGGAACTACGCGGAGGCCGCCGAGGACATGGCCCGGGTCGTCCCCCTCGACGCCGCGACCCGACCGCTGCACAGCGCCCAGGTGCTGGTGGGTCACGCCCTGGACGGCGGGGGCCACGACAACGTAACAGTGGCCGTCGTGCCGTTCCCGGCGGAGCAGCAGGGGGCAGGATCGGCCTGAGGCCGCACGGGACGAGGCCACACAGGGACCGGAGGGGACCGGTCCCGCGGACAGCGGGCGCCCCGCCCCGGTGGGGCGCCTCAGGGGGAGCGGAACAGCCATGGCCAATTTCTCGAAGTCGAACGTGCCGCACTTCGCGGTGGACGTCCACCAGAACGAGTACCTGCCGGAAGGCGGCCGCGAGGTCAACGCGATCCTCACCGTGACCGCGACCGGCGGCGGCACGGTCGGCAGCGCGGTCACCGCTCCGCACCTGTACTCGTCCGGCCGGCGCCCCTCCGCGGCCGTGGTGCTCATGGTCGACTGCTCGGGTTCGATGGACTACCCGCCGACCAAGATGCGCAACGCCCGCGACGCCACGGCCGCCGCGATCGACACGCTGCGCGACGGCGTGCGCTTCGCCGTCATCGGCGGCACGCACGTCGCCAAGGAGGTCTACCCGGCCGACGGGGGCCTCGCGGTCGCCGGTGCCACGACCCGCGAGCAGGCCAAGCAGGCGCTGCGCAGGCTCAGCGCGGGCGGCGGCACGGCGATCGGCACGTGGCTGCGGCTCGCCGACCGGCTGCTGTCCTCGGCGGACGTCGCGATCCGGCACGGCATCCTGCTCACCGACGGCCGCAACGAACACGAGTCGGCAAAGGATCTGCGCGCGGCCCTGGACGCGTGCGCCGGACGGTTCACGTGTGACGCGCGCGGTGTGGGCACCGACTGGGACGTGAAAGAAGTCACAGGGATCGCCTCCGCCCTGCTCGGCAGCGCGGACATCGTCGCCGACCCGGCCGGGCTCGCCGCCGACTTCACACGGTTGATGGAGACGGCGATGGGCAAGGAGGTCGCGGACGTCGCGCTGCGGCTGTGGACCCCGGTCGGGACGACGGTGAGGTTCGTGAAGCAGACGGCGCCGACCCTCGAAGACCTGACCGACCGCCGCGCCGAGGCGGGCCCGCGGGCCGGCGACTACCCCACCGGTTCCTGGGGCGACGAGTCCCGTGACTACCACGTCTGCGTGGAGGTTCCGCCCGCGGAGCTCGGCCAGGAGATGCTCGCGGCCCGCATCTCGCTGGTGGCCCCGCAGCCCGACGGCACCGTCCAGAACCTCGGCGCGCAGGGTCTCGTACGGGCCGTCTGGACGGACGACGTCGTCGCGTCCACGGCGATCAACCCTCAGGTCGCCCACTACACGGGGCAGGCAGAACTGGCGCAAGTCATCCAACAGGGCCTGGATCTTCGCAAAGTGGGCGATAGGGACGGAGCAACGGCCAAACTGGGCCGCGCCGTTCAGCTCGCGAGCGCCTCCGGAAACGCGGACACCGCGAAACTGCTTGCGAAGGTGGTGGACGTGGTCGATGCCGCGACGGGTACTGTGCGACTGAAGGCGAAGGTCGAGGAGGCCGACGAGATGACTCTCGAGACCCGGTCGACGAAGACCGTTCGTGTGAAGAAGTGATCTGAGCGAGCCCGACCCCCCGGGGTTGGAGAAATCCGGCCGCGCGGCCGGAAAGGAGAGGGGGAAGCGCCGACATGCCGACCTGCCCGAACGGACACCAGTCGGGTTCCGACGACTGGTGCGAGGTCTGCGGTCACCGCATGGCCGGTGCCGTACCTCCGCCCCCTCCGCCGCCCCCGCCCGGCGGCGGCTACGGCTTCCCGCCGCCCGGTGGTCCGGGTGGCCCCGGCGGCCACGGTGGCCCTGGGGGCCCGCAGGGTTCCGGCGGCCCTGGTGGCCCCGGCGGTCCGGGTGGTCCCGGCCGGCACGAGCCGGAGCTGTGCCCGCAGTGCCGCACACCCCGTG
The DNA here is from genome assembly GCF_055606745.1 of Streptomyces sp. NPDC037054. Lineage (NCBI taxonomy): Bacteria > Bacillati > Actinomycetota > Actinomycetes > Kitasatosporales > Streptomycetaceae > Streptomyces > Streptomyces sp. NPDC037054. The sequence continues at coordinate 390,496 of NZ_JBVJSJ010000002.1, read as the reverse complement.
AGGGTGGCGCGCCGTTCTGCGAGGAGTGCCGGTGGAACTTCCTCACCAACACGGCGACCTCGTACACTCCGGCCGCCCCGCCCCCGCCCGGCCCCGGCGTGCGCTTCCAGCAGCCGCCGTCCGGTCCGTCGTACGGCGGCGGTCAGGACTCGTTCGACTACCAGGGCTCGCGCCCGTCGCAGATGAACCGCCCCGCCGAGCCGATCCCCCCGGGCCCACCGCCCTTCGGCGACCCGTCGGGACCTGGCGGGCACGGCGGGCACGGCGGCCCGCATGGTCCTGGGGGCCAGGGTGGTCCGGGCGGCCTGGGCGGTCCGGGTGGACACGGCGGACCTGGCGGTCCCCCGCACCCTGGCGGCCCCGGCGGACCTGGTGGACCTGGTGGACCCGGTGGACCTTCCGGTCCGGGTGGCCCGATGGGTTTCGGTCCCGGCGGTCCCGGTGGGCCTGTGCACCCCGGCGGTCCCGGTGGCCCGGGTGGGCCTGCGGGTCCGGGTGGCCCTGGTGGTCCGGGCGGCCCGCAGAGCGGGCCTCATGGTGGACCCGGTGGACCGGGTGGACCTCAGGGTCCCGGCGGCCCTGACGGCGGCCCCGGTGGTTTCGGTGGCCCGTCCGGCTTCGGCGGCGGCCCTGGCGGCCCCGGTGGCCAGCAGGGTCCCGGTGGTCCGGGTGGACCCGGCGGTCCGTCCGGCGGCTTCGGCGGCGGCCCGGGTGGACCCGGTGGTCCCGGCGCCCCCTCCCCCTTCGGCGACCCGTCGCGCCCCGTGCCGCCCCCGCCCGGCCCCACTCCGCCCGCCGGCCCCGGTGGTCCCGGTGGTCCCGGCGGCGGCCCTCAGGCGTTCCAGCAGTCCGGCCCCCCGGCTCCGCCCGGATTCCCGCAGGAGACGCACCGGCAGCAGCCGGGCGGCCCGGCGGGCGGTGCCGAGGACGACTGGATGCTGCCCCCGCCGTCGAACGGCCCGGGCGGCCCTGGTGGTCCGGGCGGCCCACAGAACGGCGGCTGTTACGGCTACCCGCCCCCCGGCGCGACCCAGGCCCCGCCCGGAGGCCAGGGCGGCTACAACCAGGGCCCCGGCCCGACGACGTGGCTGGCGACCATCGGCCCCGACCGCGAGTACTTCATGGCGATGATGCAGCGGTCCGGCCCCGAGGCCGCGGGACTGAACCTGCCCGCGTACTCCCCGGAGCAGCAGCGCACGCTCACCGGCAACCAGGTGACCATCGGCCGCCGCCGCCACTCCACCGGCGAGACCCCCGACATCGACCTGTCGGTGCCGCCGGAGGACCCGGGCGTCTCGCACCAGCACGCGGTGCTGGTGCAGCAGCCGGACGGCAGCTGGGCCGTGGTCGACCAGAACTCGACGAACGGCACCACGGTCAACGGCTCGGACGAGCCGATCCAGCCGTTCGTGCCGGTGCCGTTGCAGGACGGCGACCGGGTGCACGTCGGGGCGTGGACGACGATCACGGTCCGCCGCGGCTGAACGCGCCGTCCCACGGGACACCAGGTGACCGGCTGCCTCACGGGGCGGCCGGTCACTTCGCGAGGAGCCGGACGTACGGCCCCTCCGGACCGCCGAGCCGGGCCCCCTCGCGGCCGACGTAACCGTCACCCCGCAGGCGCCGCGGGTCAGCCCCCGCAGAAAACGGAACAGGTCCTCGTCCCGTGCGGCCCCGGATGGGCCGATTTCCGCGGGGTCCTACGTCTTGAGTCCTCGGTCCCCCTGTCTGAGAGCATGGGGGGCGTGAAAGAGATTCGGCGCGGCACGCTTCAGGAGCAGACCTTCTACGAGCAGGTCGGCGGGGAGGAGACCTTCCGCCGGCTCGTCCACCGTTTCTACCAGGGGGTCGCCGAGGACCCGCTCCTGCGCCCCATGTACCCGGAAGAGGACCTGGGCCCGGCCGAGGAGCGGCTCACGCTGTTCCTGATCCAGTACTGGGGCGGCCCCACGACGTACAGCGAGAACCGCGGCCACCCCCGGCTCCGCATGCGCCACGCCCCCTTCGTCGTGGACCGCGCGGCCCACGACGCGTGGCTCAAGCACATGCGCGACGCGGTCGACGAACTCGGCCTCTCCGAGGAACACGAACACACCCTGTGGAGCTACCTGACGTACGCGGCGGCATCCATGGTGAACACCCCGGACTGAGCCACACGAGCCGTGCGCGGGAGCATGCTCCCCCGCCGTGCGAATTGCGGTCACCCCGCGCCGGATTCCGGTCACAATCGGATCAAGTCCGGTCTACAAGCGCTTACCCGTACCCCGTGCCCTCTGACAACATCGCCAAGAGGTCTGGACAACACGGGGTGTGGTGGGGGGCGGCCGGGTGGTGGGGGGCTGGGGGCGTGCGGGCTTCGTGGTGGCGCGGGCCTGGGCGCATCGGGTGGTGCTCGGTGCCGCGTTGCTCAGTGTCGTGCTCACCACGGCGGTGCTCGCCACGCTCACCGCGTACTCGGGTGCGATCGGTGACGCCGCGTTGCGGCACGCGCTGCGGGACGCCCGCAACGCCGCCGACACGGCGCTGGTCGTCAGGGCCGATGTGCCGCCGGAGCGGCGGGAGGCCGCCGGTGAGGCCGTGGCCGACGGGGCGCGCGAGGTCTTCAGCGGGATGCCGGTCACGCTGCGCACCCTCACCCGGTCCGGCCCGTACGCCCTCCCCCGTTCCCTCCAGGCGCCCGGCGCCCGTTCCGGCGACCCGGACCTGACGCACCTCGCGGCGCTGGACCGCACGCAGATCCGCGTCACGCGGGGACGTCCGCCGCGCGGTCAGGGCTCCGCCGTGACCGAGGTCGCGCTGCCCGAGTCCGCCGCCCGCGCCCTCGGCCTCGAGGCCGGCGCCCGCCTCACGCTCACCGACCGGCTCGGCGGCCCGGACGTGCGGATCCACGTCACCGGCCTGTACCGCCCCGTCGACTCGGCCGCCCCGTACTGGCGCCTGGACGACCTGCGCGGGCGCGGTGTCGTCGAGGTCGCCTTCACGACGTACGGTCCGCTGCTCGCCGACCCGGCCGTGCTGGCCGGCGGCCGGGTGAGCGTCGGGGCGTCGGCGTGGCTGGCGTCGGCGGACTTCTCGACGGTCACCGCCGAACGCGCGGGCGCGCTGCGCGAGTCCGTCCGGGACGGCGGCGCCGCACTGCGGAAGGAGGCGGCGCTGGGCGGCTCGCCGGAGGTGAGCACCGCGCTGCCCACCGTCCTCGACCGCGTGGAGCGCGCCTCGCTGGTGTCCCGGTCCACCCTGCTGATCGTGGCGCTTCAGCTAGCGCTGCTCGCGGGCTGCACGCTGCTGCTGGTGGCGCGGCTGCTGAGCGGCGAACGCGCGGCCGAGACACGCCTGTTGAGGGCGCGCGGCGGCTCGCGCGGCCAAGTCGCCCGGTCGGCCGCCCTGGAGGCGCTGCTGCTGGCCGTGCCCGCCGCGGCCTGCGCCCCGCTGCTCGCCGGTCCGCTCACCGGACTGCTGGCCGGGCAGGGCGCCCCGGCCCGCATCGGGCTGCACCTCGACACGTCGGTGGCGTCCGTGGCCGGGCGCGGCGCCGTGTGGCTGGTGGCGGCGGGCGTGGCCCTGGCGTGTGCGGTCGCGGTGGCGCTGCCCGCGCTGACGTCGACGTTCACCACCGGGCGGGCCCGGTCGCTGCCCGGCTCGGTGCGGGCGGGCGCGGACGTGGGGCTGCTGGTCGTCGCGGGCGTCGCGTACTGGCAGTTGGACGGCCGGGCCACGGGCGCCGTCAGCAGCGACCGGTCGGGCGCCCTCGGCATCGACCCGCTGCTGGTGGTGGCGCCCGCGCTGGCCCTGTTCGCCGGCACGGTGCTCACCCTGCGGCTGCTGCCGCCCGCGGCCCGGCTCGCCGAACGCCGGGCGGCCCGGGGCCGCGGACTGCCCGGGGCATTGGCGGGCTGGCAGTTCAGCCGCCGCCCGGGACGCGGCGCGGGCCCGGTGCTGCTGCTGGTGCTCGCGGTGGCGCTGGGCATGCTCGCGATCGGGCAGGGCTCCTCGTGGGACCGCTCGCAGGACGACCAGGCGGACTTCCGGGCCGGGGCGCCGGTGCGCGTACTCGGCACCGGCGACAGCGAGTTGGGCCGCACACAGGCCTACGCGGCCGTGCCGCACATCGAGGAGGCCGCACCGGCGGTCCGGTCGACGCTGCCGATGTCGGCGAGCCGGACGGCGACCGTCCTCGCGCTGGACACCGCGCACGCGGCGGACACGCTGCTGATGCGCGGCGACCTGGCGCCGGGGGGTGTGCGCCCGCTGCTCTCGACGCTGCGGCCGAAGGGTGACACGGAGGGCGTGCGCGTGCCGGCCGGCACCGAGCGGCTGCGCCTCAAGGCGGCCCTGCGCGGCGCGAGTCGGGGCACGACGGCCGAGGTCAGGGCCATGGTGCGGGACGCGTACGGGACGCCGTACAAGCTGGCGTTCGGGCGGCTCCCGGCCGACGGGCGGAGCCACACGCTCACCCTCGAACCGGCCGCCGGCGGCACCGATCCGGGCCCGCTCACCCTCACCGCGTTCCAGCTGGACCTGCCACAGCCCGCCGGCCGAGCCGAACAACACCGGCTCGTGATCGGCGGGTTGACCGCGGAGGGAGCACCCGGCTCGGACGGCACCCGGCTCGCGCTGAGCGCCGACTGGGCCCTCACCGCGAGCACCACCAGCACGGTGTCCTCGCCCGACGCGAGCACCAGCCCGACCACACCGCGCCTGGTCGGCGCCGCCCCGCTGACGGTCGCGTACGGCACCGGGTTCGTCCCGGAGGGCAGGTTCGCGGAGGCCGCGCAGCTGACCGTACGGATGCGGGTCGCCCAGCCGGCGCTGCCCGAGGTGACCGCCGTCGCCACCGACCGGTTCCTCGCCTCGGCCAACGCCCGCACCGGGCAGCGCGTGGACGTGACGCTCGCCGGGTCCACCGTCCCGGTGCGGATCGTGCGCTCGGTCCCGGCGCTGCCGACGACCACGGTCGGCGGGGCGGGCGACGGCGGCGCGCTGCTCGTCGACCTGACCGCCGTCAACCGCGTGCTGGAGGCCCGGTACGGCGAGGGCATGGCGCCCACCGAGTGGTGGCTGCGGCCCGCGCCCGGCGAGAGCGCGCGGGTGGCGGCGGCCCTGCGGGCGCGCCCGGACGCCGATCCGGCGCGGGTCGTCGTCCGGGACGAGATCGCCGCGGAGCTGCGCCGCGACCCGTTCGGGGCCGGTCCCTCGGCCGGGTTCGGCGCGGCGGCCGTCGCGGCGGCGGCGCTCACCGCGGTCGGGTTCGCGGTGAGCGCGGCCGGGTCGCTGCGGGAGCGGGGCGCCGAGTTCGCCGTACTGCGTGCCCTGGGCACCTCGCGGCGCCGGCTGGCCCGCGTGATCGCCGCCGAGCACGGCGTGCTGGTGGGGATCGGTCTGCTGGTGGGCGTCGTCCTGGGCGCGGTGCTGACCCGCGCGGTCGTCCCGTTGATCCTGCTGACCTCGGGGGCCACGCGGCCGGTGCCGGACGTGCTGGTGCAGTTGCCGGTGGGCCGCGTGGCCCTCCTGCTGGCCGCCGTGGCCGTCGTACCGCTCGTCGTCACGGGGGTGCTGGCGGCACGGCGGGCCGCACCGGTGACGTCGCTGCGGGATCAGGGAGGTGAGTGAGGTGGGCGGCACGGGGTCGAAGGCGGCGCTGTGGCTCCGGGACACCGCGCGAAGGGTGCGGGGCCGGGACGGGGGTCGGGTCCGGGACCGGGACCGGGGCCAGGGCCAGGGCCAGGGCCAGGATCGGGGTCAGGGCCAGGACCGGGGCCAGGGCCAGGGCCAGGACCGCGGCCAGGATCGGGGCCAGGGCCAGGACCCGGACCGGACGGCGATGCGGGCGCGCCCCACCGCGCCCTGGGTCCGCACGCGCCTGCGGGCCGCGCCCGGGGCCGCGTGCGCGCTGGCGCTGCTGGTGGCGCTGACCGCGTGCCTGGCCGCCGCGCTGCCCCGCGCCGTCGACCGGTACGGCGACGCGGGTCTGCGGCACGCCGTCACGGCGGCGCGGCCCGACAGCACCACCGTCCGGATGTACGCCCCGCAGCCCGACCTCGCCCTGCCGCAGCCGCGACGGGAGGCGGCCCTGCGCCCCGCCGCGCTGGACGGCCAGTACGCCCAGATCCGCGCCGCCGCCCGCGCCTTCCCCGTCGACGCGGACCAGTCGTCGTACGGCGTCCGCACCGCCGAGGACCAGGAGGTCCCGGAGCGCTGGCTGCCGAGGCCGTACGGGCTGCCCGCCCGCGTCTCCCTCGTCGCACAGGCCGGGCTCGCCGACCACTCCCAGCTGCGCGCGGGCCGGCTGCCGCGCGCCGACGGCACGGTCACCGCGGCGAGCCCGGAGATCGAGGCCGCCGTCAGCGCCGAGACGGCGAAACACCTGCGCATCAAGGTCGGTTCGGTCATCCACGTGCCCGCCGTGCGCCGCGGCCCGCTCGCCGTCCGGATCACCGGCATCGTCGTCCCGCGCGAGCGCGCCAGCGCCTACTGGTCGACAGAACCCCTGCTGCGCACGCCGTCCCTGATCCGGGTGCCCGGGCCGGGCGACCCGCTCTTCTACTGGCTCGGTGCGCTGCTGCTCCCGCCCGACGCCGCGCCCGCCATGCTCGGCACGGCCGGAGAACCGTGGCTCTACTGGCAGTTGGCCCCCTCCACCGACCGGCTGCACGCCCACGACCTGCCCCGGCTGCGGACCGCCGTCGCCGACCTGGAGACCGGACCGGCCATGCAGCGCGTCCGCGAGGCCACCGACCCCCGGGCCTGGGCGAGCACCGAACTCGACGAGGTCCTCGCCGGATACGCGGGTCTGCGCTCCGCCATCGGCCCGCTCGTCGCGGTCGCCGCGTTCGGCACCGGGACGGTCGCCGTGGTCGTCCTGCTGATGGCGGGCGGCCTCGCCGCGGACCGCCGTCGCCCCGAACTCGCCCTGCTGCGCGCCCGCGGCGGCTCCCTGCCGGGCATCGCGGGCCGGCTGTTCGCCGAGACGGCTGTCGTCGCCGTGCCCGCGGGCGCGCTGGGCCTGACGGCCGCGCTGCTCGTCGTGCCCGAGGGACGCCGCACGTACGCCGTGGCCGCCGCGCTCGCCGTCACCGTCCTGGCCTGCGCGGCCCTCCCGCTGCGCGCCGCCGCGGCCCACCGCTCGGCGGCGCTGCACGGCACACGCCGTGACGTGACGTCCGTACGCCCGTCCCGCCGCCGCACCGTCGCCGAACTGACGCTGCTGGTGCTGGCGACGGGGGCCGTGGTGGCGCTGCGGCGCAGGGGCACGGGCGGGGCCGGCCGCGGGGCCGATGAAGCCGGGGGTGCGCGGGGCGCCGTGAGCGGCGGTGACGTAGGTGACCAACTGGTCGCGCTGGCACCGGTGTTGGTGGCCGTCATCGCGGCGCTGGTGCTGGTGCGGCTGTATCCGCTGCCGCTGCGCGCGCTGGCCCGGCCCGCCGGGCGGCTGCGGGGTGCGGTGGCCCATCTGTCGCTGGCCCGCGCGGGCCGTACGTCGGTGTCGGCGGTGCTGCCACTGCTGGCGCTGCTGACCTCCCTCACCACCGCCGCGTTCGGCGGCTCGGTCCTGACGGGCGTGGCCGAGGCCCGCGACCGGGCGGCCCTGCTCGCGGTCGGCGCCGACGCGCGCGTCGAGGCGTTCCACACCCTGCCGACGGACCTGCCCGACCGGCTCCGCCGCACACAGGGGGTACGCGACGTGACCCCGGTGAGCATCGCCTACCACGCCGAGCCGAACGACGGCCGGGTGTCGACGCCCGTGGTGGGCGTGGAGCCGGAGGGCTACGCGGAGTTGGCGCGGCGGACGGGTCTCGGGGCGTTCGGTGCCGGGAAGTTGAAGGCGTCCCACGCCGAGGGAGCCAATGCCCCCGCCCCCACCTCCGCCTCCACTCCCGCCCCTACCTCCGTCTCCACCCCCGTTCCCGCTCTCGCCTCCCCCGCCGTGGCCGAGCGCTACGGCACCCGTCCCTTCCCCGTGCGCATGGAGGACCGCTCCGTCGTCACCGTCCGCATCGTCCTGGTCCGGGACCGCACGCCGGCCCTCGTCGACCAGGACTTCCTCGTCGTGGACCGGGCCGCGCTCACCGCCCGCGCCGCGCGGCCGAACGCGCTGCTGCTCACCGGCGACGGCCTGGACGGGCCCGCGTTGCGCGAGGCGGCCGGCGACGGCCCGGGCGTGAAGCTGCGGGACGAGGAACGCGCCCGGTACGTCGACTCGCCCCTCCAGTCCGGCGCCGAGCGCGTCTACACCGCGGCGGTCGCGGCCGGCGCCGGCTACACCGTCCTCGCCCTGCTGCTGACGCTGCTGCGTGCCGCCCCCGAACGCGCCGCGCTCCTCGCCCGGCTGCGCACCATGGGCCTCACCCGCGCCCAGGGCCGCCGACTGCTCGTCCTGGAGTCGCTCCCGCAGGCCGTGCTCGCCGCGGCGGGCGGCGTCCTGACGGGCTGGGCGACCATCCGCCTGCTCTCCCCCGGCATCGACCTGACGACGGTCGCGCTGCCGTCGGCGGCCGCCGCGGCGGAACGGGCCGCGCTGCACACCGACCCGGTGTCCCTGGCCGTACCGGCACTCGCGGTCGTCGCCCTGACCGTCGGCGTGGCGGCCGGCCAGGCATGGTGGACGGGCCGCAGAGGATCCGTACGGGAACTGCGGGCGGGAGACACGGGATGAACGACGGGACGAAGAACGGGACGGACGACGGGACGGGCGTAGGGACCGGCGTCGGAACGGCCGACGGGACGGCCGACGGGACGGCCGACGGGACGGCCGACGGGACGGCCGACGGGACGGCCGACGGGATCAGCGACCAGAGGACGCGGACGAACCACCGGAGGAAGCCCCGATGACCGCGAAAGCCGCCAAGACCACCAAAACCACGAAGACCACGAAGACCACGAAGACCACGATGTCCGACGCGAAGTCCGCGACCAACCCCACCCTCGCCGACCTGGCGCAGCGCGCGAGCGCCGCCCGCGAGCGCCCCGGCTACGGCCACGACGCGCTCATCACCTGCGACCGGCTCGTCCGCATCTTCACCGTGGACGGCGTGGAGGTCCAGGCTCTCCAGGGACTCGACCTGCTCGTCCGCGAGGGCGAACTCGTGGCCCTGGTCGGCGCGTCCGGCAGCGGCAAGTCCACGCTCATGAACATCCTCGCCGGTCTCGACACCCCCACCGCCGGCGCGGCCCGCGTCGCGGGCCGCGACCTGCTCACCATGAGCGCACGGGACCGGCTCGCCTACCGCCGCGAGGTCGTCGGCTTCGTCTGGCAGCAGACCGCCCGCAACCTGCTCCCCTACCTGACCGCCGCCCAGAACGTGGCCCTGCCCCTGCAACTCGCCGGAACCGGAGCCGGAGCCAGTGCCGGAGCCAGTGCCGGACGCCGGAGCCTGAGCCGGATCCGACGCCGCACCGCCCGCACCGCCCGCACCGTCCGCGCCCTGGAACTCCTGGAGTTGCTCGGCGTGGCCGACTGCCGCGACCGCCGCCCGCACGAGATGTCCGGCGGCCAGCAGCAGCGCGTCGCGATCGCCGTGGCCCTCGCCAACAATCCGGCGGTCCTGCTCGCCGACGAACCCACCGGCGAACTCGACTCGGGCACCGCGCAGCAGATCTTCGCCGCCTTCCGCACGGCGAACGAACAGCTCGGCACCACCATCGTCGTCGTCACCCACGACCAGGCGGTGGCGAGCGAGGTGCGCCGCACGGTCGCCATCCGCGACGGCCGCACCTCCACGGAGGTGCTGCGCCACAGCGAGGTCGACGAGACGACCGGCCACGAGACGGTGGTGGCACGCGAGTACGCCATCCTGGACCGCGCGGGCCGCCTCCAGCTCCCCGCCGAGTACACGCGGGCCCTGGGCATGCGCGACCGCGTCGCCCTGGAACTGGAACCGGACCACATCGCCGTACGCCCGGACGACGACCGCGACTGAACCGTCAGCGCACGCTGAGGCCCAACGCCCCAAGTCCCGCCCGCCGTACGGCGATCGACCCGTAGGGCGTGCGCAGCCGCAGCCACGCGCCCGACGCGAACAGCACGGGCGCGCCGGCCGCCGAAGTGGTGGGCCGGAGGAAGCCGAGGGACTGGGCGGCGTGCACCGCGCGGACGGGCAGCCCGGTGTCCCCGACCGTGCGGGACCAGATCTCCCGCCCGATCCGGTCGAGTTCGGCGCGGGTACGCCCCTCGGGCGCCAACTCCTCCGTACGGGACCGGAATTCACCGACCGCGGCGGCGACCATGGCGCGCAGCGCGTCCGGCGCGGGAAGCCCCGGCTCGGGCTGCCAGCCGCCGCGCGGTGGCAGGACGCCCGCCCACGGCGGACCGGTCACCGGTGCCGGCACGACGGCCGTGGCGGCCCGCTCGTCCACCGACTCCAGCAGTTCACCGGCGGACACGGTCACGTCGAGCGTGACGTCCAGACCGTCCTCGTAGGGCTTGGCGAGCCGCACCGCGCGGATGGCCAGCACCTCGAAGGAGGGCGGCCGGCCGAAGACGGCGAGCGCGGTGCCCGCCGCCTGGAGGCGCACGGCGGCGCCGCGGTCGTAGTGGAGCAGCCGGGAGAGGAAGGCGGCGAGATCCGCCGCCTCCCCCTCGTCGGCGAGGTGGAGCACCGTCATGCGGCGACGGCCTCCGGATCCTTGTCCATGTACTCCTCGAGGAACTCCCGCTCCTCGTCGGTGATCCGGCGCGGCCGCTGGTGCTCGAAGTCGAACGGCACGATCACCGTCGACGCGCGGACGTAGATCCGGTCGCCGTCCTTCACCTCGTAGGTGACGGTGAAGGACGCCACCCTTATCTCCGTGACCCACAGCTCGATGTCCACCGGCTCGTGCCGGTGGACGAGCTGCTGCTTGTAGTCGATCTCATGGCGCGCCACCACGGACCCCTGCTTGAAGTCCTTGTCCGGCCGGAACAGGAAGTCGATACGGGCTTCCTCCAGGTAGCGGAGGAAGACCACGTTGTTGACGTGACCGTACGCGTCCATGTCCGCCCAGCGCAGCGGGCAGCGGTAGATGTGCCGCAAGAGATCAGCCCCGGGTCAGCTTCTTGTAGGTGGCGCGGTGCGGACGCGCGGCGTCCGGACCGAGCCGCTCGATCTTGTTCTTCTCGTACGACTCGAAGTTGCCCTCGAACCAGAACCACTTGGAGTCGCCCTCGTACGCGAGGATGTGCGTGGCGACGCGGTCCAGGAACCACCGGTCGTGGGAGACGACCACGGCGCAGCCGGGGAACTCGAGGAGCGCGTTCTCGAGGCTGCTGAGGGTCTCGACGTCGAGGTCGTTGGTCGGCTCGTCGAGGAGCAGCAGATTGCCGCCCTGCTTGAGGGTGAGGGCCAGGTTGAGGCGGTTGCGCTCACCGCCGGAGAGGACCCCGGCCGGCTTCTGCTGGTCCGGGCCCTTGAAGCCGAAGGCGGAGACGTACGCCCGCGAGGGCATCTCCACCTGGCCGACGTTGATGTAGTCGAGTTCGTCGGAGACGACGGCCCACAGGGTCTTCTTGGGGTCGATGTTCTCGCGGCTCTGGTCGACGTAGGAGATCTTGACCGTGTCGCCGACCTTGATCGAGCCGGAGTCGGGCTGCTCGAAGCCCTGGATCATCTTGAACAGCGTGGTCTTGCCGGCGCCGTTCGGGCCGATGACGCCGACGATGCCGTTGCGCGGGAGCGTGAAGCTGAGGTCGTCGATCAGGACCTTCTCCCCGAAGGCCTTGGTGAGGTTGTTGACCTCGACGACGACGTTGCCCAGGCGCGGGCCCGGCGGGATCTGGATCTCCTCGAAGTCCAGCTTCCGCATCTTCTCGGCCTCGGCGGCCATCTCCTCGTAGCGGGCCAGACGCGCCTTGGACTTGGCCTGGCGCCCCTTGGCGTTCGACCGCACCCACTCCAGCTCGTCCTTGAGGCGCTTCTGACGCTTGGCGTCCTTCTGCCCCTCGACCTTGAGGCGGGATGCCTTGGTCTCCAGGTACTTGGAGTAGTTGCCCTCGTAGCCGTGCAGCCGGCCGCGGTCGACCTCGCAGATCCAGCCGGCCACGTTGTCCAGGAAGTACCGGTCGTGGGTCACGGCCACGACGGTGCCCTCGTACTTGGCGAGGTGCTGCTCCAGCCAGTTCACCGACTCGGCGTCGAGGTGGTTGGTGGGCTCGTCGAGCAGCAGCAGGTCGGGCTGCTCGAGCAGCAGCTTGCACAGCGCGACGCGGCGACGCTCACCACCGGAGAGGTTGGTGACGGGCCAGTCGCCGGGCGGGCAGCCCAGCGCGTCCATGGCCTGCTCGAGCTGGGCGTCGAGGTCCCAGGCGTTCGCGTGGTCGAGCTCTTCCTGGAGCTTGCCCATCTCCTCCAGCAGCGCGTCCGAGTAGTCGGTCGCCATCAGCTCGGCGATCTCGTTGAACCGGTCGAGCTTGCCCTTGACCTCGGCGACACCCTCCTGGACGTTCTCCAGGACGGTCTTCTCCTCGCTCAGCGGGGGCTCCTGGAGCAGGATGCCGACCGTGTAGCCGGGCGACAGGAACGCGTCCCCGTTCGACGGCTGCTCCAGCCCCGCCATGATCTTCAGAACAGTCGACTTACCGGCACCGTTCGGGCCGACGACGCCGATCTTGGCACCCGGAAGGAAGTTCAGGGTGACGTCGTCGAGGATCACCTTGTCGCCGTGCGCCTTGCGCGCCTTGCGCATGGTGTAAATGAACTCAGCCAAGAGAAACCGTCCGGCAGCTTGAAATCTGGCAGTGGGCAGATACACCCCATCTTGCCGTACCGCCACCCCTCGGCGGAAACGCGTATCATCCGAGGGCTCTGACCTGGGGTTTCCCTAATGGCGGGCCCGGTCTTCCGTCAGCCCCGCGACGGGTCCAACCCTCGGCGCGGGCCGCGCAGGGCCTCCCAGACCGCTCCCAGGGCCAGGGACTGGAGCAGCGCGGACACGATCACCCCGGTGATCAGGTACCAGGTCGCTGTCTCCGGGCCGAACAGTGCTTCCCCTGTCAGGGAGACCAGGGCGAACGTCGGGAGGGTGAGCAGGGCGGGCCACACCCAGATCAGGGATTCCATGCCGTGGTTCGTGAAGAGCGGCTGGATCAGGGCGACGCCGATGGCGATGCCGACCACCCCGAGGTAGACCGCCGAGGCGGGGTTGGCGAACATCAGGCGTCGAAGCGTGCGTTTCGGAGCACGTTTCATGGTGTCGTTTCACCCCGTGCCGTCGAGTACCTCCGATCGTCCGTCGGAAACGGGGAGGGGGACAGGGCGGGACTCCCCGACGGGCCTCGGAACGCAGGCGGCGCCTCCATGGTGGTGGCCGGAGACGGCGCCTCCATGATGGTTGAAGGCGCCCGCCCGCGTCGCCGTCAGCCGTTCGTCCCGCTGTTCCTGCGGCGCGTGATCGTCAGGGCCGTGCCGCCCAGGAGGAGCAGGGCCACCGCCAGGACCGCTATCAGTGGGGTCATGTCGGACGAGCCCGTTTCGGCGAGGTTGGTGTCCGGGGCCGTGCCGCCCACTGTCGCCGGGCTGGGCTCGGTCAGGGTCTGGGTCGTGTCGCCGGCCTCGCTGCCCTGGGTCAGGCAGTCCAGTACGCCGGTGAAGCGCTTCTCGACACCGCCCGGTCCCTGGATCGTGAAGTCGTACGCCTGGTCCTCGCGCAGCGGGATCGTCACCGTCCGCGTCTCGCCCGCCGGGATCGTGTGCCGCGTGCCCATCAGCTCGAAGGTGAACGGCTCGTCGCCCTCGTTGCCCGCGGTGATGTCCACGCCGCCCTTGGCGCAGTTCTTCGCCGCGGACAGCGCCGGGATCGCGCCGGTCCCGGCCCAGGTGGCGTCGGCCGTCGCCGAGACCGTGGACTCGCTGGAGCCGGCCAGGATCTGCGTCTGGCTCCGGCTCTCGGAGGTGAACGCCCGCCCGACCGGCACCGTCGTCGAGGCCTGCACGGTCAGCGTCGCCGTGCCGTCGGCGGCGTCCTCGGGCACCTCGAAGAAGATCTGGCTGCCGTCCACGGCGGACGTGATCTCCTTGCCGTCCTTGCCGACGACGCGCACCCCGCTCACGGCGGCGTCCGCAGGCGGCGTCACGGTGACGCCGGCGGCGTCGGTCCGGACCGTGACCGGCCCGAGCCGATCACCGGGGTGACCGGAAACAGCGGGCGGATCGAGGGCCAGGGACGCCTTGGGCTCCGGCAGCTCCCGGGCGTTCTTCTCCAGGTAGTCGGCGAGCTTCTCGGCCTGCGGGTCGACGGCGTCGACGTCCGCGCCGTCCGAGTAGCGCCAGATCGCCACCTGCGTCCCGGCCGCGGCGTCCTGCTCGGAGAGGCCGCCCTTGACGCCGGCCTTCGCCGCGAGGGCCGCGAGGTCGTTCACCTGCGGGTAGGAGTTCTGCAGGATCCAGCGGATGCGGCCCGCGTCCTTGTTCGCGCCGAGCGACGTGCCGCTCCACGGCGTCTCGTGGTACTTGGCGTCCTTCTGCGTGGGGTTGTGGACGTCGACGCAGTACGTCTGGAGCGTGCCGCCGCCCTCGACGGACATCTCGAACAGGCCCGCCGACACCTGCTGGTCGCCGGCTTCGCCGCGTATCACCGCGGTGCCGTAGGTCTCCAGGCCGTTTATGGTGGCGGTCGCCCCGCCCTCGTTCTGTGCCGTCTCGTCGGCGGAGGCGGCCGGGCCGGCGCCGGCCAGCGAACCGGCGGCGACCAGCCCGGACAGCAGCGTCGCGGCGGCGACACGGGCCGCCCCTCGCCGCCGCGTGGACAGCGCGGAGAACGAAGCAAACACGCAAATTCCCTTTCGAGCAGGACCCGTTGACGTGGGGGAACGGTCCCACCAGCAGAAATCAGAAGCCCCGGGAGCTATGCCCGGCATCCTAAGGAGGCCACGGAGCGTGCCTCGCGGCGATGCCGTCCGACGACCGATCCGACTCGGAATCGTTATCGCCAACACCGGCTCCGAGCAGGGCTTGTCGGCACATTGCCCGGTGTCGTCCGGGACGCATTCGCTGATAAGCCGCAGTTCGGGCCGCCGGGTGCCAACGGGGCGGCGGACCCGTTTCCGATCTTCCGTCATGTCGCCAAGGCCGGTTCCGACGCCGCCTGTTGGGCGCCCGCGCCGGCCGGTTCCGTGGAGGTCGTGGCCGTCGGCGGTGTTTCCCAGTCGGGTTCGGGGCGCGGTGCAGCGGCGGTCTGCTGCTCCGGCCTGTTGGTGCGCCGGAACGCGGCCGTGCCCCGCGCGAGGTCGTGGCCGATGGCGACGGCGTCGATGTCCGCCGACGTCCGGCTCTGGCCTTCTCGGATCTCCGAGCGCACCTTCAGCCTCCCCTGCACGATGACCGGTTCACCCACCGACAGCGACGCCACCACGTTCGTCGCGAGCTGCCGGTTGGCCCACACCGTGAAGAAGTTGGTGTGTCCGTCCACCCATGTCTCCTTGTCGCGGTCCCAGTAGCGTGTGCCGGCCGCCAACCGGAACCGCACCGACGCGCCCGACGCCAGTTCCCGGTACACCGGCTGCGTCGCCACGTTCCCCACCGCGCAGACCATCGTCTCGTTCACAGCGAACCCCTCCCTCTCCCGGCCCCGAACGCCGGGCGGACACGCGTACGGGCCCGTCCCGTACGGCTGCGTCTGCCGCGCCGCAGGCCTCGGACACCTCGTCCGCCGACCGTGCGCCGCGACGGCCTCGCCCGTCCTGCCGGGCGATCGCCGTGATGCCAGACTGCCGCCGCCGGGCCGAGCCCGCCGAACGCTGTGGACGCACCGCCCACCTGTGGAAAACCCCGCCACCCGAACGAGTGAGAAGGGTCCGGCACGGGGCCTCAGCCCACCGAGTCACGGGGCCTCAGCCCACCCCGGCACCTGCTCCCGCACCCACACCCACCCCCGTGACCTTGGCGTACTGCTCCCGCACCTCCCGGTACCGCAGCAGTTCCGCCGCCACCGGATCCAGCACCCGGGCCCTGCCGCACCCGGCCGCCGCCTCCCGCAATCGGCGTTCCGCATCCTGTCCGTATCGCCGGGCCGGTGCCCGTGCCGCCATCCGGCAGCTCCACTCGATGAGCGGACCGCCGACGATGCCCGCCACCATGAGCAGCACCGGCACCCCGAGGTTCGGCGCCATGAAGCCGATGATCTGCCCAAGCAGCCAGAGTCCGCCGACGACTTGCAGGATCGTCATGGCCGCCTGCGCGAGCACCGCCGCCGGCCACCACCCGGGGCGGGGCGGCCGGCCGGACGGCAGTCCGGCCCGGGCCGCGAGTTCGTCCAGCGCCTCCGGCAGCCCTTGCGAGCCGCGCACGGCCGCCTCGCGCACCGCCTGCGCCCACGGCGCGGGCAGCCCGGCCGAGGCCCGGTCGGACACCGTGCGCACCGCCTGCTCGACGCGCTGCCGCGCCGTGGCCTCGGCGTCGGCCTGGGCACGCAGGGGCAGCCGCCCCGTGGGGGGTTCGCGCCGGTCGTGGTACCAGCGCCACAGCCGCAGCCAGGGCGTCCCGCACGCGCGGTTGGCGTTGCGCAGCCACGCGCGTTCGGCGGCCTCGCCCGCCGCTGTCGCGCCCACCGCGTCCGCGAGCCGCGCCGAGAACTCCTCCCGCGCCTCCTCGCTGAGCCCGGTCTGCTGCCCGGAGACGTAGACGGGCCGCAGCCGCCACGCCGCCGCGTCGACGTCGGCGGAGATGCGGCGTGCCGGTGCGGCCCGCTCCGTCACGAACTGGCCGAGGGCCTCGCGCAGTTCGCCGACGCCGTCGCCCGTGAGCGCGGACAGCGCGAGCACGGTGGCGCCCGGTTCGCCGTACTCCCCCAGGGCGATGCCGTCCTCGTCGAGCAGTCGGCGCAGGTCGTCGAGGACCTGTTCGGCGGCCTCGCCGGGCAGCCGGTCGACCTGGTTGAGGACGACGAACATGACCTCCGCGTGCCCGGCCATGGGCCGCAGATACCGCTCGTGGAGGATCGCGTCGGCGTACTTCTCGGGGTCCACGACCCACACGACCGCGTCGACGAGGGCGAGGATGCGGTCGACCTGCTCGCGGTGCTGCACGGCGGCCGAGTCGTGGTCGGGCAGGTCGATCAGGACGAGCCCGCGCAGCTGCGGATCGGCGTCCCCGCCGTGCAGCGGGCGGCGCCGCAGCCGGCCGGGGATGCCGAGGCGGTCGATGAGGGTCGCCGCGCCGTCACTCCAACTGCACGCGATGGGCGCGGCGGTGGTCGGCCTGCGCACGCCCGTCTCGGAGATCGTCACGCCGGCCAGCGCGTTGAACAGCTGTGACTTGCCGCTGCCGGTGGCGCCGGCGATGGCGACGACGGTGTGCTGCCCGGACAGCCTGCGCCGCGCGGCGGCTTCGTCCAGCACCCGGCCCGCCTCGGTGAGCGTCCGGCTGTCGAGGCGGGCGCGGGAGAGCCCGACGAGTTCCCGCAGGGCGTCCAGCCGGGTCCGCAGGGGCCCGTCGTACGCCAGTGGCGCCGTGGTCTGCGCGGTCGACGCCCGGCTCTCCACGGCGGTGAACTGCTCGGCGGAGGACGCCGTCTCGTTCACGCGCCGGGCGATCAGCCCGTCGTCCCAGGCGCCTTCGGAGTCCGCGGCGTCGTCCGCCTCGGGGTCGGCGGAGCGGGCGCCGTCGGATCGGGCACCGTCGGAGCGGGCGCCGTCAGCGCGGGCACTAGCGGCACGAGCGCCGTCGACGGGGCGGCCGTCCGGGCGGGCACCGTCGGGGGCCTCACCGGAACGGTCCTCCCCGGCGCCACCCCGCCGCTCCGAGCGCCCCTCGGCGCCCTCACCCCCTTCGCGGCGCCCGCCGCGGTCCTCGTGGCGCTCGCCGCGGTCGTCCCGCCCTCCGCGGTCGTCGCGGGCGTCCCGCTCGTCGCGGTCGTCGCGGGCGTCGTGATCGGACGACCGGCCGCTGGACGACCGGCCGCTGCCGGATCCGGTGCCCTCCGGGCGGTCGGCGTGATCGGTGTGGTCCTGATCAGTGACGGCGGTCACCGGTCACCTCTCCTTCTGCAGTACGGACAGCGCGGCGATGAGTTCGGCCTGCGGCTCGGGCTGGACGTCCAGGGCGTCGAGCGGGGCGAGCCTGCGCTCGCGTTCGGCGTTGACGACGCGGTCGACGTGCTCGACGAGCAGCCGCCCGCCCCGGTCGCGCAGCCGCAGCGCCCCGTGCGCGCCGATCCGCTCGGCGATCCCCTCGCCGGCGGCCCGCGCGCGGCGTCCGCCGAGCAGCACCGTGGCGGCGAGCGCGGCGACGACCTCGGGGTCGGGGGCGACATTGCGGTCGAGCTCGGCGACCTCCTCCTCGGCGTACTCCTCGAGCTCGCGCCGCCAGCGTCGTACGGCGAGCCCGATGCGGTGCTCGGCGGTCTCCGCGGCCGGGTCGCGCTCGATCAGCCCGGCGGCGGCGGGTTCGCGCCGCCAGGCGTCGTCGACGCGCTCGTCGGCGGCGGTGACGGCGCACAGCAGGAGCGCGCCGAGACTTTCCACGAGGGCGTCCAGGAGCTCTCCGGCGGTGCAGTCCAGGGGGAAGGCCCGCCAGCGCTTCAGGGCGTCCCCGGCGAGCACGGCACCGGCCTGCAGTCGGCCTCGCACGCGCGTGTGCTCGCTGTCGTAGGCCGAGTCGACGGCGGAGGTGAGCCGCAGGGCGGCGGCGTACTGCGCGGCGGCGGCGCTCGCCAGCTCGGGCATGCGGGACTTGAGGGAGCCGAGGACGCCGTACGCGGTACGGGCCATGGCGTGCTGGCGGGCCGCCGGGTCCTGCGCCTGGTGGACGAGCCAGGTCCGCAGCGCGGCCACGGCGGTGCCGGGCAGCAGGCCGCCGCCCCAGGCCGACTCGGGCAGTTCGGGCACGGTGAAGCGCGGTACGTCGCCGAGGCCGGCCTTGGTGAGCAGGGCGCCGTACTGCCGGGACACCTCGGAGACGACCTGGTGCGGCACCCGGTCGAGGACGGTGACGAGGGTGACGTCGTACTCCTTGGCGGTGCGCAGCAGGTGCCAGGGCACCGCGTCGGCGTAGCGGGACGCCGTCGTGACCATCACCCAGATGTCGGCGGCGCACAGCAGCTCGGCGGCGAGCACCCGGTTGTCGGAGATCAGCGAGTCGATGTCGGGGGCGTCGAGGAGGGCGAGCCCGCGCGGCAGGGTGTCCGCGGTCTCGATGCGCAGTACGCGTGCGGGGTTCTCGCCCGGGAGCAACAGGTCGTCGTCCGGGTCGCGCCGGGGCGCCCACACGCGCGTGAGGTCGGGCAGCACGCGCATGCCGCTGAACCAGTGCTGGTCCTCCGGATGGCAGACCAGCACCGGCGTCCGTGTCGTCGGCCGCAGCACGCCCGCCTCACTGACCCGCCGTCCCACGAGCGAGTTCACGAGCGTCGACTTCCCGGCTCCGGTGGAGCCCCCCACGACGGCCAGAAGAGGTGCTTCGGGCTCTCTGAGGCGGGGCACCAAGTAGTCGTCGAGCTGCGCGAGCAGTTCGTCGCGGTTGGCACGCGCGCGTGGGGCCCCCGCCAGGGGCAGCGGGAAGCGTGCGGCGGCGACACGGTCGCGCAGGGCGGAGAGTGCGTCGAGCAGCTGAGGCCGTACGTCCAAGGTCACCACATGCGAAGAATGCCCAATTTTAGGGGAATTCTGAAGCATATGAGCATGTCTGCGCGCCGACCGGACACAAGGGGCGGAAGGGGCGAGCGGGGAGCAGGCGCGCTCCAGGCATAACGAGTGCACAACACCCGATGCGCGAGAGGCAAAAAACGGTGCACGATTCGTACCCGCCTGCGATTATCGGGACCGCTTCACCGAACCTCCACATCGAGCCACGGAGGCGAAGCGACAGGGGCAGGGATGCGGGAGCCCTATCCTTGTCCCCGGCAACGTCAGGTACCGGCCACAGCCGGTCGTACACGACAGAGGCCACCACACCAGGCCCCCGTAGCTCAGTGGATAGAGCAGGCGCCTTCTAAGCGCTTGGCCGCAGGTTCGAGTCCTGCCGGGGGCGCTCGCACTACTTGACCAGCGGAAAACGCTGGTCGCTTTCCTTTCTCGACCTATGCACATCGCTGTCAGGCCAAGCGCCTTGACTGTGTCCACGAGCGTGGACACACCCCGGCACCGGAGCTGCGGTTCGAGCTGACGGATGCCTGGCTACCGCTCCTCGTCCAGCACTTGGGCAGCCATACGTGGGTCCATGAGGTTGGACCATGCCTGTTCAGCAGGGAGCAAGTCCCTCTCGGGCAGGGCGTACTCCGGATACCAGCCCTCAGCCTCGCAGCCGGGGACGTTGCGCAGGATCAGCACGGTCAGGTTCGGCGGTACGGAGCCGGTGATTCGGACGGCGAGGTAGGTCTCGTGGCCGTCGTCCGCCCGCACCTGGAGGCCAAGGGTGAAAGTGTCGAACTCCCGCGTGTGCTCACGGCCGTCGCGCAGCGTGGCCTGCGCCAGGTCCCGCAGAGTCGCCCGCAGGCGGCGCACGAAGCGGACACCTGCCTCGGCGCGGTACCGGACGTGGTCCTCGCGCGCGGGCAGAAGGTAAGCGGTGTGCGTCGTGGTCTTCAGGCCGTCGGAATGTTCCGCGTTGTAGCGCGCCCGGGCGGCGCGGCCATCGGCCTCAAGGGCCGCATAGAAGTCGTCACCCGAGCCGTCCTCGCGCCGACCCGCCGCGACAAGCCACGGCAGGTCGGCGTCCAACCACACCGCGCCGCGCCACCGCTGCACCTTGACCTTGAACAAGACCTGGTCATCCACGGACCGGATGCGTTCATGTTTGCCGTCCTCGTCCGCGAACTGCTCGGACGCTTTGGCCAGCACCGGGTGGTCGATCTCGTCCAGCGGCGCCGTGACCGGCGGCACCGCGAGGCACAAATCCTCGCGTAAGCAGCGCAGTGTCGGGCGAGCCGGGCGCAGCGGGCTGGGTCCGCTCATTCCTCGATTCCCCCGACCGCGTCGATCTCCTCCGCGGTCAGCCCGGTCAGCAGCATCACATCGGATTTCAGCGACCCATCCAGCACGCTGAGCGCCTCCACCATCCCGGACCGCAGATCCTCACGGCGCTGCTCCAGATACGCCCGGACCGCCTCGGCCACCAGGTCCTTCTTCGTCAGGCCCAGGAAATGAGCACCCTGGCTGATCAACTTGTCCGTCGCCGGGTCCACCTTCAGCGGGGACTGGCGTACCGACTTCGCCGCGGTCGTCATCGTTAACGCACCTCCGTCGCCATAGTACCTAAATACCTCATGGTTGTCTCGGCGACACCGCTGCCGAATCGCCCCGGCTCCGGCCGACGGCACGCGCCCTCGCTACCCGAGACGTCCATCGAGCAGGGTTCCCGGAATCGACAGCAAGCGCTTTGACGATCTCCGTTTCGTGGACGACCTGCAAACACGCAGGTGAGCACATCGCTCAGGCCCGAGCACCTTTTGAGTACTTGGCCACAGGTTCGAGTCCTGCCGGGGGCGCCCTTTCCAGCCAGGGCCTGGATCACGGCCGGCCCGTACGCGCGCCGCCCGGCCCGCACCATGTACGCCGCCCCTCGCGGGCGCACCCCTCCCTGACCCTCGGCCTTCCTTTGCGGCACGCACTCCGCCTCGTCCAGGATTGGGTTCCACTGACGTGGCCGCGCTTGAGTGCGAAGTCGTCGACGCCGAACACCCGCTGGCTTCCTCAACCACCGGTTCAGGCAGGCTCGGACCAGATTGAGCAGAGTGTTCGCACTGACCGGGCACCGGACTCCTCGGACGCGGCGGGCCCCGGTCCGGTCCGCCAGCGCGAGGCCGACTGCCTGAAGTGCATTGCGCTGCAGCACTCAGACCGGACGTGAACCACGAGGCGCACTGAGTCGCCGGTGTCTACGACGTCCTCAACCACCACCTTGTCGAGCCGCGGAAACAACTCGTCCAAGACATGATCGGTCAACATGTCTGGCCATAGAGGCCGACGACCACCATTCACGCCTACCCGAAATGTTGATCGGACCGAACTGAATGGCTGTCAGCAGATCGGATCTCGTTGCATTGGATCTACGCGCAAGCGGGAAATTCCCCACCGAAGGGTGCCTACAACCCGGAGAACAACCAGGCATGGGTGCGCAAACTGGGGGACCAGATTGCCACCAGAGGACGCATAGTTGTCCTCGACATGCGCAATGCCAGCCAAGCGGCGATCGACGATGTGAAGTCGATCGTCGAACAGCATGGGTGGAGTGATCGAGTTGTCTGGTATCCGCGACGTGAACCGAATCGTCCGGATGATGCCGACGGATGCGGAGGCCGCCGCAGCCCTGCGCGAGTGGGCAGAGCAACCGGACTCACGTCTGGACGCCTCGGCACTCGATCTGTCCCAGGCCGACCTGTCAGGTGCGGACCTCGCCATGTCACTCCTGACCCAGACCGTCCTCCGCAGAGCCAAACTCGTCGGCACAGACCTCTACCGGGCCCACCTGGAGGGCGCCGTGCTCGATGAGGCCGACCTCTCCAGCGCGTCGCTGGTCAAGGTTGAATTCGACGAGGCTTCCCTGCGCGGCGCCACATTGGATGAAGCAGATCTGGGGAGTACCACCCTCTGGGCGGTCGATGCCCGTTCTGCTCGCTTCCGGGCGGCAAAGCTCGACGGGGCATCCTTGATCGACGTCAGGTTGGAGGGCGCCGATCTCACCAACGCGTCGATGCGTGAGACGTCGTTGAAGGCCGTGCTCGACGAGCAAACCGTCGTACAAGGGCTCTCCGGCACGATCTTTGGCCCTGCGGTCATCGAACGGGCAGGCGTACGGCGCGAGCTCAACGGGCCGGAACTCGAACAGTGGCTGAACAGCCGCGGAGCGAACTACAAGTTCTCAATCCGCGCTCCGGTGACATCACATATTACGCCAAGTTCAGCGAAGGCTACTCTCGCAGCAACCCTCAGGGCATCGTCAGACGCCGCATGGTGAACGGTGTAGCGCATGACGAGGCATTCACCAGGAACCTGCGCTGGGAACCGACCGAGTACCTGCGGCTCTACGAGCTGGGACACAACGAGGTCGACCACGTGGAAATCACCGAAACGGAAGCTCTCGCATTCATTGAAGAGGTGACGAAAGAGAACACATAGCCAACCCAGCAGACAAGAAAACAATCGGCGAACCTCACCTCCAGAACGCCGGACCTTCATCCTGCTCGCGGGCCTCTATGCCGACGGCCCCGAATCTCGGCGTGAACACCATCGCCGACGGCGCCGTCATCCAACTCTGCGCTCCCGACGGCCGCCCCCTCGTCGCCGTGGAAGCCCTCTCCTGGTCCAGGTCTCCGGCGAGACTGCCCGCCTGCTTGATCACGTGGTGACGGGACCGGTGTGGTGGACCGACGCCCGCGCCTCCACCGCCGTCCCCGAAGCGGCACGCCTCGCCGGATCCTTCGCCGGACGAGTCGCCACCGTCCTCGACGGCGCTGCCTGGCCCCCAGAGGCCGCCTCCACTGAGGTCGTCCCGCTCACCACCGACATCTCCGCCACCCTGACCCCCGCCGCCCCGGCCGCCTACGTCATGACCCCGACCACGGCGGTGGTCATCCAGGACCGTCCCCTTGGTCGCCATGACCAGCTGATTCTCCGACGCCCTGCGCGCCGCGACCGCCACCGACCGGGCCATGCAGATCGTCACCCCGGCCAACGACACGCCGCACCCTGCCCACCCGCACGGCCTTACGCGGCCGAGTTCGCACCTTCGCATGCGGAGAGGCGACGGCTTTGAGGCGTGGACCTTGCTCAGTGCGCCCGCTCAGGACTCGAAGCTGCGCAGCGCGAGAAAGTGACAGAGGGCCGTCATCGGCTCAGGTCTCCTTCCGGATCAGGTCCCCACTGCCTCAGGTCTCCCTCTCCGGCACGTACTCCGTCTCGTCCAGGCCGAAGGTCCACGCCACGCCCTCCCGGGCCGTCCGGGTCCGGGGTGGTACGCGCAGCCAGTACGTGCGGTGGGTGCCGTCCGGCTCCGGGGTGGAGTTGAGCACCTCGACCATCACCAGCGGCTCGTCGCCCTCCAGTTCGATGCGCCACAGCACGCCCGCCTCGTCGCGCTGCACCGGCTCGGCCCCGGACTCCTCCAGGTAGCGCTCGTAGCCGTAGTGCTCCAGCATGACGCGGCGCAGCTCGGCGTTCTCCTCCTCGCGTATCCGCCGCGGCGTCAGGCCCGTGAGGCCGTCGAGGAATTCGGCCGGGACCGGCATGCCACGCCACGCGTGCAGGGCGAATCCGTCGGGGAAGGCGAGCGCCGGGCCGTCGCCGCGGTCGAGCCGGCCCGCCTCGTCCCGGTGCAGTTCCACGGGGCGTTCGCAGACGATCGCGGTCTTCTCGTACGGCCACCACCAGCCCGCGGAGCGCGCCACCGCGGCGATGCCGTCGAGGGCCTCCGCGCCCTCCTGCCCGTCGAAGGCCGCCAGCCAGGCGGCATCGTGCTGCCCCAGCACGGCATCGAGCAGCACGAGACGGACGGCCCGCTCAGCGCCCGGCGCCTCGGCCGAGGCCTCGATCACGCCGGTGCGCAGGCGCTCGGTCAGCAGGGCCGTGGTGTCCCACAGCCGGGCTCCCGTCAGGGCCCAGTGCTCGGCCCAGCCGGCCGGACCGAGCCGATGGGCCAAGCGCTTTCGCGCGGCGGCCCACGGCCGGGTGCGCACCACGTCGCGGACGCTGCGGCCCGCCGTGCCCTCCGCGCCGAGCCGCGCGGCCAGTTCCGCGCCCTCGCGGGGCGAACCCGCCCACAGGACGCGCTCGGGCCCGGGCAGGCCCGCCAGCTCGTAGGCCAGGCGCACGCCTTCCTCGGCTGCCGTACGGTCCGCCGGGCCGGTCGCCGCGGCCACCTCGCGCCACACCGCCGTGACGTCCACCCGCGCGGTCTCCATCTGCGTCGTCATGCGCCACTCCCCCGTGATCACTGTCGTGTCGTTCACCATGTCCCCCTCCTCGGCCCGCGCTCAGTCCGCCACGACGCGCACCGCGCCGGGGACGTACTCGCGCTGCCGCACCACGCGGTACCAGCCCTTGGGCAGCGGTATCGCCGCGTGCTCCTCGTGCACCACGCGTCCGCCGTCCGGCAGATGGAGCCAGGACGCGCCGAACGGGCCCGGCTCTCGGACCAGCGTCCCCGGCCCGACCACCGCGTGGGCGTGTCCGGTGACCTCGCCGAGCGCCAGCACGAGCCTGCCCCGCGCGTCCCTCGGCTGCCGCGGCAGCCCGTCCGCGGCCGGTGGCACGGCGGCCTCCGCCACGGGCACGATCAGGACATCCCCTTGCCGGTACATGCACCTCTCCCCTCACCGCCGGCACCTCGCCGACCGATGTCCACGACGCTACGACGGGGGTCTGACAACGCCCCCGGGGCCGCGGCCCGCGGGCGCTGCCACGGCGTCACGACCCCTCCGTACACAGCTCCGACCCCTCCCGTACACGGCTCCGTGCACAGCCCGTCGGCCGCGCTGTCAGTGCCGCTTGGTACAACTCTCCGCACGAGCAGCGTCCGTCCGACCAGGAGACCGGAGACCCGCGACATGTCCCACGTCGAGCATCTGCAGGAACTGCACGGCCTCCCGGCCTTCGACTTCCCCGAAGCGGGGTCCGACCGGAAACTCCCGGCCGCGGACTCCGTCGCCTGGCGGCTGGCCGTCGACCCCTACGGGGACTCCCCGGAGGAGTTCGACGACCTGTGGGCCCGCTTCGTCGCCACCGTGGACCCGGCGGGCGTGCGGGCGCTCGTCGTGGGCCGGTGGGGCGAGCCGTACGACAACGACTCCGGCGTGATCGTCAAGCACCTGGTGGACGCCAAGGACCGGCTGACCTCGCTGCGGGCGGTGTTCCTCGGGGACTTGGAGATGGAGGAGGCGGAGATCTCCTGGATCGAGCACTCCGACGTCACGCCCGTCCTCGACGCCTACCCGCTGCTGGAGGAGTTCGGCGTCCGCGGCGGCACCGGGCTGCGCTTCCCGGCGGTCCGCCACGCGCACCTGCGCACGCTGAGCTTCGAGGCTGGCGGGCTGCCCGGCGAGGTCGTGCGCGGCGTCGTCGCGAGCGAACTGCCCGCTCTGGAGTACCTGGAGATGTGGCTCGGCGTCCAGGAGTACGGCGGTGACGCGACCGTCGCCGACCTCGCGCCGCTGCTCGCCGGAGGGCGCTTCCCCGCGCTGCGCCACCTCGGCCTGCGCAACAGCGAGATCCAGGACGAGATCGCGGCGGCCGTCGCCTCGGCGCCCGTCGTCGCCCAGCTGAAGTCGCTCGACCTGTCCCTCGGCGTGCTCACCGACGAGGGCGCGGCGGCGCTGCTCGACGGCCAGCCGCTCACCCACCTGACCTGGCTCGACCTGCACCACAACTTCGTCAGCGAGCCGGTGGCCGAGCGGGTCCGGGTGGCACTGGAGCCCTCCGGCGTGGAGGTCGACCTGTCCGAGACGGGCGACGAGGACGAGTGGGACGGCGTCGTCCACCGATACACCGCCGTAGCGGAATGAGGCCCTCATGACCGTCAACGAACACCTCGGGTCCTTCCACGGCCTGCCCGTCTTCACCCTGCCCGAGCCGCCCGGGGACGGCGCGGCGGAGAAACTCCCGGACGCGGCCGGCGTCGCCTGGCGGCTGGACTGCTTCGAGGCCGGCGAGGTGCCCTTCCCCGACCTGTGGCAGGAGTTCCTCGACCGGGTGCCGAGCGAGGAGGTACGCGCGCTGGTCCTCGGCCCCTGGTGGGAGGACGAGTACACGGAGCTGCGCCCGGTGCTGGAGCGGATCGTGGCCGACGCGGGGCGCTTCCCGGCGCTGCGCGCGCTGTTCCTCGCCGACGTCATCGGTGAGGAGTGCGAGATCTCCTGGCTCCAGCTCACCGATGTCACGCCCGTCCTGGAGGCCTTCCCCCTGCTGGAGGAGTTCGGTGTCCGCGGCGGTGACTCGCAGGGGCTGGGCGAGGAGCCCCTGTCGCTGCGGCCGGTACGGCACGACGCGCTGCGTGTGCTGCGGTTCGAGTCCGGCGGCCTGCCCGGGCAGGTGGTGCGGGCGGTCGCCGCGTGCGAACTGCCCGCTCTGGAGCGGCTGGAGCTGTGGCTGGGAATCTCCCACTACGGCGGCGACGCGACCGTCGCCGACCTCGCGCCCCTGCTGGCCGGCGGCCGGTTCCCCGCCCTGCGCCATCTCGGCCTGCAGAACAGCGAGTTGCAGGACGAGATCGCGGCGGCGGTCGCCTCGGCGCCGGTCGTCGCCCAGCTGTCGTCGCTGAGCCTGTCCATGGGCATCCTCACCGACTCCGGCGCCGAAGCCCTGCTCGGCGGCCAGCCCTTGACCCACCTGCGGCGCCTGGACCTGCGGCACCACTACCTGAGCGAGGCCGTCGCCGAGCGGGTGCGGACGGCGCTCGGGTCCGCCGGGACCGACGTGGACCTGTCGGACGCGCAGACGCCGCACGTCTGGCGGGACGAGGAGTGGCGCTATGTCGCTGTCTCGGAGTGACGTGCGACGCCCTCCCGGCGCGCCAGACCTCGTCGCCCCGCACCCCGACGCGCCGCACCCCGACACCCCACGCCTCGTCGCCCCGCACCCCGACGCGCCGCACCCCGACACCCCACGCCTCGTCGCCCCGCGCCCAGACGCCCCGCACCCCGACGCGCCGGGGCCCCACGCGCCGAGCCCCGACAAGGTCACCCGCTTCGCCGTCGTCGGCAACCCCGAGAACCGCCGGACGACGATGTTCGCCGACGCCGTCCGCGCGGCCGGCCACCCCGCCCCGCGCGTGCTCGCGTGGCGGGACGTGCTGAGCGGGCGGTACGCCTTCGCCGAGGGCGAGCGGGTGCGGATCGATTCCCCCGGTGAGAACGCCGAGGTGGACCGGCTGCTGCGGGACACCGACGATCCCACGCGGGTCGAGGGCACGGCGCTCTGGTACCGCCGGTTCACGGCGGCGGTCCGGGACGTGACGGAGGCGGCGCGGCACGCGGGCGCGGTGCCGTCGACCGGCCCGGAGGACGTCGCCGTGATGTTCGACAAGCGGCGCTGCCACGCCCGGCTCACCGCCGCGGGCGTCCCGGTGCCCCCGGCTCTGACGGGCCCCGTGGGCGGCTGGGAGGAGCTCAGGCGCCTGATGGCGGACGCCCGCATGTCGCGGGTGTTCGTGAAACCGGCCCACGGCTCGTCCGCGTCCGGCGTCGTGGCCCTCGCGACGGCGGGCCCCGGCCGCGTGAAGGCGACGACCTCCGTGGAGACCGCCCCCGACGGCCGCCTGTTCAACTCCCTCCGGGTGCGGCACTACACGTCGGAACGCGCGGTCGGCGCCCTCGTCGACGCCCTCGCGCCCGACGGCCTCCACGTCGAGCGCTGGTGGCCCAAGGCCGCGCAGGACGGCCGGGCCGCCGACCTCCGGGTGGTCGTGATCGCCGGCCGCGCCACGCACGCCGTCGTACGGACCAGCCGGCACCCCATGACGAACCTCCACCTCGGCGGCGTCCGCGGCGACCTGGACGCGGCCCGCGACGCGATCCGGGCGGCGGGCGGCCGCTTCGCGGACGTGCTCGAAACGGCGGAGCGGGCCGCCGCGTGCTTCCCGGACACGGACTGCGTCGGCGTGGACGTCCTCCCGGCCACCGGCTGGCGCCGCTTCGCCGTCGGCGAGGTCAACGCCTTCGGGGACCTGCTGCCCCGCCTCACCGGCCTGCCCGGCAGCGGCGCCGAAGGGCTCGACACGTACGCCGCGCAGGTCGCCGCCGTACGACAGGACCGGACGCCCGACGAGCGGACGCCCAACGAGCAGACGTACAGCACGCGAACGTACAGCCCGCGGACGTACGGCCCGCCCGGCGAGGCGGCAGACGTACGGCGCGCACGGCGCGGACGACGCGAGGAGCACCACCATGACGCCACCGGTTGACATGAACGAGGTCGTCGGCAGCCACGACCTGCTGATGGTCACGCTCGACACGCTCCGCTACGACGTGGCGCAGGAGTTGGCGGCGGCCGGCCGCATTCCGAACCTGGCCCGGCACCTGCCCGGGGGCAGCTGGGAGCGCCGGCACGCGCCCGGCAGCTTCACCTACGCCTCCCACCAGGCGATGTTCGCGGGCTTCCTGCCGACGCCGGCCGCACCGGGCCCGCATCCGAGGCTGTTCGCCGCGCGTTTCGCGGGGAGCGAGACCACCGCGGACGGCACCTTCGTCTACGACACGCCCGATCTGGTGTCGGGCCTGGCCGCCGCCGGCTACCGCACCGTCTGCGTCGGCGGCGTCGGCTTCTTCAACAAGCGGGGCCCACTGGGCTCGGTGCTGCCCGGGCTGTTCCAGGAGAGCCACTGGGAGCCCGAGTTCGGGGTCCCGTCGCCCACGTCGTTCGAGGCGCAGGTGGCGTGCGCCGAGAAGGTCGTCGCCGGGCTCCCCGGGGAACAGCGCCTGTTCCTCTTCGTGAACGTGTCGGCCCTGCACCAGCCCAACTGGTTCCATCTGCCCGGCGCCACCCGCGAGGCGGGCGACACCCGGGCCAGCCACGCCGCGGCACTGGAGTACGTGGACCGGCACATCGGGCGGCTGTTCGCCGCCGCCGCGAGCCGCCGGCCGTGCTTCGCCGTCGTCTGCTCCGACCACGGCACCGCCTACGGCGAGGACGGCTACACCGGCCACCGCATCGGCCACGACGTCGTCTGGACGGTTCCCTACGCCCACTTCTTCCTCGACGAGGCCCGATGAGCACCACAGTGACGAGCACGACCACCAGCACGACGAACACCCCGGCCGCAGCGACGCCCTCGACGTCCCCGCCCCCCGTCCGCCCCTACCAGCACTACGTCTACGCGTACCCGCACAAGACGGCCTACCGCCCGCTGCCCCGGGAACAGGCGTCGCTGCGCGCGTTGTGGGCCGGCGAGCCGAAGGACGCCCTGTCGCTGTACTTCCACATCCCGTTCTGCGAGGTGCGCTGCGGCTTCTGCAACCTCTTCACGCGGATCGGCGCGCCGGACGGCCTGACGACCGCCTACCTGGACGCGCTGGAACGGCAGGCGGCTGCGGCGCGCGAGGCGCTCGGCGAGGGCGCGCGGTTCGCGAACGCGGCCTTCGGCGGCGGCACTCCGACGTTCCTGGAGGCGGCCGAGCTGGAGCGGCTGTGCGACATCGCCGAGCACGGCCTCGGCGCGGACCTGGCCGCCGTCCCGCTGTCCGTGGAGGCCTCGCCCGCCACGGCGACCGCCGACCGGCTGGCCGTGCTGGCGGCGCGCGGCGCCACACGGCTGAGCCTGGGCGTGCAGAGCTTCCTCGACGCCGAGGCGCGCAAGGCCGTGCGGCCGCAGCGCCGCGCGGACGTCGAGGCGGCCCTCGCCCGGGTCCGCGACGCCGGCATCCCGGTCCTGAACATCGACCTGATCTACGGCATCGACGGACAGACCGAGGCGACCTGGCGCCAGTCGCTCGACGCGGCGCTCGCCTGGCAGCCGGAGGAGCTGTACCTGTACCCGCTGTACGTGCGCCCGCTCACCGGTCTCGACCGGCACCGGGGCGGCCCGGCGTCCGGCGACGCCGAGTGGGACGCGCAGCGGCTGCGGCTGTACCGGCACGGCCGCGACCACCTCCTCGCGCACGGCTACGAGCAGGTGTCGATGCGCATGTTCCGCCGCGCGGACGCCCCCGCGACCCGCGGCGAGGACTACGCCTGCCAGACCGACGGCATGGTCGGACTGGGCTGCGGCGCCCGCTCGTACACGTCCGAGCTGCACTACTCGTTCGACTACGCCGTGGACATGCACCGGATACGCGGGATCATCGACGACTACACCGCCCGCTCCACCGAGGAGTTCGGACACGCCGACTTCGGCCGGCGGATGGACGGCGACGAGTCCCGGCGCCGCCATCTCCTCCAGTCGCTGCTCCAGGCCGAGGGGATGCCCGTCGCGGACTACCGGTCCCGGTTCGGCACGGCGCCCGGCGACGACTTCGCCGCCGAGCTGGCCCGGTTCCGCGCGCGGGGCTGGCTGGACGACTCCGCCGGTCCGGAGCTGCTGCGGCTCTCCCCCGAGGGCCTCGCGCACTCGGACGCGCTGGGCCCCGAGCTGTTCTCCGAGGCGGTGCGCGAGCACATGGCCGCGTACGAGCCGAAGTGACGGAGCCCGAGCCCGCCATGGACCTGACGATCCTGTACCGGGGCCCGCTGGCGTCGTGCGACTACGACTGCCCGTACTGCCCCTTCGCCAAGCGCCGCGACAGCCGCGCCCAACTGGCCGCCGACCGCGCGGCCCTGGAGCGGTTCGCCGACTGGGCCGCCGGGCAGCGCGAGGACCGGCTCTCCCTGCTGTTCACGCCGTGGGGCGAGGGCCTGGTCCGCTCCTGGTACCGGCGCACGCTCACGGAGCTGAGCCGGCTGCCGCACGTCCGCCGGGTCGCCATCCAGACCAACCTCAGCTGCCGCACGGACTGGACGGCGGACGCCGACCCGGACACCCTCGCCCTGTGGTGCACCTTCCACCCGGGCCAGACGCCGTACGACCGTTTCCTCGCCAAGTGCCACGACCTGGCGGCCCGGGGCGTGCGCCACAGCGTCGGCGTGGTCGGTCTGCCCGAGCACCTGGAGCAGGCGCGGCGGCTGCGCGCCGATCTCCCCTCCGGCGTGTACCTCTGGGTCAACGCCGCCGAGGGGCACACGTACACGGACGCCGAGGCCGACGACTGGACCGCGCTCGACCCGCTGTTCCCGTACAGCCGCCACCCGCATCGCAGCGCCGGCCTGCCCTGCCGGACGGGGGAGTCCGTGATCTCGGTGGACGGCGAGGGCACGGTGCGCCGCTGTCACTTCGTCCGCGCGGAGCTGGGCAACCTGTACGACGGCTCCTACCGGCGTGCCCTGCGCCCGCGCCCCTGCCCGCTGGCCGTCTGCGACTGCCACATCGGCTACGTCCACCTGGAGTCCCTGCCGCTGTACGACGTGTTCGCGGGCGGTGTCCTGGAGCGCGTCCCGGCCGCCGTGCCGCCTCCCTCCGTGCCGCCTCCCGCAGCGGGCGTCCCGCCGCGCCGGGTGCTGCCGTTGACGTCGTAGGGTCGCTCCGCGATCGGCTCCGGTGCGGCGTTCGTGTTCAAAAAGGGTGATGCGTGCCGGAATGCCGTGACCGGTCCGCGTGTGCCGCGTTGAACGGGAAGTGCGGCGGCGCGTCCTGCTGTCGCGCTCACCGAGTCAAAGGAGAACGTGATGTCTCGCATCGCGAAGGCTGCTGGAGTCGCCCTCGGCACGGGCGCCGTGGTGATCAGCGGCGCCGGTCTGGCCATGGCGGACGCGGGCGCCCAGGGCAAGGCCGTCCACTCCCCCGGCGTGGCCTCCGGCAACGTCGTGCAGGTCCCGGTCCACATCCCGGTGAACCTGTGCGGGAACACCGTCAACGTGATCGCCCTGCTGAACCCGGCGTTCGGCAACACGTGCGTCAACAACGGCGGCGACCACCACAACGGCGGCGGCTACGGCGGCTGACCGCCCGACCGCGGTCACGCACGCGGAGAGAACCGCACGCACCACGCGGAGAGAGCCCCGGCAGCTCGGCGACGAGCACCGGGGCTCTCCCATGTCCCGCGCGGGCCAGACCGCCCGTCCCGCACCGCCCGGCGACGGCGGCGGCGGCGGCGGCGGCTCAGGCGTACCGGTAGATCCGGCTCACGTCCTCCAGCCGGTCCGGTGTCACGTCCCACGGCGGCAGCCTCTCGTGCCGCGCGACGACCCGGCCGCGCTGCAGGTCGCCCAGGGCGGGCTGACGGGCCGGCAGGTAGCGGGCGCCGCCGTGCCGGCGCTGCCACCGCGTCCACTGCAGGTCGATGAAGGCGTGCACCATCCAGAACACCGGGTCGTTGACGGACGCGCCGCCGACCATGGCGCCGCCGACCCAGCGGTGCACGCGGTTGTGGTTGCGCCAGGAGGTGCTGCCCCGGCCGGCGCCCCAGCCCTCCAGTTTGTTGCGGAAGCCCTTGCGGGACGTGGAGTTCCAGGGCGAGGAGTCGTAGACCGGGTCGTCCAGCGCCCACTCCAGGTCGCTACGGGTGGGCAGCTCGATCGGGTCGCGCGGTCGGCCGAGGTCGCGGGTGAGGAACTCCTCGTCGGTCACGTTCTCCCGAAGCGTCCAGTTGCCCTCGCCGTACGCGAACGGCCCGGTCGTGACCCGGCGGTCGGAGCGCCGTCCGGTGCCGCCGAGGAGGTCGTCGGTCCAGGGCACCGAGGTCGCCCTGCGGTCCTTCGTCCAGTCCCAGTACGGCACGGTCACCGACGGGTCCACCCGGCGCAGGGCGCGCTCCAGCTCCAGCAGGAACTGGCGGTGCCAGGGCAGGAAGGACGGCGCCATGTGGGCGGTGCGCAGGCCGTCCTCGCCGTCGGAGGTGTAGTACTCGATGTGCGTGCGCACGAACTCGTCGTACTCGCCGCGCCGTTTGATCTCCAGCAGCGCCTTCACGAACCGCCGCCGCTCGGTGCGGGTGAGCGTGCTGACGTCCTTACGGATGTACGCCATGGTGTCCCCCCTCGTGCCCGGGGCCGCGCCCCGTGTCCCGCAGCCTCCGGCCCGGCCCCATCTCGTCGACGGCCGCGCGGGCCGCCTCCAGCGGGGTCGGGTACGAGCGGTAGTGGTCGACCATGGTCAGCCAGGTGCCGTCGGCGCGGCGCATCAGGTGCAGCGGCCGGCCGTCGACGGTGACGTGCCATTCACCGGCGCCGACGGCCCGGCCCGCCGAGGTGCGGATGCCGCGGATGCGGCGCCCGCGGTACGTCTCGTCGAACGCCGTGTCCCGAGGGTCGCCGTGGGCCTGTGCCGACGTGGTCTCGCGGGGCGGGCGGGAGGCGGCGACGACCGGGGTGAGCGCCACGGCTCCGGCCGAGGCGAGCAGCCCGCGCACCACACCGCGGCGGGTGCCGCCTCCGTGGGGCCTGCGCCCGGGCACCGGCTCCGGTCTGCCGGGGTCCCCCGGTCCGTGCTCCGCGCGTTCTGCCGCTCCGCCGCCGCTGACGACCATGGTGTGCTCCTCGTCCGGTTCGGGTGTCGCCTGCGGTAACCGCGACGCGGGCCGCGCGGTCACCGGGGCGGGGCCGAAGCGGTGAGGGACGTGCCCCGGACGGCCGAGGGACCGGCCGGGCACACGGGCCATGCGCGGCCGGGCCCGCGGCCGCAGCCCTCCCGTACGCGGGCCGGTACGGGGACGGCACGCGGCCGATGCGTGCCCGACGCGTGGCACATACGCAGCCCTTGCGCGACCGATACGGCGCCGACGCGCGACCCGTTCGTGCCCGGCACGCAACCCGCGCGCGGCGGCGGTCAGCGGCCGCCGGGGCCCACGCCCAGGTTGGCGCCCGGCACCGTCTGGACGACGGGGGTCAGCACGC
The DNA here is from genome assembly GCF_055606745.1 of Streptomyces sp. NPDC037054. Classification (NCBI taxonomy): domain Bacteria; kingdom Bacillati; phylum Actinomycetota; class Actinomycetes; order Kitasatosporales; family Streptomycetaceae; genus Streptomyces; species Streptomyces sp. NPDC037054. The sequence continues at coordinate 356,241 of NZ_JBVJSJ010000002.1, read as the reverse complement.
CCGCCTCGGGCAGCTTGGTGCCGGGCAGGCCGAAGTTGTCGGGGTCGGGCGCGGTGAGCGGGGCGTCCACGGACAGGCCGGGCGACAGGGTGCGCAGGTCGGAGGCGGGCACGTCGACGCCGACGTGGTCGAAGCCGTCGCCGAGGAGCCGCGGCAGCGGGGCGTGCACGCTCAGGCCGGGCAGCGGGCTGCTGACCGGCAACTGCGGCACGGCGCGGTCGGGCAGCAGACGCCCCTCGACGTAGCGCGGCCCGTCGGGCGTGCCCGGCGCCGGGAGCGGCACCTCGGCGCCGATCCTGGGCAGGTCCACGTTGAGGGAGTTCTCGACGCCCTCCAGCGGCAGGGGCACGGGCACCGTGTCGGCGGCCGCCGCCGGGGGCGAGGCGGCACCGACCGCGGCCGCGACGCCGGCGATGACGGCGGCAAGGGTTCCTCGGGTGGTCGACTTCATCTCAGGCACGGTCCCTTTCAACAGTCGGGGCGGGGCGTCCGTACCGCGTAACGATCCGGGGCCGGGCAGCAGCGCAAGATTCCCCCGTGCGCGCCAGTAGTACGACGGACGTACCGTCAGCTCGTCCAGAAGTCCCACCAGCGGGTCAGGATCAGCATCCCGACGATTCCGAGGTGCAGGACGGGCGGCAGCCAGGTGAACTCGCCGAAGAACGCGGCCAGCCAGCGCGGCGCGGGCAGGAAGCCGTGCAGGACGCCGAAGGACGTGACGTACCAGAACATGAGGATGGTCGCGACCCACGCCAGACAGCACCACAGGCACAGGGCGTTGATGCGGTACAGCGACTCGAACTGCAGCCAGGACACGAAGCCGACGCCGAAGAGGCATCCGGCGGCGAACGTCAGCCAGTACCAGCCGGGGAACCGGGCACCGGCCAGCAGGCTCACGCCGACGCAGATCACGATGCCGTAGGCGACCAGGCCCAGCATCGGGTTGGGGAAGCCGAAGGCGGCGGCCTGGTCGCTCTCCATGACGCTGCCGCAGGACACCACCGGGTTCAGGCTGCAGCCCGGCGTGAAGTTCGGGTCCTCGAGCAGTTTGAACTTGTCGAGGGTGATGACCCAGGAGGCCAGCAGCCCCGCCGCCCCGGTGACCACCAGCAGCAGGGCGAGTCCGCGTCCGGCGCCGGCGGCGTGGCGCTCCCGGCGTGCGTGCTGCGCCGTGGAGCCGGCCATCAGCCGCGCAGGCTGCGGGCGGGCAGGACGATGTGCGCCGCGGCGTTCAGGGTCTCGTCGGCGCCGGCGAACGCGGCCAGCGCCTCGGGGGCGAGCGGCCTGCCGGGCAGGGCCTCGGGCCAGGGACGCGTGGTGAACACGAAGTAGGCGTAGCCACGGGCCGCGACCGCCGCGAGCCACTCCGGCGGCGGGGTGCACTGGGCGTTGAAGCCCGGCATGCTGACGACGGCCTGGCCGGACTGGATGAGCATGCTGACGGGGAGGCTCGGCCGGCCGTTGCCGTCGACGAGGTCGCCGCCGACGGGCAGGCCGTTGCTCTCCAGCATGTTCCGCAGCGCGGCGGACGCGGCCCCGGGGCCGGCCGGGGCGTCCCCGAGGGAGTAGGCGAGGAGGTAGGGCATGTCGCCGCCGGGAGCCTCGCCGCTCCAGGCCATCACGACGAGCGTGCCCAGGTCGGCGGGCCGAAAAGGACGCGTGGCGCCAGTAGTTGAGGTCACCGCGCGACCTTATCGGCGTACCTGAACACACCCGGGCGCGTTATCACCCGCCCGGGGGAAGGCCCTCGTTCCGTCCACACGAACGAGGGACAGTCCTCGAACAGGGCCACCGGCGGCGACGCGACGCGGTCAGCCCTGGAGCGGGAGTCCGCCGAGGAGTCCGCCGGTCGAGTTCAGCGTCTCGGTGGCGCCCTTGACGGTGTTGAGCACGGAGTCCTTGTTCTCGGTGTCGAGGGCGCGGGACTGGCTCTGCAGCGGCATCAGGTCGCCGGGCCCCTGGGCGGCCAGCTGGTCCACGGCGCCGGGGAGCTGGGCGGTCAGCGTGTTCACGCCGCCGTTGAGGCTGGTGGGCGTGAGGCCGGACGCGTCGGCGGCGAACGCGGGCGCGGCGGCACCGGCGAGGACCAGGGAACCGGCGGCGACAGCGGCAGCCTTCAGGGACTTCATCGGGGTCCTTTCTGCGGCGACTCGGCCCCACCCAAGGGGATCCGGGTCACCAGAGGAGATCCGGAGGGATTCCGGAAGAGCTTCTGACGCCGTGCTCAACGATTCCCGTCCGGTGCGGAAACTCCGGCGTGCGGAGGTTTCTGCGGGCATACAAATGCCGCTGCGCCGGTCGGGGCGACCGGCGCAGCGGCAGGCGGAGGACTCGGACGGCGCCCGGCGTCAGGAGGCGGGCAGGTCCCCGGTCGGCAGGTTGCTGCCGGTGGGCAGGTTCTGCGTCGGCAGGTTCTGCGTGGGCAGCTCGGACGTCGGCAGCTGGGACGTCGGCAGCTCGGACGTGGGGAGTTGGGACGTCGGCAGCTGGGACGTGGGCTGCTGCGCGGCCGGCAGGCTCGGCAGGGCCGGCAGGCCCGCGAGGTCCGGGGCGGGCAGCCCGCCGCCGAGCAGCGTCGCGGCGACGAGGTTGACGAGGCCGGTCACCACGTCGGTGGCGGCGGGCTGGACCTGTTCGGCGTCACCGGCGGTGGCGGCCTTGAGCAGGGCGTCCACGGACTTCTGGAGCGCGGCCAGCGAGTCGGCCCTCAGGTCGGGGGCGGGCGCCGACTTCGCGGACGCGGGCGCCGGCAGGGTCGTGGCCGGGACGGCGCCGGCCTTGGCGATGGCCTCCTTGACGGCGGCGGCGTGCTTGGCCGCCTCCTCGGGCGCGAGCCGGCCGTTGTCCGCCTTCAGGACGGCGTTCAGCAGTTCGGTGGCGGGCTTCAGCGCGTCGCTGAGGTCGCCGAGGCTCTTGGTCTGGGCGAGGAGTGCCTTGGCGTCGGCGACGGGTGCCTGGGCGACCGCGGCGGTGTGCTCCCGGGGCGCGTCGCTGCCGGCCGCCACGGCGGCGGGCCCGGTGACACCGAGCAGGAGGAAGGCGCTGAGCGTGGTGGTCGCGAGTCGCCGTGCGGGCAGACGCATGGGGGTTCCTTTCGATGAGCGTCGGATCTTGAGCCCACCGTGGAAGCGGCCACCGCGCTCTGCAACCGTACGGACACCCCGAGTGAGTGACCGCTGTCCGCCATCTCCGCGTCGGGGCAGGTGAGGGGGCGCGTCAAGTTCCGTCGGCCGTGTCGGCGCCCCCGACCCCCATTCGGGGCAGAGGAAACCGGCCGCCCTCCCGCGGGGGAACCACGGGAGGGTGGCCGGTGACAGGACTGCGCGCGGACGTCAGTCGTTGACGCAGGTGTTGCCGAACGCCGGGTTCAGCAGGCCGATGACGTTGATGGTGTTGCCGCAGACGTTGACCGGGACGTGGATCGGCACCTGGATGACGTTGCCCGACAGAACGCCCGGGGAGTGGGCGGCAACGGCCTGGGCGCCGCTGTCCGCGGCGGCGATGCCGGAGGTGCCCGCAACCGCGGCGGCGGCGACGGAGGTCAGGACCAGGCCCTTCGCGATACGCGACATGGAGAGGTGCTCCTTGGGGTTGACACAAACATCCGGGCGGATGCCCGGCGCTGTGTCAACGCGTGACGCCCGCTCAGGTTGTGCCGCCAAGCGGGTGATCCCGCGAGAACGCCCTCCTTCACCATTCCGACACACTTGGGCGCTATCACCGAATTAGTCCGCTTGGCGACTAGTGTTGCCGATCACCTGACACCCCGTACGGCACGCGCCCCTGGCACGCCCTCGATGACGGCCCCCTGCCCCCGCCCAGGTCCACCTCCCGAGCGCCACCCGTGAGCGAGGAAGCCGCGCATGCACCTGTCACCGCCCCAGCCCCCGCCACGGATCCTGCACCTCACCCAGCCCGTGGACGGCGGAGTCGCCCGCGTCGTGACGGACCTGACGCGCGCTCAGCTCGCCGCCGGGCTGCGCGTCGCCGTGGCCTGCCCGGACGGGCCGCTCGCCGCCGGGCTCGGGGCGCTGGGCGCGGACGTGCACCGGTGGGAGGCGACGCGGTCGCCGGGACCGGCGCTCGCCGGGGAGGTGCGGCGACTGGCCCGGCTCGTCGAGGACGTAGGGCCCGACGTGCTGCACGCGCACAGCGCGAAGGCCGGACTGGCCGGGCGGCTCGCGGTACGGGGACGGATCCCGACGGTGTTCCAGCCGCACGCCTGGTCGTTCGAGGCGGTCGGCGGTGTCACCGCCGCGCTCGCGCTCGGCTGGGAGCGGTGGGGCGCGCGCTGGGCCGGACGGGTGGTGTGCGTGAGCGAGGCCGAGCGCCTGCGCGGGGTGCGCGCCGGGATCCGGGGCCGGTGGACCGTCGTCCCGAACGGCATCGACCCCGAGGGTTTCCGCCCGGAGCCCGCGTGGTCGGCGCGGGGCCGGCTGCCGCTGGTCGCGGGGCTCGACCCGCGGGCGCCGCTCGTGGTGTGCGTGGGGCGGCTGTGCCGGCAGAAGGGCCAGGACGTCCTGCTGCGGGCCTGGCCCACGGTCGCGCGGCGGGTGCCCGGGGCGCGGCTGGTGCTGGTCGGTGACGGGCCCGACCGGGACCGGCTGGCGGCGCGGGCGCCCGCGTCCGTGCTGTTCGCCGGCGCGGTCGGGACCGCCGCCCCCTGGTACCGGGCCGCCGATCTGGTCGTCCTGCCGTCCCGCTGGGAGGGCATGGCGCTGGCCCCGCTGGAGGCGATGGCCTGTGAACGGCCCGTGGTGGTGACGGACGTGGACGGCGCCCGGGAGAGCCTGCCGGGCGCGCTCGCGGCGTCCTGCCTGGTGCCGCCGGAGGACCCCGCGGCGCTGGCCCGGACCGTCACCGGGCTGCTGCTCGACCCGCCGCTGCGCGCGTCCCTGGCCCGCCAGGGGCGCGCGCACGTCCTGTCCACGCACGACGTGCGGCTCACCGCCGCGGCCGTCGCGGGCGTCTACCGCGACCTCCTCGCCGGCGGGCCCACCGCGCAGGACCGGCCCGCAGAGCGCCTCGCGCCCTCCGAGTACAGGGAGTCCATCCACTCGTGACCGCGGAAAGCACCGTCCCCACCCCCGCCGGGCAGCCACGGGACCTCGGATTCTCGCCCCTCACCGTCCTGCCGCCGCGCGGCGACGCCGGCTTCCGGTTCCCGGCCGCCCGGCCGTCGGCGCGCACCCCGTCGCCGTTTCCGTTACTCGCCGCCGACTGCGCCGCCGCGCTGCTGGGCGCCCTGGCGTTGACGGGCGCCCAGCGGCGTCCGCTGCTCGTCGCGTCGCTGGTGGCGGCGTCGCTGTTGCTGCGCCCGCACGTCACGCGCCGGACGGCGGGCGTCCTGGACGAACTGCCCGCCGTGTGCGGCCGGATCGCCGTGGCCTGGCTGGGCCTGGCGACCGCCGTCGCGGCGTACGCGCCGCATCTCGCGCTGTCCGCCGACACCCTGCTGCCCGGCTTCGCCGTGCACGCGGCGGCGGGCTGCGCGGGCCGCGGCGTCGTCCACTGGCGGCGGCGCGCGGCCCTGCTGCGCCGGCCGCGCGCCGCTCTCGTCGTCGGACCGGCCGCGACCGCGCAGCGCGTGGCCGCCGCCGTGCTGCGCCACCCGGGGTGCGGTGTGCGGCCGGTCGGCGTCGTCGCCGAACACCCCGACGGCGTCGAGGGGTTGCCGGTGCTGACCACCGGCGAGGAGGTCGAGCGGGCGGTCATCCAGAACGGGGTGCGCGAGGTGCTCACCGTGCACCCGGCGGTGCGCGCCCAGCAGGGGCCGCTGCTGCGGGCGCTCGCCGAGTCGGGCTGCGCCGTGTGGGAGGTCGACGCGGACTCGCCGTCGTACGAGAGCCGGGACCGGATCGCCGGGTTCTCCTGCCGGCGCCTGGACATGGGCGGCGGGCGGGACGGGGGTCCCGGCAAGCGGCTGCTGGACGTGGTGGTGTCGGGGGTGCTGCTGGTCGTCGTCAGTCCGGTGCTGCTGGTGTGCGCGGTGGCGCTGCGGCTGGCGGACGGGCCCGGGGTGGTGTTCCGGCAGGAGCGCATCGGCAAGGACGGCAGGCCGTTCACGCTGCTGAAGTTCCGCACCCACCGCCCGGCGGACGAGCACGAGTCGGCGACCCGGTGGAGCGTGGCCGACGAGCGCCGGATGCCGTGGTTCTGCCGTTTCCTGCGCCGCACCTCGCTGGACGAGCTGCTCCAGCTGTGGAACGTCTTCCGGGGCGACATGAGCCTGGTCGGGCCGCGCCCCGAACGGCCGTACTTCGTCGCGAAGTTCAGCCAGACCTACCCCGGTTACGCCGCCCGGCACCGCATGCGGGCCGGCATCACCGGTCTCGCCCAGGTCAACGGGCTGCGCGGCGACACCTCCATCGAGGACCGGGCCCGGTTCGACAACGCCTACATCGACAACTGGTCGCTGTGGCAGGACGTCTGCATCCTGCTGCGCACCGCCGCCGCGCTGCTGCGGCCCACGGGGAGCTGACCGGATGCGTCCCGCACCGCCCCGCGTCGCGTCCCTGCCGCCGGTCCTGCCGGTGGTGGCGGTCGTCGCGCTGCTCGCCCTGCCGCTCGGCGCGGGCGGCGAGGGCGGCGCGGGTCCGGCCGACGCGGCCTCCGCGCTGGTGGTGCTGTACTGCGCGGTCCGGGTCGTACGCGAGCGGCGGCGCCCCCTGCCGCGTACGGCGGCGGTGCTGTTCGGCCTGCCGGTGGCGGGGATCGCGCCGGCGGCGCTGGGGGCGGTGTCCCTCGGGGACGGACTCACGGGGCTCGGCCGCTACGTCCAGGTCTTCGTGCTGGTCCCGGCGGCGGTGCTGCTGCTGGTCCGCGGCCGGCGCGACTTCCGGCTGCTGGCCTGGGCGTTCGTGGCGCTGGCGATGTGGCAGGGGGCGGTCGGCGTGCACCAGTACGTCACCGGGACCGGCGCCTCCTACCAGGGCGAGCAGGTCCGGGCCGTCGGCACGTTCGGCGCGCAGGACGTGATGGGGATGGCGACCGTCGTGTCGCTGGGGCTGGTGTGCGCGGTGGGTCTCGCGCTGGGCCGGGACTCCGGGCGCCACCGGGCGCTGGCCGCCGGGTGCGCGCTGCTGCTGCTGGTGCCGCTCGCGGTGTCCTTCAGCCGCGGGGCGTGGATCGCCACGGCGCTGACGTGCGCGGTGCAGCTGCTGCTCGCCGGGCTGCGGCGGGCGCTGAAGGTGGGCGCGGCCGTGGTCGCGGCGGGCGTCGTGCTGGTCGGCGGGTTCGGCGTCGGCACGGCGATGCTCCAGGAGCGGATCAGCAGCATCACGCAGGTCACCGCCGCGCCCGACCAGTCGGTCACCGACCGGTACACGATGTGGGCGGCGGCCGTCGGGATGTGGCGCGAGCAGCCGCTGACCGGCGTGGGCCTGAAGGGTTTCCCCGAGTACCGGGACGCGCACGCCTCGCTGGCGCTGTCGTCGGGCAGTGACACGCAGGGCGCGGGGGCCGCGTTCCGCAAGCAGCCGCTGCTGTCGCCGCACAACATGTATCTGCTGGTGCTGGCCGAGCAGGGCCTGCTGGGTCTGCTCGCGCTGGCGGGCGGCTGGGTGACGCTGCTGGTGTGCGCGCTGCGCCGGCTGCCGGGGGCGCGGCGCTCCGGGCGGGCCCTGGACTGCGGGCTGGTCGCCTGCGGTCTGCTCGTCTGGCTGCTGACCGACTTCGTGTACGCCGACATCGGCGGCCCCTCGACCGTGCTCACGGCGGTGTGCCTCGGCCTGTCGGCCCGCTGGGCGCTGTCCGACGGCGACGCCGGCGCGGCCCCGGGCCGCGAGGAGACGGGCGCGGCGGAGGCCCGGGGCACGGCGGAGGAGGCGAGCGCGCGATGACGGGGGCGCGGTCGGACGCCGCCACGCCACGCGACACCCGCGCGGACGCGGGCGCCGGTGCGGACACCCGGCCCGCCGAGCGTCCCGCCGGTGACGGGCTCGCCCCCGTCACCGGCCGGTTCCTCGCCCGGGCCACCCTGCTCACCGCCGTGCTGTCGGTGGGCGGGGCCGTGCTGGGGCTGGCGCGGGACCAGGCGCTGGCGCGGCTGTTCGGGGCGGGCAGCGCGACGGACGCGTTCCTCGTGGCGTGGACCGTGCCGGAGTTCGCGGCCACGCTGCTGATCGAGGACGGGCTGGCCTTCGCGCTGATCCCGGTGTTCAGCCTGGCCCTGGCCCGCCGCGCACGGGGCGGTCCGGGCGACCCGGTGCGCGCCCTGGTCGCCGCCACGCTGCCCCGGCTGGCGCCGGCGTTCGCCGCCGTCGCCGCGCTGGTCGTCGTCACCGCGCCGCAGCTCGTCGCCGCCCTCGCGCCCGGTCTGCCCGACCCGCGTCTCGCCGTCGACTGCACCCGCCTGACCGCGACCTGCGTGGTGAGCTTCGGACTCGCCGGGTACTGCAGCGCCGCGCTGCGGGCGCACCGCCGGTTCCTGGCGCCCGCAGCGATCTACATCGCGTACAACACCGGCATCATCGCCACCATGATCGCCCTCGGCGGCCGTTGGGGGGTGCGGGCGGCGGCGGCCGGGGTCGCGGCGGGCGGCTGCCTGATGGTTCTCGTGCAACTGCCCGTGCTGTGGAGGCAGTTGCGTCGGCGGGCCGCTCCGCCGGAGGTGACCGGTGGGGCGAGCGGGCCGCCGATGGGGCTCGCGCTCGTCGCCGCCGTGCTGCTGTTCGCGCTGTGCCGGCAGTCGCAGGTCCTCGTCGAACGGTTCCTCGCCTCCTCCCTCCCGGCCGGCGCCATCTCGCACCTGAACTACGCGCAGAAGGTCGCCCAGATCCCGATGACCCTGTCGCTGATGCTGTGCACGGTCACCTTCCCGCTGGTCGCGCGGGCCGTGGCCGAGGGCGACACCGAGCGGGCCCGCACCCGCGTGGAGCGGGACGTGGCGCTGGCCGCGTGCGTGGTGCTGCTCGGCGCGGCCACGGTCGTCTCCTGCGCCCCGCAGATCATCGAACTCCTCTTCCAGCGCGGCGCGTTCACCGCCCGCGACACGGCTGCGACGGCCGGCGTGATGCGGGTGTACGCGCTCGGGCTGCTCGCGCAGACCCTGGTCGGGGCGCTGGTCCGCTCCTACTTCTCGGCGAACCGCCCCAGCTGGTACCCGCTCGGCGCGATGGCCGTCGGCATCGTGGTGACCGCCGGCGCGGGCACCTGGGCGGTCGGCCCCTGGGGCGTCACCGGGATCGCCGCCGCCAACGCCGCCGGCATCACCGTCACCGCCGCCCTCCTGCTGCACGGCATGGGCCCGCGCAGCGTCCCCGTGCACACCCGCCGGGTGCTGGCCGGTCTTGGCAGGGCGCTGCTCGCCGCGGTGGCCGCGACCCTCGCCGGCGCGTTCGCCGCACGGCACGTCACCGCACCACTGGCCGGCCTCGCCGCCGGGGGGCTGACCGTCGCCGTCGTCTTCGTCCTGGCCGGCCGGGTCCTCGGCGTCCAGGTCCTCCGTTCCGTCCCCTCCGTGACCCGAAGGCTCGCACATGGCCGCTTCCGTTGAATCCGTCCGCCCCGGGCGCGCCCGTCCGGCCCCGGTCCCGTGGGTGGCGATGTACCACTCCGTGGGCGACTGCTCCGACGACCCGTACCGGATCACCGTCACGCCCGAGCGGCTGGACGAACAGCTGGCCCGACTGGGGCGGTGGGGGCTGCGGGGCGTGTCCATGGCCGAGCTGCTCGCCGCGCACGCCCGGGGGGAGGGCGACGGCCTGGTCGGGCTCACCTTCGACGACGGGTACGCCGACTTCCTCGACCACGCGCTGCCCGTGCTGCGCCGGCGGGGCTGCGGCGCCACCCTGTTCGTGCTGCCGGGCCGGCTCGGCGGCGTCAACGCCTGGGACCCGCTGGGCCCGCGCAGGCCGCTGCTCACGGCGGACGGCATCCGGCGCGCGGCGGCCGAGGGCGTCGAGATCGGCTCGCACGGCCTGACCCACGTCGACCTCACGCGCGCCGACGACGAGGTGCTGCGCGCCGAGGTCGCCGAAAGCCGCGCACTGCTCGCGGAGTTGACCGGAGCCCCGGTCGCCGGGTTCTGCTACCCGTACGGCAGCGTCGACCGGCGCGCCGCCGACGCCGTGCGGGACTCCGGGTACGCGTACGCGTGCGCGATCGACCCGGGCGCGCTGAACGGGCGGTTCGCGCTGCCTCGCGTGCACGTCGGGCAGAACGACACCGCCGTGCGCCTGTTCCTCAAGCACCGGCTGCACCGGCTGCGCCGCCGGCCGGTCGAGGACCTGCGCGCGGAGGCACCCCGGTGAGGGCGCTGCACGTCATCACCGGTCTCGGCGTCGGCGGCGCCGAGCAGCAACTGCGCCTGCTGCTGCGGCACCTGCCCGTCGAGTGCGACGTCGTCACGCTCACCAACCCGGGCGCGGTCGCCACCGGTCTGGTCGCCGACGGCGTGCGGGTCATGAACCTCGGCATGGCCGGCAACCGGGACCTGGCCGCGCTGCCCCGGCTGGTCCGGGTGATCCGCTCCGGCCGCTACGACCTGGTGCACACCCACCTCTACCGGGCCTGTCTGTACGGCAGGATCGCCGCCCGGCTCGCGGGCGTCCGCGCGGTCGTCGCCACCGAACACTCCCTGGGCGACTCCCAGATGGAGGGCCGCCCGCTGTCCACGGGCGTGCGCGCCCTCTATCTCGCGGGGGAACGCCTGGGCCGCACCACGGTCGCCGTCTCCCCCACGGTCGCCGCCCGCCTCACCCGCTGGGGCGTGCCCGCGCCGCGCATCGCGGTCGTCCCCAACGGCATCGACGTGGACCGCTTCCGCTTCGACCCGGCCGTGCGCCGCCGCACCCGCCGCCGCCTGGGCCTGCCCGAGGACGCGTACGTCGTCGGCGGCATCGGCCGGCTCACCGCGGGCAAACGCTTCGACACCGCCGTGCGCGCGCTCGCCCGGCTCCCCCGTGACTGCTGGCTGCTGCTGGTGGGCGGCGGCCCCGAGGAGAACGTGCTGCGCCGCGCCGCCCACGAGGCCGGCGTCGCCGACCGGGTGCTGCTCGCCGGTGAACGCCCCGGCCTGCCCGACGGGTCCCCGGGGCCCGCCCTGCCCGCGCTCACCGCCGCGATGGACGTCCTGGTCTCGCCGTCCCCGGAGGAGGCCTTCGGTCTCGCGGTTGTCGAGGCGCTCGCGTCCGGCCTGCCCGTCCTGTACGCGTCCTGCCCGGCGATCGAGGACCTGCCCCCGCACACGGCGCCCGCCGCCCGCCGCGTCACCGGCGGCCCCGACGCCTTCGCCCGCGCCCTGACGGACGTACGGCGGCAGGGCCCGCGCCCGCGCGACGTGCCGGAGGCCGCGCGCCACTACTGCATCACGCGCAGCGCCGACCGGCTCATGGACGTGTACGCGACGGCCCTCTCCCCCTCCTCGTCCCCGACCCTCCAGGAAGCCAGCACCTCATGACCGACAACACCGCACACCACCGCCGCCCGGCGAACGTCCTGGCCCGCGTGCGCGCGCTGCCGCCCTGGTCCCTCGTCGCGGCCGGCGTCCTCGCCGGCGGCGTCCTCGGCGGCGGGTACGGCCTGGTGAACCCGCCCACCTACACGGCCACCGCCTACGTCGTCGCCGTGCCCACCGAGAAGTCCGACCCGCCCACGGCCCTCGGCTTCGCGCAGGCCTACGGCCGGGTCGCCACCCAGCTCGCCGTCCTCGGCGACGCCCAGGTGTGGGCGGGCGTGCCGGTGAGCACCCTCCAGGACAGCGTGCGCACGGCCACCTCGCCGGACGCGCCGATGGTCGCCGTCACGGCCACGTCCTCGCGCCCCGACCTCGCGGCCGACATGGCCAACGCCGTCTCCCGCTCCCTGACCCGGCACGCCGCCGACGCCGACAGCGACACCGGCGTCGAACTCCAGCAGTTCGCGCGCGCCACGAAACCCGCCGAGCCGTCCTCGGCGTCCGCCGGGGTGACGGGCCTGGTGGGGGCGAGCGCGGGCGGGCTGCTCGGCGGCCTCGCGCTGCTGGCCAGGCCCCGGGGTGCGGCGGCCGACGCGGGGCGCCCCGCCCCGGTGCCGGGCCCGGCGACCGCGGCCGACGTGCACGGGCAGCTGTGACGTACGCGACGCGACTGGTCACCGAGGAGGCCGACTTCGCCGCGCTCGCCGACGACTGGGCGCGGCTGTACCGGCGCTGCCCGTCCGCCACCCCGTTCCAGAGCCACGCCTGGCTCCACTCGTGGTGGCTGTCGTACGGCACGCCCGGCCGGCTGCGGGTGCTGCTGGTGCGCGACGGCGGCCCGGGCGGCGAACTCGTGGCCGCGGCGCCGCTGATGCGGGTGCGCCGGCCGGTCCCGGCGCTGGTGCCGCTCGGCGGGGCGATCTCGGACTACGGCGACGTCCTCGTGGCCGAGGAGCGCGGCGGGGCGGCGGTCGCCGCGCTGACCGACGCCCTGTCCGCCGCGGCCCGCACCGCGCTGATCGACCTGCGCGAGGTCCGCCCGGGCGGCGCCGCCGAGCGGGTCTACGAGCACTGGCGCGGGCCGTGCCACCGGGTGACCGACTCGCTGTGCCTGGAGCTGCCGGCGGTGCCGATGGGGGACCTGGTCGCGCGGCTGCCGTCGGCGAAGGCGCAGCAGCGGGTGCGGGCCAAGCTGCGCAAGCTGGACGCGCTCGGCGTGCACCGGCACGTCGTCAGCCCGGACGAGGTGGACGCGGCGCTGGAACGGCTGCTGGAGCTGCACCGGCTGCAGTGGCAGGGCCGGAACGTGACGTCCGAGCACCTGCGCGGCCGGTTCCGCGCGCATCTGGTGCGGGCGGTGGGGGCGATGGCGCGGTCCGGGGACGCGGTGGTCACCGAGTTCCGCATGGACGGCGACGTGGTGGCCGTCGATGTGACGCTGCTGTCGCCGCGGCTGGCGGGCGGCTACCTGTACGGCGCCCATCCGAGGCTGCGGGAGCGCAGGGCGGACGTGGCGGTGATGCTGCTCGACGCGTGCACGACGCACACCAAGGACGGCACGTACGACACGCTGAGCCTGCTGCGCGGCAACGAGCCGTACAAGCACCACTGGCGTCCGGAACCGGTCGTCAACCAGCGGCTCCTGCTGGCCCGGCGCCGCACCGCGCCGCTGATGTCGGCGGTGCTGTGCGACGTCGCCGCGCGGCGCCGGGGCAAGGACCTGCTGCGCCGCTACCGGGAGCGCCGCGGTGACGGCGGGAGCTGAGCGCGCCCGCCGCCGGGCGGGGCACCTGGGCGGACACCCCCTAGCGGGTGCGCGACCACCAGTCGAGGCGCAGGCACAGCTTCCCGCCGAGCCAGTACTCGACCCACTCGCCGAGGTCCAGCGGCGAGCAGTCCTCCGGCGGCCGGGTGCCGGGCACGGTCGGCTGCGGGACCGTGGGCGCGGTCGGGTCGGTCGGCGCGGCCGGGTCCGTGGGCGGCTCGGCGGGGCCACTGGTGCGGCCGGACAGCACGGACCGGTAGACCTCGGCGGACCTGGGGTTGGCGGCGCAGCTCCACACGCCGTGCGGGCAGTAGTCCGTGAGCGTGTTGTAGAGCGGCTTGTGCTCGTCCATCCAGGCGAGCATGCGCCGCATGTACTCGGCGTTGTCGCCGTTGCGGAACAGCCCCCACTCCGGGTAGGAGATCGGCTTTCCGTGCGCCTTGGCGAACTCCACGTGCTCCTGGAGCCCGTACGGCTCCCGCACCTGCTCGTCGAACGGCATCCCGCGCGGCTGGTCGTACGCGTCCATGCCGATGATGTCGACGGTGTCGTCGCCGGGGTAGCACTGCGTCCAGGCGATCGCGTCCCGGCCCCGGTTGGGGGTGAAGTCGAACCGGAACTCCTGGCCGGGCACCGCGCGCATGGTGGTGACGATCCGCCGCCAGTACGCCTTCCAGGCCTCCGGGTCCGGGCCGCAGCGGTGGGTGTACGTGGTGCCGTTCATCTCCCAGCCGAGCACGACGATCGTGTCCGGCACCCTCAGCGCGACCAGCCGCTCGGCCAGCGCCCGGAAGTGGTGGTCGAACCGACCGGCCGCGCCCTGCCGCAGCAGCCGGCGCACCTCGTGGTCGGAGACGCGCGCCTCGTTGCGCTCCAGCATGGGCACGTTGAGGACGAACATGCGGTCCTGCCGCGCGTTGCGCCAGTCGGCCCAGGCCTGGAGGAAGTTCGGCGCGCCCTCGATGTTGTGCCAGCGGTCGCCCGGCAGGTAGGTGTGGCCGACGCGCAGGTCGGCGCCGTTCAGCCAGCGGCTGAGTTCGTCGATCCGGGCGACGCCGCGCTCGTCGTACTCGAGGTAGGCGCCGAAGGCGGGCGTCTGTGCCCCGGCGGGCGGCCCGGCGTCGTCCCGCCCCGCCCCCACGGCGGGGCCGGACGCCAGGACGGCCGCGGCGGCGGCCGTGGCCGCGACGAACGCCGACCGCCGGGCCCGGGCCCTTCGCTTGCGTGGGGTCATGCCCATCCCCGCTCCTCGTTCGGAAACTCCTTACTGACACTGAGTCATATGAATGGTCATCACGCCACCGCCGATACGGCTTTCGAGTGTCTCGCTCGCCCGCACCGGTGACGACAGAAGGAAATGAGTCCGTGTCGCTGTTCGACACCCGCGTCCCCGCCGTTCTGCTGCGGATCGACCGGAATCCCTTTCATCACGGCACCCTGGGCGCCGTGCGCTCGCTCGGCAGGGCGGGCATCGACGTGCACGTGGTCGCCGACTCCACGGGGAGCCCGGTGCGCGCCTCCCGCTTCGTGACCGAGCTGCACACCCCGCCGGAACCGGGCGCCTCGCCCGCCGAGGTCGCCGCCGTGCTGCGCCGGGTGGCCGCCCGGCTCGGGCGGCCCGCCGTGCTGATCCCGCTGGACGACGCGGGCGCCGTCGCGGTGAGCCGCACGCGCGCGCTGCTGGCGCCGGCGTTCCTGCTGCCCGAGCAGCCGGACACGCTGCCGGAACGGGTCGCGGACAAGGCGGAACTCGCGGCGGTCTGTGCCACCGCGGGCGTGCCGCACCCGAGGACGGCGGTCCCGGACAGCGCCGACGAGGCGTCCCGCGCCGCCTGGCGGCTGGGGCTGCCGGTGGTGGCGAAGTGGAGCAGGCCCTGGCTGCTCCCCGCGGGCGGTGGGCTGCGCAGCACGGCGGTGGTGCGCTCGGCGCGGGAGGCGCGCGAGCTGTATCTGCGCGCCGAGGAGGCCGGCAGTCGGCTGCTCCTCCAGGAGTTCCTGCCGCCGGGCCCCGACCTCGACCGGTTCTTCCACGGGTACGTCGACCGGGGCGGTACCGTCCGCGCGGGCGGTACGGGCGTGAAGCTGTGCGCCTGGCCGCGCGGCGCGGGTCTGACGGCGGTCGGCCGCTGGACGCCGGACCCCCAGGTGCGGGCGCTCGCCGAGCGGATCACGGGCGCGCTGGGCTACCGGGGCGTCCTCGACCTCGACTTCCGCCGCTGCGCGACGACGGGCCGCTGTCACCTGCTGGACTTCAACCCGCGCCCCGGCGCGCAGTTCCGGCTGTTCACCGACACGGCCGGGCTCGATGTCGTACGCGCCCTGCACCTCGACCTGACGCGGCGCCCGCTGCCGGAGGGGGCGGCGCGGCCCGGGCGGACCTTCGTGGTGGAGAACTACGCGCCCCTGGCGGCGCTGCGGCGCGCGCCGGGCGGCGGCCGGGAACTCGCCTGGTGGGCGCGGGACGACCGGGCGCCGGGCCGGGCGATGTGGGGGCTGTGGGCCCGCCACGCGTCGAACCGGCTGGCGGCCCGTGCCCGGCGCCGGCTGCGGGCGGGGCGTACGGCCCCGGACCTGCCGCGCGTCGTACGGCAGGCGGGCGCGCCGACGGAGTCGACCGGGCTGCCCGACGACCAGTGCGCGGGCAGCCGCTGAGGGGAGGGCGGCGGGTGCCGTGTGGGGTGTTCGGCGGGTGCCGGACGGGGAGCGTCCGGCACCCGATGACCACCCGGCGCCCTGTGACTACCGGTGGGACGCGGCGCGTCCCCTGCGGTAGAGGATGGCGCCGCCCAGGATGAGCGCGGCGCTCGCGGCCGAGGCGCCCAGGACGGCGTCCGTGCCGGTGTCGGCCAGCGCCGGGGGCTTCTGGCCGCCGCCAGGGGACGGGGTGTTCGGCACGCCCGGGGTCGACGGCGTCGCCGGAGGAGTCGACGGCGGGGTGACCGGGGGCGTGACCGGGGGCTTGCTCGGCGGGGTCGTCGGCGGGGTGACCGGCGGCGTCGTGGGCGGCGTGGTCGGCGGGGTGTCCCCGTAGCCGGGCGGCTCGCAGTCGTTGCCGAAGGCCGGGTTGAGGATGCCGATGAGGTCGGCCGTGTTGCCGCAGGCGTTCACCGGCACGTCCACCGGCACCTGCCCGTGGTTGCCGGAGCCGACGCCGGGCGAGCCCGCCGTGCCGCCCTCGGCCGAGGCGCCGCCGGAACCACCGGAGCCGCCGGAACCACCGGAGCCGTACTCGTCGTCGCCGTGGCCGGACGTGTCACCGGAGCCGCCGTCGTCCGAACCGGAGTCGTGGGCACAGGAGTTGCCGAACGCCGGGTTGAGCGCGGCCAGCACGTCGACGGTGTTGCCGCAGGCGTTCACCGGCACGTCGACCGGAGCCTGGACGTTGTTGCCGGACAGGACGCCCGGCGAGTTCGATGCGGTACCACTCGCGCCCGAGTCGGCGAGGGCGGGGCTGCCGCACAGGGACATGACGCTCGTCGCGGCGGCGGCCGCGACCATTCCCCTGCTCAGGGTCTGTCGCAATCTCGTGGTCTTCCTGCTTGAGGAGATGGGCCCGAACTCGAGGAGACGAGTTCGAGCGGAGGAGCTCGGAGAGACGGCGAAGGCCGGCCTCGGAGCGCGAACTGGGCGGTCCGAGGCCGGCCGTGCCGCCACCGGGGCGGCTGTGCTCTACACCGTCAGTCGTTCACGCACGTGTTGCCGAACGCGGGGTTCAGCGCCGCGATCACGTTCACGGTGTTGCCGCACAGGTTGATCGGCACGTGCACCGGGATCTGGACGACGTTGCCGGACAGGACGCCCGGGGAACCGATGGCCGCGCCCTGGGCACCGGAGTCGGCGACGGCCGGGGCGGCCGCGCCAAAGGCCATGATCGCGCCCGCGACGACGGCAGCGCTCTTCTTCATGAGCTGTCCCTTCTCTGCGGTCATGCCCACCATGACCTGTGTGCTGTGAAACGAGGAACGGACGGCCGAAGAAACTGCGGAACGCCCGCGCACGGGCGAATTCACCCGAACGCCTTCACGGAATCCACACACCGGCGATCAGCTGATTCAGCTGTTGCCCGCACCGTTTCCGGACAGCGCCGAGATGTCGCTCAGAATGTGCGACAGCGGCTCGTCGCCCTTGGCCTGCGTGGAGTTCTCCGCGCACTGCTGGTTCTGCGGGGCCGACAGGATCGGGACGTCCTGGACGGCGATCGGGATGAGGCCGACGACGGAACCGATATTGGCCTTGGCCGGCAGACCGACGCACAGCTTGTTGAGCGAGCTCTGCACCAGCGTGGCCTGCGGGCTCAGGTCGCCCTTGGTCATCTGGTTGCCGAACGACTGGTGGGCGCCGTTGCCACTGGCGGAGGTGGTGCCGGCGTCGTTGCCGATGGCGAGCGCCTGCGGGGCGGCGGCGGCCGACGCACCGACGACGGACGCGGCGACCGCCGCCGTGGCCATTGCCTTCTTCAGCATTTCGCTTTTCCTTTCCTGGCCGCTGGCCAGACGGAACTGGCCGAGACGTAGCTGGGCCAAGAGGGATGTTCCTGCCCTCGCATCAACAGCGGCCGCGAGGATTGGTTGCGGGGGGTCACCCGATCGGATCGTTTCGCGCCGCGGAATTCCCGGAATCACGGGGCGCGGCCACTCGACGGAGTGACGGTCCCCTGTGCTCCGTCGGAGTGAATGGGAGCAACCAAACGGCCGCCGGGAAGTTGACCAGAGCGCTCCGGTGGACGGGGTTTCTCCAGAAGGGACTAGCAAGTGATCAAGAAGGTTATGGCCTCCGCCGCGGTCGCCGCGTCCGTCGTCGGTGTCTCCGCCGCGGCCGCGCCGCAGGCGCTGGCCATCGGCAACGACAGCGGCACCACGTCCGCCAGCGGCAACGGCGCCTCGCAGGAGTTCGGCAACTCGGCCACGTACGGCAACATGAGCCCGCAGATGGCGCTCATCCAGGGCTCGTTCAACAAGCCCTGCATCGGCCTGCCGGCCAAGGCCAACATCGGTTCCGTCGTCGGCCTCATCCCGGTCGCCGTCCAGGACATCCCGATCCTGTCGGCCCCGCAGAACCAGCAGTGCGTCGAGAACTCCACGCAGGCCAAGGGCGACGAGCCGCTGTCGCACATCCTCGACGACATCTCGGTCCTCGCGGGCAACGGCGCGGGCAACAACTGACCGTTCCGCCTCGCGGGTTCACGCACACCGAGCCCATCGGGCCCCCTCCTCCGGGCCCCGACGAGCGGGCCGCCGATCCTTCGGCGGCCCGCTCGTTTCCGTGTGCGGCGCGTGGGCCGCGGGGGCGCCGCGCGCAAGGTCGCCGGGGCGTGAACGGGCCGCGCGGGGGCGCCCGTTGGGCGCCGGTAACGCGCTGAGCCGAACGGGGCACTGCCCGCAACCACGGCGGGGGTCGGGGCGTTGACGATCATGCAGCTCCTCCCCCGGAGTCCGCTTTTCGAAGGGAATGAACATGAAGAAGCTGTGGGCCACCGCGGCCATCGCCGCCTCCGTCGCCGGCGTCTCGGCTGCGGCCGCCCCCCAGGCGCTCGCCATCGGCAACGACAGCGGCACCACGTCCGCCAGTGGCAACGGCGCCTCGCAGGAGTTCGGCAACTCGGCCACGTTCGGCGACATGAGCCCGCAGCTGTCGCTGGTCCAGGGCTCGCTGAACAAGCCGTGTGTCGGCCTCCCCCTGAAGGCCAACGTCGGTTCTGTCGTCGGTCTCATCCCGGTCGCCGTCCAGGACATCCCGATCCTGTCGGCCCCGCAGAACCAGCAGTGCGTCGAGAACTCCACGCAGGCCAAGGGCGACGAGCCCCTGTCGCACATCCTCGACGACATCTCCGCCCTGTCCGGCAACGGCGCGGGCAACAACTGAGCCCAGGCTCGGCGCGGCGGGTCACCGGTTCCCCCGGTGGCCCGCCGCTTGCGTGTGTCCCGGGCGAGGACGGGGCTCAGGCCCCGTAGAGCGCCTCGATCTCCGCCGCGTACGCCGCCGTCGCCGCGTGCCGCTTGACCTTCAGGGACGGGGTGAGCAGGCCGTTCTCCTCGGTGAACTCGCCATCGATCAGGGCGAAGGCGCGGATCGACTCCGCCCGGGACACGGCCTCGTTGGCGTGGTCGACGGCCTTCTGCACGTCCGCGCGCAGCCGCTCGTCCCGGACGAGCTCCGACAGCGGCGTGTCGGCGGGCCGTTTGCGGACCGCCAGCCAGTGGGCGACCGCCTCCGGGTCGAGGGTGATCAGGGCGCCGACGAAGGGCCGGTTGTCGCCGACGACCAGACACTGGCCGACCAGCGGGCGGCTGCGCAGCCGGTCCTCCAGGACGGCCGGCGAGACGTTCTTGCCGCCCGAGGTGACGAGGATGTCCTTCTTGCGGCCCGTGATGGTGAGGTAGCCGTCCTCGTCGAGGGCACCGAGGTCACCGGTCGCGAACCAGCCGTCGTCGAGGACGGCGTCCGTGGCCTCGGGGTTGTTCCAGTACGAGCCGAAGACGATGCCGCCCTTGACGAGGACCTCGCCGTCGTCGGCGATGCGCACGGCGGTGCCGGGGACGGGGCGGCCGACGGTGCCGGGGCGGGGGCGCAGGGGCGGGACGACGGTGGCGGCGGCGGTGGTCTCGGTCAGGCCGTAGCCCTCGTAGACGATGATGCCCGCGGCGAAGAAGAACAGGTTGAGGTCGCGGTCGAGGGGTGAGCCGCCGCTGATGGCGTAGCGGACCCGGCCGCCGATCTCCTTGCGGATGCGCCGGTAGACCAGCAGGTCGTACAGCGCCCACGCGGCGTACAGGCCGGGGCCGGGGCCCTTGCCGCGGCCGAGGAAGCGGTTGAGGTACGCCTCGCCGAAGCGGACGCCGATGCGGTGCGCGCGGTCGAAGGAGGCGCCGCGGCCGATCTTCTCGGCGGTCGCGCGGCCGGTCTCGTGGATCTTCTCGAAGAGGTACGGCACGCCGACGAGGAACGTGGGGCGGAACGCGCGCAGCGCCGGGCGGAGTTCGTCGGGCTTGATGCTGGGGCAGTGGCCGATCTCGATGCGGGCCGAGAGGCAGGCGATCTGGAGGGTGCGGCCGAGGATGTGGGCGAGCGGCAGGAAGAGCAGCGTCGAGGCGGCGCGGGAGGTGACCGCCTTGAAGATGGGGTGCAGCAGCTCGACCGTGTTGGCGGCCTCGGCGTGCAGGTTGGCGTGGGTGAGGACGCATCCCTTGGGGCGGCCGGTGGTGCCGGAGGTGTAGCAGACGGTCGCCACGGTGTCGGGGGTCAGGGCCGTGCGGCGCTTGGTGACCTCGGCGTCGGGGACGTCCGCGCCGAGGCGGGTGAGGTCGTCGAGGGCGTCCGCGTCGAGTTGCCAGACGCGGGGCGGCTCGGGGTGGCCGCTGGTGCCGGTCAGGACGGTGGCCGCGTGCTCGGCGGTCTCCGTGACGACGTACCGGGCGCCCGAGTCGCGCACGATCCAGTCCACCTGCTCGGCGGACGAGGTGGCGTAGACGGGCACGCTCTGGCCGCCCGCGGCCCAGACGGCGAAGTCCAGGACGGTCCACTCGTAGCGGGTGCGGGACATCACGGCGACCCGGCCGCCCGGTTCGAGGCCGGCGGCGATGAAACCCTTGGCGACGGCCGTCACTTCACGGGCGAAGGCCGCCGCCGTCACGGGCTGCCAGCCGCCGTCGTGCTCGCGGCGCAGCACCACGGCGTCCGGCGCCTCGGCCGCGTTGGTGTACGGGATGTCGGCGGTGCTGCCGGTGACGGGCCGCGGTGCCAGCGGGGCGGCGTGGGCCTCGCGAACGGTGCCGGTGTCGTCCCTGACGAGATCGACCCGGCCCCGTTCCAGCAGGTCGGTGCGCCGTTTCGCCCGTTTCAGATCCTTGCGTACGCCCATGACGGCTCCCGGTCGCGGCTTGAGCTGACGTGCCGTGGTCGTCGACCACCCTTACTTACTCACCAGTCAACTTACTCATACGTAAGGAAAGGTCAATGGGTGGCGTACGCCTGGTGCCCGCCGGCGGGGTTCCGGCGGGCACCAGGCGTGGGCTGGTGGGCGGCGTGAGTGGGCAGGGAAGGTCGTCAGGCTCCGTAGCGGTCCGCCTGGTCGACGGCGTCGGCGAGTTCGCGCACCGCGTCGTCCTCCGTGGTGCGCGCCAACCGGGCCGCGCGCTCGGAGAGTTCGCCGAGGGTCGGGGCGTCCGGGAGCCGGCTGTAGCGGCTGTCGCCGGAGCGGAGGGCGTCGGCGAAGTACGCGGCGACCGCGGTCACCTGGAACCGGGCGGGCGCCTTCGCCACCGAGTCGTGCAGGGAGTCGGACTCCACGCTGCCCGACTCCTCGTGCGGGGCGCGGGTCCCGGGGTCGAGCCAGCGGACGGTGGCCGTCGCGAGGTGGCCGTCGGCGCCCGGCTCGGTCCGCACCGCGTAGAGGGCGGTGACGGTGTGGCCGGGCCCGACCTCGCCGCCGTCGACGCGGTCGTCGCGGAAGTCCTCGTCGGCGACGGCGCGGTTGTCGTAGCCGACGAGGCGGAACTCGCGGACGGTCTCCGGATCGAAGGTCACCTGGGCCTTGGCGTCGCGCGCGGTCAGCTCGACGTTCTGCGGGAGCCGTTCGCTGAACACCTCGGCCGCGTCGCCCTCGTCGGACACGTACTCGGTGTGCCCGTCGCCCTTGTCGGCGAGGCGCTCCATGAGGGCGTCGCCGTAGTCGCTGCCGACGCCGACGCCGAAGAGGGTGATGCCGTGCTCGCGGCGCTCGGTCGCGATGCGTTCCAGGATCGCGTCCGCGTCGGTGTCGCCGGTGTT
Organism: Streptomyces sp. NPDC037054; assembly: GCF_055606745.1. Taxonomy (NCBI): domain Bacteria; kingdom Bacillati; phylum Actinomycetota; class Actinomycetes; order Kitasatosporales; family Streptomycetaceae; genus Streptomyces; species Streptomyces sp. NPDC037054. Next base: position 334,312 of record NZ_JBVJSJ010000002.1, on the reverse strand, counting down.
GGCGAGGGCGTCGGAGACGAGGACGACGCGGTTGGTGGCGCCCTTGCGCAGGCCCTCGACGGCGGTCTCGTAGCCGGTCTCGACGCCTGCGCCGAGGTTGGTGGAGTCGGTGGGCTCCAGGGTGTCGACGGCGTCGTGGATCTCGTCGCGGTTGCCGTCGAGGCGGGTCATCGGCAGGACGGTCTCGGCCTCGTCGCTGAAGGTGACGATGGCGACCGAGTCGTCGTCGCGCAGCCGGTCCGTCATCACGCCGAGGGAGTGCTTCGCGAGGTCGAGGCGGCCCGGTTCGGCCATGGAGCCGGAGATGTCGACGACGAAGGTCAGGGCGGCGGGCGGCCGGTCCTCGGCGCGGCCGGGCGCCTTGGTGGCGAGGCCGACGCGGACCAGGGACCAGTCCTCCTCGCCGGTGCGGGCGCCGTCGACGGTCACGGAGAAGCCGTTGCCGTCGGGGCGTTCGTAGTCCTGGCGGAAGCTGTTGACGAACTCCTCGGGGCGGACCGTCGACGGGTCGGGCAGCCGGCCCTCGGAGAGGGTGCGGCGCGCGTAGCCGTAGGAGGCGGTGTCCACGTCCAGGGCGAACGTGGACCGCAGGTCGGGCGAGGGGGCCACCTCGCGGGAGTCCTCGTCCCGTCCCTCGCCCCGCCGTTCGCCCGGGGCCGGGCCGTCGGGCGCGGGGTAGGAGCCCGAGCCGCGCCTGCTGCTGTCGTGTGCCTTGTTCGCCTCGCCGTCCGCCGCGCAGCCGGTGAGCAGGAGTCCGCCCGCCGCCGTGAGCGCGACCAGCGCGCCGCGCAGCCGTCGTGTCCCGTACCACTCCATCGTCCGTCCCCCATCGGTTCGTTGACGCCGGTTCTTGTGACTGTGACGTCGGCGGCGGCCGGAACGTGCGGCACGGAGCGTTGCGGATGAGTCTCGATGCGGGCACAAACACGGCCCGCCGAGACCGGTAGGTGATCTTCCGGAGACCTAGGACACGATGTCCTTGCGGGCGAAACCGCGGAAGGCCAGCGCGAACAGCACGAGCGCGTACGTTACGGAAACCGCGGTGCCCTGGATCATGCCGGACCACTCCAGGCGGGGCTGGACGGCGTCGGCCCAGGCGAACTGCCAGTGCGCGGGCAGGAAGTCGCGCCAGTCGCCGAGGGCGGTCACCGCGTCCAGGACGTTGCCCACGATGGTCAGGCCGACCGCGCCGCCCACCGCGCCGAGCGGGGCGTCCGTCTTCGTCGACAGCCAGAACGCGAGTCCGGCCGTGACCAGTTGGGACACGAAGATGTACGCCACGACCACCACGAGCCGCTGGGCGGCGGTGCCCGGCGCGAGCTCGCCGCCCGTCGGTATCCGCAGCGGGCCCCAGCCGTAGGCGACGGTGCCGACGACGAACGCCACGAGGGGCAGCAGGACCATCGCGGCCAGGCTGAGGCCGAGGCCGACGGCGAGTTTCGACGCGAGCAGCCGGGCGCGCGGCACGGGCGCGGCCAGCAGGTAGCGCAGGGAGGACCAGCCGGCTTCCGAGGCGACGGTGTCGCCGCAGAACAGCGCGACCGGGATCACCAGCAGGAAGCTCGCGGACACGAACAGGTTCACGGCGGCGAAGTTGGCGCCCGACGCCGTCGCCGTGTCCATGAGGGTGATGCGGTCGCCGCGGCCCTCCGGGTCGCCGCCGATCGCGAACGCCACGACCAGCACGAACGGCAGGACGGCGAGGATCGCGCCCATCACCAGGGTGCGGCGGCGCTTGAGCTGGCGGACCAGCTCCACGCGCAGCGGCAGGGTGCGGCCGGGACGGTAGCCGGAGGCGACCTCGTCCTGGCGGCGCGGTGGGGTCCGCTCGGTGAGCGTGCTCACGCGGAGCCTCCGATCAGGGTGAGGAAGGCGTCTTCGAGGCGGCGGTGCGGGCCCACCGACTCCACGGGCACCTCCAGGCGGACCAACTCGGCGACCAACTGGCGGGCGCTGCCGCCGGTGTCGAGCCGGATCAGCAGGCCGTCGTCGGTGCGCACGGCGGAGGCCACGCCCGGCAGGGCGGCGACCTTCTCCGCGACCGGCTCGTCCACGGGCGTGCCGGTGCCGACGAGCAGGGTGTCGCCCGAGCCGATGATGTCGGCGACCGGGCCCGCCTGGACGAGCCGGCCGCGGTCCATGACCACGAGGTGGGTGCAGGACTGCTCGACCTCCGCCAGCAGGTGGCTGGAGACGATCACCGTGCGGCCGGCGGCCGCGTACCGGATCATCACCTCGCGCATCTCGCGGATCTGGGGCGGGTCGAGGCCGTTGGTCGGTTCGTCGAGGATGAGCAGGTCCGGCAGGCCGAGCATGGCCTGCGCGATGGCGAGGCGCTGGCGCATGCCCTGCGAGTAGGTGCGCACCGCGCGGGCCAGCGCGTCGCCGAGTCCGGCGATCTCCAGCGCCTCGTCCAGGTGCGCGTCCTCGGCCGGACGGCCGGTGGCCCGCCAGTACAGCTCCAGGTTCTCCCGGCCGGACAGGTGCGGCAGGAATCCGGCGCCCTCGACGAAGGCGCCGACGCGGGACAGCACGGGCGCGCCGGGGCGGACGGCGTGGCCGAAGACGCGGATCTCGCCCGCGTCCGGGGTGATGAGGCCCATCAGCATGCGCAGCGTCGTCGTCTTGCCGGCGCCGTTGGGGCCGAGCAGGCCCAGCACCTGGCCGCGCTCCACCTGGAAGGACAGGTCGCGTACCGCGTACCGGTCGGTGGACTTCGCGTACCGCTTGCTCAGGCCGGTGATCCGCAGGGGGACGTCGGCCAGTTCGGGGTCGGGGGCCGGGGCCGCCGTGCGGCGGCGGGCGGTCAGCAGCAGGGCCAGGGCGAGGGCGGCGCCGGTGAGCGGCAGCCACCACACCCACGCGGGCAGCGGGGCGGCGGCCGTCTCCACTCCGGGGGCGGTGGGCACCTGGAGGTCGCTCCTGAGGGCGACGGTGTACGTGGCGGGTGCGGCGGGCGACGCGTAGCCGAGGTCGGTGGAGGCGAGGACCAGGCGGAGGCGGTGGCCCTTGCGCACCTCGTGGTCGACGGCGGGCAGCGTGATCGTGACATCCTTGCCGGACTTCGCGTCCGGCACGCGCAGGGGCGTGACGAGTTGGGCGGGGAGCACCTGCTGGGTGCCGCCCGGGCCGACGTCGTAGACCTTGGCGAAGAGCACCGCGTCGTCGGAGGTGGAGGTCACCCGCGCGGTGACCGTGGGCGATCCGGTGATGCGCAGGTCTCTCGTCACGGGCGCGGAGTCGAACCGCGCGTGCTGGCCGCGGAAGTCGAGGGAGATCCCGACGCCGAGGGAGGACAGCTGGGCGAGGCCCCCGGCGCCGCCGAGGCCGGGCAGGGCGGAGACGGCGGGCGGGTTGGCGCCCGGCGGGTTGGCGAAGGCCTGCTCGCCGCCGCTCAGGGCGACCGGCCGCATGCCGCCGGCCAGGCCGGGGTAGGTGTCGGCGCTCGCGCCCCTGAGGAGGGCGGCGCCGTCGGTGGAGTCGACGCCTCCGGTGCGGCTGACGCGGAAGGCGGGGCCGGTGTCGGCGGACTTGTCGTCCTTGAGGTGGCGGTCGAACCAGGCACGCACGCGTGCCTGCACGCGGTCCGTCTCCGGGTCGCCGCCGTCGTGCCCGCCGGCGATCCAGTCGACGTCGACGGGGGCGCCGTTCGCCCGGATCCTCGCGGCGGCGGCGTCGGCCTGGCCGAGCGGGAAGAGGGAGTCGCTCTGGCCCTGCACCAGCAGGGTGGGGACCTTGATGCGGTCGCCCACGGCGGACGGCGAGCGCTGCTCCAGCAGGGCGCGCGCCTCGGCGTCGGGGGTGCCGGACTCGGCGACGCGCTCGTACATCCGGCACAGGTCGGGCTCGAACCGGGCGCAGCCGCCGCCGGTGTTGACGAAGATGCCCGCCCAGAGCTTCTTGAAGACGTCGTTCGGGAAGAGGGCGTCCGCCAGGTTCCAGTAGGTGACCGCCGGGGCGAGGGCGTCCACCCGGTCGTCGTGTCCGGCGGTGAGCAGGGCGATCGCGCCGCCGTAGGAGGCGCCGGACATGCCCACGCGGGGGTCGCCCGCCGCGTCGAGTTGGACCTGGGGCTGTCCGGCGAGCCAGTCGATGAGCCTTGAGACGTCCGCGACCTCGCCCTCGGGGTCGTTCAGCCCGATCTTCCCCGTGGACCGGCCGAAGCCGCGCGCCGACCACGTCAGTACCGCGTACCCGTCCCGGGCGAGTTGCTCGGCCTGCTGCCGGACGGCGTGCTTGCTGCCGCCGAAGCCGTGCCCCAGCAGGACGGCCGGGCGGCGGCCGGCGGGGCCCGCGGTGAAGTACGAGGTGTCGATGCGCACTCCGTCGCCCACGCTCATGACGCGGTCGGCGCGGTGCACCGGGGGCGCGTCGTCGGAGGCGACGGCCGTCCAGGTGCCGGCGCCGGCGAGCACGACGACGGCGGCCCCGGCGGCCAGCAGCCGCCGGGGCCCCCGAAGCAGCCCTCGGAGCGCGGGCAGTCGAAGATCCATGCGTCAACAGTACGGTCCGGCTCCGACAGCCGGAGCAGCCTGTGGATCGAGGCCGCGGCCCTCCCCCGGGAGTACGGCGGACCCGCCGCGTACCACGGACGCGGTAGGCGGCGGCGCTCAGGCGCGCGCGTCCTCCGGGACGGACACCAGCCAGCGGGTGTCGCGGTGCGGGCGGAGGTAGAGCGCCCAGTAGAGGGTGGCGACGGCCGTGATGCCGCCGGTCCACAGGAGATGGACCGTCTCCTGGCGGCTCAGGACGTAGGCGAGGACGGCGATCAGCAGGACCGGCATCGCGGGCCACAGCGGCATGCGCCACGCGGGTGTGTGCCGGTGCGTGCCGCGCCGGGCGAGCAGGGCGGCGACCGCGACGAGCAGGTACATGCCGGTGACGGAGACGCCCGTGACGCCGTACAGGGTGTCCAGGTTGACGAAGCACAGCGCCGCGCCGGGCACGCCGACGGCGAGGGTGGCGGCCCAGGGGGAGCCGAACCGGCCGAGCTTGCCGAAGACCTCGTTGACGGGCTCGGGCCACGCCTTGTCGCGGGCGGAGGCGAACAGGACGCGCGAGTTCTGAATGACCATCACGATGCCGGCGTTGACGATGGCGAGGGCCACGCAGAGGCTGACGAAGGTGCCGACCGCGGAGTTGGACCAGGCGGTGACCATGGCGCCGATGTCACCGCCGGTGAGTTCCGCGAGGTCGGAGGCGCCCATGGTGATGGCGACGACCGGGACCAGGATGATCACGGCGGAGATGCCGAGGGTGGCGAGCACCGTGCGGGCGACGGTGCGGCGCGGGTCCTGGAGTTCCTCGGAGAGGTAGACGGCGGTGGAGAAGCCCTGCGTGACGAAGAGGGCGATGGCCAGGCCGGAGACGACCAGCATGGCGGTCACCGCGTCGGGGCCGCCGTCGGCGCCCGCGACCTGCATGGAGGCGAGGCTGCCGGGGCCGCGCTCGCTGTGCGCGAAGCCGAGGACCGCGACGACGGCCGCCGCGACGACTTCCAGGACCAGGAAGACGCCGGTGATCCAGGCGTTGGCGCGCAGGTCGAGCAGTCCGGCGAGGGTGGCGAGCAGCATGACGCCGGCGCCGGCCAGGGAAGGGTCGAGGTCGACGACCGGGGCGAGGTAGTCGGCGGTGCCCATCGCGATCACCGGCGGCACGATCATGACGACGAGCAGGGAGAGCACGAACACCAGCCATCCCGCGAGCCGTCCGGCCAGCGTCGAGACCATGGCGTACTCGCCTCCGGCGCTGGGGACGAGGGTGCCCAGCTCGGAGTAGCAGAACGCCACGGCGACACACAGGAGGGAGCCGATGGCGATCGTGAGGGCGGTGGCGGTGCCGAGCGAGCCGAACAGGTCGGGGACGACCACGAACAGCGTCGAGGCGGGCGTCACGCACGACAGTGTCAGCAGGGTCCCGCCGACGACCCCGATGGAACGCTTGAGCTTGCGTTGACTGCTGTCCGGCGGGCCGGCGAGGGGGGTCTCGACAGGGCGGAGCGTGTCGGTCATGCGGCAGTTCCGATCGACTCGTGCGGCGGGGTTCGGGCGGGAGCGCTATCGCCTCCGGCGGCTTCGGTCGTACGTGCTGGTCGTCCGCTCCCGACGCCGCATGGAATCCCAACGAAAACCGGCACGTCAATGGTCGTTTACCTACGGAATCCGTCGCCTGACGGGCATTTCGCACTCGAATACGGCACTTTCCACTGGGGATTCCTTGCCGTTGAGGGCTGCGGGAACCGCAGGGAGGGCGGTGAAAAAACCTTTGCCCGTCCGGTATCCGGACGTTGTCGGTGGCGCCCGCTAGAGTCGCCGCCACAGTTGATCCACAGCGAAAAGGGTGGGGGCTCATGAAGCCGAGGTACACCGCGGCCTGGGTGGGGCTGACGGCGGCTGCGACGGTCGCGACGTCCGCGTGCGGTGCGGAGGGCGCCAAGACGGCCGCGGAGGCGGTGGACAAGGCCGACACGATCATGGCGGCGCTGTCGCGGGCCACGGACCGCACCGAGCGGCTCGGTTCGGCCGAGGTCAGGATGACCACCGACCTGGGCGCGGGCGAACCCGTCTCGATGGACGGCACGTACTCGTGGGGCGACGGCTACGCGTTCGACGTCGAGATGGACGCCAGGGCCGCCCAGATGCAGGAGCTGACGGACTCGCCGACGGTGCGCACGCTGTTCGTCGACGGCGCCTACTACTACGACGTCGACCCGCAGCCCTCCGGCCCGCTCCAGGGCAAGGAGTGGATGAAGATCGACGGCTCGGCCATCTTCGGCGAGCAGGGCGCGAGCGCCCTCACGGGCAACTCGGCGAGCCCGTCGGCCTCCATGAAGGGCCTGAAGTACGCGAGCGACGTCGAGGACCTCGGCGAGGAGACCGTCAACGGCACGTCCACGACGCACTACCGGGCCGTGCTCGGCCCGGAGGACCTGGGCGAGTTCCAGAAGGCCTACGGCGGGGACACCCCGTTCCACTCGATCACGGGCGGCTCCGGCGAGGTCACCATGGACGTCTGGGTCGGGCCGAAGGACCTGCCGGTGCGCATCGTCCAGGAGATCGGCGCCATGAAGGTGAGCATGGACTTCGACAAGTTCGGCGCCACGCGGGACATCGAGCCCCCGCCGGCCGCCGAGACCGGCGACCTCACCGAAGAGGTGAAGAAGGTCTCCGAGCAGGAGGGCCGACAGGGCTGACACGCCGGTGCCCCGCCCCCGGTCGGCCAGGGGCGGGGCACGGTTCGGCCGGCGGCGTCAGTGGTTGCGCGGGAAGCCCAGGTCCACGCCGGACGGGGCGTCTGCCGGGTCCGGCCAGCGGGTCGTGACGACCTTGCCGCGGGTGTAGAAGTGCGTGCCGTCGTTGCCGTAGATGTGGTGGTCGCCGAAGAGCGAGTCCTTCCAGCCACCGAAGGAGTGGTAGCCGACGGGCACCGGGATCGGCACGTTCACGCCGACCATGCCCGCCTCGATCTCCAGCTGGAAGCGGCGGGCGGCGCCGCCGTCCCGGGTGAAGATCGCGGTGCCGTTGCCGAACGGCGAGGCGTTGATGAGCGCCACGCCCTCCTCGTAGGTCTCGGCGCGCAGCACGCACAGCACCGGGCCGAAGATCTCGTCCTGGTACGCCTTCGCCGTGGTCGGCACCTTGTCGAGCAGGGAGATGCCGATCCAGTGGCCGCCCTCGTGGCCGTCGACGGTGTAGCCGGTGCCGTCCAGGACGACTTCGGCGCCCTCCGCCGCCGCACCCGTGACGTAGGTCGCCACCTTGTCGCGGTGGGCCTTGGTGATCAGCGGGCCCATCTCGGACGCCGGGTCGTCGCCGGGGCCGATCTTGATCTTCTCGGCGCGCTCGCGGATCTTCTCCACGAGGGTGTCGCCGATGGCGCCCACGGCCACCACGGCCGAGATGGCCATGCAGCGCTCGCCCGCCGAGCCGTAGGCGGCGCTGACGGCCGCGTCGGCCGCCGCGTCCAGGTCGGCGTCCGGCAGGACCAGCATGTGGTTCTTGGCGCCGCCGAGGGCCTGCACGCGCTTGCCGTTGGCGGAGGCGGTGGTGTGGATGTAGCGGGCGATCGGCGTCGAGCCGACGAAGGACACGGCCTTGACGTCCGGGTGCTCCAGGAGACGGTCGACGGCCACCTTGTCGCCGTGCACGACGTTGAAGACACCGTCCGGCAGGCCCGCCTCGGCGAGCAGCTCGGCGAGCTTCAGGGACGCCGACGGGTCCTTCTCGCTGGGCTTGAGCACGAACGTGTTGCCGCAGGCGATGGCGATGGGGAACATCCACATCGGCACCATCGCCGGGAAGTTGAACGGGGTGATGCCCGCGACGACGCCGAGCGGCTGCCGGATCGAGGACACGTCGACGCGGCTGGCGACCTGCGTGGACAGCTCGCCCTTCAGCTGGACGCTGATGCCGCAGGCCAGGTCGACGATCTCCAGGCCGCGCGCGACCTCGCCGAGCGCGTCGGAGTGCACCTTGCCGTGCTCGGCGGTGATCAGCCCGGCGATCTCGTCGCGGTGGGCGTCGAGCAGCGCGCGGAACTTGAACAGGATCGAGGTGCGCTGAGCCAGCGACGACTGGCCCCACGTCACGAAGGCCTCCTTGGCCGCCGCGACCGCCGCGTCCACCTCCTCGACCGACGCGAACGCGACCTTCGTGGTGACCTCGCCGGTCGCCGGATTCGTCACCGGCCCGTAGCTGCCCGATGCGCCTTCGGCGATCCTGCCGCCGATCCAGTGGTTGACGATCTTCGTCATGCCGGGGAACTCCTTCACAGATGGCGGCGTCGGGTGCAGACGTGCCGTTCGTACAGCTCATGTGGCCTGACCGCCGACGGTCGGGTCGTGGTCTCGGCCCCCTCTCCATCCCACCAGGGGCGAGCGGGACGCGCGCCCGACACAGTGTCTGCCGTTTCGGCCCCCGCGTAGACACATGTGGGGGTCGGCGGCGCCGTCGGCACGGCCGGAACCGCTCGTCCGGCGGGAACCTCCGGCGCGGGGGCCGCGGCGGGCGGGGAGTCGTCGCTCGCGGTTCGCTCCTGCCAGGGCGAAACCGGGCTCCCGCACCGGAGGCGTTCTGCGTGCTGCTGTCGACCGGTTTCTAGTCCCGTACGTGGAGCCCTGTCAATAGTTTGTCCGGACATTCGGACCAGACGTCTGGAAGCTGCAGGTTCTCCCCCGGATGTTTCCCCCGGACGGCTTGTGCCTCCGCTTCCCCCGGCCCGCTGTGCGGCTTGCGCCGTTCCCGTCCGCAGGCGCTTTCGCCGTTCCCGTCCGCAGGCCGGAGTGCCGTAGCACGATGGGCGGTTCGATCGGGCGGTTCGATCGGGCGGGCGGAACGGGTGCACGGAACCGTGGGGGCGGGCGATGGCGAGTGGTCGGGTGAGCGTCGGAGCGGGGCACGGGCCCGGTGGCCGCTGGGAGATCGCCGTCGCGGCGCCCCATCCCCGGCTGCGGCCCGGCGTCATCGGGTACCGCGGCGTCCGGCTCGACCTGGACGGGCCGCGCCGCAGACTGGAGGCGCCGATCGGGGCGGCGACCCTGATGCTCGGCTTCGACCGGCCGATCCGCGTCTCACGCCCCGGGCAGCCCCCGGTCACGCTCGTGTGTCTCTACTCCGGGCCGACGACCACCGCGGCCGTGGGCGAGCACTCCGGACGGCTGTCCGGCATCGAGGTGCTGCTCATGCCGTGGGCGGCGTTCACCCTGTTCGGCACTCCGCAGTACGAACTCGCCGAGCGCGTCCTCGACCCCGACGAACTGCCGCACGCCCTCGGCCGTGACCGGACGGGCGGCCGGTGGCGCAGCGTCGGCGACCTGTGCGGCGCGCTGGCCGCGCTGCCGACGTGGGCGGAGCGCTTCCGGCTGCTCGACGACGCGTTCACCCGGTGGTCGGCGGCCGGGACGCCGAGTTCGGCGCGGGTGATCGACGCGTGGGCGGAGCTGGTGCGGTCGTGGGGAACGGTGCCGGTGCCGCGACTGGCCGAGCGTGTCGGCTGGAGCGTACGGCAGCTGGAGAACCGCTTCCGGGAGCAGATCGGGCTCGGCCCCAAGGCGGCGGCCAGGGTGCTGCGCCTGGAACACGCACGCCGGCTGCTCGCGGCGGGCCGGAGCCAGGCCGAGACGGCGGCCCTGTGCGGCTTCTACGACCAGGCGCATCTGAGCGGCGAGTTCAAGGCGATGACGGGATGCACACCGGGCGAGTTCGCCACCGCCCGACGCCTCGCGGTCCAGCCACCGGACGCCGACCGCCTGGCGGGCGAGGCGACGAGCCTGGTGCTGGACGGGGTGGGCCGGGGCTGAGCCGACCGCGCCTGCCCGGCGCCCCTGGGCACGAACCGGTAGCGCCGGTTGCCCGAGTGCGGATTTTTCCAAGACCCCCGGGTCGCGGTCGGTGCAGGCTGTGCGTCCGGCCAGTCCGCCACGGGGAGGCGCGCAGGCCCTCGGCCGCCGCGCCGAGCCACGCGGGGGGAGCCGGCGGGCCGGGCCCGGTCACAGGCGTGCCCCTGCACTCCTGTTGCTTCGCGTCGAGCGCAGTCGAGCGCGGAGCGCCGGGCCCGGCCCCGTCTCACCACCGCCTCGCACTCCCACCCACCGCTGCCACCGGAAACCGCGACCGGGATCGGGGCCGGGCCGGGACCGAGGCCGCACCGGGACCGAGGTCAGACCGGGACCGGGACCGCACTGTCAACGCGCCATGCCGATGAGCCGACCCATTCCTTTGCTCCACTTGTGTCACGAACACCACCCTCGTGTCACACATGTCCCGGCCCGGCGAAATTCCCGTCACACCCGCGCACGGCACCTGCCGGGTCGTCACTGTGCGTCGTTGACCCGGTACAGGCTCTGTCGCCAGCGCAGCACCCGGCTCCCCCGACGGCCGTCCCCGGTCGCGCCGCGGTGCGCGCGGGGAGGTGTACCTCATGACCGACCACCGGCTCTGGTCCTACAAGGAGATCGCCGCACACATCCGCGTCCAGCCGGACACCGTCCGCTCGTACCGCAAGCACGGGCTGCTGCCGCCGCCCGACCTGGTGGAGGCCGGCAAGCCCTTCTGGTACCCGGAGACGGTCCGGCGCTGGGTGGCGTCCAGGCCGCGCAATCGCGGCCGGGGGGAGACCTGACGTCGTCACCTCACCGTGACGCCCGCCCGCGCGCCCCGGTCAGCTCCAGGGCTCGACGACCGTCACCCCCGCTACCGGGGCCGTCCCCATCTCCGTCAGCGCGGCCGGGGCCGCGTCCAGGGGGATCGTCGACGTCACCAGCAGGTCGGGGCGCAGCACGCCGGACCGGACCGTCTCCAGCATCGCCGGGTAGGTGTGGGCGGCCATGCCGTGGCTGCCGAGGATCTCCAGCTCCAGGGCGACCGCGCGGGCCATGGGCACGGGGGTGGTGCCGGTCGGGGACGGCAGCAGGCCGACCTGGACGTGCCGGCCGCGGCGGCGCAGGCCGTTGACCGAGGCGGCGCAGGTGACGGGCGCGCCGAGGGCGTCGAGGGACAGGTGGGCGCCGCCCCCGGTCAGCTCCCGTACGGCCAGGGCCGTGTCGTCGGTACCGGAGGCGTCCACGCATTCCGCCGCACCGAACTTGCGTGCCAGGTCGAGCGCCCCCGGTGACACGTCGACGGCGACGACGCGCGCTCCGGCGGCGGCCGCGATCATCACGGCGGACAGGCCGACGCCCCCGCAGCCGTGCACGGCGACCCACTCCCCCGCCGCGACCCGACCCTGCTGGACGACGGCCCGGAACGCCGTGGCGAACCGGCAGCCGAGCCCGGCCGCCGTCGCGAAGGACATGCCGTCGGGAACGGCGACGAGGTTCACGTCGGCGTGGTCGAGCGCCACGTACTGCGCGAAGGAGCCCCAGTGGGTGAAGCCGGGCTGCGTCTGGCGCTCGCACACCTGCTGGTCCCCGGCGGCACAGGCCGGGCAGGTGCCGCAGGCGCAGACGAAGGGCACGGTGACGCGGTCCCCGGCCCGCCACCCGGTCACCCGGGCGCCCACCGCCTCGACCACACCGGCGAGTTCGTGCCCCGGCACGTGCGGCAGCGTGATGTCAGGGTCGTGACCCTGCCAGCCGTGCCAGTCGCTGCGGCACAGCCCTGTCGCCTCGACCCGCACGACCACCCCGTGCTCCGCGGGAGCGGGATCCTCCACCTGCCGCAGGCCGATCGGGCCTCCGAACCGCTCGAACACCACTGCCCGCATCGCTGCCTCGCCTTCCGTCGTCGCCGGGGCCTTCTTGCCGGACCCGGAAACGATCATCCCTCGCGCCGTGAACCGCTAGCGCTGCGGCCGGGAAGGTTTGCCGAACCGCTCGCGGCGTCCGGTGCGGTGCGTCGCGAGGCGGAGCACCGCCCGCGTCCTGGGCGTACGCGGGTGGTGCGACAACGCCGCGAGGTGCCGTGCCGGGCGTCGCGAGCCGGTGAACCTTTCCGGTCGCAGCGCTAGCCGCCCACCCCCACGGCGTCCCGGCCCTCCGCGCTCCCCTCGGTCCGCCCGCCCGGCCCGACGTCCCCGGTCTGCGCGACGTCCTCGGTCCGCGCGGCCCGCTCGGTCTGCCCGGCCTTCCCGGGCGTGGGCGCCGGCGGCTCTCCCTCGCTCAGGCCGAAGCGTCGGTGGAAACGGCGGAGGGGGGCCGGGGCCCACCACGTCGCCCGGCCGGTCAGGCGCATCACCGCGGGGACGAGGAGGCTGCGCACGATCATCGCGTCCATCAGCACCGCCAGGGCGATGCCCAGTCCGAGCATCTTGGTGTTGGTCACGCGGGAGGTGCCTATCGCGACCATCACCACCGCGAGGATGACCGCGGCCGCGGTGATCAGCCCGCCCGTGCGCTGCACACCGTGCCGGACCGCCTGCTCGTGGTCGCCGCTGTGGTCGTACTCCTCCTTGATGCGGGACAGCAGGAACACGCCGTAGTCCATGGAGAGGCCGAAAGCCACGCAGAACATCAGGACCGGGAGGGTCGTCTCTATGGAGCCGGCGCTGGTGAAGCCGAGCAGGCCGGAGAGGTGGCCGTCCTGGAAGACCCACACGACCGCGCCGAACATCGCCGTCAGGCTGAGCGCGTTGAGCAGCACCGCCTGCAGGGGGATGAGCACGCTGCCGGTGAGCAGGAAGACCAGGAACAGGGTGACGACCGTGATGAAGAGGGCCGCCCACGGGAGGCGCTCGCCGATCGCGTCCTTGGAGTCGACCAGCACGGCCGCCGTGCCGGTCACCCGGGTGTCGAAGGGGGCGTCGGTGGCGCGCAGCTCGCCCACGAGGTTCTGGGCGGGTTCGTCGACGGCCTCGCCCTTCGGCAGCACCGTGAAGTACGCCGAGTCGCCCTTCACCAGGGGGCCTTCCACGCCGCGCACGTCGGGCAGGGCGGCCATCCGCTCCTTGTAGGCGGCGTACTGGGCCTCGGTGGCGCGGCCCTCGGCGAGGACTTCGAGGCCGCCGCCGGGGTTGCCGGGGAAGCCGTCGCGGATGTGCTGCTGCACGACGCGCGACTCGGCGCTCGCCGGCAGCTGGCGGTCGTCGGCGGTGCCGAACTTCACGCCCAGGAAGGGCAGTCCGAGCAGGACGAGCACGGCGGTGGTGCCGAGCGCGAAGACCGGGGCGCGGCGCATGACCAGCGTCGCCGTGCGCGCCCAGGCCCTGCCGTCCTCGGCGGAGCCGGTGGGCCCCGGCCGGCCGCGGCGGAACAGGCGGCGCAGGTCCAGGGAGTTGACGCGGTGGCCGAGCAGGACCAGCGCGGCCGGGAGGAGGATCAGGGCGGCCGCGGCGGCGAGGAGCACCACGGCGATCCCGGCGTAGGCGAAGGAGCGCAGGAAGTACTGCGGGAAGAGCAGCATCGCCGCCAGGGAGACCGCCACCGTGAGCGCGGAGAACAGCACCGTGCGCCCGGCCGTGCGCAGCGTGGTGCCCACGGCGGTCAGCGGCTCGGCTCCGCCGGACAGTTCCTCGCGGAAGCGGCGGACGATGAACAGGGCGTAGTCGATGGCGAGGCCCAGGCCGAGGGCCGTGGTCAGGTTCAGGGCGAAGACCGAGACGTCGGTGAGTTCGGTGAGGCCGCGCAGCAGGGCGTTGGTGCCGAGGATCGCGACGATGCCGATGCCGAGCGGCAGCAGGGCGGCGACCGCGCTGCCGAAGACCATGACCAGCAGCACGAGCGTGACCGGCAGGGCGATGAGCTCGGCGCGGGTCAGGTCCTCCTGGATGATCTTCTGCATCTCGTGGCGCACGGCGACCGGGCCGCCGATGCTCACGTCCACCGGGCCGTGCGTGCCCCGGAACTCGGGGGCGATGCGGTCGAGGGTGTCGCCCATCGCGCTCTCGTCACCCGTGATGCGGGCGGCTATCAGCGCCTCGCGCCCGTCCTCGGCGCGCAGGGTGGGGGCGCCGGTGTGCCAGTAGGAGCCGACGCCCGTGACACCCGGCTCCTCGGCCAGGCGGGCGGCGAGCCTCTTCGCCTCGGCGGCGACGGCCGGATCGTCGACCGACGAGGCGCCCGCGTCGACGAGGAGCAGCAGATTGGGCTGGGAAGCGGGGAACTCGCGCTCCAGCGCCCTGGTCGCGTACGTCGACTCGGCGGCCGGGTCCTCCCAGCCGCCGCTGCCGAGGCGGTCGGCGACGCCGCCGCCGGCCAGCACGGCCAGGACCGTGAGCACGAGGGCCGCGAGCAGCGACAGGCGTGGGCGGGCGGTCACGAATCGGGTCCAGCCTCCGACGGGCCGGGCCTTGTTGACTTCAGTCATCCTGCGGTGTCCCCTTCACCGTGAATCCATCGTGAACCGGACCGTGCCCGACGCCTTCGCGCAGGCAGGCGGCATGGATCGGCCATTGCCAATAGACTGGCAAACACGAGAGATCGCTCGCGTTTCTCTAGAATGCGAGCGAGTACTCGCGTTTGTCAATCGCGTTCGACGAGCTGGGGATGACGCGTGCCAGAGAACCGCGAGAGGACCACCGAGAGGCCCGGCGAGGAGCAGTCGGCGAGACCCGGCGAGGAGCAGTCGGCCGAGAACAGGCCGCGCCGCCGCCAGGCCCGCGGCGAGCGCCGCATCGCCCAACTGCTGGAGGCCGCCGCCTCGGTCTTCTGCACGACCGGGTACACGGCGGCGAGCACCAACGCCATCGCCCGCGAGGCCGGCGTCTCACCGGGCACGCTCTACCAGTTCTTCCCGAACAAGGAAGCGATCGCGATCGAGCTGGGCGAGCGGCTCATGCACCAGATGCGCGAGACGTACGGCGAGGCACTCGCCCCGGTCGACCCGGCCACACCCCTGGAGGAGGCCGTCGGCGCGACGGTCGACCGCTTCATCGACTTCAACTGCCGCCACCCGGTGTTCTTCGCGCTGATGCACGGCCCCGACATTCCGGGCCGCATCACCGAGGAGCACGACGCGCTCCACGCGACCCTGCTGTCCCGCATCGAGGCGCTGATCTCCTCGCTCGTGCCCGGCGCCCCCGCCGCCGACGTCTCGCGCACCGCGCAGGTCTGCCTCGGCATCTACAAGGCCGGCCTGGAACTCGTCCTGAGCCACGAGGGCGCCGAACGGGAGGCGTACGTACGGGAGTTGAAGAACGTCCTGCTGCGGTACCTCCGGCCGCTGGTCGACGCCGGCGAGCAGTCTTTGACGAATACCCCCTAGGGGTATAACTTGGATGACGTAGGGGCGACACAGGGACGCTTTCGGCCCCCGTCGACCCACTATGCCCCCATAGGACCCATACGCCTCGACGAGGAGTAACGACATGACCGCCCAGACCGACACCCCTGGTTCCGTCACCGCCGTCTACAAGGTGACCGGGATGAGCTGTGGCCACTGCGAGGGCTCCGTCTCCGCCGAGATCTCCGAGATCCCCGGCGTCCACTCGGTGAAGGCCGTCGCCGCCTCCGGCGAGGTCACCGTCGTCTCCGAGTCCCCGCTCGACGACGAGGCGGTCCGCGCCGCCGTCGACGAGGCCGGTTACGAGCTGGCCGGCAAGGCCTGAACCGCCCGGCGACGCGAGCCGCGCAGCGCATCGGCACCACCCTCCCGGCCCGGGCCGCGCCGACCGGTTCATACTGGCTCCGCACGGCCCGGTCCGTCGTCTGGAGTCCGGACATGACCAGCACCACCGCCAGCACCCCGAGCAGCAGCGCCGCCACAGCCCGCGCGGGCACCGGCACACCCCCGGGACTCTCCGAGGTCGAGCTGCGCATCGGCGGGATGACCTGCGCCTCCTGCGCAGCCCGCGTCGAGAAGAAGCTCAACCGCATGGACGGCGTGACCGCCACGGTGAACTACGCGACGGAGAAGGCCAAGGTCGCCTACCCCGCGGGCGTCGAGGTCGCCGACCTGATCGCCACCGTCGTGAAGACCGGGTACACCGCCGAGGAACCGCCCCCGCCGGAGCCCGAGCCCGAGGAGCCCGCCACGCCCGGCACGGGACCCGACGAGGACCCCGCGACGGCCGCGCTGCGCCTGCGCCTCCTCGTCTGCGCCGCCCTCGCCGTCCCCGTCGTCGCCCTGTCGATGGTCCCGGCCCTGCAGTTCGACAACTGGCAGTGGCTCTCGCTGACCCTCGCGGCGCCCGTCGTCGTCTGGGGCGGCCTGCCGTTCCACCGCGCCGCCTGGACGAACGTCCGGCACGGCGCGGCCACCATGGACACCCTGGTCTGCGTGGGCACGCTGGCGGCGTTCGGCTGGTCCCTGTGGGCGCTGTTCCTCGGCGACGCGGGCATGCCCGGCATGCGCCACGGCTTCAGCCCGGTCGTCTCGCGCGCGGACGGCGCCTCCGCCATCTACCTGGAGGTCGCCGCCGGGGTCACCACGTTCATCCTGCTCGGCCGCTACCTGGAGGCCCGCTCCAAGCGGCGCGCGGGGGCGGCGCTCAGGGCGCTCATGGAGCTCGGCGCCAAGGATGTGGCCGTACTGCGGGGCGGCTCCGAGGTCCGCGTCCCGGTCGGGCGGCTCGCGGTCGGCGACCGGTTCGTCGTACGACCCGGCGAGAAGATCGCCACCGACGGCACCGTGGTCGAGGGCGCCTCCGCCGTGGACGCCTCGATGCTGACGGGAGAGTCGGTGCCGGTGGACGTCTCCGTGGGCGACACGGTCGCCGGGGCCACCGTCAACGCCGGCGGGCGGCTGGTCGTGGAGGCCACCCGCGTCGGTTCCGGCACGCAGCTCGCGCGAATGGCGAAGCTCGTGGAGGACGCGCAGAACGGCAAGGCGGAGGTGCAGCGGCTCGCCGACCGGATTTCCGCGGTCTTCGTGCCCGTGGTGCTGCTGATCGCGGCGGGCACCTTCGGCGGCTGGCTCGGCGCGACCGGCGACACCGTCGCGGCGTTCACCGCGGCCGTCGCGGTCCTGATCATCGCCTGTCCGTGCGCGCTGGGCCTCGCCACGCCGACCGCGCTCATGGTCGGCACCGGGCGCGGCGCGCAGCTCGGCATCCTCATCAAGGGCCCGGAGGTCCTGGAGTCCACGCGCCGCGTCGACACGGTCGTCCTGGACAAGACGGGCACGGTCACCACCGGCCGCATGACCCTTCAGGAGGTGTACGTCGCCGACGGCGCCGACGAGAAGCAGGTGCTGCGGCTCGCGGGCGCCGTCGAGGACGCCTCCGAGCATCCCGTCGCCCGGGCCGTCGCCACCGGCGCGCGGGAGCGGACCGGCCCGCTGCCGCCGGCCGAGGGCTTCGAGAACGTGCCCGGCAGGGGCGTACGCGCGCGCGTGGAGGGCCACGAGGTGGCGGTCGGCCGCCTGTACGGCGAGGAGCTGCCCGAGAGCCTCGCACGCGCGCGTGCGGCCGCCGAGCGCGACGGCCGCACGGCGGTCGTCGTCGGCTGGGACGGCGCGGCGCACGGCGTGCTGGCCGTCGCGGACGCCGTGAAGGAGACCAGCGCCGAGGCGGTGCGCGAGCTGCGCGCCCTCGGGCTCACGCCGGTCCTGCTCACCGGGGACAACCGCCTGGTCGCCGAGTCCGTCGCCCGCGCCGTCGGCGTCGACGAGGTGATCGCCGAGGTGCTGCCCGAGGACAAGGTCGACGTCGTACGGCGGTTGCGGGCCGAGGGGCGGACCGTGGCCATGGTCGGCGACGGGGTCAACGACGCCGCCGCGCTCGCCGCCGCGGACCTCGGGCTCGCGATGGGCACCGGGACCGACGCCGCGATCGAGGCGGGTGATCTGACGCTGGTGCGCGGGGACCTGAGGGTGGCCGCCGACGCGATACGGCTGTCGCGGCGGACGCTGGCCACGATCAAGGGCAACCTCGTCTGGGCCTTCGGCTACAACGTGGCCGCGCTGCCGCTGGCCGCCGCCGGACTGCTCAACCCGATGATCGCGGGCGCGGCGATGGCGTTCTCGTCGGTTTTCGTGGTGACGAACAGCCTGCGTCTTCGGCGATTTTCCTGACGACAGGGCCCCATGGCCCCTGGAGTCCCGGGCCGGGCTCACATAAGCTCTTCACAAGGCTCACGCATCTTCCTTACGCTTGGGTTTCGAGTCGCTGTTTCAGGGCTCTTGCGCACTTAACGGACATTTGCAAGAGACGCAGATCACAGTGACACGAACGTAACCATCGAAGGGGTTCGAAGGTCTAAGTTGACGATGCCGGGAGCGTCTTGGGGGGCGCTTCCCGACATCTGGAGACTGTCTTGGGGGACTGTCTCCGGAAGATGCGTTGCCGGGGCACCGTACGCCGGGAAGCTTTGAGCGGCCCTCCCGGGCGTGCGCTGTCCCGGCAGACCGCACCAGCACCACCGCACCACCCCGTGCCCGTCGGGTTCACCCGTCAGGCACAACAGCGATTCAGGCGCTGTTCTCACAAGCGCCCGGCCGGATCCCGTGGGGGGAATCCGCACCGGGACATGGGAAGGCGCCCTGGACGCCGGCCCGTGGGGGGACCGGCGCCGGGGCGCCTTCTGCTGTGTGCGGCCTCCTCGGCCCCGCCGCGGCCCGCTGCCGCCGGGCCTGCCGCGTACAGCGGGCCCCGCACCCGGGATACAGCGGGCCCCGCACCCGGGCTCGGGTACGGGGCCTGAAAGACGCTGCGGCTCAGCGCTCCTCGACGGGAACGAAGTCGCGCTCGACGACGCCCGTGTAGATCTGGCGCGGGCGGCCGATGCGGGAGCCCGGCTCCTTGATCATCTCGTGCCACTGGGCGATCCAGCCCGGCAGCCGGCCGAGGGCGAACAGGACCGTGAACATCTCGGTCGGGAAGCCCATGGCCCGGTAGATCAGGCCGGTGTAGAAGTCCACGTTCGGGTAGAGGCTGCGCGAGACGAAGTAGTCGTCGGAGAGCGCGTGCTCCTCCAGCTTCAGCGCGATGTCCAGCAGCTCGTCGGACTTGCCGAGAGCGGACAGCACGTCGTGCGCGGCGGCCTTGATGATCTTGGCGCGCGGGTCGAAGTTCTTGTAGACCCGGTGGCCGAAGCCCATCAGGCGGACGCCGTCCTCCTTGTTCTTCACCTTGCGGATGAAGGAGTCCACGTCGCCGCCGGAGTCGCGGATGCCCTCCAGCATCTCCAGCACGGACTGGTTGGCGCCGCCGTGCAGCGGGCCCCAGAGCGCGTTGATGCCGGCGGAGATCGAGGCGAACATGTTCGCCTGCGAGGAGCCGACCAGGCGGACCGTGGAGGTCGAGCAGTTCTGCTCGTGGTCCGCGTGCAGGATCAGCAGCTTGTCGAGCGCGGAGACCACGATCGGGTCCAGGTCGTACTCCTGCGCCGGGACCGAGAAGGTCATCCGCAGGAAGTTCTCGACGTAGCCCAGGTCGTTGCGCGGGTAGACGAACGGGTGGCCCACGGACTTCTTGTACGCGTAGGCCGCGATCGTCGGCAGCTTCGCCAGCAGGCGGATGGTGGAGAGGTTGCGCTGCTGCTCGTCGAACGGGTTGTGGCTGTCCTGGTAGAACGTCGACAGCGCCGAGACCACGGACGACAGCATGGCCATCGGGTGGGCGTCGCGGGGGAAGCCACGGTAGAAGTTCTTGACGTCCTCGTGCAGCAGGGTGTGCTGCGTGATGTCGTTCTTGAACACCGTGAGCTCGTCCACCGTGGGCAGCTCACCGTTGATCAGCAGGTAGGCGACCTCCAGGAAGGTGGAGCGCTCGGCCAGCTGCTCGATCGGGTAGCCGCGGTAGCGGAGGATGCCCGCCTCGCCGTCCAGATACGTGACGCCGGATTTGTAGGCGGCGGTGTTTCCGTAGCCGCTGTCCAGCGTCACCAGACCGGTCTGGGCGCGGAGCTTGCCGATGTCGAAGCCCTTGTCGCCGACGGTGCTGTCGATCACCGGGTAGGTGTACTCGTTGCCGTCGTACCGCAGTACTACAGAGTTGTCGCTCACGTCTTCCCTCACCGACGTTGTGCCTCATCTTCGAGGTGCCCTGACTGTCTCTACCATCCCCCACTTGGCTCAGGAGAGTGCACTCGGGGTCGACCATCGGGCCTACTGACGGCACTCAGTGCCGCCAACTTGCTCATCCTGCCCCCTGTCTCCCGGTTCCGGAAGTGCCATGTGACCTTTACGACTCATTTGATCGATCATTTTTCGCTCTCAGCCGCCGAGAGGGCGCGGTGAGCCCGCGAGACGGTGGTCCAGAGCCGTGCAGCGGCGACCCGCCGACACCGTGCGCACCGCCTGTCCGATCGCCTTGCGCGAGCCGACCAGGACGACGAGCCTCTTCGCCCGCGTCACCGCCGTGTACAGCAGGTTCCGCTGGAGCATCATCCACGCGCCCGTGGTGACCGGGATGACCACGGCCGGGTACTCGCTGCCCTGCGAACGGTGGATCGTCACGGCGTAGGCGTGGGCGAGTTCGTCCAGTTCGTCGAATTCGTACGGCACCTCCTCGTCCTCGTCCGTCAGCACCGTGAGGCGCTGGTCGACCGGATCGAGCGAGGTGACGACGCCCACGGTGCCGTTGAAGACACCGTTCTTCCCTTTCTCGTAATTGTTGCGAATCTGGGTGACCTTGTCGCCGACGCGGAAGACCCGCCCGCCGAACCGCTTCTCCGGCAGGTCGGGGCGGCCGGGGGTCACCGCCTGCTGGAGCAGGCCGTTGAGCGTGCCCGCGCCCGCCGGGCCCCGGTGCATCGGCGCCAGCACCTGGACGTCGCGGCGCGGGTCGAGGCCGAACTTGGCCGGAATCCGCCGGGCCGCCACGTCCACCGTGAGCCGCCCGGCCTCCTCCGTGTCGTCCTCGACGAAGAGGAAGAAGTCCTTCATGCCGTCGGTCACCGGATGCTGCCCCGCGTTGATCCGGTGCGCGTTGGTGACCACGCCGGACTGCTGCGCCTGCCGGAACACGCGCGTGAGGCGCACCGCCGGCACCGGGCTGCCGTCGGCCAGCAGGTCCCGCAGCACCTCCCCCGCCCCGACGCTGGGCAACTGGTCCACGTCCCCGACGAACAGCAGATGGGCGCCCGGCGGTACGGCCTTGACCAGCTTGTTGGCGAGCAGCAGGTCCAGCATGGACGCCTCGTCGACCACCACCAGGTCGGCGTCCAGCGGACGGTCCTTGTCGTACGCCGCGTCGCCGCCGGGCTTCAGCTCCAGCAGGCGGTGCACGGTGGACGCCTCGGCGCCGGTCAGCTCCGCGAGCCGCTTGGCGGCGCGGCCGGTCGGCGCGGCGAGCAGCACCTTGGCCTGCTTCGCGCGGGCCAACTCCACGATCGAGCGCACGGTGAAGGACTTGCCGCAGCCGGGGCCACCGGTCAGGACGGCGACCTTCTCGGTGAGCGCGAGCCTCACGGCCGCCTCCTGCTCGGGCGCGAGCTCGGCGCCCGTACGGCCCTTCAGCCAGGCCAGCGCCTTGTCCCAGGCGACGTCACGGAAGCCGGGCATACGGTCCTCGTCGGTGCGCAGCAGGCGCAACAGCTGGGCGGACAGGGCGACTTCGGCGCGGTGGAAGGGGACGAGATAGATGGCCGTGACGGCGTCCTGGCCGCCGCCGTCGGGGGCGGGCACCTTCTCCCGTACGACCCCGGGGTCCTCGCCGTCCTCGGCAGGCGCGGCCAGCTCGGCGAGACACTCGATGACGAGCCCGGTGTCGACCTGGAGCAGCTTCACCGCGTCCTTGATCAGCTGCTCCTCGGGGAGGTAGCAGTTGCCCTGGTCGGTGGCCTGGGACAGGGCGTACTGCAGGCCCGCCTTCACCCGCTCCGGGCTGTCGTGCGGGATGCCGACGGACTGGGCGATCTTGTCGGCGGTGAGGAAGCCGATGCCCCAGATGTCGGAGGCGAGCCGGTAGGGCTGGTTCTTGACGACGGAGATCGACGCGTCGCCGTACTTCTTGTAGATCCGGACCGCGATCGACGTGGACACCTCGACGGTCTGGAGGAAGAGCATGACCTCCTTGATCGCCTTCTGCTCCTCCCAGGCGTCGGCGATCTTCTTCGTCCGCTTGGGGCCGAGGCCGGGCACCTCGATCAGGCGCTTCGGCTCCTCCTCGATGACGCGGAGGGTGTCGGTCCCGAAGTGCTGCGTGATGCGGTCGGCGAAGACCGGTCCGATGCCCTTGACGAGGCCGGAGCCGAGGTAGCGCCGGATGCCCTGGACGGTGGCCGGGAGGACGGTCGTGTAGTTCTCGACGTGGAACTGCTTCCCGTACTGCGGGTGCGACCCCCAGCGCCCCTCCATGCGCAGCGACTCCCCCGCCTGCGCGCCGAGCAGCGCGCCGACGACGGTGAGCAGATCGCCGGCGCCCCGGCCGGTGTCGACCCGGGCGACCGTGTAGCCGTTCTCCTCGTTGGCATACGTGATGCGCTCCAGGACACCCTCGAGCACGGCCATGCGGCGCTCGCCGCCGCTTCCCGGTGGTTGTGCCATGGGTCCGACGGTACCGGTGGGGTGTGACAGCCGCGGCCGGTCAGGGTGCGGGGGCGCGCTCGGCCGGCGTTGCGGCGTCGCCGTCGCCGTCGAGGAGACGAAGCAGTACGGCGGCCTCGGCGCGGAGGCGGGCGGCCCGGTCGGCATGGGCGGGGGCCGTCAACTGCGCGGCCGCTTCGAGCCGTTCGTCGGCCTCGGCCCGCACGATGTCCCGTACGCCGTCCTCGCTCAGCTCGCACCGCACCGCCTCGGTGGCACCGGCCCCGACGGGCGACTCCTCGATCGCGAGGCCGCGCAGGTCGCCCGCGCTCACGGGGGCCGCCTCCGCGTTGTCCAGCGCGGCGAGCGTGGCGCGCAGGGCGCTCACCGCGGCCTTGTCACGGGCGCGCATGGCTTCGGGGAGGGCACGGCGCATACGGAGGCGGAGGGGCATGGCGGCGCTCGTTTCAGGGGCGGGGGGAACGCTTCAGGGCGTCGAGGAAGGCGGAGAAGGATTCGGCGGGGAAGGTGAGGGTGGCTCGGCCGCGGGCCTTGGTGTCGCGGACGGATATGCGGGTGGGGGTGGTGGCTACCTCCACGCAGTTGTTGCCGTCGTCCGGGCCCGAGTAGGACGACTTCCGCCAGTTGCCCATGGGACAGCTCAGAGCTCCTTCGCCAGCCGGTGGATGAAGTCACGGGACCGCTCGGCGTCCAGCGACACGTCCTCCACTTTACGGAAGCGCGTTCGAAAGACGTTGAGTTGCGCCTCGGAGTCGATGAAGGCCGACCCGTGGGGTACGTCTCGCACCACTGTGTCCAGCTTCGGGACAGGGCCACTGACGTACGTCATCGCGCTGGCGGCGTTTGCGAAGTTGTCCAGGTCGAAGGGGATGACGCGCACGGTGACGCGGTCCGCCTCGGACACCTCCAGGAGCTTGACGAGCTGGTCTCGCGAAACAGCGCGGTCGCCGACCCTGATACGCAGAGCGGACTCGTGGACCACCAGCGTGTACGGAACCGTGAGTTGCTGACGCCGCATCCGGAGGCGCACACGCAACTCCAGCTCTTCCTGAGTGAGTTCGGGAATGCGGCCACGGAAGACCGCGCGAGCGTAGTCCTCGGTCTGGAGCAGGCCGGGCACATAGAGGATCGCCACCTCACGCAGCGACCTGGCGTGATGCTCCAGCTCGGCCAGATCGAGGAACGACGTCGGCAGTGACCCTCGGTACTCCTCCCACCAGCCGCGCGTTCGGTCCGTCGCCAGCGCGGCGAGCGCATCGATGAACTGCGCATCCGTACAGGCGTAGTGAGAGGCGAGGCGACGGAGTCTCTGCTCGCTCACACCGGTCAGGCCGGATTCGATGTGGCTGATCTGAACCCGACCCGCCCCCAGCAGCGCTGCCGCCTCGCGTGCGGTGAGCCCGGCCGCCTCACGGAGCCTGCGCAACTCGGTCCCCAGGCGCATCTGACGTGCGGTGGGTTCGCGCCTCAGGACCATCAACTGCTCCTTGCTCAACATGCCTGCGAGTGCGGCCCGTTCGGGGACAGATTACGCGATCCACTTGCCCGGGATAACAGGTTAGCCCTACCGTCGGTGACGCGATGAGCACTCTGCGGAAGCGCACCGCTCCGTCCTGCCATGACGGCTGCGGCAATGACACCGCGGGCCGCGCACCCCATTTCCTCACTCACCGAACCGGAGCCGCCGCATGCCCGAAAACGAACCCTGGGAGTACTCCCTGTACATCCCGAACGACGTCCGCGCCGTCACCGTCAGCCGCCGCACCCTCCGGCTGATCCTGACCATGCACGGCCTCATCGGCCTGGTGGACATGGCCGAGCTGCTCGCGACGGAGCTGGTCTCCAACGCCGTACGGCACACGAAGGGCCCCGCCGCCCTGCGGGTGCGGTGGTCACCGCCGGGCACGCTGCGCATCGCGGCGTGGGACGCGGACCCCGAACCTCCGGAGCCGCCGGTGCCGTTGGAGCGGGTGGCCGAGGCGCCCGAGTCGGAGGACGGGCGGGGCCTGGCGCTGGTGCGAGCCTGCTCCGACCTGTGGGGCTGGCACCCGCTGTCACGGCACGGCAACCGGGGGAAGCTCATCTGGTGCGAACTGGCGGCGGCCTGACCGGAGCCGCCGGAGGAGACGGTCCCGCAGAAGTGGCCATGTGGGCCGCCGCACGCCCCGGCCTGAAAAGGCCGCGTGGAGATCATTCCAGTAGTGCCACAGTGGACGTCAGGAAGAGCAACCGGGTCTCGACGACGGCCCTCTCAGTGCATCGGCAAGCGGGAGACATCATGACGAGTGCGGAGAATTCCACGCGGCAGCCCGTGTCGCGACGCCGCGTCACAACCCGGGAAGACGCCCTGTTCGACGGAGTTCCGGATCACCTGGTCCGCCCGCTGAAAGCTTGGATCAGCAAGTATCTTGACGACCGTCCGGAGCTGACCGAGAGGGTTGCCCTGCGGATGCACGTCGCCCTCGACGCCCCACACCCCGAACAGCTTGTCGAGACCGTTTCCAGCGACGATCCCTCAAAGCTGCTCGATGTCGTCGACGTCGCGCTGCACCTCGACAAGCGCCTCTGGTGGGAACTTGATGTCAGCGGCCCCGAACGCAAGATGGAGGCCGGCCTCGCCGATTGGATCGCTGCCTTCGGCTGGCCGAAGGGAAGTCGCGCGGCAGCGGTCGAAGCGCTCGACGAGATGCTCATGGATGCCGGCTCGGCGTTTGGGGTCGACTGGCGTCAACGACGCCTGCAGCGCCGAGTCGACGCGACAGTAACCGTCACGGCCGAACAGACCATGACCATGGACGCGGGAGGGCATCTTCGGGCCTCCTGGACCGCCGTGTACGGTCGGCACCCGGATCCTTCGAAGGCGTACGACGAGGCGGTCCGGGCCGTGGAGGCAGCAGCCATCCCGGTTGTGCTGCCGAACGGCACGAGAGAGACCCTCGGCAAGGTTCTTGCGCATCTCACACACGCCGGCGACAAATGGGAACTGGCAATCGAGGGGCCGAACGGTGGTGACGTCGCCTCGCTGACCGAGATGATCAGCTTGTTGTGGAAGGGACACGTTGCCCGCCACGCCGGGAGCCCCAACTTCCGACCTCAGCGTCAGGACGAAGCACGGATGGCGGTTCATCTCGCTTCAACACTCGTGCAGTGGTTCATCAGTGGAGCCGTCCGACCACGAAAGTCAGGGTGAGTTCAGAGCCTTCCCCCACCAAGGCCGAAGCCTCGCGGGCCTGTCGGATCTATGCCTGTGGTCAGGCCACCTCTCACCTCGCGCGTCAGCCGCCGTTGAGCGCGCTGCTGATGTCCCGGAGGCGCTCCTCGGGCAGGGCGAAGGTGTTGCCGGGGTTCCGGTAGGAGTACCCGCCGTCATTGACCCAGACGCCGTCTGCCGGCCTCCAGTGGGCGGGAGTCCACAGGCCCTGGTTCTGCAGGAGCATCCCCGCCACTTCGGCGGGTTCCTCGATCACGGTGAGAGCGGCGAGCGCAGGGGTGAGGGCCGCGACCGCGTCGTCGGGAAGCTGTGCGTCGCCGAACATGGGGAAGAGCAGCAGAAGACGGACGGCGGTGTCCTGGTCCCCCGCCCCCGGCTGCCGAGCCGCGGACAGCAGTTCCGGCCAGGCCAGTCCGGGCCCCATGAAGTGCCCGTCGACGGCGGCGAGGGTCTCCGCCTCGGGCCAGGACGGGTGGTGCATCACGTAGTCGACCCCGTGCTCGCCCTCGAAGTTGCGGTAGACGACGTGGATGGTGTGGCCGGAACGCAGGGGCACGCTGAACACCGGCCATGCGTCCTCGGCGGACAGCACGCGGTACAGCTCCGAGGCCGCGTCCCAGTCGGCGCCGAAGGCCGCCCGTTGCGCGTCCTCCCCGCGCAAGGAGGCGCCGAGGTGCACGGGCCAGAACAACGGGTTGTCCAGGTGGACGCCGCCGTCGACCAGAGGGCCGCCTTCGTATCCGGGGATCTCGATCACACGAGGATGATGACACCGGGGCGCACCGCCGCCCTCCGCAAGGTCCGGCCCCGTCGGCCGATCACCCTTCGCGGGGCACCGCCGGGCGAGTCACCGGAACCACGGTGAGGAGGTCGTCCAGCCCTTTGAAGTCGTCGGGGTTGGTGGTGAAGAGCGGGAGGTCCTCGGCCACCGCGATGGCGGCGATCATCAGATCGGCCACTCGGCGGCGCGGCTTGCGGCCCGCGCTGATCACCGCGGCACAGATGCGACCGTAGATACGGGCTGCCTCGGCGTCGAAGGGAATGGGGTCGAATTCGTTCTCGGCGCGCTGGAGGACGTCGAGCCTGCGGGCGCGCTCGGCGTACTCGTCGTAATCGCTCTGTTCGTCGTCGCGACGCACCTCATGCGGACCGGCGGACAGCTCGGCCAGGGTGATGGCCGTGATCGCCATCTCGTCGGGCAGTTCCTCGGGGTCCACCCACCGGCGCAAGATCATGATGTTGGTGTCGAGCAGCCCCTGCTCGTACGTCGGACGGTCAGCGCGCATAGGGATCGTCCAGGTACGTGTCGGCCGTGGCTTCCTGGTCGGCACGGAACGCGTCGAGATCGATGGCGGGGGCCGTCCTGGACATCGCGGCGAACTCCCGGCGGGAGACGAACCGCCGACGGCGACGGAGGGGGACGAGCTGCCCGATCGGGTGTCCGTCACGAGTGACGGTGAACGCCTGGCCCCCCTGTATGGCGTCCATGATCTCGCGGGACCGGTTGCGCAGATCTCGCTGGGTGATTTCGGGCTGAGCACTCATACCGACCAGAGTAGCGCCCGGTGGCACCGGGTGCTACGCCGTGCCACAACCCACACGCGATATCTGTCGAGTGGATGTGAAGTCACCGTGCAGTCAAGTGACTTGAGCCGAGCTGCTTCGCCATAGTGGCACCGTGATCGAGACCCTCATCGCCGCCTCCGGCTCGCTCATCGCCCTCGGGGCGTTGGTCGTGAGCTTCATGGCGCACCGGCATCAAGTGGCGCGAGCGGCGGCGCTCGACGAGCGTGAGGGGCGCGTCGAGGCGCGGGAGAGGGCGTTGGAGCGGCGCGAGCAGCGCGTTCAGGCGTCCATGATCGAGGTTCATGCCCGGGCCTCCCGGTCCGTGCTGCACGACGGGTGGGTGACGCCTCAGCTCCTGGTCGTGAATCCCAGCAACCAGCCCATCAGGGACCTGGCGGCGAGCTACCTCGGTGCTGCCGTGCCCGGCGTCTCCGGCTCCGTCGGGCCGGGGACCACACGCTCCTTCTCGCTGCCTCCGAACGACGGCCGCACCGAGCCACTCACGCACGACATCACCCTGTTCTTCACCGACGCCGCCGGGACGCGCTGGCGCCGGGACGGCGGTGGCGGTCTGCACCGTGGGGTGCGGGGAGCGGACGGCCGGTGGGAGTGGATGGACCGTGAAGAGCCGGTCATCGCGGAGTCACGGGCCGGTGATTACCTTCCCCAGCCCCAGCAGCTCCCCGGCTACGGGTATCCACAGGCGTCCGGCCTGCCGCCCCGACGCGCCTTCCCGCGCCGCCGGGCGGCCCTGGCCGTGGCCGCCGCCCTCGTCGTCCTCGTTGCCCTTGTCGTCCTCATCGTCCTCATCGTCCTGGCATCGTGATGCTCGGCCAGTAACTCAGCCGACGGAGCGGATCATCACGATCCGGTCTCAGCGGACACCTCAGGGGTTGTTTTCAGCCGTGTAATCGTTTCCAATCCTCCGTGTAATCGATTCCACGAGGAGGTGGAACGGCGATGGCGGGCATCAAGGACGTTGCCGCCGCGGCCGGGCTGTCCGTGGCCACCGTGTCGCGGGTGCTGAACGACCATCCGTCGGTCAGTGACGACGCGCGCAGACGCGTGACGGCCGCCGTGGAGGCGCTGGGGTACCGGCCGAACGCCGTCGCCCGTTCCCTGCGGACCGATCAGACCCGCACCCTCGGCCTCGTCATCAGCGACGTGCTCAACCCGTACTTCACGGCCCTCGCCCGGTCCGTGGAGGAGGAGGCGCGCTCGCTCGGGTACAGCGTGATCATCGGCAACGCCGACGAGCGGCCCGATCTCCAGGACCACCACGTGCGGACGCTGCTCGACCGGCGCATCGACGGGCTGCTCGTGTCGCCCACCGACGGCGGTTCGCCGCTGATGCTCGACGCCGCCCGGGGCGGGACCCCGATGGTCTTCGTCGACCGGTGGATCCCCGGCGTGGACGTGCCCGTGGTGCGGTCGGACGGCCGGGCCGCCGTGCGGGATCTCGTCGCGCACCTGTACGGGCTCGGACACCGCCGCCTCGCGATCATCGCGGGACCGGCGGCGACCACGACCGGCCGCGAGCGGGTGGACGCCTTCCGGGAGGCGCTGCACGCGTACGGGCTGCCCTTGCCGGACGCGTACGTCGGGCAGGGCGACTTCCAGGCCGAGAGCGGGCGGCGCGTCACCGAGGGGTTCCTCGCGCTGCCCGAGCCGCCCGAGGTCGTCTTCGCCACCGACAACCTGATGGCGCTCGGCGCGCTCGACGCGATCCGTGCCCGGGGGATGCGGGTGCCCGAGGACATCGGGCTCGCCGCGTTCGACGACATCCCGTGGTTCGTGCACACCGATCCCCCGGTCACCGCCGTCGCCCAGCCGACGGGCGAGCTGGGCCGCGCCGCCGTGCGCGCGCTGGTCGACCGCGTGGAGGGACGGGACGGCGCGTCCGTCACCCTCCCGGCCCGGCTCGTCGTGCGCCGCTCGTGCGGCGAGCCCCCCGGCGGGCCTCCCGCTCCCTCCGCCCCGTCCTTGGCCCCGTCCCCCGTACGAAGGAGTACGTCGTGAGCAACCCTGACGAGTTGCTGCGCATCGAGGGCATCCGCAAGACCTTTCCCGGCGTGGTGGCGCTCGACGGCGTCGACTTCGAGCTGCGCCGGGGCGAGGTCCATGTGCTGCTCGGTGAGAACGGCGCCGGCAAGAGCACGCTCATCAAGATGCTCTCCGGCGCGTACACGCCCGACGCCGGGCGGATCCTCGTAGGCGGCAAGGAGGTGCGCATCAGTGGTGCGCAGGACTCCGAGCGCCTCGGGATCGCGACGATCTACCAGGAGTTCAACCTGGTGCCCGATCTGACCGTCGCCGAGAACATCTTCCTGGGCCGGCAGCCGCGCCGCCTCGGCATGATCGACCGCAAGCGGATGGAGGCCGCGGCCGCCGTCCTGCTGGAGCGGGTCGGCGTGAACGTGTCGCCACGCGCACGCGTGCGTGAACTCGGCATCGCGCGGCTCCAGATGGTCGAGATCGCCAAGGCGCTGAGCCTGAACGCGCGCGTGCTGATCATGGACGAGCCGACGGCCGTGCTCACCTCCGAGGAGGTGGAGAAGCTGTTCGCCATCGTGCGCACGCTGCGCGAGGACGGCGTCGGCGTCGTCTTCATCACCCACCACCTGGAGGAGATCGCCGCGCTCGGCGACCGCGTCACCGTCATCCGCGACGGCCGCAGCGTCGGACAGGTGCCGGCGACCGCCTCGGAGGACGAGCTGGTACGGCTCATGGTCGGGCGGTCCATCGAGCAGCAGTATCCGCGCGAGCGGGCCGCCGCCGGTGAGGTCCTGCTGAAGGTCGACGGACTCACCCGCGACGGCGTGTTCCACGACGTGAGCTTCGAGGTGCGCGCCGGTGAGGTCGTCGGCATCGCGGGCCTCGTGGGCGCCGGGCGGACGGAGGTCGTCCGTGCCGTGTTCGGCGCCGACCCCTACGACCGGGGTGCCGTCAGGGTCGGCGGCCGGCCGCTGCGGCGCCACGACGTGAACGCCGCGATGGCGGCCGGCGTCGGCCTCGTCCCGGAGGACCGCAAGGGCCAGGGGCTGGTGCTGGACGCGTCCGTCGAGGAGAACCTCGGCTTGGTGACGCTGCGTTCGGCCACGCGCGCGGGGCTCGTCGACCTGAAGAGTCAGCGCGAGGCGGCCGGGCGGATCGCGGGGCAGCTCGGGGTGCGGATGGCCGGGCTCGGCCAGCACGTGCGCACGTTGTCCGGCGGCAACCAGCAGAAGGTCGTCATCGGCAAATGGCTGCTGGCGGACACCAAGGTACTCATCCTCGACGAGCCGACGCGCGGCATCGACGTCGGCGCCAAGGTCGAGATCTACCAGCTCGTCAACGAGCTGACGGCCGCCGGGGCCGCCGTCCTGATGATCTCCAGCGACCTGCCCGAGGTGCTCGGCATGAGCGACCGGGTGCTGGTGATGGCGCAGGGCCGGATCGCGGGCGAACTCGCCGCGGGCGAGGCCACGCAGGACGCCGTGATGGCGCTCGCCGTCAGCACCCCCACCACCACGGTCGAGAAGACCACGGCCGAGAAGACCACGGCCGAGAAGGCCGCCGTCGAGAAGACCACTGTCGACAAGACCGACGCCACCGAAGAGGAGGCCTCCCGTGGCCACTGACACGCTCAAGAGCTCCGCGGGCGCGCGGGGCGCCTCGGGCGGCCTGCGCCGCCTGCTGCTCGACAACGGCGCGCTCACCGCGCTCATCGTCCTCGTCGTCGCCATGTCGGCGCTGTCCGGCGACTTCCTGACGACGGACAACCTGCTCAACATCGGCGTCCAGGCCGCCGTGACGGCGATCCTCGCGTTCGGCGTCACCTTCGTGATCGTCTCGGCGGGCATCGACCTGTCGGTCGGCTCCGTCGCCGCCCTGTCGGCGACCGTCCTGGCGTGGAGCGCGACCTCGGCCGGCGTGCCGGTCGCCCTCGCGGTCGTCCTGGCCGTCGGCACGGGCATCGCCTGCGGCCTGGTCAACGGCTTCCTCGTGTCGTACGGCAAACTGCCGCCGTTCATCGCGACCCTGGCCATGCTGTCCGTGGCGCGCGGTCTGTCGCTGGTGATCTCGCAGGGCTCCCCGATCCCGTTCCCGGACTCCGTGTCGCGCCTCGGTGACGTGCTCGGCGGCTGGCTGCCGGTGCCGGTCCTCGTGATGGTGGCGCTCGGGCTGCTCACGGCGTTCGTGCTGGGCCGGACGTACATCGGGCGTTCCATGTACGCGATCGGCGGCAACGAGGAGGCGGCCCGGCTGTCCGGGCTGCGGGTGAAGAAGCAGAAGCTCGCCATCTACGCCCTGTCGGGTCTGTTCGCCGCCGCCGCGGGCATCGTGCTCGCCGCCCGGCTGTCGTCCGCGCAGCCGCAGGCCGCGCAGGGCTACGAGCTGGACGCGATCGCCGCCGTCGTCATCGGCGGTGCCTCGCTGGCGGGCGGCACCGGCAAGGCGTCCGGGACACTGATCGGCGCGCTGATCCTCGCGGTGCTGCGCAACGGCCTCAACCTCCTTTCGGTGTCGGCGTTCTGGCAGCAGGTCGTCATCGGTGTGGTCATCGCGCTGGCGGTGCTGCTGGACACGGTGCGGCGCAAGGCCGGGGCCGCTCCGGCGGCGGCCGGTACGGGCACGCCGGGCGGGCGGGGCAAGCAGGCAGCGACGTACGTGATCGCGGCCGTGGTCGCGGTGGCCGTCGTCGGCGCGATGTCCTTCCTGCACAACGGCTCCTCGGCGACGAAGACGCAGAAGGTGGGCCTGTCGCTGTCGACGCTCAACAACCCGTTCTTCGTGCAGATCCGCGACGGAGCCGAGGCCGAGGCGAAGCGGCTGGGCGTGGACCTGACGGTGACGGACGCCCAGAACGACGCCTCGCAGCAGGCCAACCAGTTGCAGAACTTCACCAGCGGCGGCCTCTCCGCGATCGTCGTCAACCCGGTCGACTCGGACGCGGCGGGCCCCTCGGTGCGCTCCGCGAACAAGGCCGGCATCCCCGTCGTCGCCGTCGACCGGGGCGTCAACAAGGCCGAGACGTCGGCCCTCGTCGCCTCCGACAACGTGGCGGGCGGCCGGCAGGGCGCCAAGGCGCTGGCCGAGAAGCTGGGCGGCAAGGGCACCATCGTCATCCTCCAGGGCCAGGCCGGTACGTCCGCCAGCCGGGAGCGCGGCGCGGGCTTCGCCGAGGGCCTGAAGGAGTACCCGGGCATCAAGGTCGTCGCCAAGCAGCCCGCGGACTTCGACCGCACCAAGGGCCTCGACGTGATGACGAACCTGCTCCAGGCCCACCCGGACGTCGACGGCGTGTTCGCGGAGAACGACGAGATGGCGCTCGGCGCGATCAAGGCCCTCGGTTCGAAGGCCGGGAAGTCGGTCCAGGTCGTCGGCTTCGACGGCACGCCTGACGGCCTGAAGGCGGTCGAGGCGGGCACGCTGTACGCGTCCGTCGCGCAGGTGCCGCGGGAGCTCGGCAGGATCGCCGTCGCCAACGCCCTGCGGGCGGCGGAGGACGAGAAGGTCAGCGGGACGGTCAAGGTGCCGGTGAAGGTGGTCACGAAGGAGAACGTGGCCGGGTTCGGCGGCTGACGACCGGACGGCGGGCGGGCGGTCACGACCCTGTGGCCGCCCGCCCCGGGTCACTCACGTGGGGAGCCAATTCATGTACGACTACGACCTCTTGGTCGTGGGGTCGGCCAACGCCGACCTGGTGATCGGCGTCGAGCGGCGCCCGGCGGCGGGCGAGACGGTGCTCGGCTCCGACCTGTCCGTCCACCCGGGCGGCAAGGGCGCGAACCAGGCGGTCGCCGCCGCCCGGCTCGGGGCCCGTACGGCCCTGCTGGCCCGGGTCGGCGACGACGCGCACGGCAGGCTGCTGCTGGACTCGCAGCGCGCGGCCGGCGTGGACACGGTGGGCGTGCTGGTGGGCGGTGCGCCGACCGGCGTGGCGCTGATCACGGTCGACCCGTCCGGCGACAACAGCATCGTCGTCTCGCCCGGCGCCAACGGCCGGCTGACGCCGGACGACGTGCGGGCCGCCGGGAGCCTGTTCCACGCCGCGCGGGTGGTGTCGGCGCAGCTGGAGATTCCGCTGGAGACGGTCGTGGAGGTGGTGCGGGCGCTGGCGCCGGAGAGCCGTTTCGTGCTGAACCCGTCACCGCCGCGCCCGCTGCCCGCCGAGGTGCTGGCGGCCTGCGACCCGCTCATCGTGAACGAGCACGAGGCGAAGGTGATCCTGGGCGACGCGGCCGTGGGGGACGCCCCGGAGGACTGGGCGCGCGTGCTGCTGGCGAAGGGCCCGCGTTCGGTGGTGGTGACGCTGGGCGCGCGGGGCGCGCTGGTGGCCGACGCGGGCGGGACGACGCGGGTGCCGGCGGTGCCGGTGGAGGCGGTCGACACGACGGGCGCCGGTGACGCGTTCACGGCGGCGCTGGCCTGGCGGCTCGGGGCGGGCGAGTCCCTGGCCGACGCCGCGGCGTACGCGGCGCGGGTCGGGGCGGCGGCCGTGACGCGGCGGGGCGCGCAGGAGTCGTTCCCGACGGCGGCGGAGGTCGGGGCCGGGTGAAGCGGGCCGGGATACTCAACCGCCGGCTGGCCGGGGAGCTGGCCGCTCTCGGGCACGGGGACGGCGTGCTGGTGTGCGACGTGGGCATGCCGGTGCCGGACGGGCCGCGCCTGGTGGACCTGGCGTTCCGGGCCGGGGTGCCGTCGTTCGCGGAGGTGCTGGACGGTCTGCTGGCCGAGCTGGTGGTGGAGGGCGCGACGGCGGCGACGGAGGTCCGCGCGGCGAACCCGGAGGCGGCGGCGCTGCTCGACGCCCGCTTCCCGGCGCTGGGCCTCGTGCCGCACGAGCGCCTGAAGGAGCTGTCGGCCGGCGCCCGCCTGATCGTCCGCACCGGCGAGGCACGGCCGTACGCGAACGTGCTGCTCAGGTGCGGCGTGTTCTTCTGACACACCCGGCAGCCGCCGCGTACAAGCTGAGAGGGCCCGGTCTGATGACCGGGCCCCCTTAGCTTTCCCCTCCCGCAGAACCTCCCGATCCCCCCGGATCTCCCCCTCCTGGAGGTTCTGATGCCAAGTACGACCCACCACCGGCGGAAAGGGTTGCACGCGCGCGTGGAGAATTTTTCCGGCGGCCGGGAGAGACCCTCCGAGACCCCCGGCCGCGGCTCAGGCGGCGTGCTCCACGAACCGCGCCGCCGTCTCGGCGAGCACCTCGCGGCCGTCCCGCGCCCACAGGTCGTCGTTGAACAGCTCGACCTCGATGGCGCCGGTGTACCCGGCGGCCTCCACGTAGCCCTTCCACTCGCGCATGTCGATCGAGCCGTCGCCGATCTGGCCGCGGCCGTTGAGGACGCCCTCGGGCAGCGGGGTGGTCCAGTCGGCGAGCTGGAAGGTGTGGATGCGTCCGGCGGCGCCCGCGCGGGCGATCTGCTCCGGAGCCCGGTCGTCCCACCAGATGTGGTACGTGTCGACGGTGACGCCGACCTGCTCGGCGGGGAAGCGCTCGGCGAGGTCGAGCGCCTGGCCGAGCGTGGAGACCACGCACCGGTCGGAGGCGAACATCGGGTGCAGCGGCTCGATGGCCAGCTTCACGCCGTGCCGCTCGGCGTACGGGGCCAGCTCGGCCAGTGCGTCGGCGATGCGTTCCCGGGCGCCGTGCAGGTCCTTGGAGCCGGCCGGGAGGCCGCCCGAGACGAGGACCAGCGTGTCGGTGCCGAGCGTCGCCGCCTCGTCGACGGCCCGCCGGTTGTCGTCCAGGGCGCGGGCCCGCTCCCCGGCGTCGATCGCGGTGAGGAAGCCGCCGCGGCACAGGGTGGTGACGGTCAGACCGGCGTCCCGTACGAGCTTCGCCGTGGCTTCCAGGCCGTACGACTGGACCGGCTCGCGCCACAGGCCGACGTTGCCGACGCCCAACTGCCCGCATGTTTCGGCCAGTTCGGGCAGGGACAGCTGCTTCACCGTCATCTGGTTGATCGAGAAGCGTCTCAGCGCGGGCGCGTTCACTGGGTCACCCCGTACAGGCCGAGCAGGTTCTTCATCCGTTCCTCGGCGAGCTTCGGGTCGGGGAACAGGCCCAGGCCGTCGGCGAGTTCGTAGGCGCGGGTGAAGTGCGGCAGGGAGCGGGCCGACTGCAGGCCGCCGACCATCGCGAAGTGCTCCTGGTGGCCGGCGAGCCAGGCCAGGAAGACCACGCCGGTCTTGTAGAAGCGGGTGGGCGCCTGGAAGAGGTGCCGGGACAGCTCGACGGTGGGGTCGAGGAGGTCACGGAAGCCCCGCGTGTCGCCGGTGTCGAGGACGCGGACGGCCTCGGCGGCCAGCGGGCCGAGCGGGTCGAAGATGCCGAGCAGGGCGTGACTGAAGCCCTGCTCGTCGCCGGCGATCAGCTCGGGGTAGTTGAAGTCGTCGCCGGTGTAGCAGCGGACGCCGTGCGGCAGCCTGCGGCGCAGGTCGACCTCGCGCCGGGCGTCCAGCAGGGAGATCTTGATGCCGTCGACCTTGTCGGGGTGCGCGGCGATGACCTCCAGGAAGGTGTCGGTCGCCGCGTCCAGGTCGGCCGAGCCCCAGTAGCCGGCGAGCGCCGGGTCGAACATCGGGCCCAGCCAGTGCAGGATCACCGGTTCGGCGGCCTGGCGCAGCAGGTGGCCGTAGACCTCGACGTAGTCCTCCGGCCCCCGCGCCGTGGCGGCCAGCGCCCGGGAGGCCATGAGGATGGCCTTCGCGCCGGACTCCTCGACGAGCGCGAGCTGCTCCTCGTAGGCGGCGCGGACCTCGGCGAGCGTGGCGGGGCCGGTGAGCTGGTCGGTGCCGACGCCGCAGGCGATCAGGCCGCCGACCGCCTTGGCCTCGGCGGCGCTGCGGCGGATCAGTTCGGCGGCGCCCGACCAGTCCAGGCCCATGCCGCGCTGGGCGGTGTCCATGGCCTCGGCGACCCCGAGTCCGTGGGACCACAGGTGGCGGCGGAAGGCGAGGGTGGCGTCCCAGTCGACGGCGGCGGGCGAGTCCGGGGTGACGTCGGCGAAGGGGTCGGCGACGACGTGCGCGGCGGAGTACACCGTACGGGAGGTGAAAGCGCTTCCCGGGGTGGTGGCCAGAGGTTCGGTGCGGGGCTCGTAGGTGCGCAGGGCCCCGCTCGCGTCGGGCAGTCGGATCGTCACAGCGAGATCTCCGGTACGTCGAGACGGCGGCCCTCGGCCGACGACTTCAGGCCCAGCTCGGCGAGCTGGACGCCGCGGGCGCCGGCGAGCAGGTCCCAGTGGTAGGGGGCGTCGGCGTAGACGTGCTTGAGGAACAGCTCCCACTGGGCCTTGAAGCCGTTGTCGAACTCGGCGTTGTCCGGGACCTCCTGCCACTGGTCGCGGAAGACCTCGGTGGCGGGGATGTCCGGGTTCCACACGGGCTTCGGGGTGGCGCTGCGGTGCTGGACGCGGCAGTTGCGCAGGCCCGCGACGGCCGACCCCTCGGTCCCGTCGACCTGGAACTCCACCAGCTCGTCGCGGTTGACGCGCACGGTCCAGGAGGAGTTGATCTGGGCGATCGCGCCGCCGTCGAGTTCGAAGACGCCGTAGGCGGCGTCGTCGGCGGTGGCGTCGTAGGGCTTGCCGTTCTCGTCCCAGCGCTGCGGGATGTGGGTGGCGGTGAGGGCCTGGACGGACTTCACGCGGCCGAACAGCTCGTGCAGCACGTACTCCCAGTGCGGGAACATGTCGACGACGATGCCGCCGCCGTCCTCCGCGCGGTAGTTCCACGACGGGCGCTGGGCGTCCTGCCAGTCGCCCTCGAAGACCCAGTAGCCGAACTCGCCGCGCACGGACAGGATGCGGCCGAAGAAGCCGCCGTCGATCAGCCGCTTCAGCTTGAGCAGGCCGGGCAGGAACAGCTTGTCCTGGACGACGCCGTGCTTGATGCCGGCCTCGTTCGCGAGGCGGGCGAGCTCCAGGGCGCCGTCGAGGCCGGTGGCGGTGGGCTTCTCGGTGTAGAGGTGCTTGCCCGCGGCGATCGCCTTGCGCAGGGCCTCCTCACGGGCGGAGGTGACCTGCGCGTCGAAGTAGATGTCGACGGTCTCGTCGGCGAGGACGGCGTCCAGGTCCGTCGAGACGTGCTCCAGGCCGTGCTGCTCGGCCAGCGCCCTGAGCGCGTGCTCTCGGCGGCCGACCAGGATCGGCTCCGGCCACAGCACGGTGCCGTCGCCGAGGTCGAGGCCGCCCTGTTCACGGATGGCCAGGATGGAACGGACCAGGTGCTGGCGGTAGCCCATGCGCCCGGTCACGCCGTTCATGGCGATACGCACCGTCTTGCGTGTCACGTCATTCCCTTCATAGGCGCCACCGGTTCCACCGGGGCCCGTCCGTCACTCGCCGACTGCCCGCCGACCGCCTCGGGGTGCCGGTTTCACTGGTGAGCGTTACAGCAAGCGCTTTCTATGTGTAGAGAAGCTAGCCTCTGAACAGCGGTCTGGACAAGACCGGGGTCGGGGACGAGTTGTTCCGTGCCCGTCGGCCGGCCCGGGACGGCCGACGACGAACGCGCGAGGCGGAGGACTAATACATGACGGTGACCCTGGCGGACGTGGCGGCCCGCGCGCAGGTCTCCCCCGCGACGGTGTCGCGCGTGCTGAACGGCAACTATCCCGTGGCGGCCTCCACCCGGGAGCGGGTGCTGAAAGCGGTGGACGAGCTGGACTACGTCCTCAACGGCCCCGCGAGCGCGCTGGCCGCCGCCACCTCCGACCTGGTCGGCATCCTGGTCAACGACATCGCCGACCCGTTCTTCGGGATCATGGCGAGCGCCATCCAGGCCGAGATCGGCGGGCCGGGGGGCCGCGCGGGCGGCGAGCGGCTGGCCGTCGTCTGCAACACCGGCGGCTCCCCCGAACGCGAGCTGACCTACCTCACCCTGCTCCAGCGGCAGCGCGCCGCGGCGGTCGTCCTGACCGGCGGGGCCCTGGAGAACGCGGCTCACAAGGCCGCCGTGGCGGCGAAGCTGCGGAAGCTGGCGGACGCCGGGACGCGGGTCGTGCTGTGCGGTCGTCCGCCGGCGCCGGAGACGTCGGCGATCGCGCTGACCTTCGACAACCGGGGCGGCGGGCAGGAGCTGACCGAGCACCTCATCGGGCTCGGGCACCGGCGGCTCGGGTACATCGCGGGGCCGGAGGAACGTACGACCACGCGGCACCGGCTGGAGGGCCATCGCGCCGCGCTCGCCGGGCACGGCATCGAGGAGGACCCGCGGTGGACCGTGCACGGCCGCTACGACCGGCGGTCGGGGTACGAGGCGACGCTCGAACTCCTGCGGCGGGACGCGTCGTTGACGGCTGTCGTCGCGGCGAACGACTCCGTCGCGCTGGGCGCGTGCGCGGCGCTGCGGGACTCGGGGCTGCGGATCCCGGACGACGTGTCCGTGGCCGGTTTCGACGACCTGCCGTTCAGCATCGACGCGGTGCCGTCGCTGACGACGGTGCGGTTGCCGCTGGCGGAGGCGGGGGCGCGGGCGGGGCGGATCGCCATGGGGCGGGAGGAGGCTCCGGCGGGGGGGATCGCCACGGTGCGGGGGGAATTGATGGTGCGGGGGTCTACGGCGGGGCCCCGGGGGTGACGGTGGCGTGCCGCCAGGGCTTGCGGGGGTGACGGTGGCGTGCCGCCGGGCGTATGGGGGTGACGGTGGCGTGCCGCCGGGCGTATGGGGTTGACGGTGGCGTGCCGCCGGGCGTATGGGGGTGACGGTGGCGTGCCGCCGGGCGTATGGGGGTGACGGTGGCGTGCCGCCGGGCTTGCCGGGGTGACGGTGTTTGCGGTTACCGGTGTTGGCCAGCTGGCGTCCGCGCCCACCCGTGCCGCCCTGCGGCACGACTGCCCGCGGGGTGACGGACCCTGCGCGGGTCGTACTCGCGTGCGCCTACCGTCCACACGTGGGTCGGGGGCGTGGGGCCGGGGCGAGCCCGCCGCGGTCGGGCCCTTGCCCGGGCCCACAAGTGACCGCCGGGTGGTAACCGAGTAAGCGGCGGGCTTTCGCCCCGGCCCCACGCCCCGCTCCCGTCGTACGGCGGCTGCCGGAAGGACCTCGCTGGGGTTCGGAGGGGAATGGGGCAGCGTGCCGCAGTCGCGTACGGCGAGAAGGGGACGTGGCGGGGGGTGTCCGCCCGCAGCGGACGGCGCGTCAACGCCGCGAGCTTCTCAAGACACCTCGCCCGCGCCGTTCCGAGGACGGACACCCCCCCCGGCGCGGCCCCGACCCCACCACCGGGCCGCAGGCGCTACGCGCACCCCCACCGGAGCCGCGCAGGCCGCCGCAGGCATCCCGCGCGACCGCCGGGGGCTCCGGGTAGGGTCCGTAGGCATGAAGCTGGCGT
The DNA here is from genome assembly GCF_055606745.1 of Streptomyces sp. NPDC037054. Lineage (NCBI taxonomy): Bacteria > Bacillati > Actinomycetota > Actinomycetes > Kitasatosporales > Streptomycetaceae > Streptomyces > Streptomyces sp. NPDC037054. The sequence goes on along the minus strand of NZ_JBVJSJ010000002.1, from coordinate 294,411 downwards.
TCTCCACTCTCGGTGTCCCCGGCCTGCCTCTCTCCGACGTGTTGCGGCTGGCCACCGATCACGGCTACCACGGCGTGGAACTGCGCGCCCACCCCGAGGAGCCGGTGCACCTCGGTCTCGCCCCCGACGAACGGGCCGCCGTGGCCGCCGAGTTCGAGGCGGCCGGCGTGGAGGTCCTCGGCCTCGCCGGGTACCCCAGGGTGGCCGCGCCGGGCGAGGACGAGCCGGTGCTCGCGGAACTGCGTGCCCTGGTCGACCTGGCCGGTGACCTGGGAGCCCCGTTCGTCAGGGTCTTTCCCGGCGCCCCGGCCGACGCGAGCCCGGAGGAGGCGGACGCGACGGCGGCCCGGCGGCTGGGCACGGCCGCCGAGCACGCCGCCGACCTGGGCGTCCGCATCCTGCTGGAGACCCACGACTCCCACCGCACCGGCGCCGACGCGATGCGCGTCCTCGGTCTGGTCGGCCACCGGCAGGTCGGCGCGCTGTGGGACGTGATGCACACGTGGCTGGGCGGCGAGCAGCCCACCGACACCTATGCCGCGCTCTCGCCCCACCTCGGCTACGTCCAGGTGAAGGACATCGCCTCCCCCGACGACACGACACCGCTGCCGCTCGGCGAGGGCGTGCTTCCGCTCGCGGAGTGCGTGGAGGTGCTGTCGCGGCACGGCTGGGACGGCTGGCTGTGCTGGGAGTACGAGAAGCGGTGGTACGAGGCCGCGCCCCCGCTTCAGGACCTCTTGGCGTCGGGCCGCGACCATCTCGCCCGGCTGCTCAACGAGTCCGCCTGAGCCCGGACGTCGACTTCGACGTTCACCACCGGCACCCGCCCCAGCGACGTCATCGCCACCCCGCCCACCAGCAGCACCGCCGCACACCACCGCAGCGGGCTCACCGGCTCGCCCAGGAACACCGCCGCCGACGTCATGCCGAACACCGGCACCAAAAGCGAGAACGGCGCCACCGTGGACGCGGGGTGACGGTGCAGGAGCCAGCCCCAGGCGCCGAAGCCGAACACCGTGCTGACCCAGGCGACGAACAGGATCGCCCCCGTGCCCTGCCAGTCCAGGGCGCGCAGCGCGGCCAGGTCCCGGTCCGGGCCCTCCAGGAGGAGTGACAGGGCCAGCAGCGGGAGCACGGGGACCGTGCTCACCCACACCATGAAGTTCAGCGCGTCGGGGGGTGAGGCCTTCCGCGTCAGGACGTTGGACACGCCCCACGCCAGCGCGCCCGCGACGACCAGGAGGAACCCGGCGAGCGGCCCTCCCGTGCCCTCGTCGACGGCTGCCACCGCCACGCCGGCCACGGCCACCGTCATGCCGAGCAGTTGGACCCGGTTCAGTCGTTCCCCGAGTACCGCGACGGCTGTCGCCGCGGTGAAGACCGCCTGTATCTGGAGGACCAGCGAGGACAGGCCCGCCGGCATGCCCTGGTCCATCCCGACGAAGACCAGGCCGAACTTGGCCACGCCCAGCGTCAGGCCCACCGCGACGATCCACTTCCACGCCGCCTTCGGGCGGCCCACGAGGAACACCGCGGGGAGGGCGGCCGCCAGGAACCGCAGTGCCGAGAACAGCAGCGGCGGGAAGTGGTCGAGGCCGATCTCGATGACCGTGAAGTTCACGCCCCAGACGGCGGCCACGAGCACGGCGAGGAAGAGGTGGGAGGGTCGCATGCGTCGAGGATCACCCGGCTCGACCGTTCAGCACCAGCGATGATTCCTGCATGGTTGGATGAAGCTCCGCTAATCAGTGCCGCCCATCAGTGGACACGCCCCCGGGAGGCTCCCGTGCTGGATCTCCAGCGTCTGCGCGCCCTGCACGCCGTCTCCCTGCACGGCACCGTCGGCGCCGCCGCGGCCGCGCTCGGGTACACGCCGTCCGCCGTGTCTCAGCAGATCGCCAAGCTGGAGCGGGAGACCCGGACCGTGCTGCTGGAGCGGGAGGGGCGGGGTGTCCGGCTCACCGATGAGGCGCGGCAACTGGCCTCTGTGGCACAGGAGTTGCTGGCGCTCGTCGAGCGGGCCGAGACGGAGCTGGAGTTGCGGCGCGGTGTGCCGTCGGGGCGGCTGACCATCGCCGCGTTCGCGTCGGCCGCGCGCGGGCTCATGCCCGCGGTGCTGGCCGATCTGGCGCGGCGGCACCCGGCGCTGGACACCCGGCTCACCGAGATCGACCCGCACCTGTCGGTGGATCTGGTCGCCAGGGGTGCCGTCGACCTCGTCGTGGCCCACGACTGGGACATCGCGCCGCTGCCCGCGCCGGCGGGGGTGGAGCAGGCGGCCATCGGCGAGGACCTGTGCGATCTGCTGGTTCCGGCAGGGCACCGGTTCGCCGGGCGGAAGGGCGTGCGGCGCGCGGAGCTGGGCGGTGAGCGGTGGATCTGCCAGCCGCCGGGGCGGGTCTGCCACGACTGGCTGATGCGGACCCTGCGGGAGGCCGGTCACGAGCCGGACATCGTCCACCAGGCGGACGAGAACCCGACCCTTGTCGCCCTCGTCGCGGCGGGGCTGGGGATCGCGCTCATCCCCCGGCTGGGCCGCGGCCCGCTGCCGGAGGGTGTGGTGGAGGTGCCCCTGGACCCCATGCCCGTACGGCGGTTGTACGCGCTGTGGCGGACCGGCGCGGCCCGGCGCCCGGCGATCGCCGAGACGGTGCGGACCCTGCGGGAGCACTGGACCTGTCCACTCCCTTGACTGGCAGAAACTTCCCGGATATTGGTGACTCCTCGGAAGTTTCCTTCAGTGGATCCTCGGCGGATCACCTCCGGAAGGAGTGCAGGTGCACCACAGCAGCACGGGAAGCACAGGAGAGACCGCAAGACCCTCCAGACGTACCGTTCTCGCCGCCACCGCGGGCATCACCGCCGCCCTCGCGGTCGGCGGCACCGCGAGGGCGGCGACGCCCGACGACAGCAGGCTCCGCGGCCTCATCTCCCGCATGACGCTGGAGGAGAAGGTCGGCCAGCTCTTCGTCATGCGGGTCTACGGCCATTCCGCCACCGCCCCCGACCAGGCCGACATCGACGCCAACCTCAAGGAGATCGGCGTCCGCACGGCGGCCGAGCTGCTCGCCAAGTACCGGGTCGGCGGCATCATCTACTTCGCCTGGGCGCACAACACCCGTGATCCGCACCAGATCGCCGCGCTGTCGAACGGCATCCAGAAGGCGTCGCTCGGCCTGCCGCGCGGCCTGCCCGTGCTGATCTCCACCGACCAGGAGCACGGCGCCGTAGCCCGCGTGGGCAAGCCCGCGACGCTGCTGCCGGGCGCGATGGCCATGGGCGCGGGCGGCTCGGTGGCCGACGCACGCGCCTTCGGCCGTATCGCGGGCCGCGAGCTGCACGCCATGGGCATCCGGCAGGACTACGCGCCCGTCGCCGACGTGAACGTCAACCCGGCCAACCCGGTCATCGGCGTACGGTCGTTCGGCTCCGAGCCGGAGGCCGTCGCGCGGATGGTCGCCGCCGAGGTGACCGGGTTCCAGACCGAGGGGGTCGCGGCCACCGCCAAGCACTTCCCCGGGCACGGCGACACCGAGACCGACAGCCACTACGGCTTCCCGGTCATCAACCACACCCGCGCCCAGTGGGACGCGCTGGACGCGCCGCCGTTCCGCGCGGCGATCGAGGCCGGCATCGACTCGATCATGACCGCCCACATCATGGTCCCGGCCCTGGACGACTCCGGTGACCCGGCCACCCTGTCCCGCCCGATCCTCACCGGCATCCTGCGCGAGGAACTCGGCTACGACGGCGTCGTGGTGACCGACTCCCTCGGCATGGCGGGCGTGCGCACCAAGTACGGCGACGACCGGGTGCCGGTGCTGGCGCTGAAGGCGGGCGTCGACCAGCTGCTCAACCCGCCGAACCTGGACGTCGCGTGGAACGCCGTGCTGACGGCCGTCCGCACCGGCGAGCTGACCGAGGAGCGGCTCGACGAGTCGATCCTCCGGGTGCTGCGCCTGAAGGCGAAGCTCGGCCTGTTCGACGACGCGTACGTCAGCCCTCGCGGTGTGGACCGCAAGGTCGGCATCCCCGCGCACCTGGAGGCGGCCGACGGGATCGCCGAGCGCACGACGACGCTGCTGGTGAACGAGGGCGGTCTGCTGCCGCTGGCGCCGAGCGAGCACGGCAAACTGCTGGTCCTGGGCGCCGACCCGGCCTCCCCGTCGGGCACCACCGGCCCGCCGACCGGCGTGCTGGCGCGCGCGCTGACCGAGCTGGGCTTCACGGCCACCGCCCTGTCGACCGGTACGGCGCCGTCCTCGGCGACCATCGCGCGGGCGGTCGCGGCGGCGCAGGACGCCGACGCGGTGGTGGTCGCGACGTACAACGTGACCGCGAGCAGCGCCCAGAAGTCGCTGGTGCGGGAGTTGCTGGCGACCGGGAAGCCGGTCGTGGCGGTCGCGATCCGCAACCCGTACGACGTGGCCCATCTGCCGGACGTACGGGCCTTCCTGGCGGCCTACTCGTGGACCGACGTGGAAGTGCGCGCGGCGGCCCGGGCCATCGCGGGCCGGGTCGCGCCGCGCGGCAAGCTGCCCGTGCCGGTGCAGCGGGTGGACGACCCGTCGCAGGTGCTGTATCCGGTCGGCCACGGGCTGACCTACTAGCCCCGGGCCGGACGGGACAGAGGGCCGTGCGCACCGGGCGAAACGCCTGGTGCGCACGGCCCTTCCCGTGCCGGCCGAAGGCCGCTGACGGCTACGGCCGCAGCGTGGCCTCCCGGCGCAGGTCCCGCTTGTCGAGCTTGGCGTCGAACTTCGCCAGCGGCTTCGCCGCCGCCGGGTCGGCCTGGACCGCGGGGGACGCGACCCCGGCCCACTCCAGAATGCGCGCCGTGGCGAACGCCTTCTCCTCGGCGACGAGTCCGGCGACGTTCGCGCCGTGGTTCATGCCGGGCGCGGTGAACACGTACGAGTCGCGCGCCCCGGAGCCCAGGCGGAACGGCTCGGCTCCCCACGGGTCGTTCTCGCCGTAGACGAACAGCATGTGGCGGGCGTTCTGGCGCACCCAGTTGTCCACGTCGCGCATCGCCGACGGCTGGAACGTCATCGGGATGTCGCGCGGCACGAAGTTCCGCGGCGGCTGGTAGCCGTAGCGGACGTAGCCGTCCTCGATGTGCGGGAACCGGATGGTCGGCGCGCCGAGTTGGGTGCCGGCCTGGTAGTAGTACGGCGTGTACGGGCTCAGGCCCTGGTCCGTGTAGAAGGAGAAGCCGGAGATCGTGTCGACCGAGGTCCAGATCTCGTCGTCGGTGGCGTTCTTCGCGTCGGCCGGGATGTCCGCGCAGTCCTTCAGGGTGCTGTACTGCCAGAAGCCCCACACGTAGTCCAGGACGACCGCCTCGTAGGCGCGGTCCAGGCTGCCGATGGTGTTGAAGGTGTAGCCGCTCTCGGCGGCGAGCGCCTCGTACTTCTTCTTCAGCGGCTCGCGGCGCACCAGGGCCTCGCGCTGCACGGCGTTCAGCCGGTCGCGGCACTCCTTGGTGCCGACACGGGCGAAGAACCGGTCGTAGGCCGAGTCCTCGTTGTTGACGATGTCGTTGGGGGCGACGTACGCGACGACGCCGTCCATGTCGCGCGGGTAGAAACGCTCGTAGTAGGTGGCGGTCATGCCGCCCTTGGAGCCGCCCGTCGAGATCCAGTTCTCGTCGTAGATGGGCTTGAGCGCCTTGAAGATGCGGTGCTGGTCGCTGGCGGCCTGCCAGATGTCCAGCTTGGACCAGTCGGCCGGGTCGGGCCGGGACGGGTTGAAGAAGCGGTACTCCATGGAGACCTGGTTGCCGTCCACGATCTGCGTGGGCTCACGGCGACCGGGGTTCGTGGAGACGTTGTAGCCGCCGGTGTAGAAGACCGTGGGGCGCGAGACGTCCTTGTGCAGCACGGTGATGCGCTGCTGGAAGGTGCCCTTGGCCGGGTTCCGGTGGTCGACCGGCTGCGTGTAGTTGAGGACGAAGAAGCGGTAACCGGTGTACGGCTTCTCCTCGATGAGGCTCATGCCCGGTATGGACAGCAGCCTGTCCTTGATGTCGGCCGTTTCGGTGGTGCTGGTGACCCCGGTGGCTTCCGGCTCCGCGGCGGTGGCCGCCGTCGCCGTGCCCACTGTGCCGATGACCACGGTGAGCGCCACCAGCGATCTGAGCGCCTTGCGCATGCACCCTCCCTCGTGAGAACAGATGTGCGCCGGAAGCTATCCGAGCTTCACCCGTCCGCACCAGGGGAGATCGCGAATTGCCCACGAGAAACCTGTGCTTCGGCAGAGGATCCGAGGATCCGCTCAGCAGAGGATCCAGCCCGAACTGACCGAGCCGCTCCCCACCCGGCCCTTCACCCACACGCAGCGCTGACCGGCGTGCACGGTCACCGGGCCCGCCCGGTAGGCGAACCGGCCCTCGTCCACGACGGGGCGTCCGCCGCGCGCCTGCACGCTGACCATCATCTTCCGCCGCGTACCGGGCTTTTCGGGCAGGGTCACGGCGCAGACGTATCCGCCCCGCTTGTAGACGACCACCGAGCCCGTGGAGAACGGCAGCGTGCGGACCTTGCGGCCCGAGCAGTTCGCGGCGGCCGCCTGCGCCTCGCCGGGCGCGGCCACCGCGAGCAGTCCGCCCGCGGTCAGCACCGCCATGCCCAGGGCGAGCCGCCCGCGTATCGTTCCGCCCGCGCCCCTGGTGTCCGTCCGACTGCCCACTGTGGCCCCTCCCGCACTGTCACCACCGCGACTTGGCGTACGGGTGTACGGACGCGGGGCGTGTGTCGGATGGTTGCACGGCCGTCAGCGGGACGCGGCGACGGGCTCCCCCGGCTCGGACTGTCCGACGAACGTGCGCCACAGTTCGGCGTAGCGTCCGCCGCGCGCCAGCAGTTCCTCGTGGGTGCCGTCCTCGGCGACCCGGCCGTGGTCCATGACGACGACGCGGTCGGCGCGGGCGGCCGTGGTGAGCCGGTGCGCGACGACGAGTGTCGTGCGGCGGCCCGCTATGCGGTCGGTGGCCTGGTTGACCTGGGCCTCGGTGGCCAGGTCGAGCGCGGCCGTCGCCTCGTCGAGGAGCAGGACGTCCGGGTCGACGAGTTCGGCGCGGGCCAGCGCGATCAACTGCCGTTGCCCGGCGGACAGGTTGCGTCCGCGCTCGGCGACCTCGTGGAGGTAGCCGCCCTCCAGGGTGGCGATCATCTCGTGGGCGCCGACCGCGCGGGCCGCCGCCTCCACCTCGGCGTCGGTGGCGTCGGGCCGGCCGTAGGCGATGGCGTCGCGGACGGTGCCCTGGAAGAGGTACGCCTCCTGCGGGACGACGCCGAGCCGGTGCCGGTAGCCGGTGAGGTCGAGGTCGCGCAGGTCGGTGCCGTCGACGGTGACCCGCCCGCCCGTCGGGTCGTAGAACCGGGCCACCAGCTTCACCAGCGTCGACTTGCCGGCGCCGGTCTCGCCGACGAAGGCGACGGTCTGCCCGGCGGGGATGCGCAGGTCGATCCCGGTCAGCGCCTCTTCGTCGTCCCCGTACTGGAAGTGCACGTCCTCGAAGGCGATGTCGCCGCGCAGGGAGGGCACGTCGAGGGGTTTCTCGGGGGCCTTGGTGGAGGTGGGCTCGCGCAGCAGTTCCTGGATGCGGCCGAGGGAGACGGTGGCCTGCTGGTAGCCGTCGAAGACCTGAGAGAGCTGCTGCACGGGCGCGAAGAACAGGTCGATGTAGAGCAGGTAGGCGACGAGCGCGCCGGTGGTGAGCGTGCCGTCGTCGATGCGCATGCCGCCGACGACCAGTACGGCGGCAGCGGCGGCGGACGACAGGAACTGCACGAACGGGAAGTAGACCGAGATCAGCCACTGGCCGCGGATGCGGGCGAGCCGGTAGCTGTCGCTGCGCTCCGCGAACCGCGCGCCGCCGTCCCGCTCGCGCCGGAACGCCTGCACGATGCGCAGCCCGGACACCGACTCCTGGAGGTCGGCGTTGACAGAGGAGACCCGCTCACGGGCCAGTTCGTACGCCTTGACGCTCGCGCGGCGGAAGAAGAACGTGGCGATGATCAGCGGCGGCAGCGTGGCGAACACGACCAGCGCGAGCTGCACGTCGATCACGAGCAGCGCGACCATGATGCCGAAGAAGGTGACGACGGAGACGAAGGCCGTGACCAGGCCCGTCTGGAGGAACGTCGACAGCGCGTCGACATCGGTCGTCATCCGGGTCATGATCCGGCCGGTCAGCTCGCGCTCGTAGTAGTCGAGCCCGAGGCGCTGGAGCTGGGCGAAGATCTTCAGGCGCAGCGCGTACAGGACGCGTTCGCCGGTGCGGCCGGTCATGCGGATCTCGCCGGTCTGCGCGGCCCACTGCACGGTGACCGCGAGGAGGGCCAGCAGCGACGCCGACCAGACCGCGCCGAGCGCGAGCTGCGAGACGCCCTCGTCGATGCCGTGCCGGATCATGACCGGCAGCAGCAGGCCCATGCCGGCGTCGGCGGCGACCAGCGCGAGGCTGATCAGCAGGGGCAGCCCGAAGCCGCGCAGCAGGCGGCGCAGGCCGTACGACTCCTCGGGCCGGACGGCGCGGTCCTCGTCGACGTCCGGGACGTCGTCGGCGGGCGGCAGCGCGGCCACCTGGGCGAGGAGTTCCGGGGAGGCCGGGGAGCCCTCCATCGCCAGGTCACGGGGTTCGCGCTCCCCCGCCCACAGCCGGGGCGTGATGCCGCGCTCGGCGTCGAACTCCGCGTCCAGCTCGTCCCGTACGGAGGTTTCCTCGCGCGGTTCGGCCGCCGGCGGCACGTGGCCCGGGGAGACGCCGCCGAGCTCGTCGGGGTCGGTCAGCAGCCGCCGGTAGAGCGCGCACCGCTCCTGGAGCTCGTCGTGGGTGCCGATGTCGGCGAGCCGGCCGCCGTCGAGGACCGCGATGCGGTCGGCGAGGTTGAGGGTGGAGCGGCGGTGCGCGATGAGCAGGGTCGTACGGCCCCGCATGACGTGCTGGAGCGCCTCGTGGATCTCGTGCTCGACGCGGGCGTCCACGGCGGACGTGGCGTCGTCCAGGACGAGCAGGCGCGGGTCGCTGAGGATGGCGCGGGCGAGCGCGATGCGCTGGCGCTGGCCGCCGGAGAGGGTCAGGCCGTGCTCGCCGACGGTCGTGTCGTAGCCGTCGGGCAGCTCGGCGATGAACCGGTCGGCCTGGGCGGCGCGCGCGGCGGCCTCGATCTGCTCGTCGGTGGCGTCGGGGCGGCCGTACGCGATGTTGCTGCGGACGGTGTCGGAGAACAGGAACGAGTCCTCCGGCACGAGCCCGATCGCGGCCCGCAGCGACTCGGTGGTCAGCTCCCGCACATCGTGCCCGCCGACCAGGACGGCACCGCGCGTGACGTCGTAGAACCGCGGCAGGAGCAGGGAGACGGTGGACTTCCCGGAGCCGGAGGAGCCGACGACGGCGAGGGTCTCGCCGGGCCGGATGGTGAAGGACAGCCCGTCGAGGACGGGCCGGTCGTCGGTGTACCCGAACGACACGTCGTCGAACTCGACGGTGGCGGGCGCGTCGGCGGGCAGTTCCTTCGTCCCGTCGGTGAGGAACGGCTCGGTGTCGATCAGCTCCAGCACGCGCTCGGTGCCGGCGCGGGCCTGCTGCCCGACGGTGAGCACCATGGCCAGCATCCGGACGGGCCCGACGAGCTGCGCGAGGTACGTGGAGAAGGCGACGAACGTGCCGAGCGTGATGTCGCCGCGCACGGCGAGCCACCCACCGAGGGCGAGCATGGCGACCTGCCCGAGGGCGGGCACGGCCTGGAGCGCCGGGGTGTATCGACTGTTCAACCGAATGGTCCGCAACCGCCCGGCGAACAGCCTGCGCCCGACCGCCCGCAGCTTCGCGGTCTCCTGGTCCTCCTGCCCGAAGCCCTTCACCACGCGGACGCCGCTGACGGCCCCGTCGACCACGCCGGCGACGGCGGCGGCCTGCGCCTGGGCGTACCAGGTCGCGGGATGGAGCCGGGTGCGGCTGCGCTTGGCGATGACCCAGATGGCGGGCGCGACGGCGAGCGCGACGAGGGTGAGCGGCAGGGACAGCCAGGCCATGACGGCGAGGGAGATCAGGAAGAGCATGAAGTTCCCGATGGTCATCGGGAGCATGAACAGCAGGCTCTGGATCAGCTGGAGGTCGCTGGTGGCCCGCCCGACGACCTGCCCGGTGGACAGCTCGTCCTGCCGCCGCCCGTCGAGCCGCGTGATCGTCCCGTACATCTCCGTGCGCAGGTCGTGCTGCACGTCGAGGGCGAGGCGTCCGCCGTAGTAGCGCCGGACGTAGGTGAGGACGTACACGACGAGGGCGGCGCCGATGAGGGCGCCGGCCCAGGGCGCCATGCGCCGGCTGTGGTCGCCGATCACGTCATCGATGATCACCTTGGTGATCAACGGCACGAGGGCCATCACGGCCATCCCGCCGAGGGAGGACCCGAGGGCCAGCACGACGTCCATGCGATGACGCCAGGCGTACCCGGCCAGTCGTCGTGCCCATCCCCGTTGCGGTGTCACGCGGTGCCCTCCGTGGCGTGTGGTGGTCCGGTCGTCCTGATCGTCCGGAAGGCTGCAACGTCATCGGGGGGCGATTTCATCCCGGGCGGGTGGCGGGGCGGGGTCGAGGTGGTCCTCGTCCTGGTCGTACGGGGGCGTGTCTTCGTCATACGGGGGTGGCGGGAGGCGGTCGCCGCGGCTCTCGGCGATGCGGTGCACGTCGCGGAGGGCCTCGGTGAGGCGGGTGGCGAGGTAGCGGAGCTGGTGGGCGGTGGCGCCGGGCTCGTCGAGCAGGTCGCGGGCATGGTCGAGCAGCTCGCCGGCCATGCCGAGCTGCACGCACTCGACGGTGTCGGCGACGCGGGAGAGGTACCCGGTTCCGTCGCCGACGAGGTAGCAGGGCTTGCCGCCGGTCCCGGCCCACGGCAGGAGCCGGGCGGGCCCGTCCCCGGCGATCACGAGGTCACCTCGAAGAGGACGGCGCCGACGGCCCGCCGGTGCCGGCCGGCTCGCGGGGCGGCGGCCGGGCGACGGCGACGCCCGGTCGCCGGAAGCAGCACCCGCAGCAGCGGTTCGAGAAGGCGGGCGAAACGGTGACTCATGGCGCGACTCCCTCGGGGACGTGGCGTTGTGTAGCGATCCGCACACAGCGTGAGACGACGCGGGCTAGGCTCGCCAGGGGGTCTGGCGTGACCAGGCATTTGTCACAAGGGAGTTGGCCATGGGCACCACGTACGGTGACTGGCTCAAGCAGCAGCGCGAGACGGCGGGACTGACCCAGCAGCAACTGGCGGACATGGCGGTGATGACGCGCTCGCACATCGCCCACATCGAGGCGGGCCGCCGCATCCCGTCGAAGGAGGACGCGAGACGGCTGGACGGGGCGCTGAACACGGGGGATGTGCTGAGCAGCTTTCTGCCGACCGAGGACGTGGCCGTCGCGGACTACTTCGAGTCCGCCCGCCTGCTCGAACAACAGGCGGTGATGATCCGCGAGTTCGCGCTCTCATTCGTACCGGGCATCCTCCAGACGGAGCGCTACGCGCGTGCGGTCCTGAGCACGTCGTTCCCTCCGGTGAGTGAAGAGGAATGTGACAGGCTCGTTGTCACACGCCTGGAGCGGGCGAAGATCCTTGACGATCCGGTGACGCCGGTGGTGTGGGCGCTGCTGGACGAGGCGGTACTGCGACGAGTCGTCGGCGGACCCGAGATCATGGCGGAGCAGATCATGCACATGGTCCGCCTGGCGGAGAAGGGGCGAGTACGCCTGCACGTGCTGCCGTTCGAACTGGGCGTGCATCCCCTTATGCAAAGCATGTTGACGCTCATGAAGTTCGAGGACCAGCCGCCGGTGGCGTACGGCGAAGGGCTGCACATGGGCAAGATCCATGACGCACCCGCCACAGTGGACCGACTTGAGGGCATCTACGATCTGGCGCTAGGCGACGCGATGCCGCTGAAGGAGTCCCTTGCCCTGATGAGGGCGACGGCGAAGGGCTACGGACACCGTGACTGAATCCACCATCCACGACAGTGCCGCGCTGACGGGTTGGCGCAAGTCTTCCTACAGCGGAAACGAGGGCGGCAGCTGCCTCGAAGTCATAGACGGACACGCGGTCGGCATCCCGGTCCGCGACTCGAAGGCCCCGCAGGGCCCGGCGCTGCTGTTCTCGACGGAGGGCTGGTCACGGTTCGTCACGGCGGTGAAGGGCGGGACGCTGCGCGGCTGAGCAGTGAACGGGAATCGTTGACGCCCCCGAACCGCGATGTGAAGATCAGGCCACTGCACACCACGGGGGCTGGGGGGATCAGGTTGGCCGACGAGCACAGGCCCAGACCCGCGTGGTCGGCCACGATCGCCGGCGCACTTCTCCTCATCGGCGTCGCACTCGCCGCCCTCCTGCTGCCCGGCGAGTTGGAGAAACAGCAGGCCTACGACACGGCGCCCAGGTGCCCCACCGCGGAGCCCGCACCGGGCTGCCGGTCACAGACGCCGGTCACGCTCACTGACAAGGAGCGCCGGGAGGGCAAGGGCCGCCCCCACTACATGCTGTTCTCTCGCGACGGCGGGCCGTCGCAGTGGGTGAAGATGGGCGGCGGGAGCCACCCGGTCTACGACGCCGCCCGGCCCGGCGACACGGTCACGGCCACCTACTGGGACGGCCGGATAGTCGAGGTCGCTTTTCAGGGCCAACGGGAGATCTCCGCACAGGAACCGAGCCGCAATTTCGAGGGGTTTCTCTTCCTGACCTCGCTCCTGTTCGTGACCGGGGGCTTCGCGGCGTTCGTCGCCTCCCGGCACTTCAGGGGCAGGACGCTCCTGAAACCGGACACCAAACCCCTGGCAGCGATAGGCCTCGGCGTGGGCGGGCTCATCGGCGGCCTCCTCGCCACGGCCCTCGTCACCGCCGCCCTGAACGCCGCACTCACCCGTTGAAGCCAATCGGAGTGAGGTGGTCACGCCCTTACAGGGGCGCGAAGAAGGGCCCGCCGGGCGCGAAGTGACGGGAACAGACTGTCATGTCCTCACCTCGGCCTCCGAAAGCCGACGTCGGCAGTCATGGCGCCGCACCCTACCCAGCCGTCGGCGCGGCAACTCCCGACGCGGAACCGCTCACCGCTCCCCCGTCGCTCCAACTTGCGCCTTACCGACACACGTTCGACACGCCTCCTTCACCCCACGGCATACATGTCCATGTCACTCTCGCGGTTGGCCGCTCCATCAACCCGCGTAGATCGGACTCCCCACATGCCCGTGACACCCATACGCCGCCGCTGGAAGACGCTCGCTCTCGCCACGTCGGCCGTGCTCGTCGGCCTCACCGTGCCCGCCCTGACCGCCTCGCCGGCAGGCGCGGCGACCTCCCCGTACGACAGCACGTACTACGCCCCCGCGATCGGCAAGACGGGCAGCGCGCTGAAGACCGCGCTGCACGGGATCATCGACAACCAGACCAAGATCTCGTACGACGCGGTCTGGAACGCGCTGAAGGTCACCGACCAGGACCCGAACAACACCAACAACGTCAAGCTGCTCTACTCGGGCATCTCGCGCAGCAAGTCGCTCAACGGCGGCGACCAGGGCGACTGGAACCGCGAGCACGTGTGGGCGAAGTCGCACGGCGACTTCGGTACGGCCACCGGTCCGGGCACGGACCTGCACCACCTGCGCCCCGAGGACGTCCAGGTCAACAGCATCCGCGGCAACAAGGACTTCGACAACGGCGGCAGCAGCTTCACCAACTCCGGCGGCAGCCTGACCGACTCGAACTCCTTCGAGCCCCGCGACGCCGTCAAGGGCGACGTCGCCCGCATGATCCTCTACATGGCCGTCCGCTACGAGGGCGACGACAGCTGGCCCGACCTGGAGCCCAACGACTCGGTGACCAACGGCACTTCGCCGCTGCACGGCCGCCTGTCGGTGCTGAAGCAGTGGAACGTCGAGGACCCGCCGGACGCCTTCGAGCAGCGCCGCAACCAGGTCATCTACGACCAGTTCCAGCACAACCGCAACCCGTTCATCGACCACCCGGAGTGGGTCGAGTCGATCTGGTAGACCCGGCCACCGCGCCACTCCCCTTTCGGCCCCGGCACGCCATCCGCGCGCGCCGGGGCCATTGCGTCCGATCCCCGTCAGGGAACTCAGCGCTCGTACCGGCTCGGGAACGGGAACTGCTCCTCCAGGAACGCGCGGACGGCTTCGGCGACGCGCTCCTGGTCGGCGGGGGCCGTGTTCACGTCGTTCAGGCAGACGAAGTCGTACGTGTGGCTGCCCGCCAGCTCCTCCAGAGCGGCCGACGCGTACGGCTTGGCAATGTCGACGTAGCGCAGGTTGTACTTGCCGGGTACGGCACGGCCCGTCAGATACGCGTAGTGGTGGTGCAGGGAGGCGGCCATCGCTATGTCCGTGGTGTCCCGAAACCGGGAGCGACTGGTCCGTTCCACGTCGTCGGCGAAGCGTGCCTCCAACTCCTCCATAACCGACCGCAGTTGCGGGTGCGGGGTGTGCTTGAACTTGTTGACCGTGAACCGGCCGTGGCTCTTCGCGAGCAGGTCACGCACGTTCTTGCCCGCCGAGTTGGGCGCCGGCTCGTCGGGATGGGGCGCCGCCAGGCCGAGCTGGAACGACGAAAAGGGGAGCTTCGCTATGCCGTTGCCGTGGAAAAAGTGCTCCGCGGTGACGGGGCGCGTCAGGAAGACGTCGTCGTTGAGATACAGGTAGTGCTCCGACAGGCCGGGTATGTGGTGCAACTGAGTTTCGATGGCGTGGGAGTTGAAGACCGGGAGCGCGGACAGGTCGGTGAAGATCTCCTTGTGGTCGACGACCTGGACGCCAGCGGCACCGGTGTCCAGCCAGGTCGGTGTCTGACCGTCCGTGACGATGTAGACGGTCCGCACGAACGGGGCGTACATCTCCAGAGACCGCAGCGAATACTTGAGTTCGTCCCGGTTGGTGTATCGGGAGGCGCCCGTCTCACGACTGTTGATGCGCTCGGTGCTGCCGCCCCGGTACGCGTCCCGGCGGGCGCGCAGTTCGGGGTCGGAGCCGTCGACCCAGGTGTAGACGACATCGACGGGGAAGTCGACGATGTCGATGCGCGGCTGCAGGAAGTCGGCGAACGTGGGGTACGCCCGGCCGGCGACGGTGCGGCTGGCGGGCACCTGGGCCTCGGCGGGAAGGGTGTCACTCACGGCGTTGAGGCGAGGCGCCACCAAGGCGTCGGACAGTACGGCGGGGGGCGCCTGGGTGCGCAGGGCGTCGATACGTTCCTGCCCGAATTCGGCGTCCTCGAGCAGTTGTTGGCCCTCACGCCAGAACTCGACGTCGCAGCCGTAGGACAGATCGGCGAGGATCCGTCCGGTGGGGCTCAGGAGGATTTCACCGAAGCGGATGGAGTCCTGGCGCTTCACAGCTGTCGGCAGGGCTCCGTCCGCGTACAGGACGGCGTCGACGGGCATCGGGTCCTTGCCCGTCTTCATCGCGTACAGGGCGCTGCGGCCGTGGCGGGCGCGCAGGGCCTCGAGCACCCGCTTGCGGTCGGCCAGGCGTACGCCCACGACGTATCGCGTGCGTGAGCGACCCGGCACGAGGAAGTAGTCGACACCGGCGTCTTCGAGAGCGTCGGCCACCAGAGCGAGGTTGTGCGCCGAGGCGTCGGCCGAGGTGAATTGCCTTACTTGGCGCCCGAAGTAGGTCCGGCCTTGAACCGTCAGGGCACGCAGGTCGGTATCCGAGTCCAGCAGGCGCCTCCGCCGCGCCTCGATCTTCTCCCGACGCTTGCGCTCAGCGGCTTCCGCCTCGGCCTCCGCGCGGCGGCGAGCGCGGTCCGCGCGGACGCCGGCAGGCAGCAGACGCTCTCCAAGTGCCTTGAGTGGTGACGGCATGACTGGTTCTACCTGGGCTTTCTGTAGTGACGGTGATGCGCGAGCGGCGGACTCAGACGTGGGCCGCGATCCAGGCGAGGACTTTCTCCGGCATGCCGGGAATGTCGAGCAGTCCTCCACCATGTGCGCTGCTGCCCGCGACATGCTCGACGGTGACTCCGTCGGCGGGCATGTCGTGGTCGACTTCTTCCGCAGCCTCGAGATCCAGGGCGTGCTCAACGGGAATGAAGTCGCCTTCGGAGTGAATCAGGTACATGGGAGCGTCGTTGGCGCCGGACGCACGGTTCTTGACGACCATGTCCTTCCACGTGCCCCAGCAGCTGGGGTGGAGGGTGGCGTCCGTGTCGGTGGGGTCGGGGAAGCAGCGCGCGAGAATCGTGGCGTTGCCCCTGACCTTGCGCTCCTTGGCCGTGCTGTCCTCGTGATTGCCGTCGTTCCATGCTCGGTAGGGCGAGGCGACGGGGGAGAGTCCTACGACACCCTTGACCCGATCCCCGCCGGAACCGTAGGTGGCGACAGCGGTGGCGATCTGGCCACCTGCCGACGACCCCAGGAGCACGATCCGATTCGGGTCGAGATCGAACTTCGATGCGTTCGCCTTGATCCAGCTGATGGCTGAAATCGCATCAGTGCGCTGCGCGGGCCAGGGCGCGTCGAAGTTCAGGCGGTAGTCGACGGAAAAGACGGCATAACCCTTGTCGGCGAAGGTGCGGGACCATGTGGCCCAGCCGGAATCCGCGTACCAGTAGCCGCCGTGCAGGATGACAATGCCGGGCTGGCTGGAATTCGACGCATTCCAGTAGGCATCGATCTTCTGCCGCGCATGCGAGCCGTACGAATATGTGGATTCGCTGCGCTCTGGAGTGACCCCCGAGATTCCGACACCTGGACGCTGGATGTTTCGCCATCCAGGGGAAGTGATCCAAGGTGGCAAAGCGGAAGAACTATCCCGAAGAGTTCAAGCGGGACGCGGTGGACCTGGTGCGGTCCTCGAAGGACCGCACCCTCACCGACATCGCCCGGAGTCTGGGCATCCATCTGGAGACGCTGCGGAACTGGGTCCGCGAGGACAAAGCCCGCACCCAGGACCCGGACGGCGGGGGTGACGCCGGCATGACCCCCGACGAGAAGGAAGAACTCAAACGCCTGCGGCGGGAGAACGCCCGGCTCAAGGAGGACAACGAGATCCTCCGGAAAGCCGCCGCTTATTTCGCGCGGGAGACGACACGGTGATCCGCTTCCGTTTCGTCGACGAGCACCGGCACGCCCACGGCGTGAAGCGGATGTGCGACATCCTGGGCTGGGACCGGTCCGGTTACTACACCTGGCACAAGAACAAGGAGGCACGCGAAGAGAAAGCCGGTGCCGAGGAAGAGCTCGCACACAGCATCCGGGAGATCCATACCGATTCCAGGGGTGCCTACGGTGCCCTGCGGATCACCCGTGAACTACGCCGCCGCGGGCACGTCGTGAACCGCAAACGGGTCGCACGGATCATGCGGGAGAGACAGATCGCCGGGATAACGCGACGGAAATCGCGGTCCCTGACGAAACAGGACCGCACGGCTCCACCCGCACCGGATCTCATCCTGCGCGACTTCACCGCGCCGCTGCCGGGCCTCAAGCTCGTCGGCGACATCACCTGCATGCCGACCGCCGAGGGATGGCTGTACCTGGCGACGGTGATCGACCTGTGCACGCGCGAGGTCGTGGGCTGGTCGATGGCCGACCACATGCGGACACAGCTCGTCGAGGACGCCATCCGAATGGCCCATACCGGCGGGCACACGGCCGGCAACGCAATCTTCCATTCGGACCGCGGATCGCAATACACGTCTCGTCAATTCCGGGACACATTGGTCGAGTTGGACATCAGGCAGAGCGTCGGCCGAACCGGGTCGTGCTTCGACAATGCCGCCGCGGAGAGCTTCTTCGCCGTCCTCAAAGCCGAGATCGGCACGACGGTCTGGGAGACGAAGGCGCAGGCCCGGCAGGACGTTTTCCGGTGGATCGCGGAACATTACAACCGGGAGCGGATCCACTCGACCATCGGCTACATCACCCCGTACGAGGCGAGAACCCGCTACCGGCAACGACTCGGCCTCGCGGCATAAAACGGAAGTGTCGGGCCCCGAGGGGTCACTTCAGACCGACATCACCGGTTCGACCACCACAGGCACCACGACGTACAAGCCGGGCACGAACGGAATCCCCGACGCCGGCACCTCCTTCGGCGTGGTCGGGTGAGCAACGGAATGGCCAGAAAGCAGCGCACCACAATGAACCGCCGCACCCCCGAGTCTCGAGGCACGCGCCGGACCGTTCTGATCGCCGCCACACTCACCGCCGTGCTGGCCACCAGCCTCGGCGTGGTCCCCACCGTGAGCCAGCCGCGACCGGCTTCCGCCGCGGAGAAGGAGTCTCCGACTGCTCTGGGAGCCTCCGACGCACAGGCAAAGGCGGCCAGGAGCGGCGATCCGGTCGAGATCCTGACGCTGCGAAATGAGCGCAGCACCACAGTGGCCAACCCGGATGGCACCTTCACAACCACGGAATACGTCCAGCCTGTCCGGACTCGCAAGGACGGCAAGTGGACAAGTATCGACACCACACTGGTCAGGCAGGGAAACGGCACGTACGCACCCGAAGCTGCCCTGGCCACCCTGGCGTTCTCGGGTGGAGGTGACAGTACCTTCGCCGAGATCGAGAAGGACGGCCGTTCGCTGGCCCTGAATTGGCCGGGCAAGCTGCCCAAGCCGAGGATCGACGGCTCGACGGCCACGTACCGCAACGTTCTCGATGATGTGGACCTCAAGGTCACGGCGTCGGCCGAGGGCTTTTCCCACGTGTTGGTCGTCAAGAACGCCGAGGCAGCCGCCAACCCTGCTCTCGCCGAGCTCGAACTGCCGGTTGACACTCGGTCCATCAAGCTCAAGGAGACCGAGGACGGCGGCCTGTTGGCCGAGGACAACGGCAGTGGCGGGACCGTCTTCGAGGCTCCGCAGCCGATGATGTGGGATTCCAGCCACACCACCGCTCCGCCCGAGGGCCCGGCCCAGCCGTCGCCGACGACGACATCAGCGACGGCAAACGTCGTGGCCGAGGACGCGGTTGCCCCGCCCGAGGGGGCGCAGGTGTCCGACGTCGAAGTCGACACGACAGCGGACAAGGTGACGCTCAGGCCGGACGCCGCCCTGCTCAACGGCAAGGACACGGTCTACCCGGTCTACATCGATCCGGTGTACAAGACGTCGAACCGGACCGCCTGGGCCATGGTCTCCTCCTACTACTCGTCCTCATCGTTCTGGAAGTTCGACGAGGACGAGGGCGTGGGCCGCTGTCCGGCGAACGTCTCCTACCGCTGCACCAGCAGCAGCGACGTCAAGCGGCAGTTCTTCGCCATCCCGACAGCCACGTTCGAGGACAAGGACATCGTCGCGGCGGAGTTCGCCGTCACGATGGTCCACACGTACTCCGACTCGGCACGCTCGGTACAGCTCGGACGGGTCAACTCGACGGGCGCCAGCGCCATCAGCTCTTCGACCAGCTGGAACAATCAGCCGTCACTGAAGGACGCGATCACCACCCAGTCGCCGACCAACCCGGCCGGCTCCTGCACCTCCACCAACCAGAACGTCCGCTTCAACGTGAAGAGCACGGTGCAGCAGGCCGCAAACAGCGGTTGGGACACCACGACGTTCCGCCTCAGGGCGGGCGACGAGGGGGACTACTCGTACTGGAAGCGGTTCTGCGGGAACGCCCATCTCGAGGTCACCTACAACAGGCCGCCGCTCCAGCCGGCCATGGATGACTTGAAGATGACGCCCGGCGGCAGCTGCGAGTACGGCCACGCCACCGAGCACTACGTCAGCGAGGCACCCAAGCTGACGGCCTTCATCGAGGACTACGACCACGGTGACACCGGCAGCAACTCGGAGAGCCTCCGAGCCGAGTTCGACGTCTTCTGGACTGTCGGAAGTACGACTTACCACCGCTACTCGACCACGGCGCCGAAGAGCACCTTCGACTCGTCGAAGAGCGGCCAGACCGGTGGAGCGTCCTTCTCCTACACGGTGGGGACAAACCTGGCGGCCGACCCGGACGACGCCTCCTACACGATTCCACCGAACGTCCCCATAGGCTGGGCGGTCCGTGGCTTCGACGGCACGTCATGGGGGCCTTGGAGCCTTGAGGGCACGAGCACGCGATGCGAGTTCATCTTCGACGCGACCGCGCCGAAGGCTCCGTGGATCACGTCGGTCGAGTACCCGAACGACGACACGTGGCACGTCGGTGTTGGCGACTACGGGAGCTTCACGTTCGACTCGCCGTCAAGGGATGCATCACGTTACGAATACCGCTTTACGGGCGGTGATTGGAAGTCAGTAGCACCAGCCACCCTCGGCGGGCCGGCCACGGTGCGCTGGATGCCGCCGGACGAGGGCCCTATGTATGTGGAGGCCAGATCCGTCGACCCCGCCGGCAACGGCGAAGATTCGCCGACCTCGTACGTGTTCCTCGTCAGCGACGGACGCGCACCAGCAGCAGGCTGGACTCTGGGCGATGCACAAGGATCGACAACCGCCGTCGGCATGAGCGGCGCGCCCGCCGCCAGTCCCGGCTCTGGCGTGACCTTCGGTGCGGAAGGCCCTCTGGGGCCGGCCGACACCGCCGCTGTTCTCGACGGCTCTGAGGTCGCCTACCTGGACGCCGGAGCATCCGCGGTCGACACCAGCAGAACATTTTCGGTGAGCGCCTGGGTGAACCTGACGGCACGACCGACCGACGACATGACCATCGTCAGCCAGGACGGTACGGCCGAGCCCGGTTTTGACCTTGGATACGACGTCGACACCCAGTCGTGGGTCTTCCGCACCCCCATCTCCGACATGGAGACCATGGGCACCTGGAAGGTGTCCGGAGCAACCGCAGTGCCGGGCAGCTGGACCCATCTGATCGGCGTGTATGACGAATTCACCGGAAAGCTGAGTCTGTTCGTCAACGGCGATCTCATCGAGACGGACGTCCAGCCACGCCGAACCGTCTGGAACGCAACAGGGCCGCTCCAGATCGGACGCCGGATCAGCCTCGACGGCTACACCAACCACTTCCAGGGCAGCATCGCCGACGTCAAGATCTACGACCGAGTGGTTCCCGAGGCCGAGGGATCACAAATCGGCGGGATCTCGGCCAGGCAGCTTGCGTACTGGGAGGCTGACAGCGCCGCCGCGGGCGTTTCGCCGGAGAACGCGGGCGGTACGGGACTCATCCTCGGCGGTGGGGCCGGCATCTACCTGCCCGACGACTCCTGCGACCCCGCGGTCGACCCGGACTGCATGCCTCCGGCCGAGCCGCTGTGGGGCGATGGGCACCTCGAGTTGAACGGCACCAGCGCCTACGCGACCCGTGGGGCAGGTCTGCTGGCCAAGGAGGACAGCTTCACCGTGTCCGGGCGGGCCCGTCTCGCCACGGCCGGATCAACCAAGGACCAGACCGTGCTGTCACTGTCCGGCACCAACGGCAGTGCGGCCACCATGAAATACCTGGCCTCGGCCAACCGCTGGGCACTGACGGTCACAGACAAGGACGGCAGTACGGCTGTGTCCTCCTCGGCGACCGCAGCCGGAGTGCTGCCCAGCAGCGAAGGCGATGGTGATCATCTCGCTCTGGTCTACTCAGCGGTCTTCGGCGACATCCTGCTCTACGTCAACGGGACCCTCGCGGCCCAGGCGCCGTGGGACAACACCTGGGACTTCACGACCACGAAGCTCCAGGTGGGCAGGACCCTCACCGGGTCCACAGGTTCCGGCTTCCTCGCCGGCGCGGTCGACGAACTGCGTGTGTACCGCGGAGCACTGGACGCCAGCGTGGTCGAACAGGTAGCCGTGCTCGCCGCCGGGTCGAGCATCGAGGAGACCGTCACCTGATGAGCTGACCACGGCAGGCACTCCGCTCCAGACAAACTCCCGGACGCGGGGTGCCTGCCACCATTTGCCCTCATCGCCCCTGTTGTCACCCTCTCTACGGAGTTGTCATGCATTCGCCCTTCCGGCCACGGTGGCGAATACCCACGACCAGAAGCACAGTGCTTGCGTTGGGTATCGCCATGGCCATCGTGCTGCTACCGCAGTACACCCCAGAAGCCTCGGCCAAGGACGGTGGTCTCAGCCGCCCCGGCACACAGAGAAATCTGGACGATCCGGTAGACGGCAAGAACGTCAAGGCCAGGAAACACGGTAAGGAGAACGAGGCCGCGAAAGCCGCGGTCAAATCGGCGGCCGACGTCCACTGGCCAAAGGCTGCGTCGGACAAGGTGGAGCTGAGCTCACCCCGGAAAATGCACCAGGCCAAGGGCATGCCTGTGCGCGTCGCCGCGACGGGTAAGTCCAGTCCTGACGCTGTGCATGTGGCCGTGCTCGGCCGCCCGCAGGCGAAGGCCGCTGGGTCCGACGGTCCGCTGATGACCGTGATGCGTACAGACGGCGCGGACGCCTCCGGACCGGTGAAGTCTCCGTCGACTACTCAGATTTCGCTGAGGCATACGGGGGCAGCTTCGGCTCGCGACTGCGCCTCGTGCAGTACCCGGCCTGCGTATTGACCACTCCGAACAAGAAGGCATGTGCCGCCCCCGAACCACTCAAGAGCAGCAACAACACTGCGGCGCAGACACTGACGGCCAAGGTGTCCGCGGCGGCCGACACCTCCAGCCCGTCCGCCCAGACACTCGGCAAGAAGGACTCCGCCGAGGCAGCCGGCTCCACGACCGTTCTCGCGGTCACCGCCGGTGAATCGGGTGACCAGGGCGACTTCGGAGCGACCTCTCTGAGCCCGTCCTCGCAATGGAGCGTCTCCAACGCCTCAGGCGCGTTCAACTGGTCGTATCCGATCTCCGCGCCACCCGTGCCCGGCGGCCTCTCTCCCGAAGTCTCACTCGGATACACGTCCCAGTCGATCGACGGACAAACAGCGGCCACGAACAACCAGGGCTCGTGGGTCGGCCAGGGCTTCTCCTACGAGCCGGGTTATATCGAGCGCCGGTACAAGCCATGTGCCGACGACGGCCACGACGACACCTTCGGCGACCAGTGCTGGTACAAGTACAACGCCACCATCACACTGCCCGGCGGCGCCTCGGGTGAGATCGTCAAGGACGACACGACCGGCGAACTCCGCATTGCCTCGGACGACTTCAGCAAAGTGGAGCGGCTCTCCGGTACGACCAACGGTGACAACAACGGCGAGTACTGGAAGGTCACCGCGACTACCGGTGTCCAGTACTACTTCGGTCTGAACCGTCTGCCCGGGTACGCCGCGGGCAATGAAGAAACCGGCTCTGCCTGGACCGTGCCGGTCTACGGCGACGACTCCGGTGAACCCTGCTACCAGACCGACTTCGCGGCAGCGTACTGCACGCAGGCCTGGCGGTGGAATCTCGACTATGTCGTCAACCCGCACGGCGACACCATGTCGTATTTCTACGGCAAGGAGACGAACTACTACACCCAGGGTCTGAAGACCGCCGAGAACGGCAAGCCGTACGTCCGTGGCGGCTACCTCAAGCGCATCGACTACGGTCAGCGCGACCAGCACGCCTACGACACCAAGCCGTCCGCACGCGTCGTATTCACGACCGCGGAACGCTGCGTCGGCGCCCTCACCGACTGCTCGGCCGCCGCCCTCACCGACGCCACAGCCGCCGACTGGCCCGACGTGCCATGGGACCGCAACTGCAAGGTCGGCACGAAGTGTGCCGGGCAGAACTCACCGACGTTCTGGACTCGCAAGAAGCTCACCAAGATCACCACGCAGGTCCGCAGCGGCGACACCACCTACGAGGACGTCAACTCCTGGGCCCTGAACCACGTGTTCACCGACAACGGCGACGGCTCGAAGTCCCTCTGGCTGAACTCCATCAATCACACCGGCTTGGTCGGCACCGACGTGTCGGTGCCTTCCGTGAAGCTGTACGGCAAGCAGCTCGCCAACCGTGTCGACGTGGCAGGCGACAACATCCAGCCCTTCATCCGCTTCCGGATGTCGGCTGTGGAGAGCGAGTCGGGCAGCGTTCTGTCGGTCAACTACGCTCCCCCACAGTGCACTTCGTCGACCTTGCCCACACCAGGCAAGTCCACGGTGCGCTGTTACCCGGTCAAATGGAACCCGCCGGGTGTCACTGACCCCAGCACCGACTGGTTCCACAAGTACGTCGCCTCCTCCGTGGTCGAGACCGACCTCGTCGGTGGGAGCCCCGACCAGATCACCTCGTACACCTACCTTGGCGACGCAGGCTGGCGGAAGACCAAGCCTGACGGGGCCACCAAGTCGGAATACCTCACGTGGGCCGACTGGCGCGGCTACGGCAAGGTCCGTGTCGAGACCTCCGACGGAACCGTCAGCCCTTCGAACACCAAGACCGAGCACATCTTCTTCCAGGGCCTGGACGGCGATGCCCACCCCGACGGTGGCACGAAGTCCTCGTCCGTGACGGACTCCACCGGCACTGTCCACGCCGACTCCGACTGGAAGTCCGGCTTCGAGCTGGAGACGACCACCTACAACGGCGACAAGGTCGTTTCCAAGTCCATCAACACGCCCTGGATGAAGGTCACGTCCACCGACGCCTCCAGTTGGGGCACGAGTTACGCCCGCTTCGTGCGCCCCGCGAAGACGAACACCTATGAGGCCCTCGCC
This sequence comes from Streptomyces sp. NPDC037054, assembly GCF_055606745.1. Lineage (NCBI taxonomy): Bacteria > Bacillati > Actinomycetota > Actinomycetes > Kitasatosporales > Streptomycetaceae > Streptomyces > Streptomyces sp. NPDC037054. Next base: position 269,859 of record NZ_JBVJSJ010000002.1, on the reverse strand, counting down.
TCCGGGAGCTGGCGGCAGACGGCGTCCACGAACACCTTCGACGATGTCACCGGCCGGCTGACGCAGGTGGCCGACTACGGCCAGGTCAACGTCGCCGACAACGAGTGCTCACGCAGCTCGTACGCGGACAACCCGGCCAAGCACATGTACAACTTCGTCGCCAGAGTGGAGAAGCTCAGCGTCGACTGCTCGGCCACACCCGACCGTACGAAGGACGTCATCTCCGATGATGTGACGCTCTACGACGACACGACGACTGTCGGTGCCGCCCCCACGCAGGGCAACGTGACCACAGTCAAGCGTCTCGCGTCGCACGACGGCCTGACCGCCACGTATCAGACGGTATCGACCACGACGTACGACGAACACGGCCGTCCCCTCACGGTCAAGGACGCCGCAGGCAAGCAGAAGACGATCGCCTACACGCACACCAACGGTCTGGCGACCGCCAAGACCGAGACGAATCCGCTCGGATGGACGGCGAAGACGGAGTTCGCGCCCCAGTGGGGCACCCCGAGCGCCCAGATCGACGCTAATGGCAGGCGCACCGACCTGGCATACGACGCTCTGGGCCGCCTGACCTCGGTGTGGCTGCCGGACCGCCCCAAGGCAAGCGCCTTCTCGCCCACGATCAAGTACACCTACGGAATCCGCACCACCGGCGCCAGCTATGTGCGCACGGAGCGTATCGAGCGCGGCGGCACGACGTACGGCACTGAATACAAGTTGTACGACGGTTTGCTGCGCCCGCGCCAGGTTCAGACAGAGGGCCAGGGCGGTGGTCGCCTGATCGCGGACACTTACTACGACGGCTCCGGCCGCACGGTGAAGACCAACGACACATACTGGACGTCAGGAGCTCCCAGCTCCACGCTCTTCCAGCCGGTCAACGCCGACATCGACGCTCAGACCGTGACCGAGTACGACGGCGCGAACCGAACGACCGCGTCAGTCTTCAAGGTCGCGGGCACGGAGAAGTACCGCACCACGTACTCGTACGACGGCGACCGGGTCCACGTGGACCCGCCGGCCGGCGAGACCGCGACCACAACGATCACCGACGGCCGCGATCGCACGATCGAGCTGCGCCAGTACAAGGGCGACAAGCCACTTCCGTCGGGAACCGCGTCCGACTACACCGCCACCACCTACGGGTACACGCCCGCTGGCCAGTTGAACAAGGTCACGGACGCCAAGGGCAACACCTGGACGCATTACTACGACCAGCGTGGGCGGAAGACGAAGTCGGTGGACCCCGACACGGGTACGACCACCTTCGGCTACGACGACCTGGACCGCCAGATCACCGCGACCGACTCACGCTCCAACACCACGACCACGGTGTATGACGCACTGGGCCGGCTCAAGGAAACCTGGCAGGGCGCAGCGAGCACGGGCACCAAGCTGTCGGTGAACACGTACGACGCCATCGCCAAGGGCGAGTTGTACGGCTCCTACACCTACAAGAACGGCGCAGTCCACTCGTCCGTGACCTATCCGGTCCTCGATGCCAACAACGACTACAAGCCGACGACAACTAAGTACTACCTGTCTCCGACGGCTGAACCGGAGCTCGGTGGCACGTACGAGTTCAACACCCAGTACAACGACGACGGTACGGTCCAGGGACAGAACTTCCCAGCGGCGGGAGGTCTCGCCGCGGAAACGATCACCTACGGGTACGACTCCCTGCAACGCCCCACGTCACTCAACACGTCCCTCGGCGGCGGAACCTACGTATCCGGCGTCTCGTACGCACCGACGAACGAGCCGGAACAACTAACCCTGTCCACCGGCGGGTCTTCGGACAAGAAGACTTGGCTGACCTACAGCTACGAGCAGGGCACCAAGCGGCTCACGAACGCACGGGTGGACGTCGAGGGTGCCTCGTCGGTGGCGTACAACGCCGACTACACCTACGACGCCGCGGGTAACGTCCGGTCCATCGTGGACAACCCGACCGGCGGCGCGCGTGATGTGCAGTGCTTCCGCTACGACAGTTTCCGTCGCATGACGGAGGACTGGACGTCCTCGGCAACACCGAGCGGCGCTGTAGGCACCGGAGCGGCCGAGGCGGCCTGTACGGCAGGTCCGTCGTCGACCACGGTCGGCGGGGTGGCCCCGTACTGGCACACCTACGGTTACGACGAGGTCGGCAATCGCACCTCGGAGATCCAGCACGGCGTCAATGGTTCGGCGACATCGACCAAGACGTACACGTACGGCGAGAACGGAGAAGGACCGCACCAGCTGACGAAGGTCGTCACCGACACCGCGGCGACTTCCACGACGCCTGCCGTCACCAAGCAGGACACGTACTCCTACGATGCGATGGGCAACACCGAGACCCGAACGCTCAACGGTGACACACAGACACTGACCTGGGACAGCCAGAACGACCTGACCAAGGTCACCAACGCGAACGGCAGTTCGTCGTCCTATGTCTACGGCGCCTCCGGCGAACGCCTGCTGCGCAAGTCGGCCTCGGAGACGACCTTCTATCTGCCCGGCATGGAACTGCAGCTCGACAAGTCCTCGGGAGCAGTGAAGGCCAAGCGCTATTACGCGCTGGGCGGGCAGACGGTCGCGGTCCGGGATGCCGACGGAGTCACGTTCCTCGCGGGCGACCACCACGGCACGGCCCAGGTTGCTGTCGACTCGGTCTCCGGCGCGACGCAACGCCGCCGGCTGGACCCGTTCGGCGAGGGCCGCGACGCGGACTCCTCGAACCCCGCCAAGTGGGTGGACGACAAGGGCTTCGTAGGTGGCACGAACGACACCGTGTCGGGCCTCGTCAACGTGGGGGCACGCGAGTACGACCCGTCCACAGGGCGCTTCATCTCCGCCGACCCTGTGATGAACCTGTCCAATCCGCAGCAGATCAACGGCTACGCGTACGGGAACAACAACCCGGTCACCATCGCGGACCCGACAGGCACCTGCGCCGAGATCGACTGCCCGACCCGCCCCTGCCCCGACTGCGAGAACACGACTCCGGGCCACGAGCCCGGGCCGATACGCCTGAGCGCGAACGCACAGGCGGCGGGATTGACCCTGTCACAGGCACTGGCTCGAGACTCCGCGGCGGCGGTGAAGGCACGGGAGGCGAGGGCACGCGCCGAGGCCGCCAAGCAACGAGCCATAGCGATAGCCAAGGAACTCGCGAAAATCGTCGCGGACGAACTTGGCCTCACCGATGCGCTGGACTGCTTCACGACAGGAAGCCTGGGCGCCTGCGGTAGCACAGCCGGGAACATCGTCGCTTCACTCGTCAGCGGCGGCCCATTGGGCCGGCTGATCGGCAAGTACGGATGGCGCCTTGACAAGGCGTACGCGGTCGGCAAGCGCATAATTAACCTGGGCAAGAAACTGTGGGGCGCTTTCAAGGACTGGCGGAAGAGCCGAAAGGCGAACGCCGCAGCCTGTTCCATCGGCAACAGCTTCACGCCGCGTACAAGAGTGCTGATGGCCGACGGAACGACCAAGGCCATCAAGGACGTCGACATAGGTGACAAGGTCCTGGCGACTGACCCGGAGACCGGAAAAATAAGAGTCGAGACCGTCACGGCCGAGATCAAGGGCAAGGGCCTCAAGCACCTGGTCAAGGTCACGGTCGACACCGACGGCAAGAAGGGCACCAAGACCGCCACGGTCACTGCGACGGACGGCCACCCGTTCTGGGTGCCGGAGCTCGACGCCTGGATCGACGCGACGGACTTGAAGCCGGGCCAGTGGCTGCGGACCGGCGCGGGAACCCGGGTCCAGATCGCGGCGATCAAGCGAGTAACGGCCGCTGACGCCACCGTCCACAACCTGACTGTCGCGGGGCTGCACACGTACTATGTGCTGGCAGGGGCCACGCCGGTCCTCGTTCACAATTGCGGCGGCGGCGCTCTCGATCTTGACAACCTGCAAGACCGAGCAGACACCCTGCACGCGCTCATCCCGGCAGGGAAGGCGAATGACAGGGCGACCACTGGAGTCATGCACGCGGTAGGCGGTGGACCGGAATCTCTCGACGTTGTGGCCGTTGGAGCACGGAAGAATATCTCTCAGATTCAACGTGCACAGCTCCTCCCTCACGAGCTCGGGATATCGCGCACTGGCGTAGACGCATCAGGCAACTTCCCGCATGCAGAGGTCAAGCTTTGGGAGGCAGCAGTCCATCTTGACCTAACACCGACAGGCCTGGCAGTGAATAGACCATTCTGCCCAGCATGTCGGGGTTTCCTGCAGAACAAGGGTGCGACCCTGGTCAGCGATACACAGGCGATTTGGACTCCGTGAGGTGAATTGAGATGGGATTTCTCGAAGACGTCGAAGTCATCCGTGTGGAGTGCGCACGGCTGACCCGACGCCAACAGTTGGCCATCACGGCTCTGTGTGCGACGAAGGTGCGATCGGTATCCATGGCGTTCCTTCATGATTCAGGAGAGGGAGACTCCTTTTACCGGATCAACAACGGACTGGATGCGGTGTGGCTGGACCTGCGCGGTATCCAGCAGGCCTCGGCGTCGGATCTCACGCGGATCCGAGAGGAGGCAGAGCGCTGGATCACTCGCCTTGAGGATGTCGGCGGAGAAGCAGCCGGCTTCGCAGCGGATGCCATGTCTGTATCGGTGTCCGCGATGTCAAGCTTCCTTGAGGCAGATCCAGAGTCCGCAGTGAACTCGGCGATCTCGATCGCCGAAATCCGCTCGGAGATCGCCGAATTCCTGGCGGAATATCAGAGCGCCGAAGGGGAGTACTTCCTGAAGGGTGACGAGGCCGGGGAAGCATCCGTAGCCGAAACCAAGGGCGACGTGGATTTCCTTGGGGAGTTTCCCGCTGACGAGTTTCCCGCGACTCGGTTTATGCGTCGGGCTGGGGCTGCGAACCTTGCTCTCGCAGAGCAGATGAAGTTGGTGCTGAAGGTAGATCGGTTGCGTCTGCCCTGAGAGGTTCCGCCGAACTGCCCCTTGATGCCTACTGGCGGTGCGGCAACTGCCGCCGGGGTGCTGCGTCGCCTGGAGGGCGAGGTGCAGCCTCGCCAGCCGGGGCGACGCAAACCATGTTGGGTAGCAGTCTCAAATTTGAAGCCCCGCCAGGTATGCCCTGGCGGGGCTTCTGCCTGGGATGACGGCAGTAGTTGACGGCAATGTCAGCGCCCGTGAGGCAGCGAGCGAGCGGCGCCGCGCGGCGGCGGCCGGAACTCCGTACTCTGGTGTTGCCGGGCATGCTCCCGATGCAATGCGGCTGGGCCACGGCAAACCACCAACCTGGATCGATATGACGAAGCGAGTAAACAGCAGCCTCTCGGCCCAAGGGCAGCGCTGCCCAATTGGATGCAGTCCACTGAGGTTCGTACTGGTAGATAACAGGAGTGGCGGTGTGTGAATGGTCGGCGCTTTTGGCCGAAATGGAAGCGGCTAAGCGCATGCTGGCAGCCAGTGACCGAGATGGCCTCTGGCGTCATGAGCCACGCCGGCCTCCCGCCACGCCGGAGCAGATCGCAGCAATCACCACAGTGACAGGCTGCCCCGTGGACAGTGAGTTTGCCGATTTCCTGCTACAGGCTGACGGCTGGTCGGCCATCTTGCAGGACATCGACCTGTTTGGAACCGCGGACTTCGGTAGCCCTGCCTACATCGAGGCCGAGGAACTCGTACGCGTGATCGAAGACGAAGTGGAGATTGAGCGAGGCGATAATTCCTCTCGCTTGATTCCTATCGGCGCCTCACGAACCGACATCGACATCCTCGTCATGCCCTGCACGCGGGAACCGACTCATCCCGCACCAGTTATATGGCTCGCAGGCGGAGAAATCGAAAGATGTCGAACTTTCATAGACTTCTTTCGAGGGATGATCGCCGAAAATCGCGCCGAGGCAGACGCTCTGGCGTGAAATCCCTGGAGTATTCAGCTAATTCCCTGGGAGATGAAAGCAGAATGGAAGCCCCCGCAGGTAGCAACCTGGCGGGGGCTTCAGGCAAATGACGCCTGTAGTCAATGGCACGTCGTCGACTTGGGGCGAGATCGGCTCACTGAGCTTCTTCGAGTTGGCCACCGATCGGGTGACGGGCCGTGAAGCGCAACGAGCGAGGCCCCCGGGCTGTTGATCGAGATGTCTGACGTCTCAATCACGCTGCTCGGGGGCCTCGTTGGTCATCCATCCTGCCGCACTCGACCTGCCGCATGCACTCGTGGAGTGGGTCACCATGCTGCTCATCACCCGCGAGGGCGACCGGCGCTGCGAGCTCCGTCCGTCCCAGCGCGCGATAGTGGCACTGGTGTACCTGCGCGAACACACCACCCTCGCGAAGATCGCCGACGGGTTCGGGATCAGCGAGTCCACCGCCCACGCCTACACCAGCGCGGTCGTCGACCTACTGGCCGAACGTGCACCGGGTCTGCTGAAGACGCTGCGCGAGCACGATCCCGACTTCGTCCTGCTCGACGGCACCCTCGCCGAGTGCGACCGGGTCGGCGACGGCCGGGCCGACTACTCCCACAATCACCGGCGCCACGGGGTGAACGTGCAGGTCGTCACCGACCCCGGCGGCCAGCTGCTGTGGCTCTCGCCCGCCCTGCCGGGCCGCACCCACGACCTGACTGCAGCCCGCGCCCACCGGATCATCCGGACCTGCGAGCGTCAAGGCGTTCCCATCCTGGCCGATCTCGCTTACCAGGGCGCCGGCACGTGGCTGACCACCGGCATCAAACGAAGGCCCCTGCAGGAACTCACCCCCACCGAGAGAACTCTCAATCAGGCACTGGCCGCAGCGCGAGCACCCGTCGAACGCGGCGTCGCGAGGCTGAAGTCCTGGCGGATCTTCCGCAGGTCCCGATGCAGCCCCAATCGCATGACGTCAATCGCCAAGGGCATCCTCACCCTGGAGCGGCAACGCTGAAAAAGCTCACTGGGCCGGAATGGGCCAGGCGAACGGCGCGTGGCCGGCCCCGAGCGCCCTCGGTCAGTGCTCGCACAGCGAGAACTCCCGCTCGTAGACCTCCTCGTTGTGCTCGTCGATGAAGAACTTACGTTCCTTCATGAGTTCTTCGCGGTACTGCTTCGCCTCCGCGAGAGTCATGGTCGAGGTCGGGAACCAGGGCTGCTGCGGCGGTATGTCCGAGGTGGAGACGATCTGTTCGGACGGGTCCACGAGGAAGAACGCGAGGATCTTCCGGTGGCCCGGGCGGGTCGGGTCGGCCAGGCGGAACGGGCTGACGCGGTGCTGGAGGACGTTCGGGAAGGCGAGGCAGCGGCCGGCCGGGGTGAGGGCGGAGCCGAGGTCCTGGTTGAGGACGTCCTCCCGCTCCAGCCCGTAGACGTCGAGCACACCGTTGTCGTCGTTCTGCTCGTACTCCGGGTTGTCGAGTGCGACGCGGAAGCCGAGGCGGCTCTCGGTGATGTTCTCGCTGTCCCAGTAGTAGATGCCGGTCGAGACGATCCGCTCGTTCGCCATGCCCTCGATGTGCCAGGAGCCGCCCGGGTATTCGGGCTTGTCCGGGGTGAGGTGGATGGTCGCGAGTTTGGTGATGATCTGGAGGCGGCGGCCCTTGAGGTCGATCCGGTTCTCGGGCTCGCGCGACGGCGGGGTGAAGGCCGGGGCGTCCGGGACGTCCGGGCGGCGGTTCTCCCACCATTCGTCGCAGGCCCTGTCGTGGTCGTGGACGGCTTGCCGGTACGCCTCGTCGTCGCTGTAGTCGTCCCTGTCCGGGTGCTCGGGCTCCGGCATGGACTTGTACCAGCCGTACGGGTCCGCCTCGATGCGGAGCGGGCGGGGGTGGCGGAGGTCCGTGAGTACGTTCTCCCAGAGGGGGATGAAGCGGGCGACGAGGTCCGGGAGGACCGCGGCGAGGGCGCTGTGCCGTTCGGGGTGGACGTTGTTGACGTACGACTGGAACGTGACGGAGCCGTCGTCACGCACGTCGACGTCGGTCGGCAGCCACTGGAACTTCTTCGACAGCTCGTACTTCGCGTACTGCTGCTTCGGGGTGCTCTCCCAGGCCCGCGCGGGCCCGCCGCTCACGCCGTTCACCAGGCAGAACAGCGACGGGTGCACGAGGTCCAGCACCTGGCCGTCGGAGCCCGGGTGCCAGTCCTTCTCCTCCTCCGGCACGTCCTCCAGGACCCGGACCGCCTCGCGCAGCCGCGACCTGAGGTCCTCGTCGACGAGCGAGTCCGACTGCCAGACGCCGTCCACGGCCGACACCTCGATGCCGGTCTCCGGGTCCCGGAGTCCGGCGTAGTACGCGAGTTCGTCGAGGACGTAGCGGATCTGTGCCTCCGTGAGCCCCTGGGCCTTCGCTTCCTCGGACCACTTGGCGGCGATGGCGGGGTCCTGCATCTTGCGGAACCAGTCCGGCTTCTCCCTGATGGCGGCGCTGCACCGGATGATCTCCAGCTCCCGCAGGGTCCGGGGGTCCGCGACGGTGTCGACGTACGGCCGGAGGGAGGCGAACGGCAGCGGGAACGGGTACAGGGCGGTCATGTCGTGTGATCCTTCGGCTTGTTGTGCGGTGCCGGGAGGATACGAGAGGGGTGTGACAACAAGGTCATCGCCTCGGCGAGGCGTGAGCCGTACCGCCGTGACAGCCCGGCGAGGGCCGGTCGAGCACCTACCGAAGTCGTACGCGCACTCACCGTAGCTCGACCGGCGGTATCCTCGGAACGCCGAACACCACGCGTATGGGTAAGCACGAGGAGTTCCCTGTGGCCGACGTCCCGGTTCCCCCGCCTGAGCCGACGGAACCGCCGAAGGATGCCGTCACCGTTACCTTCACGTACACGGGGAGCGAGGCCGAAGCACTGCGCACGCTGGCGTTTCTGGAGGGCCGCACCCCCGAGGAAGTGGCCCTGGATCACATCGCTCGCGGGCTCCCCCTCACGTTTGCGTCTTCTCTCGGCGACGATTCGCGCGCCATGACGGCATTGACGAGTGCCATGTTCGACGGACCCGCCGACCTGGCCGCCGATGCGGGGCGCAACCTGTTCGAGGACGAGAGCCGGTGAACCGACATGCCTTCGCCGTCGCGGACACCTCGGTCCTCCTCGCCGTCTACAACCGCAAGGACGACCACCATGAGCGCGCCGTCGAGGCGCTCTCACGCGTCGATCGCCTCGTGGTCTCGCCGATGGTGCTCGCCGAGCTCGACTATCACCTGACCACCAAGATCAGCGGCAGGGCGGCAGCAGACACACTCGTCGGCCTGCGCGCTTGGGCGAGCACCGACCGTCTCAAGCTCGCCGCCGTGGGATGGCCGCTTCTCGGTGAAGCCGAACACCTGATGCGCACCTATTCGGACCACGACGCCATCGGCCTGACGGACGCGGTCAACGCCGTTCTCGCCTGGGCACTGCCGCAACCCGTAGTCCTGGCCCTCGACCACCACTACCAAAGCGTCATCGCCCCGAGAAAGCCGGCCGAGCGGCCCCTGATTGTGCTGCCTGGCTCGAAGTAACCGGCCCAGTCGCGTCAGTCCAGATGCGTCGCCCCGAACATCCGCAGTACCGCCGGGAGGACGACCACCGAGGGGCCCGGGGCCGACAGGGCCTTCGTCAGGTCGGCCGCCAGCGTGTCCGGGGTCGTGCGTACCGCCGGGACGCCGAAGGACTCCGCCAGGGCCGCGAAGTCCGGGCGGGTCAGGTCCGTTCCCGTCGGCTCGCCGAAGGCGTCCGTCATGTACTCGCGCAGGATGCCGTATCCCCCGTCGTCCACGATCAGCCACGTGACCGGCAGGTCGTACTGCTTCGCCGTCGCCAGTTCCGCGATCGAGTAGAGCGCGCCGCCGTCTCCCGAGACCGCGAGGACCGGGCGCGTCGGGTCCGCCACCGCCGCGCCGAGCGCCGCCGGGAAGCCGTAGCCGAGGCCGCCCGCGCCCTGCGCGGAGTGCAGCAGGTTGGGGCCCTTGGCGTCGAAGGCCGACCACGCCCAGTAGGCCAGGATCGTCATGTCCCAGAAGGACGGGGAGTCGGCGGGGAGCGCCGCGCGCACGGACGCCAGCACGTTCTGCTCCAGGGTGAGTTCCTGGGCGTCGATGCGGTCGGCCACCCGGGACAGCAGCGCCCTTACGCGCTCCGGCGCCGTCTCGTCCTGTCTCGGCGTCACCGTCTCCAGTAGTGCCTGGAGCGCCAGTCGCGCGTCCGCGTGGATGCCGAGTGCCGGGTGGTTGGCCTCCAGCTTGCCGGCGTCCGCCTCGATCTGGATCACCCGGCCGCGCGGCCTGAACGTGTGGTAGTTGGAGGAGAGTTCGCCGAGGCCCGAGCCGACCACCAGCAGGACGTCCGCGTCCTCCAGGAATTCCGTCGTGTGCCGGTCCTCCAGCCAGGACTGCAACGACAGCGGATGCCGCCACGGGAACGCGCCCTTGCCGCCGAAGGTGGTGACCACCGGGGCCGACAGCTTCTCCGCGAGCCGCCGCAGCTTGCCCGACGCGTCCGAGCGGATCACTCCCCCGCCCGCGATGATCGCCGGGCGGGACGCCGTCGACAGCAAGTGGGCCGCGAGCGCCGTCAGTTCGGGACGCGGAGGCAGGTCCTCCGGCGTCGCGTCCGGTGCCGTGACCACCGGGACCGACGTCTGGGCCAGCAGCACGTCCTGCGGGATCTCCACCCACACCGGGCCGTGCGGAGCCGTCAGCGCCGACTTCCAGGCCGCCGCGATGGCCGACGGGACCTGTGACTGCGCGCGGACGGTGTGGACGGACTTCACCACGCCCCGGAACGAGGCCGCCTGGTCGGGGAGTTCGTGCAGGTAGCCGCGTCGGCCGCCGCCCAGGCCCGCCGTCGGGACCTGGCTGGAGATCGCCAGCACCGGCGCCGAGGCGGCCGCCGCCTCCTGGAGCGCGGCCAGGGACGTCAGCGCTCCCGGGCCCGTCGACAGCAGCAGCGGCGCCGCCTCCCCGGTGATCCGGCCGTACGCGTCCGCCGCGAAACCGGCGTTGTTCTCCACCCGCAGCCCCACGTACCGCAGGTCCGAGCGGCGCAGCGCGTCGAACACGCCGAGGGCGTGCTGGCCGGGCAGGCCGAAGACGGTCGTCGCGCCGAGCCCGGCCAGCGTCTCCACGACCAGGTCTCCGCCGTTGCGGCCGGGGGGCGGGTTCAGCGCCGCCTCCGTCTGGGCCGGCGTGGGACGGAGCTCCAGGTCGTGGTCGTGGGTCACTTGCCCTCGTTCTCCTTGCCGGCCTCGCGACCGGCCTCGCGCGCCGCCGCGATCTGGCGGGACATGATCGTCGTCAGTTCGTACGCCGTGTGGGACGCGGCCACCGACGTGATCTCGGCGTGATCGTACGCGGGGGCGACCTCGACGACGTCCGCCGAGACCAGGTTGCAGGAAGCCAGGCCGCGCAGGATCTCCAGCAGTTCGCGGGAGGTCATGCCGCCCGCCTCGGGCGTGCCGGTGCCGGGAGCATGGGCCGGGTCGAGGCAGTCGATGTCGATCGAGATGTAGAGCGGGCGGTCGCCGATGCGCTGCCGGAGCTGGTCGGCGACCTCGTCCGCGCCACGGCGATAGACGTCCGCCGACGTCACGATGCCGAAGCCCATCTTCTCGTCGTCGGTGAGGTCCTGCTTGCCGTACAGCGGGCCGCGCGTGCCGACGTGGGACAGGGCGGAGGTGTCGAGGATGCCCTCCTCGACGGCCCGGCGGAACGGCGTGCCGTGGGTGTACTCGGCGCCGAAGTACGTGTCCCAGGTGTCGAGGTGCGCGTCGAAGTGCAGCAGCGCGACCGGTCCGTGCTTCTTGGCGACCGAGCGCAGCAGCGGCAGCGCGATGGTGTGGTCGCCGCCGAGGGTCATCAGGCGCGCGCCGGTGCCGAGCAGGTCGTCCGCCGCGGCCTCGACGGTCTCCACGGCCTCGTTGATGTTGAACGGGTTCACGGCGATGTCGCCGCCGTCCGCGACCTGCGCGAGGGCGAACGGGGAGGCGTCCTGCGCCGGGTTGTAGGGGCGCAGGAGCCGGGACGCCTCGCGGATCGCGTTGCCGCCGAAGCGGGCGCCCGGCCGGTACGAGACGCCCGAGTCGAACGGCACGCCCACCACGGCGACGTCCGCCGTGCCGACCTCGTCGAGGCGCGGCAGCCGGGCGAAGGTCGCGGGGCCGGCGTACCGCGGGACGCGGGAGGAGTCGACGGGGCCGCGCGGCGTCTCGTGGGTGCTCATCGGGGATGCCTTCTTTCCTGCGCTTCGTCGCGTGTGCACTGCTTGGTCGCACTTCCGGTACTTGCGACACTTGCCGCACTTACCGCATTTGCCGTACTTGTCACTGCTTGATTGTCGGCTGTCGATCCGGGTCGACACTAGTGGCCGGTAAACGCCTGGGAATTTGTACGTTTCCCACATTCGGGCCGACCGGAATGGACGAAGTGGCGAGGTGGCGGCAAGGTGCCTGGTCGGGCACGTGACGCACGTCCCAGCGGGCGGGACACCGGGGTGCGTCACAGGTGCCTGCCTCACAATGGGAGCCATGCCGATACCCGGGACACCCAGCCGCGCCGAACTGGTCGAGCACCTCGTCAGGACCCGTATCGCGGGCGACGTCGCCACGCCGCGCGAGAACAACCTCTCGCACTACCGGGAACTCGCCAACGGCAACCGCCACTACTGGTTCGGCCTGGAGCTGGGCGACCGCTGGAGCGACGAGCAGGACGTGCTCGCGGTGATGGCCGAGCGGGTCGGCGTCAGCGACGACCCCGAGCACCGGTACGGGCAGGACACCATCGACCCCGAGCTGACCGTGGCCGGCCTGGAGCGCCTGGCGGCCCGGCTGCGCAAGGCGGCGGACGGCGGGCAGCGCGTGCTGTTCGCGACCGGCCACCCCGGCGGGCTGCTGGACGTGCACCGCGCCACGGCCGCCGCACTGCGTGCCGCCGGCTGCGAGATCGTGGTGATCCCGGAAGGGCTGCGCACGGACGAGGGCTACGTCATGCAGTTCGCGGACGTCGCGGTGCTGGAGCACGGCGCCACGCTGTGGCACACGCACTCCGGCGAGCCGATGCGGGCCATCCTGACCGGCCTGGAGCGCGAGGGCCTCCCGCTGCCCGACCTGGTGGTCGCCGACCACGGCTGGGCGGGCTACGCCGGGCAGCACGGCGTCGACTCCGTCGGCTACGCGGACTGCAACGACCCGGCGCTGTTCCTCGCCGAGGCCGAGGGGACCGTACAGGTGTCGGTGCCGCTGGACGACCACGTGGTGAGCCCGCGCTACTACGACCCGATGACCGCGTACCTGCTGTCGGAGGCCGGCCTCACCACGTAGGACCGCACGGGCCGGCCTAGATGCCGGCGATCGACTCCGGCGCGCGTTCGGCGCGGGCGAGGCCCCGGATCACGCCGGTCGTGCCGTGCCGGCGCACGGCGAGGCGGGTCAGCAGCTCGATCGCCGGGGCGGTGACGTGCTCCGGGAAGGCCGGGGTGGGCAGGCCGACGCTCACCGCGAGGTCGTCGGCGTGGACGACGAGTTCCAGCAGCCGGGTGAGCAGGAAGTCGTCCAGTTCGAGGGACCAGTCGCCCCAGGACGGGATGCGCACGGGACGTTCGGCGGGCAGCCCGGGGAATGCGGCGGCGAGCCGTTCCGCCGCGTCCCGTACCCGCGCGAGCAGCGCCGCGTGCCCGTCGGCGGCCGTCGCCTCGCCGCCCGCGCGGATTCGGACGGAGACGTCCCCGTCGGCGCCGGCGTCCAGCCAGATCACGCGGTCCAGGTAGTACTCGCGCAGCGGGATCACGGGCTCGGCGGGCAGCGGGTCGGCGAGCAGGCCCGGCAGGGCCAGCTCCTGCCAGAAGGTGTGCCCGGCCAGGCCCCGCACCGGGAAGTCCTTCAGCGCGCTGGGCCCGTCCCACGCCGCGGCGACGGCCGGCTCGGCGAGCAGGCCGACGACCAGGGGCAGGGCGTCGAGAAAGGCGGCCCGGATCCGGGCGCCCCGCGGGTTCCAGGTCTCGTCGACGACAGTCACGTCAGTCATGCCGCCATCCAACGCCAACCGGCGGCCCGCGGCCACCTGTTCGGGCCGTTGCGCCGGCCGGCACGCGCGTCGGACCGTCACCGCTCCCGCGGTACCCGCACCAGCCCTTCCTGGATCACCGATATCGCGAGCCTGCCGTCCTGCGTGTAGATGCGGGCCTGGCCGAGGCCGCGCCCGCCGTGCGCGGACGGCGACTCCTGGTCGTACAGCAGCCATTCGTCGGCGCGGAACGGACGGTGGAACCACATCGCGTGGTCCAGCGAGGCGCCGACCACGTCGCCGACGGCCCAGCCGCCGCGGCCGTGCGCGAGCAGCACCGAGTCCAGCAGTGTCATGTCGGAGACGTACGTGGCGAGCACGACGTGCAGCAGCGGGTCGTCCGCGAGCTTGCCGTTGGTGCGGAACCACACCTGCGAGTGGGGTTCGCGCGCCTCGCCGAAGCGGCCGAACGGCGGCTCGTCGACGTAGCGCAGGTCGACCGCCGCGCGCGCCTCGACGAAGCGCTCCACGGTCTCCGGGTCGAGGTGCGCGTAGCCGCGCAGCCGTGCCTCGGAGGTGGGCAGCGTCGCCGGGTCGGGCGCGGCGGGCATCGGCGCCTGGTGGTCGAGGCCCCCCTCGGACGTCTGGAAGGACGCCGACAGGCCGAAGATCGGCTTGCCGTGCTGGACGGCGACGACGCGGCGAGTGGTGAAGGAGCGGCCGTCGCGGAGTCGGTCGACGTTGTAGACGATGGGCGCGCCCGGGTCGCCCGGCCGCAGGAAGTACGCGTGCAGGGAGTGCGCGAGCCGGTCGTCGGGGACGGTGCGGCCCGCCGCGACCAGCGCCTGGGCCGCGACCTGACCGCCGAAGACGCGCGGGACGACGGCGGAGCGGGACCGGCCGCGGAAGATGTCCTGCTCGATCCGCTCCAGGTCGAGCAGATCGAGCAGGTCCTGTAGTGCCTGACTCATGGGGTCAGTCGTACCGGGCAACCTTTTCGCGGGCCTTACAGGCCCATGTCCTTGGCGATGATCGTCTTCATGATCTCGCTGGTGCCGCCGTAGATGCGGTTGACGCGGTTGTCCGCGTACAGGCGGGCGATCGGGTACTCGTTCATGTAGCCGTAGCCGCCGTGCAGCTGGAGGCAGCGGTCGATGACGCGGTGCGCGACCTCGGTGCAGAACAGCTTGGCGCTGGCGGCCTCGGCCGGGGTCAGCTCACCGGCGTCGAGGGCCTCGGTGGCGCGGTCGGCGACGGCCTCGGCGGCGTCCACCTCGGCCTGGCAGGCGGCCAGTTCGAACTTGGTGTTCTGGAAGTGGGCGACCGGCTTGCCGAAGACGGTGCGCTCCTGGACGTACTGCTTGGCGAACCGGACGGCGGCCTTGGCCTGCGCGTAGGCGCCGAAGGCGATGCCCCAGCGCTCGGAGGCGAGGTTGTGGCCGAGGTAGGAGAAGCCCTTGTTCTCCTCGCCGAGCAGGTCCTCGACGGGGACCTTGACGTCGACGAAGGCCAGCTCGGCGGTGTCGGAGGTGCGCAGGCCCAGCTTGTCCAGCTTGCGGCCGATGGAGTAGCCCTCGGACTTGGTGTCCACGGCGAACAGGGAGATGCCGTGGCGGCGGTCCTCGGCGGTCGGCGCGGAGGTGCGGGCGCAGACGATGACCTTGTCGGCGTGGACGCCGCCGGTGATGAAGGTCTTGGCGCCGTTGAGGACGTAGTGCGTGCCGTCCTCGCTGAGCTTGGCGGTGGTCTTCATGCCCGCGAGGTCGGAGCCGGTGCCCGGCTCGGTCATCGCGATGGCCCACATCTCCTCGCCGGTGACGAACTTCGGCAGGTAGCGCTTCTTCTGCTCGTCCGTGGCCAGCATCTTGATGTACGGCAGGGCGAGCAGCACGTGCACGCCGGAGCCGCCGAACTGGACGCCCGCGCGGGCGGTCTCCTCGTAGAGGACGGCCTCGAACTTGTGGCTGTCCATGCCGGCGCCGCCGTACTCCTCGGGCACGTTGATGCCGAAGATGCCCAGCTCGCCGAGCTTGTAGTAGAAGTCGCGCGGCGCCTGGCCGGCCTGGAACCACTCGTCGTAGACGGGGACGACCTCGGCCTCGATGAAGGCGCGAAGGGTCTCCCGGAACGCCTCGTGATCCTCGTTGAACACCGTACGGCGCACGCCGCCCACCTCCACGTACCTCGGCCATGCCATGTCTAAGCGCTTGCTCACTTCTCAAGGTACCGGCGGGTAGGGAGCGTCGTCCAGACCGGAGGGGACGTAACCCTCGTCACGCCCTCACGCCTTCACGCCCTCACGCCATCGCCGCACCCTCGCCCCTCGCCCCTCGCCCCTCGCGGCGGCACGCGCGCGGGGAGGCCTCAGCCCTCCGCCGCCGCGAACGCGCCCCGCGCCATGCGGTGCAGCAGGTCGGCCGTCGCGCCGCGGCCCGGCAGGGTGCCGGCGCGGCCCAGGTGCGGGGTGGAGTTGAGCAGGCCGAAGACCGAGTGGACCGCCGAACGCGCCGCCGGCTCAGCGAGGTCCGGGTAGACCTTGCGGACGACCTCCACCCACAGCTCCACGTACTGCCGCTGGAGCTGCCTGACCAGCTTGCGGTCGGTGTCCCGGAGGCGGTCGAGCTCGCGGTCGTGCAGGGTGATGAGCGGGCGGTCGTCGAGCGCGAAGTCGATGTGCCCCTCGATGAGCGAGTCGAGGAGCGCCTCGGGGTCGCCCGCCGACTCGGCCACCCGCCGCTTGCCGCCGGTCAGCAGCGATCCGCTGATGCCGACCAGCAGCTCGGCGAGCATCGCGTCCTTGCCCGGGAAGTGCCGGTAGAGACCGGGGCCGCTGATGCCCACGGCGGCGCCTATCTCGTCGACCCCGACGCCGTGGAAGCCGCGCTCGGCGAACAGGCGGGCGGCCTCCTTGAGGATCTGCTCGCGACGGGTGGGGGCGTCGGTTCTCATGGCCATGTCCACAATTCTAGACAGGGAGGTTAGCGCTCGTTAACCTGTACGAAATGCGTTAACGCTCATTAACAAGGTGAGGGGACCCGCAAGGATGCACGAGGCACCGGAGCTTCACAGCGCGGCCGACCCCGCGTCGGAGGCCTTTCGGGCCAACGAGGAGGCGCACCGCGCCCTCGTCGAGGAACTGCGCGCCAAGCTGGCCGCGGCGCGGCTCGGCGGCGGCGAGAAGGCGCGCGCCCGGCACACCGCGCGCGGCAAGCTGCTGCCGCGCGACCGGGTGGACACATTGCTGGACCCGGGCTCGCCCTTCCTCGAACTGGCACCACTGGCCGCCGACGGGCTGTACGACGGGCAGGCCCCGGCCGCCGGGGTGATCGCCGGGATCGGCCGGGTGGCGGGACGCGAGTGCGTGGTCGTGGCGAACGACGCGACGGTCAAGGGCGGCACGTATTACCCGATGACGGTCAAGAAGCACCTGCGCGCGCAGGAGGTGGCGCTGGAGAACCGCCTGCCGTGCGTCTATCTCGTCGACTCCGGGGGCGCGTTCCTGCCGATGCAGGACGAGGTGTTCCCGGACCGCGAGCACTTCGGGCGGATCTTCTACAACCAGGCCCGCATGTCCGGCGCCGGCATCCCCCAGATCGCCGCCGTCCTCGGCTCCTGCACGGCGGGCGGCGCCTATGTGCCCGCGATGAGCGACGAGGCCGTGATCGTCCGCGGCCAGGGCACGATCTTCCTGGGCGGCCCGCCGCTCGTGAAGGCGGCCACCGGCGAGGTCGTCACCGCCGAGGAGCTGGGCGGCGGCGAGGTGCACTCCCGCGTGTCCGGCGTCACCGACCACCTCGCGGAGGACGACGCGCACGCGCTGCGGATCGTGCGCACCATCGTCTCCACGCTCCCCGCGCGCGGGCAGCTGCCCTGGGAGGTGCGGGCGGCGATCGAGCCGAAGGTCGACCCGGCCGGGCTGTACGGCGCGGTGCCGGTGGACTCCCGTACGCCCTACGACGTGCGGGAGATCATCGCGCGCGTGGTGGACGGCTCGCGGTTCGCCGAGTTCAAGTCGGAGTTCGGGCAGACCCTCGTCACCGGCTTCGCCCGGATCCACGGCCACCCGGTGGGGATCGTCGCCAACAACGGCATCCTGTTCGCCGAGTCCGCCCAGAAGGGCGCGCACTTCATCGAGCTGTGCGACCAGCGCGGCATCCCGCTGGTGTTCCTGCAGAACATCTCCGGCTTCATGGTCGGCAAGGACTACGAGGCGGGCGGCATCGCCAAGCACGGCGCCAAGATGGTCACGGCGGTGGCGTGCACGCGCGTGCCGAAGCTGACGGTCGTCGTCGGCGGGTCGTACGGCGCGGGCAACTACTCGATGTGCGGCCGGGCCTACTCCCCGCGCTTCATGTGGATGTGGCCCAACGCGAAGATCTCGGTGATGGGCGGCGAGCAGGCCGCCTCGGTCCTCGCGACCGTCAAGCGGGACCAGTTGGAGGCCCGCGGTGAGGACTGGCCTGCCGAGGAGGAGGAGGCCTTCAAGGCCCCGGTCCGCGCCCAGTACGAGCGGCAGGGCAACGCCTACTACGCGACGGCCCGCCTGTGGGACGACGGCGTGATCGACCCGATGGACACGCGTCAGGTCCTGGGCCTGGCACTGACGGCCTGTGGGAACGCGCCGCTGGGTGACCCCCAGTTCGGCGTCTTCCGGATGTGACGGGGAGCTGACAAGCATGTTCGAGACAGTCCTGGTGGCCAACCGCGGCGAGATCGCCGTCCGGGTCATCCGTACGCTGCGCGCCCTGGGCGTGCGCTCGGTGGCGGTGTACTCCGACGCGGACGCCGACGCCCGGCACGTCCGGGAGGCCGACACGGCGGTGCGGATCGGGCCGGCGCCCGCCGCCGAGAGCTACTTGTCCGTGGAGCGCCTGCTGGAGGCGGCGGCCCGCACGGGCGCGCAGGCGGTGCACCCGGGGTACGGATTCCTCGCGGAGAACGCGGGCTTCGCGCGCGCGTGCGCCGAGGCGGGCCTGGTGTTCATCGGGCCGCCCGCCGACGCCATCTCCCTGATGGGCGACAAGATCCGCGCCAAGGAGACCGTGAAGGCGGCCGGGGTGCCGGTCGTCCCGGGCTCCAGCGGCAGCGGACTGAGCGACGGCGAACTCGCGGACGCGGCGCGGGAGATCGGCATGCCGGTGCTGCTGAAGCCGTCGGCGGGCGGCGGCGGCAAGGGCATGCGGCTGGTGCGGGACGAGGCGCTGCTGGCGGACGAGATCGCCGCCGCCCGCCGCGAGGCCCGCGCCTCCTTCGGAGACGACACGCTCCTGGTGGAGCGGTGGATCGACCGCCCCCGGCACATCGAGATCCAGGTCCTGGCCGACGGCCACGGCGGCGTCGTGCACCTCGGCGAGCGCGAGTGCTCCCTCCAGCGCCGCCACCAGAAGATCATCGAGGAGGCGCCCAGCGTGCTCCTCGACGAGGCCACGCGCGCGGCGATGGGCGAGGCCGCGGTCCAGGCTGCCCGCTCCTGCGGCTACCGGGGCGCGGGCACGGTCGAGTTCATCGTCCCGGGCGGCGACCCGTCGTCGTACTACTTCATGGAGATGAACACGCGTCTGCAGGTGGAGCACCCGGTCACCGAACTCGTCACGGGCCTGGACCTGGTGGAGTGGCAGCTGCGGGTCGCGGCGGGCGAGCCGCTGGCCTTCGGGCAGGACGACGTCCGGCTCACGGGGCACGCCGTGGAGGCGCGGGTCTGCGCCGAGGACCCGGCGCGCGGCTTCCTGCCGTCGGGCGGCACGGTGCTGCGGCTGCGCGAGCCGCAGGGCGACGGCGTGCGCACCGACTCGGGCCTCAGCGAGGGCACGGAGGTCGGCAGCCTGTACGACCCGATGCTGTCCAAGGTGATCGCGTACGGCCCCGACCGCGCGACCGCGCTGCGCAGGCTGCGCGCGGCCCTGGCCGACACGGTCACGCTGGGCGTGCAGACGAACGCCGGGTTCCTGCGGCGGCTGCTGGCGCATCCGGCGGTCGTGGCGGGCGAGTTGGACACGGGCCTGGTGGAGCGTGAGGTGGACGCGCTCGTCGGCGGCGACGTCCCCGAGGAGGTGTACGAGGCCGCGGCGGCGGTCCGGCTGGAGGCGCTGCGCCCGCGCGGCGAGGGCTGGACGGACCCGTTCGCGGTGCCGACCGGCTGGCGTCTCGGCGGTCTCGCGCGGCCCGTCTCGTTCCCGCTGCGGGCGGCGTCCGGTGACCCCGTCACGCACACCCCGCGCGGCGCGCACACCGTCACCGACGACCGGGTGTCCGTGACGCTGGACGGCGTCCGGCACACCTTCCACCGCGCCGGCGACTGGCTCGGCCGCGACGGTGACGCCTGGCACGTGCGCGACCACGACCCGGTGGCCGCGTCCCTGACCCGGGCCGCGCACGGCGGCGCCGACTCCCTCACGGCGCCCATGCCGGGCACGGTCACGGTCGTCAAGGTCGCCGTCGGCGACGAGGTGGCGGCCGGTCAGAGCCTGCTGGTGGTCGAGGCGATGAAGATGGAGCACGTCATCTCCGCCCCGCACGCCGGCACGGTCGCCGAGCTGGACGTCACGCCGGGCACGACGGTCGCCATGGACCAGGTGCTCGCGGTCATCACGCCCGCGGACACCGCACCCGCGGACACCGCACCCGCGGAGTCCGCACCCGCCGAGTCCGCACCCGCGCGGGAGGAGACGCCATGAGCACGCCCGAACTGGGCCTGCCGATGACCGTCCGGGCGGACGGCCTGCCCGACCGCGTCCGGATCCACGAGGTGGGCCCGCGCGACGGCCTGCAGAACGAGCAGAGGACCGTCCCGACGGAGGTCAAGGCGGAGTTCATCCGCCGCCTGGCCGACGCGGGCCTGACGACGGTCGAGGCGACCAGCTTCGTGCACCCCAAGTGGGTGCCCCAGCTGTCGGACGCCGAGCAGCTGTACCCGCTCGTCGCCGATCTGCCGGTCGCCCTGCCGGTGCTCGTGCCGAACGACCGGGGCCTGGACCGCGCGCTCGCCCTCGGCGCGCGCCGGGTCGCCGTCTTCGCCAGCGCCACCGAGTCCTTCGCGAAGGCCAACCTGAACCGCACGGTGGACGAGGCGATGGCCATGTTCGAGCCGGTGGTCTCCCGCGCGAAGGCGGAGGGCCTGCACGTCCGCGGCTACCTCTCGATGTGCTTCGGCGATCCGTGGGAGGGCCCCGTGCCCGTCGGCCAGGTCGTGCGGGTCTGCCGGACGCTGCTCGACATGGGCTGCGACGAGCTGAGCCTCGGCGACACGATCGGCGTGGCCACGCCCGGCCACGTCACGGCACTCCTCACCGCGCTGACCGGGGCGCAGGTCCCCACCGGCGTCCTCGGCGTGCACTTCCACGACACCTACGGCCAGGCGCTCGCCAACACCCTCGCGGCGCTCCAGCACGGTGTCACGACCGTCGACGCCTCGGCGGGCGGCCTGGGCGGCTGCCCCTACGCCAAATCGGCGACCGGCAACCTCGCCACCGAAGACCTCGTGTGGATGCTGCGGGGACTCGGCATCGACACAGGCGTCGACCTCGGCCGTCTCGTCGCCACGAGCACGTGGATGGCCGGCCGACTGGGCCGACCCAGCCCGTCCCGCACCGTTCGCGCCCTCTCCCACCAGGAGCAGTGAAGACCGATGGACCACAAGCTCTCCCCCGAACTGGAAGAACTCCGCCGCACCGTCGAGGAGTTCGCACACGACGTCGTGGCGCCGAAGATCGGCGACTTCTACGAGCGGCACGAGTTCCCGTACGAGATCGTGCGGGAGATGGGCCGCATGGGCCTGTTCGGCCTGCCGTTCCCGGAGGAGTACGGCGGCATGGGCGGCGACTACTTCGCGCTGGGCATCGCCCTCGAGGAGCTGGCCCGGGTCGACTCGTCGGTCGCCATCACCCTGGAGGCCGGCGTCTCCCTGGGCGCGATGCCGATCCACCTGTTCGGCACCGACGAGCAGAAGCGGCAGTGGCTGCCGCGGCTGTGCTCCGGCGAGATACTGGGCGCCTTCGGCCTGACGGAGCCGGACGGCGGCTCGGACGCGGGCGCGACCCGCACGACGGCCAGGCTGGACGAGACGACCGGCGAGTGGGTCATCAACGGCACGAAGTGCTTCATCACCAACTCGGGCACGGACATCACCGGTCTGGTCACGGTCACGGCGGTCACGGGCCGCAAGCCGGACGGCAGGCCGCAGATCTCCGCGATCATCGTCCCGTCGGGCACGCCGGGCTTCACGGTGGCCGCGCCGTACTCGAAGGTGGGGTGGAACGCGTCGGACACGCGGGAGCTGTCGTTCTCCGACGTGCGTGTCCCGGCGGCCAACCTGCTGGGCGAGGAGGGCCGGGGCTACGCGCAGTTCCTGCGCATCCTGGACGAGGGCCGCGTCGCGATCGCCGCGCTGGCCACGGGGTTGGCGCAGGGCTGTGTGGACGAGTCGGTCAAGTACGCGAAGGAACGTCACGCCTTCGGCCGTCCGATCGGCGCCAACCAGGCGATCCAGTTCAAGATCGCCGACATGGAGATGAAGGCCCACACGTCCCGCCTCGCGTGGCGCGACGCGGCGAGCCGCCTGGTCGCCGGGGAGCCGTTCAAGAAGGAGGCGGCCCTGGCGAAGCTGTACTCCTCCACGATCGCGGTGGACAACGCCCGCGAGGCGACGCAGATCCACGGCGGCTACGGCTTCATGAACGAGTATCCGGTGGCTCGAATGTGGCGTGACTCGAAGATCCTGGAGATCGGCGAGGGCACGAGTGAGGTCCAACGGATGCTCATCGCACGGGAGTTGGGCCTGACCACCTGACGGACAGTCACCGCACGGCCGATCCGCGTCACTCTCCGGAGCGCGGGTCGGCCGTTGCGCGCGGTGGGCTGTGACGGACCCCACTCCTGGACAAGATCTGAGGTTAGGCTAACCTACCTTCGACTTGTCCGACGGGCGTTCCGCCCCGTTCGAAAGCAGCCACACCATGTCCCATGCCCGAGCCCTTCACCTCACCCGACGCGGCATCCTGGCCGCGGGCGGCGCCCTCGGCCTCGGAGCCGTACTCGCGGCCTGCGGCGACGACGAGGCGAAAAGCGGTGGCTCCGGCGGCGAGACGGCGGCCGCCAAGTCCGGTCCCTGGTCCTTCAAGGACGACCGCGGCAAGACCGTGAAGCTCGACAAGGTCCCCGCCACCATCGTCGCCTTCACCGGCGTCGGCGCCGCCCTGCACGACTACGGCATCCAGGTCAAGGGCGTCTTCGGCCCGACCAAGACCTCGGGCGGCAAGCCCGACGTGCAGGCCGGCGACATGGACGTCAGCAAGGTCACCGTCCTCGGCAACGTCTGGGGTTCGTTCAACGTCGAGAAGTACGCCGCCCTCGCGCCGGACGTCCTGATCTCCACCATGTTCGACGCCGCCGGCACCCTCTGGTACGTCCCGGAGGAGTCCGCGGACAAAATCGCCAAGCTGGCCCCGAGCGTCGCCATCTCCGCCTACGACCGCAAGCTCGACGTGGCCCTCGGCCGCATGCTGGAGCTCGCCGAGTCCCTCGGTGCCGACGTGAAGGCGAGCAAGGTCACCGACGCCAAGAAGCGGTTCGAGGACGCCGCCGCCCGGCTGCGCGCCGCCGCCAAGGCGAACCCCGACATCAAGGTGATGGCGGGCTCCGCGAGCCAGGACCTCTTCTACGTCTCCGGCACCAACCTCTCCCTGGACCTGGAGTACTTCAAGGCGCTCGGCGTGAACTTCGTCGAGCCGCCGGAGAAGGCCAAGGCCGAGGGCGGCGGCTGGTTCGAGAGCCTCAGCTGGGAGAACGTCGACAAGTACGCGGCCGACATCATCATGATGGACGACCGCTCCTCGACCATCCAGCCCGCCGACATCACCGAGGGCACCTGGAAGAAGCTGCCCGCCGTCAAGGCCGGCCAGGTCATCCCCCGCTCCCCGGAGCCGATCCTGTCCTACGACAAGTGCGTGCCGCTGCTGGAGAACCTCGCCGAGGCGATCGAAAAGGCCAAGAAGGTCGCGTAGCGCTTCGCGGATTCGGCGGGGGCGCGCCGTTGGGGTTTTTCGCCGTGGGGAGCTCGCGCGCCGTCGTGGCTTGGCGCGCAGTTCCCCACGCCCCCAAAAGACGACGGCGTTGACCTGACGCCCGGCCAAGAACTCAGGAGTGTTCATGTCCACCACCGCCGTCTCCCCGTTCCGCTTCTTCTCCCTGCGCGTCGTGCGGACGGAACGGCTCGGGCCGTCCCTGGTCCGGGTCTCCTTCGCCGGGGACGATCTGCGGGAGTTCCGGTCCGGCGGGCGTGACCAGTCGCTGTCGCTGTTCCTGCCGCACCCGGGGCAGGACGAGCCCGCGGTGCCGGTCGAACTCGGTGAGGACTGGTGGCGGGGCTGGCGTGAACTCCCGGACGACGTACGGGCGGTGATGCGCTCGTACACGCTGCGGGCGCTGCGCACGGGCGAGGACGGGCGCACCGTCGAGATCGACATCGACTTCGTGCTGCACGGCGTCGAGCCGGACGCGGTGGTGCAGGCGGGGCCCGCCGCCCGCTGGGCCGCGCGGGCCGGCGCCGGTGACCGGGTGCTGGTGCTCGGCCCGGCCGTCGCGGACAACCGGGCGATCCGGTTCCGTCCGCCCGAGGACACCGACCTGGTGGTGGTGTGGGGCGACGAGACCGCCGTACCGGCGGCGCTGGCCTGCGTCGAGTCACTGCCGGCCGGTGTCCGCGCCCGGGTGTGGCTGGAGGTGCCGCACGCCGGGGACATCCAGGACGTCGCCACCGAGGCGGACGCCGAGATCACCTGGCTGGTGCGCGACGAGGCGTCCGAACAGGGCTCCCCCATGGCCCTGTTCGCGCTGCGCGCCGCCGAGCTGCCGTCCGCCGAGCGGCCGTACGTGTGGATCGCCGGCGAATCCGGGTGCGTGAAGGAGCTGCGGCGGCACTTCGTGCGCGAGCGGGGCTTCGACCGCCGCCGCGTGACGTTCGTCGGCTACTGGCGCCAGGGGCTCACCGAGGAGCAACTGCGCGAGCAGGAGGCCTGATTCGCCGTGACGGCGGTCACGGGCCAGGGGGGATCACCTCAGCGCTAATTAGGTTAGGCTAACCTAAGTTGAAGTCGCGGTTCTGATTCTTCCGTCCCTCACGGACCGGACCGTCCCCACCGGAGGACTCCCACATGCGCTCGCACCTGCTCAACGACACCACCGCGGAGCACTACCGCCGCTCCGTGACCGAAGGGGTCGAGCGGGTGGCCGCCAAACTCGCCACCACCGACCGGCCGTTCACCGGTGTCACGGTCGACGCCCTCGCCCCCCGCATCGACGAGATCGACCTCGACCGCCCGCTGCGCGACACCACCGCGGTGCTCGACGAGCTGGAGGAGGTCTACCTGCGGGACGCGGTCTACTTCCACCACCCCCGCTACCTGGCGCACCTCAACTGCCCGGTCGTCATCCCCGCCGTGCTCGGCGAGGCCGTCCTGTCCGCCGTCAACTCCTCCCTGGACACCTGGGACCAGTCGGCCGGCGGCACCCTCATCGAGCGCAAGCTGATCGACTGGACGACCGGACGCATCGGCCTCGGCCCCGCCGCCGACGGCGTGTTCACCTCCGGCGGCACGCAGTCCAACCTCCAGGCGCTGCTGCTGGCCCGTGAGGAGGCCAAGTCCCGGGACTTGTCGAGGCTGCGCGTCTTCGCCTCCGAGGTCAGCCACTTCAGCGTGAAGAAGTCGGCGAAACTGCTCGGTCTCGGTCCCGACGCCGTGGTGGTCGTCCCCGTCGACCAGGACAAGCGGATGCGGACGGTGGCGCTCGCCCACGAGCTGGAGCGCTGCGTCCAGGACGGCCTCGTGCCCATGGCCGTCGTCGCCACCGCCGGCACCACCGACTTCGGCTCCATCGACCCGCTGCCCGAGATCGCGGGGCTGTGCCAGCGGTTCGGCACCTGGCTGCACGTCGACGCCGCCTACGGCTGCGGACTGCTCACCTCCCTGAAGTACCGGGACCGCCTGACCGGCATCGAGCACGCCGACTCCGTCACCGTCGACTACCACAAGTCCTTCTTCCAGCCGGTCAGTTCGTCGGCCGTGCTGGTCCGCGACGCCGCCACCCTGCGGCACGCCACCTACCACGCCGAGTACCTCAACCCGCGCCGCATGGTGCAGGAGCGCATCCCCAACCAGGTCGACAAGTCCCTCCAGACCACCCGCCGCTTCGACGCGCTCAAGCTGTGGATGACGCTGCGCGTGATGGGCGCCGACGGCATCGGGGAACTCTTCGACGAGGTCGTCGACCTGGCGCGGGAGGGCTGGGAGCTGCTCGCCGCCGACCCGCGCTTCGACGTGGTGGTCGAACCGACGCTGTCCACCCTCGTCTTCCGCTACATCCCGGCCGCGGTCACCGACCCGGCCGAGATCGACCGCGCCAACCTGTACGCCCGCAAGGCCCTGTTCGCCTCCGGTGACGCCGTGGTCGCGGGCACCAAGGTGGCCGACCGCCACTACCTGAAGTTCACCCTGCTCAACCCCGAGACGACGGTGTCCGACATGGCCGCCGTCCTCGACCTGATCGCCGGCCACGCCGAGCAGTACCTGGGAGAGTCCCTTGACCGCGCTTCCTGAAGCCGCCGTGTCCCCCGACAAGACCTACGACTTCGTGGGCATCGGCCTCGGCCCCTTCAACCTCGGACTGGCCTGCCTGACCGAGCCCATCGCCGAACTCGACGGCGTGTTCCTGGAGTCGAAGCCCGACTTCGAGTGGCACGCGGGCATGTTCCTGGACGGCGCCCACCTCCAGACGCCGTTCATGTCGGACCTGGTCACGCTCGCCGACCCGACGTCCCCGTACTCCTTCCTGAACTACCTGAAGGAGAAGGGCCGGCTGTACTCGTTCTACATCCGGGAGAACTTCTACCCGCTGCGCGTCGAGTACGACGACTACTGCCGCTGGGCCGCGAACAAGCTGACCAGCGTCCGCTTCGGCACCACGGTCACGGAGGTCACGTACGACGAGGCGGACGCGCTGTACCTGGTCCGCACCCGCGACGACGAGACGTACCGCGCCCGCCACCTGGTCCTCGGCACCGGCACCCCGCCGTATGTCCCGGACGCCTGCCGGGGCCTGGCCGGCGACTTCATCCACAACTCCCGCTACGTCCAGCACAAGGCGGAGCTGCAGAAGAAGAAGTCGATCACGCTGGTCGGCAGCGGCCAGTCCGCCGCCGAGATCTACTACGACCTGCTCTCCGAGATCGACGTGCACGGGTACCGGCTGAACTGGGTGACCCGCTCCCCGCGGTTCTTCCCCCTGGAGTACACCAAGCTCACGCTGGAGATGACCTCCCCGGAGTACATCGACTACTTCCGCGCCCTGCCCGAGCAGACCCGCTACCGCCTCACGGCGCAGCAGAAGGGCCTGTTCAAGGGCATCGACGGCGACCTGATCAACGAGATCTTCGACCTGCTGTACCAGAAGAACCTCGGCGGCCCCGTCCCCACCCGGCTGCTCACCAACTCGGCGCTGACCGAGGCCCGTTACCAGGACGGAAACTACGAGCTGACCTTCCGCCAGGAGGAGCAGGAGAAGGACTTCCGGCTCACCTCCGACGGGCTCGTCCTCGCCACCGGCTACCGCTACGTGGAGCCGGAGTTCCTCAAGCCCGTCAGGGACCGGCTGGTCTACGACGCGCACGGCAATTTCGACGTCGCCCGCAACTACGCGGTCGACGTCACCGGCAAGGGCGTCTTCCTCCAGAACGCCGGCGTCCACACGCACAGCGTCACCAGCCCCGACCTGGGCATGGGCGCGTACCGGAACAGCTGCATCATCCGGGAGCTGCTGGGCGTCGAGTACTACCCGGTGGAGAAGACGATCGCGTTCCAGGAGTTCTCCGTATGACCTTCACGTTCCGCCCCCTCGACCCCCTGAAGGACGCCGAGCTGCTGCACGGCTGGGTCACCCATCCGAAGGCCGCGTTCTGGATGATGCAGGACGCGCGACTCCAGGACGTCGAACGCGCCTACACGGACATAGCCGCCGACGAGCACCACCACGCCGAACTGGGCCTGCTCGACGGCGAACCGGCGTTCCTCATGGAGTACTACGACCCCGCCCGCCGCGAACTGGTCGGGCTGTACGAGCCGCTGCCCGGGGACGTCGGCATGCACTTCCTGACGCCGCCGACGGACCGGCCGGTGCACGGGTTCACCCGGTCCGTCATCACCGCCGTGATGGCCCGCCTCTTCGAGGACCCGGCCACCGCCCGCGTCGTCGTCGAGCCGGACGTCGCCAACAAGGCCGTGCACGCCCTGAACGAGGCGGTCGGCTTCGTGCCCGAGCGCGAGATCCAGAAGCCCGAGAAGAGGGCGCTGCTGAGCTTCTGCACGCGGGAGCAGTTCCTCGCCGCGACGGGGGTGGCCGCATGAGCCTCGCCGACGCCGTCGCCCACCTCTCCCCCGAGCGCTGGGAGCGGGCCAACCGCCTGCTGATTCGCAAGGCGCTCGCCGAGTTCGCGCACGAGCGGCTGATCACGCCCGAGGAGACCGGCCCGGGCCAGTACGTCGTCCGCAGCGACGACGGCGCGACCGCGTACCGTTTCACCGCCGTCCGGCGCGCCCTCGACCACTGGCAGATCGACGCCGAATCGATCACTCGCCACCGCGACGGGGCCGGAATCCCCCTGGCTGCCCTGGACTTCTTCATCGAGCTGAAGGACGCCCTCGGCCTGAGCGACGCGATCCTGCCGGTCTACCTGGAGGAGATCTCCTCCACCCTGTCCGGCACCTGCTACAAGCTCACCAAGCCGCAGGTCACGTCCGCCGAGCTGGCCCGCGCCGGCTTCCAGGACATCGAGACCGGCATGACCGAGGGCCACCCCTGCTTCGTGGCGAACAACGGGCGGCTCGGCTTCGGCGTCCACGAGTACCTGTCGTACGCGCCGGAGACCGCGAGCCCGGTCCGGCTGGTGTGGCTGGCCGCGCACCGCTCCCGGGCGGCGTTCACCGCGGGCGTCGGCATCGAGTACGAGTCCTTCGTGCGCCAGGAGCTGGGCGAGGACACCGTGGACCGCTTCCACGGCGTGCTGCGCGACAAGGGCCTCGACCCGGCGGACTACCTGTTCATCCCGGTGCACCCCTGGCAGTGGTGGAACAAGCTGACCGTCACCTTCGCCGCCGAGGTCGCTCGCGGACACCTGGTGTGCCTCGGCGAGGGCGAGGACGAGTACCTGGCCCAGCAGTCCATCCGGACGTTCTTCAACACCTCGCACCCCCAGAAGCACTACGTGAAGACGGCCCTGTCCGTCCTCAACATGGGCTTCATGCGCGGGCTCTCGGCCGCCTACATGGAGGCCACCCCGGCGATCAACGACTGGCTCGCACAGCTCGTCGAGCGCGACCCGGTGCTGAAGTCGACGGGCCTGACGATCATCCGGGAGCGGGCCGCGGTCGGCTACCGGCACCTGGAGTACGAGCGGGCCACCGACCGCTACTCGCCGTACCGCAAGATGCTCGCCGCGCTGTGGCGGGAGAGCCCGGTGACGTCGCTGGAGGACGGCGAGACCCTCGCCACCATGGCGTCGCTCCTGCACGTCGACCACACCGGCGCGTCCTTCGCGGGCGCCCTGATCGAGCGGTCGGGCCTCGCGCCGCGGGAGTGGCTGCGGCACTACCTGCGGGCCTACTTCACGCCGCTGCTGCACAGCTTCTACGCCTACGACCTCGTCTACATGCCGCACGGCGAGAACGTCATCCTCGTCCTGGAAGACGGCGTCGTGCGGCGCGCGATCTACAAGGACATCGCCGAGGAGATCGCGGTGATGGACCCGGACGCGGTGCTGCCGCCCGAGGTGGCCCGCATCCGTGTCTCGGTCCCGGACGACACGAAGCTGCTGTCGATCTTCACGGACGTCTTCGACTGCTTCTTCCGCTTCCTGGCCGCCGACCTCGCGTCCGAGGGGATCCTGACCGAGGACGGCTTCTGGGGCACGGTCGCGGAGGTCACCCGCGAGTACCAGGCGTCGGTGCCGGAGCTCGCGGACAAGTTCGCGCGGTACGACATCTTCGCCGAGGAGTTCGCGCTGTCCTGCCTCAACCGGCTCCAACTGCGCGACAACAAGCAGATGGTGGACCTCGCGGACCCGTCCGGGGCCCTCCAGCTCGTCGGCACGCTGAAGAACCCCATCGCCGGGCTGTAACGGCCCGTCAGTGGCTCACCCCGTGGGCCACGGCACCTGCGGCGACCGGTAGTAGCCGATGCCCAGCGCGTCCCAGCGCGGGCCCTGCGCGGCGAGCCGCACCTTGTAGCCGTCCCAGTCGTGCGTGGCGGCCGGCGACCAGCCCAGCTCGGCGACGCCGGGCAGCCGCGGGAACGCCATGTGCTCGATGTGGGCGGAGTTCTCGATCGTCTCCGTCCACAGCGGCGCCTCGACCCCGCGGATCGCCGACTCGGGCGCGCCCGGCAGATAGGCGCCCGGGTCCCAGTCGTAGGACCGCTGCACCTCGACGTAGCCCGCCCAGGAGAGCCCGAGCTGGGTGTTCCGGTCGTACTTCATGTCGAGGTAGACCCGGTCGGCCGGGGACAGGATCAGCCCCGTGCCGTTCTGCGCGGCGGCGGCGACCCGGGCCTTCTCGGCGGCGCCGGTGGCGTCCACGCCCCAGTACTGGGCGAGGGCACCCTCGGCCGGGTTGGCGGAGGTCAGCTGGTGCCAGCCGATGACCGTCTTGCCGTACTTGGCGACGACGGGCTGCACCCGGTCCATGAAGGCCACGTAGTCGGCGTGCGGCGTGGAGTGCGCCTCGTCGCCGCCGATGTGGAAGTACTTGCCGGGAGTGAGCTCGGCGATCTCGCGCACCACGTCGTCCACGAAGTCGTACGTGATGTCCTTGCCGACGCACAGCGAACTGAAGCCGACCCGGATGCCGGTGTAGAGCGGGGGCGCGACGCCGTCGCAGTTCAGCTCGGCGTAGGAGGCGAGCGCCGCGTTGGTGTGTCCCGGCATGTCGATCTCCGGGACGACCTCCAGGAAGCGGGAGGAGGCGTACCGGACGATCTCCTTGTACTCGTCCTTGGTGTAGAAGCCGCCGGGGGTGCCGCCGACCTCGGTGGAGCCGCCGTGGGCCGCCAGGTTCGGCCAGGAGTCGATGGCGATGCGCCAGCCCTGGTCGTCGCTGAGGTGCAGATGCAGCTTGTTGATCTTGTAGAGCGCCAACTGGTCGATGTAGCGCTTGACTTCGTCGACGGTGAAGAAGTGCCGTGAGACGTCGAGCATGGCGCCGCGCCAGCCGTAGCGCGGGGTGTCCTCGATGGTGCCGCCCGCGACCAGCCAGGGGCCGGGCTGCACGGAGTCCTTCTCGACGGCGGGCGGCAGCAGCTGGCGCAGGGTCTGGACGCCGTGGAACAGGCCGGCGGGCCCGCGCGCGGTGATGGTGACGCCCGAGCGGCCGCTCTCCAGCCGGTAGCCCTCGCCGCCGTACGAGCCCTTGGCGAGGCGCAGCTGGATGCCGCCGCTGCCGCTGTCGGTGACCGGCAGGCGGTAGCCGGTCGACGGGCGCAGGATGTCCGCGAGGTACTCGCCGACCTGGCGGGCCGCACCGGATGCGGCGCGGATCCGCGTGTCGCCGGTGATGCGGTACGGGGAGCCGCCGGGCTCGGCGGCGGCCGGGGCCGGGACCACCTGGCCGAGCGGGGTGGGTGCGGCCTTCGGGGCCGGTGCGGCGCCGACGGAGAAGGCGCCGGCCGCCGCCACCAGCAGCAGCGAGCCGAGCAGTCGGGTCAGGCGGGGAGTCGTTCTGTGGTGCCGTGTCACATGCGCTCCCTTCGGGAATTGGTCGAGACCATGGAATTGGTCGAGACCACTCTCCCGCAGAACCCGCCGGGCGTCGATGGTGCCGACACGCAGCGGCACCTTGCCCGAAATCGGGCAGATTTCTTGCGGAAGCGCCGCGGATACCCCAGGATCTACCGGGTGCACGACGAACTCGTTGATCACCTGACGCGGTCCACGCCCCTGAGCCGGGGCGAGGCACTGCGGGTGGTCCAGGACGTGCTCGCCTACTTCGACGAGACGACCGAGGAGTACGTCCGTCGCCGCCACCGCGAGCTCCAGGCCCAGGGCCTGGTGAACGCGGAGATCTTCGAACGGATCGCGGCGGATCTCACCTACCGCGCGGTGGCCCCGCCCGAGCTCTCGCTCAGGCAGCTGCGGCGCATCGTCTACGGCTGAGGAACACCCATACATGTGCGGAATCGTCGGATACATCGGCAAGCGTGACGTCGCCCCGCTGCTGCTGGAGGGCCTGCAGCGGCTGGAGTACCGGGGCTACGACTCGGCGGGCGTCGTCGTGACGTCCCCGAAGGCGGCCGGCCTGAAGATGGTCAAGGCCAAGGGCCGGGTCCGCGACCTGGAGGCCAAGGTCCCGGCGCGCTTCAAGGGCACCACCGGCATCGCCCACACCCGCTGGGCCACCCACGGCGCCCCGTCCGACGTGAACGCACACCCGCACCTGGACGCCGCGGGCAAGGTCGCCGTCGTCCACAACGGCATCATCGACAACGCCTCCGACCTGCGCCGCAAGCTGGAGGCGGACGGCGTCGAGTTCCTCTCCGAGACCGACACCGAGGTCCTCGTCCACCTCATCGCCCGCTCGACGGCCGAGAAGCTGGAGGACAGGGTCCGCGAGACCCTCCGGCTCATCGAGGGCACCTACGGCATCGCCGTGCTGCACGCCGACTTCCCGGACCGCATCGTCGTCGCGCGCAACGGCTCCCCGGTCGTCCTCGGCATCGGCGAGAAGGAGATGTTCGTCGCCTCGGACATCGCCGCGCTGGTCGCCCACACCCGCCAGGTCGTCACCCTCGACGACGGCGAGATGGCCACCCTCAAGGCCGACGACTTCCGCACCTACACCACCGAGGGCACCCGCACCACCGCCGAGCCGACCACCGTCGAGTGGGAGGCGGCCTCCTACGACATGGGCGGCCACGACACCTACATGCACAAGGAGATCCACGAGCAGGCCGAGGCCGTGGACCGCGTGCTGCGCGGCCGGATCGACGACCGCTTCTCCACCGTGCACCTCGGCGGCCTCAACCTGGACGCCCGCGAGGCGCGCCAGATCCGCCGCGTGAAGATCCTCGGCTGCGGCACCTCGTACCACGCGGGCATGATCGGCGCCCAGATGATCGAGGAGCTGGCCCGCATCCCCGCGGACGCCGAGCCGGCCTCCGAGTTCCGCTACCGCAACGCGGTCGTGGACCCCGACACCCTGTACATCGCGGTCTCCCAGTCCGGCGAGACGTACGACGTGCTGGCGGCCGTGCAGGAACTGAAGCGCAAGGGCGCGCGGGTCCTCGGCGTGGTCAACGTGGTCGGCTCCGCGATCGCCCGCGAGGCGGACGGCGGCATCTACGTGCACGCCGGACCCGAGGTCTGCGTCGTGTCGACCAAGTGCTTCACGAACACCACCGTCGCCTTCGCCCTGCTCGCCCTGCACCTCGGCCGCACCCGTGACCTGTCCGTCCGGGACGGCAAGCGCATCATCGAGGGCCTGCGGAAGCTGCCCGCGCAGATCGCCGAGATCATGGAGCAGGAGGAGGAGATCAAGAAGCTGGCCCTGCAGTTCGCCGAGGCCCGCTCGATGCTCTTCATCGGCCGCGTCCGGGGCTACCCGGTCGCCCGCGAGGCCTCCCTGAAGCTCAAGGAGGTCTCGTACATCCACGCCGAGGCCTACCCGGCCTCCGAGCTCAAGCACGGCCCGCTCGCCCTGATCGAGCCGGCGCTGCCGACGGTCGCGATCGTCCCGGACGACGACCTGCTGGAGAAGAACCGCGCCGCGATGGAGGAGATCAAGGCCCGCAGCGGCCAGATCCTCGCGGTGGCCCACCAGCACCAGGAGAAGGCCGACGAGACGATCGTCGTCCCGAAGAACGAGGACGAGCTCGACCCGATCCTGATGGGCATCCCGCTCCAGCTCCTCGCCTACCACACGGCCCTGGCCCTGGGCCGGGACATCGACAAGCCGCGCAACCTGGCGAAGTCGGTCACGGTCGAGTAGCGGAGCCGGACAGGACGAACGAAGGGCCCGCGCCCCGGAAGGGGGCGCGGGCCCTTTCACACGCTCACGGGTTACGGGATGACGACGACGGGCCGCTTCGCGCGCTTGGCCAGGCGGCCGGCGACGGAGCCGAAGATGCGGCCCACGATGCCGTGCGTGGAGCCGACGACGATCGCGTCCGCCTCGTACTCCCGCCCCACCTCTTCCAGTTCGTGGCAGATGTCGCCGCCGCGCTCGACCAGGATCCAGGGCACCTCGGCCAGATAGTCCGCGCAGGCCAGCTCCAGACCCAGCACCTCGGTGCGGTGGTCCGGCACGTCGACGAAGACGGGCGGCTCGCAGCCCGCCCACACCGTGGTGGGCAGCCGATTGGCGACGTGGACGATGATCAGGCCGGCCCGGGAGCGGTGCGCCATGCCGATCGCGTACGCCAGGGCGCGCTCGCTGGAGGTGGAGCCGTCGAAGCCGACGACCACGCCGTGCTTGAAGGCTGGATCACACGAGTGACGCGCCTCTTCCGCCGCCTGGGGATCGGCCGCCGTCGGGTCGGCGACCGGCCGCTTGCGGTCCGCGGGTTCGAAGAATTCGTGACCGGCCATGGCTGTCTCGGCGTTTTGATCCTTTATGGGTGGGACGAACACTGCGCGGCGGAGCTGTGTCCGGGAATCATCTTCCCAACCCCATACCCCCAAGGGTACGGCGCCACTCCTCCTTCTCCCAGATCCCGCGCAGGCTCCGGGCGGTTCCAGGGAGCATGCACGAGGCGGCACTCGTCACGCAATGGTTGCTGCCACGTACAGCCGGTTTGCACGGGATTCACTCGCACGTCGCCCTCGCGCCGGACGTCCAGTGACCGACTCGCCGGACACGCGTTGTACCCCCAGAGTCACGTCCCAGGGAGTACGCATGTCCGGACCCCGACACCCCGCCGAGGCGCCGCACCCGCCCGGAGCGCCCCGCGCCGGGCGCCGGCCGGACACCGCCGGCGACGTGGTCCGCTGGGCGGCCTTCAGCTGCGTCCTCGTCCCGGTCGTCCTGCTCTGGTACGGCACGCCCCTGGCCGGCGCGGCGGGCACGGCCCTCGGACTCGCGGCCGTCACCGGCGTCTGCCGGGTCCTGCTGCGCCGCTCCGAACGCGTCGCGCGGGACGCCGCAAGGCACACTGAGGGGCGTACACCGGCCGGTTGACCGGTTTCCATTCAACCTGGCGCATGTTTTCAGCCAACTTCTGGATTACGCGCATCCCCTGCCCCGGGCACCCCTCAACCCCCGTTCCACCTGCACGGAAAGGGTCCCAGGGGCCCCGCGCACCCTACGCGGATTGGCCACTGCGACAAGGCGCACTTCCCTGCACGCCCCGCGAGTGCAACGCTTCGTGATCGAATGCTTCACGCCAAGTTGCCATGTCGACAATGCGCCCGGTGCTCAACCGGGTCACGTCGGCACCACGCGACACAGTAGATTCGATCTTGACTGTCTACGGCGGGGGACTCGTGCAGGACCGAGGGGAAACGTGCAGGAGCGACACAACCGAGGAGCCGCGACCACCGAGGGGGGCTTAGCAGTATGAGCCACGACTCCACTGCCGCGCCGGAAGCCGCGGCCCGGAAATTGTCCGGGCGACGCCGCAAGGAGATCGTCGCGGTGCTGCTGTTCAGCGGCGGTCCCATCTTCGAGAGTTCCATACCGCTGTCGGTGTTCGGGATCGACCGCCAGGACGCCGGCGTACCGCGCTACCGACTGCTGGTGTGTGCGGGAGAGGACGGCCCGCTGCGGACCACCGGGGGACTGGAACTCACCGCACCACATGGCCTGGAGGCGATCTCCCGGGCGGGCACCGTCGTGGTGCCGGCCTGGCGCTCGATCACCTCACCGCCACCGGAGGAGGCGCTCGACGCGCTCCGCCGGGCACACGAGGAGGGCGCGCGCATAGTGGGACTGTGCACCGGCGCGTTCGTCCTCGCGGCGGCGGGCCTGCTGGACGGCCGCCCCGCGACCACACACTGGATGTACGCACCGACGCTGGCCAAGCGCTACCCGTCGGTGCACGTCGACCCGCGTGAGCTGTTCGTCGACGACGGCGACGTGCTCACCTCGGCCGGTACGGCCGCCGGGATCGACCTGTGCCTGCACATCGTGCGTACGGACCACGGCAACGAGGCGGCCGGCGCGCTGGCCCGCCGCCTGGTGGTCCCGCCGCGCCGAAGTGGCGGTCAGGAGCGCTACCTCGACAGGTCTTTACCGGAGGAGATCGGCGCCGACCCGCTCGCCGAGGTCGTCGCCTGGGCGCTGGAGCACCTCCACGAGCAGTTCGACGTGGAGACGCTGGCGGCACGCGCGTACATGAGCCGTCGTACGTTCGACCGCCGCTTCCGCTCGCTGACGGGTTCGGCCCCCCTCCAGTGGCTGATCACCCAGCGGGTGCTCCAGGCGCAGCGCCTGCTGGAGACGTCGGACTACTCGGTGGACGAGGTGGCGGGCCGCTGCGGCTTCCGCTCCCCCGTCGCGCTGCGCGGGCACTTCCGCCGCCAGCTCGGGTCCTCCCCCGCCGCCTACCGGGCGGCGTACCGGGCCCGCCGACCGCAGGGCGAACGGCAGCCGGACGCCGACACCGGCTCGCACTCGCACGGCCAGCCGTCCCAGGTGGGCCACCCCGGCCACCCCGGCGGCCCGGGCCCGGCGGCACAGGGCTCCGGCGTCCACCCGGAGAACCCGGTGCCGCTGCAGTCCCGGCGCACGGCGGCGAGCGCCATAGGGTCCTCGGCACCCTTGTCGGCATCGGCGTCGGCCGACCACGGCCGCGAGGCGTACGTGCCGAGCCGGGCGAGCCTGCCGGGGCAGCGCAGCGGTATGTGACGGACGCGGCGCGCACCTGAGGGCCCGCGGGGACAGCCTCCCCGCGGGCCCTTGCCGCACGGGCATCACCAAGCCGTCGCGCCGGGCCGTAGGGTTGGCCCATGAACGATCGCATGGTGTGGATCGACTGCGAGATGACCGGCCTCTCGCTGTCCGACGACGCGCTCATCGAGGTGGCCGCCCTCGTCACCGACTCCGAGCTCAATGTGCTGGGCGAGGGCGTGGACATCGTCATCCGCCCGCCGGACGAGGCGCTGGAGACGATGCCGGAGGTGGTGCGTCAGATGCACACCGCGTCCGGACTCCTCGACGCGCTCCCCGGCGGCACGACGCTGGCCGACGCGGAGGAGCGTGTCCTCGCGTACATCAAGGAGTACGTGAAGGAGCCGGGCAAGGCCCCGCTGTGCGGCAACTCCGTCGGCACCGACCGCGGTTTCCTGTTGCGGGACATGCCCACGCTGGAGAGCTTCCTGCACTACCGCATCGTGGACGTGTCGTCCGTGAAGGAGCTGGCGCGGCGCTGGTACCCGCGCGCGTACTTCAACAGCCCCGAGAAGAACGGCAACCACCGCGCCCTCGCCGACATCCGCGAGTCCATCGCGGAGCTGCGGTACTACCGCGAGGCCGTGTTCGTGCCCCAGCCGGGGCCGGACTCGGACACCGCCAAGGCGATCGCCGCGAAGCACGCCCTGCCTGCTCAGTAGGGGCGCCGGGGCCACCCGGAGGGGCGCCGCGAAAGTCGTGCGCGAGCACCCCTTCGGACCCTGTACACTTTTTCTCGGCCGGTCGGGGAAGGAACTGACTCCCACACCGGTCATGGTGGGTGTAGCTCAGCTGGTAGAGCACCTGGTTGTGGTCCAGGATGCCGCGGGTTCGAGTCCCGTCACTCACCCTGAGTGATCAGCCGGTGACTTCGCGAGAAGTCACCGGCTGATTGCGTTCCCGGCGCGGGCGGGACGGGCCCGGGGGCGCCCGCAGGCACCCCCGCCCCACGGGACCCCGCCCGACCGCCGGAGGCCTACGCCGAGCGGCGCGGCACCAGTTCCGTGGCCAGCACCACCTGCCGCCGCTCCAGGCCCCGCGACGCCGGCGGACGCCGGTCCGCGATCTCCGTGAGGAGCAGGTCGATCATCCGGCGGCCCATCTCCTCGATGGGCTGGCGGACCGACGTCAGCGGCGGATCCATGTGCCGCGCGATCGCCGAGTCGTCGTACCCCACCAGCGCCACGTCGTCCGGGATGCGCCGCCCCGCGTCCCGCAGGGCCTGCCGCGCGCCCGCCGCCGTCACGTCCGACGCCGCGAACACGGCGTCCAGGTCGGGCCGTCGCTCCAGCAGCGCGGCCATCGCCTGACGCCCGCCCTCCTCGGAGAAGTCCCCGGGCTCGATGAGGAGTTCGTCCACCTCGTGCCCCGCGTCGCGCAGCGCGTCCCGGTAGCCGTCGATGCGGCGCTGCGCGCCGTACACGTCCAGGCGCCCGGTGATGTGCGCTATCCGCTCGCAGCCCCGCGCCAGCAGGTGCTCCACCGCCGACCGCGCCCCGCCGTAGTTGTCGGAGTCGACCGACGCCAGTGTCTCCCCGGCCGACCGCGGGCCGCTGATCACGGCCGGGATCTCCAGCTGGGACAACAGATCGGGCAGCGGGTCGTCCGCGTGCACGGAGACCAGCAGCACGCCGTCCACCCGGTGCGCCGCGAGGTACTGCGCGAGCCGCTGCCGCTCCCGGTCGTTGCCCGCGAAGATCAGCAGCAGCTGCATCTCCGTCTCGGACAGCTCGGCCCCCACGCCCTTCAGCATGTCCGAGAAGTACGGCTCGGCGAAGAAGCGGGTCTCGGGCTCGGGCACGACGAGAGCGATGGCGTCCGTGCGGTTCGCGGCCAGCGCCCGCGCGGCCGTGTTGGGGACGTACCCGAGCTCGGCCACCGCCGCCTCGACAGCGGCGCGCGTCGCGTCGCTGACCCGCGGCGAGCCGTTGATCACCCGGGACACGGTGCCGCGCCCCACTCCGGCGCGCGCGGCGACCTCTTCCAGGGTCGGCCGACCGCCGCTCCGGCCCCGCGCTCCGTGGCCTGCCATTGGCTCCGCCTCCCGTCGACACCCCGCACTCTGCGGCTGGCCTGGAATTTAACAGCCCTCTCGGACACGATGACCTCCCGTGCCCGTCCGCTCCAGACCCGCGTGACGCGCGGAGGCCCGATTTTCCCGGCCGGGAGGGACTGGCCGGATCGGAACCATCGTCGTCCAGTTAACAGCCCGATAACTGAACACATCTCCTCGCGTCCGGTCCCTTGACACCCCCGCCCCGACCGACGAACCTTCAACACATCACATGTGGGAGCGCTCCCACACTACCTGGCACTTACACATCCCGCACGTTCCCCGCCCGAGCCGCAGCGAGAAACTAACGGGCCCAACAATGCCGTTGGCCGGGGGGTCGGCACGTCAGGGCAACAGGAGGAGCAATGCGAGCAGCACCCTCTCGAACCGCGCGCAAGGCGCTGGTCATTGCGGCCGTCGCGTCGCTGGGCGCCGGGCTGCTGGCCGGCTGTGCCGACGACGGCGACAACGGTTCCGGATCGTCGTCGGAGGGCGGCGGCGGCAAGACCAAGATCACCCTGGGACTCTTCGGCACGTTCGGCTTCGAGGAGGCCGGCCTCTACGCGGAGTACGAGAAGCTCCACCCCGACATCGACATCCAGCAGACGGTCGTCGAGCGGAACGAGAACTACTACCCCGCGCTGGTCAACCACCTCACCACCAACAGCGGCCTCCAGGACATCCAGGGCATCGAGGTCGGCAACATCGCCGAGGTCGTCGCCACCCAGT
This sequence comes from Streptomyces sp. NPDC037054, assembly GCF_055606745.1. Lineage (NCBI taxonomy): Bacteria > Bacillati > Actinomycetota > Actinomycetes > Kitasatosporales > Streptomycetaceae > Streptomyces > Streptomyces sp. NPDC037054. The sequence goes on along the minus strand of NZ_JBVJSJ010000002.1, from coordinate 230,238 downwards.
CCGACAAGCTGCTGGACCTGGCGAAGTACGGCAAGAAGAGCGACTACCTCGAGTGGAAGTGGGCGCAGGCCACGACCAAGGACGGCGAGACCGTCGGTCTCGGCACGGACGTCGGCCCGATGGCCATCTGCTACCGCAAGGACCTCTTCGAGAAGGCCGGTCTGCCGACCGACCGCGAGGAGGTCGGCAAGCTCTGGGCGGGCAGCTGGGACAAGCTCGTCGAGGTCGGCCAGGACTACAAGAAGAAGGCGCCCAAGGGCACCACCTTCCTCGACTCCCCCGGCGGCCTGATCCAGGCCATCCTCGGCAGCGAGACCGAGCGCTTCTACAACGACAAGGGCGAGGTCATCTACAAGAAGAACCCGGCCGTGAAGGCCGCGTTCGACCTCACCGCGAAGGCCACGCAGGACAAGCTGGTCGGCAACCAGACGCAGTTCCAGCCCGCCTGGGACACCACGATCGCCCAGGGCAAGTTCGCGGCGATGAGCTGCCCGCCGTGGATGCTCGGCTACATCAAGGGCAAGTCGAAGCCCGAGGCGGCCGGCAAGTGGGACGTGGCCGCGGCGCCGAAGTCCGCCAACTGGGGCGGTTCCTTCCTGGCCGTGCCGAAGTCCGGCAAGAACACCGAGGAGGCCGCGAAGCTGGCCGCCTGGCTGACCGCGCCCGAGCAGCAGGCCAAGCTGTTCGCCAAGCAGGGCAGCTTCCCGAGCACCCCGGCGGCGTACGAGTCGGACGCCGTCAAGAACGCCAAGAACGACATGACCGGTGACGCGCCGATCGGTGAGATCTTCGCGGCGGCGGCCAAGAGCAGCCCGGTTCAGGTGATCGGCCCGAAGGACCAGATCATCCAGCAGGGTCTGACCGACAATGGCGTCATCCTCGTCGCCCAGGGCAAGTCGCCCGAGGAGGCGTGGGAGACGGCCACCAAGACCATCGACAACAACCTGGACCAGTGACCGGAATGGCAACCAGGCACGACACCGCCGCGTCCCCCCGCAAGGGGGGCGCGGCCCCGGGCCGCCCGGCGGCGAAGGAGCCCTCCCCGAGGGACGACAAGCAGCGGTCGAAGCTGTCCCGCCGCTGGCAGCGGGACGTGCGCTGGAGCCCGTACGCGTTCGTCTCCCCGTTCTTCCTGCTCTTCCTGGCGTTCGGCCTCTTCCCGCTGGTCTACACCGGCTGGGCGTCGCTGCACCAGGTCGAGCTGACCGCGCCCACGGACATGTCGTGGGTCGGCATGAGGAACTACACCCGGATCTTCGACGACGACTTCTTCTGGAACGCGGCGAAGAACACCCTGATCATCGGCGTCATCTCGACGGTGCCCCAGCTGATGATGGCCATGGGCATCGCCCACCTCCTCAACTACAAGCTGCGCGCCTCGACGTTCTACCGGGTCGCGATGCTCGCGCCGTACGCCACGTCCATCGCGGCGGCCACCCTGGTCTTCGTGCTGCTGTTCGGCCGCGACTACGGCATGATCAACTGGGCGCTCGGCTTCGTCGGCATCGACGCCATCGACTGGCAGAACGACACCTGGGCCTCGAAGATCGCCGTGTCGACGATCATCATCTGGCGCTGGACCGGCTACAACGCCCTGATCTACCTCGCGGCGATGCAGGCGATCCCGCAGGACCTGTACGAGTCGGCGGCGCTGGACGGCGCGAGCCGGTGGCGGCAGTTCATCCACGTGACGCTGCCCTCGCTGCGCCCGACGATCCTGTTCACCGTCGTCGTGTCGACCATCGGCGCCTCGCAGGTGTTCGGTGAGCCGCTGCTGTTCGACGCGAACAAGGGCGCCTCCGGCGGACCGGAGCACCAGTTCCAGACGCTCGGCCTGTACCTGTACGAGCAGGGCTGGGTGAACCAGCACCTGGGCCGTGCCTCCGCGATCGCCTGGGCGATGTTCCTGATCCTCATCCTGATCGGGATCCTCAACTCCGTCATCTCGCGCCGGCTGCGCGCCAGTAGTTAAGGAGAACCGGCCGTGACGACGACCATGACGAAGCCACCTCAGGACACGGTGCCGAAGGAGTCCCGGCGCATGCTGCGGACCAAGGCGGCACGCGCGGGCGGGCAGATGCACGCGGGCCCCCTCGCGTACGTGGTCCTCGCGCTGTTCACCATCGGCTCGCTGTTCCCGCTGGTGTGGACCGCGATCGCCGCCTCGCGCGACAACCAGCGGCTCGCCGAGACGCCGCCGCCGTTCTGGTTCGGCTCCAACCTGTTCAACAACCTGGACCTCGCCTGGAACGACGCCAACCTCGGTGAGGCGTTCCTCAACACCACCTTCGTGGCGGGCGTGTCGGCGGCGACGATCGTGTTCCTGTCCACGATCGCCGGATTCGCCTTCGCCAAGCTGAAGTTCAGAGGCCGCAACGCGCTGCTGCTGATCGTGATCGGCACGATGATGGTGCCGCCGCAGCTCAGTGTGATCCCGCTGTACATGATGGTGGCCAAGCTCGACTGGTCCGACCAGCTCCAGGCGGTCATCCTGCCGTCGCTGGTGAACGCCTTCGGGGTGTTCTTCATGCGGCAGTACCTGATCCAGGCGCTGCCGGACGAGATCATCGAGGCCGCCCGGGTCGACGGCGCGAGCAGTTGGCGCGTGGTGTGGCACGTGGTGTTCCCGGCCGCGCGGCCCGCCATGGCCGTACTGGGCATGCTGATGTTCGTGCAGACCTGGAACGACTTCCTGTGGCCGTTCCTGGTGCTGACGCAGAACGGCAATCCGACCGTGCAGGTGGCGGTCGCGGGCCTGGGTCGCGGCTACACCCCCGACCAGTCCCTGATCATGGCAGGCGCGCTGCTCGGCACACTGCCCCTGCTGCTCGTCTTCGCGATCTTCGGCAAGCAGATCGTGGGCGGCATCATGCAGGGCGCGGTGAAGGGCTGACGGCCGCCGCGTCCACGGGGCCGGGTCACCGCCGCCTCGGCCCCTTTCCCTCGTCTCATTCCCCCTCCTACCCGTCGGTCTCCACGACCTCCAATGGGAGCGCTTCCATGCCTGAGTCCGCACAGCCGGTGACCCCGGTGACCTTTCCCCCCGCCTTCCTCTGGGGCGCTGCCACCTCCGCGTACCAGATAGAGGGGGCGGTGCGGGAGGACGGCCGCACCCCGTCGATCTGGGACACCTTCAGCCATACGCCGGGCAAGACGCAGGGCGGCGAGACCGGCGACATCGCTGTCGACCACTACCACCGCTACCGCGACGACGTGGCGATGATGGCGGACCTGGGGCTGACCGCCTACCGGTTCTCCGTCTCCTGGCCGCGGGTGCAGCCGACGGGCCGCGGCCCGGCCGTCCAGGTCGGCCTGGACTTCTACCGCCGGCTGGTCGACGAGCTGCTCGCGCACAACATCAAGCCCGCGGTCACCCTCTACCACTGGGACCTGCCGCAGGAGCTGGAGGACGCGGGCGGCTGGCCGGAGCGCGACACGGCGTACCGGTTCGCGGAGTACGCGGCGCTCGTCGGCGAGGCGCTCGGCGACCGCGTGGAGCAGTGGATCACGCTCAACGAGCCGTGGTGCAGCGCCTTCCTGGGCTACGCCTCCGGTGTGCACGCCCCGGGCCGTACGGACCACGCGGCGTCGCTGAAGGCCGCGCACCACCTGAACCTGGCGCACGGCCTCGGCACGTCGGCGCTGCGGTCGGTGATGCCGTCGCGCAACACGGTCGCGCTGAGCCTGAACTCGTCGGTGGTCCGCGCGGTGACGCAGGACCCGGCCGACCTGGCGGCGGCCCGCCGGATCGACGACCTGTCCAGCGGGATCTTCCACGGCCCGATCCTGCACGGCGCCTACCCGAAGACGCTGCTGGAGGCGACGTCCTCGCTCACCGACTGGTCGTTCGTCGAGGACGGCGATCTCGCCGCCATCAACCAGCCGCTGGACGCCCTGGGCCTCAACTACTACACGCCGACGCTGGTTTCGGCCGCCGACCCGGACGCGAGCGGCCCGCGCGCCGACGGGCACGGGGAGAGCGACCACTCGCCGTGGCCGGCGGCGGACGACGTGATGTTCCACCAGACGCCGGGCGAGCGCACGGAGATGGGCTGGACCATCGACGCGACGGGCCTGCACGAGCTGATCATGCGCTACACCCGTGAGGCGCCGGGCCTGCCGCTCTACGTCACGGAGAACGGCGCCGCGTACGACGACAAGCCCGACGCCGACGGCCGCGTCCACGACCCGGAGCGCATCGCCTACCTGCACGCGCACCTGTCGGCGGTGCGCCGCGCCATCACGGACGGCGCGGACGTGCGCGGCTACTACCTGTGGTCCCTGATGGACAACTTCGAGTGGGCCTACGGCTACGGCAAGCGCTTCGGCGCGGTCTACGTCGACTACGCCACGCAGGTCCGTACGCCGAAGTCGAGCGCCCACTGGTACGCCCGCGCGGCCCGCTCGGGGACGCTGCCCGAGGTCGACGCGCTGTAGAACGCCGCGCGCCCCGGCCGGGTGGGGGGTGAGCCGGCCGGGGCGTTGAGCGTGGGGGGATGTGGGGGCTGTGGGGCCCGGGGTCTGAGCGCCCGGGGGCGTGGGGCCGCGTCAGTTGTAGGCGGCGAAGGCCTTGGTGAAGGCGAACTTCTCCTGGTCGATGGAGCTGCACGTGGCGTCGGCCGAGGGCTTCGGGCCGCCGGGGCAGGCCTTGTCGCGGGTGCCGGACCACATGGAGAGCCAGCCGAGGCCCTTGGACTTGGCGAAGTCCACCAGCTGCGTGGCGTCCTCGACCTCGAACACCTCGGTCACGACGTCGTTGACGCCGATCATCGGCGTCACGGCGACCGTCCGCCACGCCTCGCTGTCGGACAGCCCGAGGACGCCCTTGATCTGGGCCTGGGTGGCGGTGGCGGCCTGCTCGGCGTAGGTGCCCATGTCGTCGCTGTAGGCGGGGCCGTAGTCCATCGCCATGATGTTGACCGCGTCGATCTTCACGCCGTTCTTCTTGGCGTCCGCCAGGAGGTTCACGCCGTCCTGCGTGAGGCCCTCGGGCATCACCGGCAGGGTGAAGGAGACGTCCAGGCCGGGGTGTTGCCGCTGGAGCTGCGCGATCGCCTGGGCGCGGCGGGTGTTGGCCGCCGCGTTGGGCAGCGCCCCGCCCTCGACGTCGAAGTCGACCTTGGCGAGCCTGTAGGTGTCCACGACCTTGCCGTACGCCGCCGCCAGCGCGTCCGCCGAGGCGCAGGTCGTGCCCAGTTCGGAGCCGGCCGCGCCGCCGAAGGAGACCCGGACGTCGCCGCCCTTGGCGCGCAGGGCGCCGATCTGCGCGGCGACGGCGTCGCTGCCGAGGTCGGTGACGCCGCCCCACTTCGGGGTGCAGCCGCCGCCGTCGGTGACGAAGGCGAGGTTGTAGTCCTTCACGCCGGTGGCCTCGGCGCTCGCGACCAGGTCGAAGGCCGGGTGGAGCGAGGTGTCGACGTAGGGGGCGAAGCCGGCGGTCTCGCCGGTGCCCGGGGGCTGCGTCGGGGTCGCCGTGGCGGTCGGGGTGGGCGTGGGTGTGGCGGTGGGCTTCTCCGTCGGGGTGGCGGTGGGAGTGGGCGTGTCCGTCGGGCGGCCGGTGGGTTCGGGCGTCGCGGCGTCGTCCGTGGAGCACGCCGCGTTGTCCACGCGGCAGCCGGTGGGGGCGGCGGTGCCGGTGGCGACGAAGCCGACGGTGACGGACTCGCCGGCGGCCAGGCCGTCGGTGTCCCACCGGGGCGGCGTCACGGTGACGTGCCGGCCGCTGACGTTCGACTCGGCGTTCCACAGCGAGCTCAGCGTGGTCCCGGCGGGCAGGTCGAACTCCAGCCGCCAGTCCTTCTTCGCCTGTCCGCTGTCGTTGGTGACGACGTACTGCGCGGTGTAGCCCGTCGACCACTCGCTGGTCTTCGTGTACGCGGCGCCGACTCCGGCCGCCTGCGCGGTGCCGGTGAACAGGAACGCGCCGCCGCCCGCCACAGCCGCGGCGACGACACCGCCCATCGCCTTGTACCTGCCACTGACCTTGCGCCGGTGCGTGCTCATCGCGTGCCTGCCTTCGCCGTTCACGGGTCCACTGGGGGTGGGGTGTGGCAGCACGCTAGCGACCGCGAACCGGGCAAACGGCCTGTTCCGGACGGGGGTTGGGGATCTTAGGGTGCGCTTAAGGAAGGGATCGGGAGCGATTAAAGGTGGCGGCGGGCCGCAGGAACCGGCGGCGGCGCACGCCCCCGCGGTGCCCGCGGCGCACCGGGTCCGCCCTGCCGTCCAGGTGGAGCCGGATCCGCACCTCGGTGCCGCCGAGCACGGAGGGGCCGATCCGTACGTCCCCGCCGGTGGATTCCGCGAGCCGGCGCACGATGTCCAGGCCGAGTCCGGTCGACCCGTCGCTCCCCGAGCCTCGGCCGCGCGCCATCGCCGCCCCGGGGTCGGGTATGCCGGGGCCCGCGTCCGACACGAGCACGAGCACCGCGTCCTCGCCGTTGTGCACGTCGACCGCGAAGGCCGTGCCCTCCGGTGTGTGCCGGAAGACGTTGCCGAGCAGGGCGTCCAGGGCGGCGGCGAGGTCGGCGCGGGCCACGGGGATGCGCACCGGCCGGTCGGCGCCCGCCACGCGCCACTTGCGGCCCTCGTCCTCGGCGAGCGCCGACCAGAAGCCCATCCGCTCGCGCACCACCTCCGCCGCGTCGCAGCCGGCGCCGGGACCGGCGGCGGCCGTCTGCGGCTTGGCCTCGCGGGCGGTCCGGATGATGGTGTCGACCTCGCGCTCCAGTTGCTCGACGGCGGTGCGGGTCTGCTCGGCGGCGGGCCCGTCGCCGAGCGAGGCCGCGTTCAGCCGCAGCACGGTCAGCGGCGTGCGCAGCCGGTGGGACAGGTCCGCCGCCAGCTCCCGCTCGTTGGCCAGCAGTTGCACGACCTGGTCGGCCATCGAGTTGAACGCGACCGCGGCGAGGCGCAGTTCGGTGGGGCCCTCCTCGGGCACGCGGGCGCCGAGCTTGCCCTCGCCCAGTTCGTGCGCGCCCTCGACCAGGCGCTGCGCGGGCTGCACCATGCGCACGCCGAGCCGGTCGGCGACGGCGACCGATCCGACGACGAGGGCGAGACCGACCCCGGCGAGCACCGCCCACGCCGTGGCGACGCCGTTGGTCATCTCGGACTCGGGCACGAACACCTCGACGACGGCTATCTCCCCGGTGCTCAGCGCGACCGGCTGGAGCAGGAGGGAGCCGTCGGCCGCCTCGGTGGTGGAGGCGCGGCCCAGTCTTCGTACGGCCGCGATGTCCCGTTCGGCGGCGCGCTGCCGTCCGAGGTCGACACGGCCGGTGTCGGCGGAGGCCGGGATGTGCACGGCCATGCCGGCGTGCGAACCGGCGGAGGCGACGACGCGCTCCAACTGGTCGTGGTCGGTGGTGATGGACAGCGCGGGGGCGACCGCGGCGGCCTGCCGCTCGGCGTTGGAGAAGGCGCGGTCGCGGGCCATCTCCTTGATGACGAGGCCGAGCGGCACGGCGAAGGCCACCACGACCATGGTCGTGACCGCCAGCGAGACCTTGACCAGCGCCCATCTCATCGCGCCGGCTCCGCTTCCGGTGGTTCCAGCTTCACGCCGACGCCCCGCAGGGTGTGCAGATAGCGCGGGCTGGCCGCCGTCTCGCCCAGTTTGCGGCGCAGCCAGGACAGGTGGACGTCGATGGTCTGGTCGTCGCCGTAGGACTGCTGCCAGACCTCGGCGAGCAGTTCCTTGCGGGGGACGACGACGCCGGGCCGGCCGGCGAGGAAGGCGAGCAGGTCGAACTCGCGGCGGGTGAGGTCGAGCCGCGTGCCGTCCAACCGGGCCTCGCGGCGCAGCGGGTCGACGGTGAGGCCGCCGACGCGCAGTACGGTCGGGGGCGGTGCCTCCCCGGCGCCGGATCTGGCGCGGCGCAGCACCGCCGCCATCCGCGCGGACAGGTGCTCGACGGAGAACGGCTTGGTCAGGTAGTCGTCCGCCCCCGCGTTCAGCAGCCGGACGATCTCGCCCTCGTCGTCGCGCGCGGTGGCGACGATGACCGGCACGTCCGTGATGCCGCGCAGCATCTTCAGCGCCTCGGAGCCGTCCAGGTCGGGCAGTCCGAGGTCCAGGATCACCACGTCGAAGGGGAAATGGGCGACCTCGCGCAGCGCCTCCAGCGCCGTGCCGACACTGCGCACCGTGTGGGCGGCGTCGGTCAGGTGCCGGATGAGCGCGGAGCGTACGAACTGGTCGTCCTCGACCACAAGCACACTTGCCATGGCCCGCACCGTACGCCATGCGCACGCGGCGGGCGCGGGCCTGTGGACAACTGCCCGCCTGTGGACGAGCGGTGGGGGAACGGGTCCGGGCGGGCGACACCCGGGGGGCGTGTGGGGCAGTATGGGCGCGCGATGCGCAGAGGACTCGTTCACGTACTGGCTTGGTCGCTCGCCACGGGCGCGGCGGTCACGCTGTCGTGGTGGGGCGTCCACACGGTGATGGCGGGCACGGCCTACGACCCGCCGCGCGCCCTGCCCATCACGGTGACGGAGGCGAGCGGGCCGCGGTCGGAGCCGCTCGCGTCGTCCACGCGGCGGCCGGCGCCGGCGCCGACGTCCAAGAGCCCGTCGCCGAAGCCGACACCGACGGTCCCGAAACCGTCCGCGACGCCCCCGCCGTCCCGCGGCGCCGCCCCGCCCGCGGACCCGTCGCCCACCACGTCGGGCGAGGTGCGCGGTTACGACACGGACGGCGGGCGCGCGGTGTTCGACCTGGGGCCGGCGTCCGCGACGCTCGTGTCGGCGACGCCGCGGACCGGCTGGTCGATGCAGGTGTGGAAGACGGAGAAGTGGATCCGCGTGGAGTACACCGCGGGCGCGGACCGGGTGTCGGTGTTCTGCACGTGGCACGACGGCCCGCCGCGCGTCGAGATCAATAACTACTAGTGCCCAGCAGGCAACTGCTGGGTGGCTGCGCGGTCAGTGGAAGACCGAGGGCGGCGGGGCCGGTGACGCCACCGCCGTCGCGTCCGTCACGGGCGGGGCGCCGCCCGTGAAGTCGGCCAGCGACCTGCCGTGTTCGACCCGGCCGGGGTGCGGGTCGGAGGCGGCGCGGCGGGTCAGCTCGGCGAGCGGGAGCGGGTGGTCGGAGGCGGCCAGGATCGCGTTCCCGAACCGCTTGCCGCGCAGCACGGCCGCGTCGGCGATCAGCGCGAGTTCCGCGAACCGGGCGGCGGCGGTGGCGATCTGGCCGCGCAGGTGGGCGAGGGGCGGGCCGTCGGCGAGGTTGGCCGCGAAGACACCGCCGGGCTTCAGCGCCCTGCGGACCTCGTCCAGGAACTCCCCCGAGGTCAGGTGGGCCGGGGTGCGGGCGCCGCTGAAGACGTCCCCGATGACGAGGTCGGCCCAGCCGTCCGGCACCTTCGCGAGGCCCTCGCGGGCGTCCACCGAGCGCACCCGGATCCGCGCGCCGGGGTCCAACGGCAGGGCGCGCCGGACCAGTTGGACGAGGGCCGCGTCCCGCTCGACCACCTGCTGGGTGGAGCGGGGGCGGGTGGCGGCGACGTAGCGGGCCAGCGTGAGGGCGCCGCCGCCGAGGTGCACGGCGTGGACCGGCCGGCCGGGCGGGGCGGCCAGGTCGATGACGTGGCCGAGGCGGCGCTGGTAGTCGAAGGAGAGGTGGCCGGGGTCGTCGAGGTCGACGTGGGACTGGGGTGCGCCGTCGATCAGGAGCGTCCACGCCCGCGGCCGGTCCCGGTCGGGTACGAGCTGCGCGCAGCCGCCGTCGACGTGCTCCACGACGGCTTCGGCCCCGCCCTGCCGGCGCCGGGGGCTCCTGGACTTTCCCATTGGCTCATTATCGGTGCCCGCGGGTACCGCTGCCCGCCCGGGTCACGGCCAGGAGGCCGGGTCCACCCGCGGACCAGCCGAGGACCACCTGCGGACCGTCCGCGGGTCTCACCGGCAGTTGTCCGCCGCCTCGATCAGCCGGGCCGCCTCGCCCAGTGCCGCGCGCAGCATCGCCGGGTCGGTCGCCGGGTCGGCCTCGCCGGGGGGCAGCAGCCAGCCCGAGTCCGCCGCCGCGGGTGGTCCGGGGACGAGGTTCAGGCCCCGGCCGTTGGTCTCGGTGCACGTGCTGCCCGGCACGTCCCACGCGGCGGCGGTCCCGGGCGGCACCAGGAAGCCCAGCGTGCCGCCGCCGTCGTGCAGGACGGGGCCCACCGAGTCGGCGGCGCCGCGCCGCAGGATGTCGACCGCCTCCAGCCCCTGCCGGGCCGGCACCGTGACGACGTCGCACGCGGCTCCCCCGGGCGGCGGTGTGCCGCCCGGCCCTCCCGACGCGCGCCCTGCCGTCGTCGGCGTACGAGGAACGTTGCTCTGGCGCGTCTCCATCCCGGCCTCCACCACGGAACCCCTGCTTGGACGAGCTACCGGGAATCACGGGCTCCCGGTCCACAAGGTTCAACGCGCGAGAACGTCAACGGCTACGGCGGAAGTCAGCCGCAAAGGATGGCACTTCATGGCAGATCGCGGAGGAGATATCCGGTTTGTGGTCAAACTCGACGTGCCGGGTCCGGCGCAGCCGGTACGTTCTTGCCCGCCGGGACCAGAGCGCCAGGACGTGACAACGCGGACAACTCGCCCTGGATCCGGCATGGTTCGACGGTTCGCACGGGAGGACCCGGCCATGGCGTCGTCAACGGTGCCCTCATCGGGGCCGGACCGGCCGGAACGGCCGCAGCCGAACCTCGTCTTCCGGCAGGTGCGCGGAGCGCGCTCGCCGGCCGAGTTCGCCGCGGCGGTCCGCCGGGCCGCCCGCGAGATCGGCGAGCGGGTCAGCTGTGACGCGCGCTACATCGGCAGGGTCGAGGCGGGCGAGATCCGGTGCCCCAACTACGCGTACGAACGGGTGTTCCTGCACATGTTCCCCGGACGCACGCTCACCGACCTGGGCTTCGCGCCCCGCTCGTCCGTACGCGGACGCCGGGCGCACGTGGTCCAGGACGGCGCTCCCCCGTCGCACGCCGCGGACCCGGCGGACGCCACGAGTGAGACGCGCGGGGCGCACGAGCCGTATGAGACGCCGGACCAGACCACGACGTACGACAACTTCGAGGAGAGCGACGTGCTGCGTCGCGCATTCATGACCGGCGGCGGCGCCACCGTGGCCGCCGCCACCCTGGGCCCCTTCGCCCTCGCGCCAGCCGCTTCGGCGGCACAGCGCCCGGCGCGCCGCGCCGGGACGAGCGAGGCGGGCGCCCTGGAGGAGGCAGTCCGCAGGATCCGGCTGCTCGACGACCGGCACGGCGCCGACGGCCTCTACCGGCGCGCGGCGGCCCCGCTGCGCGCCGCGTACGGGCTGCTCGACGCCGTGGCGACGCGGCGGGCGACGGCGGACCGGCTGTACTCGGGCGCCGGTGAACTGGCCATCTCCGTGGGCTGGCTGGCCCACGACTCGGGACGCTTCGACGACGCCCGCTCGCACTACGCGGAAGCCCTGGCCACCGCCCGGACGCACGACGACGAGGCACTGGAGGCGCACGCCTTCTGCAACGCGGCGTTCCTCGCGCGGGACACCGGCCGGCCCCGCGAGGCGGTGCGGGCGGCGCAGGCCGGGCAGCGGGCCGCCCGGCCGCTCGGCTCGGCCCGGCTGATGTCGCTGCTCGCGCTGCGCGAGGCGGGCGGCTGGGCGGGCCTCGCCGACCGTGTCGCCTGCGAGCAGGCCCTGACCCGCGCGAAGGCCCTCTTCGACCGGGGTCCCTCGGACGCCGACCCCGAGTGGATGAGCTTCTACGGCGCGGCCGAACTGGAGGGCCTGGAGGCGCAGTGCTGGTCCACCCTGGGCGACTGGCCCCGGGCGGCGCGGCACGCGCGGCGTGCCGCGGAACTGCAGGACCCGCACTTCACGCGGAACATCGCGCTCTACACGGCGGAGCTGGCGGACGACCTGGCGCGCGGCGGGCGGCCCGACGAGGCCGCGGTCGCGGGCATGCGCGTGCTGGACCTGCTGGGCGAGGTGCAGTCCTCGCGCGTGCAGACGATGCTCGCCGGGACGGCCCGGGTCCTGCTGCCGCACCGGCGGGCGCACGACGTCTCGGCGTTCCTGGAACGCCACGCCGAGCTCCCCCGGCCCGCCTGAGACCCGCCCGGCGCCCGTCCCTGGCCGCGCGAGGCGACCCCCCGGGCTGCGCGAGGTGGCCCCGGCCGCAGCACTAGGCGAGGTGGCCCACGTCGTTCCACGTCTCGATCGCCGGCTCGCCGTACGCCCAGCCCAGGACGGACAGCGACGTCGGGTTGAGGCGGACGCGGGACGCGAAGTCGATCGGCTGCCCGAGCCAGCGGGCGCCGATCGAGCGCAGGATGTGGCCGTGCGCGAAGACCAGGACGTCGCGGTCGGCGGAGCGGGCCCACGCGACGACCTCGTCCGCGCGGGCCGTCACCTCGGCGAGGGTCTCCCCCTCGGGGACGCCGTCGCGCCAGATGAGCCAGCCGGGCCGCAGGGCCTGGATCTCGGCGGGCGTCATGCCCTCGTAGCCGCCGTAGTCCCACTCCATGAGCGCGTCCCAGTTCTCGGCACGGTCGCCGAACCCGGCCAGCTCGCACGTCTCACGCGCGCGTGCCAGCGGGCTGGTGCGCACCTCCACGCCGGGCAGCCCGCCGAGCGGCGCCCGGTGCAGGCGCTCGCCGAGCAGCTTCGCGCCGCGGCGCCCCTCGTCGAGGAGCGGCACGTCGGTCCTGCCGGTGTGCTTGCCGGACAGCGACCACGCCGTCTGTCCGTGCCGGGCCAGCAGGATGCGCGGTGCCATGAGGGGCCTTTCGGGTGAACTTCAGCGCTACCCCACCATCATCGCTCACACGTTTCGCGGGCAACCCGGCGGGCGATCTCTGCGTCTATCAGGGCCGGGAGCCCGACGAGGGCGCCGGGGCACACCGTAAACCGGGGCACACCGTAAAGTGGCACGGCCGCCCACAGGGCGCCGGGCGGAAGTGAAAGGGGAGGGCGATCGGATGCCGCACACCGAGACACCGGGCACCGAGGCGGGCCCGGCGACCCGGCTGCGCTGGTGGTCCGAGCTTCCTCTGATCCTCCTCGTGTACGCCTGCTACTCGGCGGGCCGGCTGCTCGCCCGGGGCGACGTGAACACGGCCGTCGACCACGGCCTGGCGATCCTGCGCATGGAGAAGGCGCTGTTCCTCAACGCCGAGCACCCCCTCAACCGCCTCTTCACGCGCGAGCCGTGGCTGGGCGTGCCGGCGGACTTCTGGTACGCGTCGCTGCACTACCTGGTCACGCCCGTGCTGCTGGTGTGGCTCTTCCGCTCCCGCCGGGTGCACTACCGCGCGGCGCGCACCTGGCTGATGACGTCGACGTTCATCGGCCTGATCGGCTTCACGCTGCTGCCGACCTGCCCGCCCCGCCTGCTGGCCCCCGGACACGGCTTCGTCGACACGATGGCCCAGTACAGCTCGTACGGCTGGTGGGCCGGCGAGGCGAGCGCGCCGCGCGGCCTCGGCGGCATGACGAACCAGTACGCGGCGATGCCGAGCCTGCACGTGGGCTGGTCGCTGTGGTGCGGCGTGATCCTGTGGCGGTACGGCCGCACCCGGACCACGAAGGTACTGGCCGTCGTCTACCCGCTGGTGACGACGATCGTGGTGATGGGCACCGCGAACCACTACTTCCTGGACGCGGTCGCGGGCGCCGCCGTCATGGGCGTCGGCCTGCTGCTGGCGCCGGCCGTGATGCGCGCCGCCGACCGGTTCGGGCCGCGGCTGCTGCCGCGCCTCGCGGCGCCCGCCGTGGTGACCCCGGCGGTGGCGTCCACGGCCGCCCCGGAGCCGGCCGCCGTGGGCTCCGTGCCCGCGGGTTCACCGAATGTCAGTGACGGATGCCAGACTTCCGCGGGTGAGCGATTTCCACGGCAGCGCGAGTCACGGATCGGATCCGGAGCCGAGCCCGGTGCCTCACCCCAGGACGCGGGGGACGGGGCTCCGGCACCGGCTCGCTGAGCTGCGCGGTCCGGACGTCCCGGCCAAGGCACTGGACGCGCGGGCCCTGGCGGCCCTCGCCGCCAACCCGGGCTGCAGACGGCGCGCGATACTCGACGGCGCCGGGGTGGACAAGGCGGCGCTCGCGAGCGCACTGGGCTCCCCGTCGGCCTTCGGACAGTCGCAGTTCGCGCTCGTGCGGGGCAACGCGTTCGAGGCGAAGGTCAAGGCCGACGGCGGCACGGAGCTGCTGCGGCTCGTGCACGAGAAGCTGGACCCGGCGGCCGAGCCGCCCGCCGGGGCGCGCGTGCCCGACCTGACCGCGACGGGCCCCGAGGGCCGCGCGGCGCGTACGGCGCTGGCGCTGCGCGAGGCCACCGGCGCGCCGGGCGCCTGGACGCTGCTCGACCACCCCATGCTCGCGCTCGACGTGGCGGGCTCCCCCGCGTTCCTGGAGCCGGACGCGGTCGTCGTGCATCCGGACGGCGCCTGGACGGTCGTGGAGATCAAGTCCTTCCCGATGCTGGACGGCTCGGCGGACCCGGCCAAGGTGGGCGCGGCGGCCCGGCAGGCCGCGGTGTACGTGCTGGCGCTGGAGCAGGTCGCCGCGCGCCTGGACCCGGCGCCCGAGGTGCGGCACGAGGTCCTGCTGGTCTGCCCGAAGGACTTCTCCAACCTGCCGACGGCGTCCGCGATCGACGTGCGCAAGCAGCGGGCGGTGACCCGCCGCCAGCTGGCCCGCCTCACCCGCATCGAGGACATCGCCCGCACCTTGCCCGAGGGCACGTGCTTCTCCCCCGGGCTGCCCGCCGAGCAGCTCACCGTGGCCGTCGAGGCGGTCCCGGCGACGTACGCGCCCGAGTGTCTGTCCGCGTGCGAGCTGGCCTTCCACTGCCGCGCGCGGTCCCGCGAGGACGGCGTGGTGACGTCGCTCGGCCGGCCCGTGCGCGCCGAACTGGGCGGCCTGAGCACCGTCGAGGACGTCCTGGCGGCGGCCCGCGGCGAGGCCGGGGACCCGGACGACCCGGCGGTGGCCGCGCTGCGCCGGGCGGCGCTGCTGCGGGCCGAGGCCCTCGGCGGCGCCGCGGACCGGGAGGTGCCCGCGTGTCGCTGATCGCCACCCTGGCCCGCCTGGAGGCCGTCAGCACCGGCCGCGCCCAGCCCGCCGCCACCGTCCGGCACCGCAGGCTGGCCGAGCGGCCGCTGGTGTTCGTGCCGCTGACCACCGCGGGTGAGGCCGGTGCCCCGCTGGGCGCGCTGGTCGGCACCGACCGGGACGCGCCGCGTCTGCTGGTGGTGCCGCAGCCGCGCGACCGCGACCTGAGGTTCGCGTTCCTCGCCGACCTCGCCGACGTCGTCCTGCCGTACATCGACTCGTTCGCCGACGCCGTGGAGGCCGCGGAGCGCACCGAGACCGACCCGGAGACCGGCAAGCGGGTCAAGGTCGAGGTGGAACTGTGCTCGGACGCCCCGCAGTTGATCGTGCCGAGCCGGCCCGGCGTGGACTTCGTCCGGCTGCTGGGCCGCTCCACGCGGTTCCGGCGCACGGCGGAGCAGGAACCGGAGGCTCCCTATCCGGCGCCGCCTCGGGTGCCGTTGCTCGGCAGGTGGCTGACGCACTTCGGGGAGCGGGCCCGGGTGCCCGGCTCGTCGCTGCTGCTGGCCATGACGGACGTCCTGGGACGGCACTGGGCGACCGGGCAGTCGACGCTGGAGGACCAGCACCTGGGCGCGCTGCTCGCGTGGATCGACCCGCCCGGGGGCAGCACGGGCGCGGAGGCCGCGCTGCGGGCCGAGGTGGAGCGCGACGCGCGCGGGCAGCTGGCGTGCCCGCCGGCCGGCCCGGCGACGGACCCGGCGTTCGACAACAAGCTGCTCGCCCCGGCGATCGAGCGCTACGACCGGGCCCGCACGGCGCTCGCCGCCGCCGAGGACGGCCTCCAGGCCGACGAGCGGCTCGGCATCCTCACCGCGGCCGAGCGGGAGATCCGCGCGCTGGTCGAGAGCGTCACGCGGCCCACCTGGGACGCGGTGTGGCGGGGCCTGGACCTGCTGCGGGAGCTGCCGGAGGGGGCGCACGTCGAGGAGCGCTGGACGCGCGACCGCTGGTCGTTCACCGGGCACCGCGACCGCGTCCTGGCCGGTGAGCCGCCGCAGCCGCGCCGCGACGACGCGGTGACGGCGGCGAACAAGCTGGCGACGCGCGAGCGGGAGCAGGCCCGTCTGGAGGCGCAGGAGGCACTGGACGATCCGCTGGTGATGGCGGGGCGGCGGCTGGCGGGCGAGGCGTTCGCGGGGGAGGTCACGGACGTCGTGATGGCGTACAGCGAGGGCAAGCGGCCGAGCCCGCGCCCGCTGGTCACGGTGCGCACGGACGACCGGCCGCACCTCGCGGAGCGCGCGAAGGTGTTCCGCTCGCTGGGCGGCAAGCCGCAGGCGGCCGAGTTCGTGGGGTACGAGGACGACGGGGCGCTGGTCGTGCTGCGGATCGTGGACAAGATGGGGCGGGGCAAGGAGCCGGAGACCGGTTCGGTGCCCGAGAAGGGCGACCGGGTGTGCTTCACGCTGTTCGAGCACGAGCAGCGGGGCGGCGCGAAGCTGCCCGATCCGGAGGAGACGCCGTGGACGCACGGCGGGCCGCCCGGCGAGGGCGTGCCCGAGGCCGCCGACCCGGTGACCGAGGAGGACGTGCTGTGACGACCGAGGCCGTCTTCGACCCCGGCGCCGCAGCGACCCGTGCCACCGACGCGATCCTGCGCGACACGCTGCACGGCGCGCGGCGCGGTGTCGTGGTCGACTCCCCGCCGGGCGCCGGCAAGTCCACGCTGGTGGTGCGGGCGGCGCTGGAGCTGGCGGACGCCGGGCGTTCCCTGATGGTGGTCGCGCAGACCAACGCGCAGGTGGACGACCTCGTGCTGCGGCTCGCCGAGAAGAACCCCGAGCTGCCGGTGGGCCGCCTGCACAGCAGCGACGCCGACCCGTACGACAAGGCCCTCGACGACCTGCCGAACGTCCGGAAGTCGGCGAAGGCGGGGGATCTGACGGGCCTGCCGGTGGTGCTGTCGACGGCCGCCAAGTGGGCGCACGTGAAGACGGACGAGCCGTGGGAGCACGCGATCGTGGACGAGGCGTACCAGATGCGCTCGGACTCGCTGCTGGCCGTGGCCGGGCTGTTCGAGCGGGCGCTGTTCGTGGGCGACCCGGGTCAGCTGGACCCGTTCTCGATCGTCGGCGCGGAGCAGTGGGCGGGCCTGTCGTACGACCCGTCGGCGTCGGCCGTGTCCACGCTGCTGTCCCACAACCCCGACCTGCCGCAGCACCGCCTGCCGGTGTCGTGGCGGTTGCCGGCGTCGGCGGCCCCGCTGGTGTCGGACGCGTTCTACCCCTACACGCCGTTCCGCAGCGGCACCGGGCACGGCGACCGGCGGCTCGCGTTCGCCGTCGCGTCGGACGGCTCGGGTCCCGACCGGGTGATCGATGAGGCGGCGGAGTCGGGCTGGGGCCTGCTGGAGCTGCCCGCGCGCCACACGCCGCGCACGGACCCGGAGGCGGTCCGCGCGGTGGCGACGGTGGTACGGCGGCTGCTGGACCGGGGCGGCGCCGCCGTCTCGGAGCGCGTCCCGGACCCGGTGCCGCTCACCGCCGACCGGATCGCGGTCGGCACGGCGCACCGCGACCAGGCGGCGGCGGTCCGCGCGGCACTGGCGGAGCTGGGCGTGACGGACGTCACGGTCGACACGGCGAACCGGCTCCAGGGCCGGGAGTACGACGTGACGGTGGTCCTGCATCCGCTGTCCGGCCGCCCCGACGCGACGGCGTTCCACCTGGAGACGGGCCGCCTGTGCGTCCTGGCGTCCCGCCACCGGCACGCGTGCATCGTGGTATGCCGCGCGGGTGTGGACGCCCTGCTGGACGACTATCCGTCGACGGAACCGGTCCAGCTCGGCACGGTCGTGAAGTTCCCGGACGGCTGGGAGGCCAACCACGCGGTCCTGGCCCACCTCACGGAGCACCGGGTGCCGTGGCGGGGCTGAGGGACGAACCCGCCACCGCGGCACGCCCTTCTCGCCGGACGGAGTCCGGCACGCCGCCGGCAGGCGGCCAATGAACACAGCCCCGACGGCTGGGAGGCCAACCACGCGGTCCTGGCCCACCTCACGGAGCACCGGGTGCCGTGGCGAACCTGAGCCGGCCCCGGCTGTGAGGCGGGCCGGGGCCCTCTTGCGCGGGCGCGGGACAATGGACGGTGGCCCACTTCCCAGGGGGCCGTCGGCGACGTATGAGGAGGAGAAGACATGGCGGAGCCCACGCCGCGTCGGAACGAACCGCGGCTACGCCCCGCGCCCCTGCTCTTCGAGCCCGCGGAGGCGGCCTCCGACCCCGAGCACTTCTTCGACCTGGCGTCGATCGACGACCCCCGGGCGCTGCTGGACCGCGCGACGGAGCTGACGCTGGCGTTCCGCGCGGCGGCGGACCGTGCCGTGGAGTTCCAGGCGATGGCGGCGGCCCAGCTTGCGGACCCGCGGCGCTTCGACCGGCTCACGCACGCGGACATCGCCGAGCGCGCGGCCTGGACCGAGGACTACGCGAAGAAGATGGTCGAGTTCGGCCGCGATCTGCTGCGCGGTGGGGAGGGCCCGGGTCCCGCCGACCCCGTGTGACGCACCTCCGGTCGGCATATGCCGGACCCGGGCGGAAGATACTCCTTCTCACTCGTTCGTGTCCTGGTTTTCCGCAACTCACCGGAACGGACTCCTCACGCCCGGTAGATATAGATGGCATGAGCAGCGAACGGAACGAAGTCTCCGCCGTCTCGGGCGTCACCGCCGACGGTGCCGCCTGGCTCGCCTCCGCAGGAACGTATCCGCGGAGCACGCTCGCGCACTGGGAGGAGCGGCCGGACGCCCCGGTCGTGCTGCCGTGCGGTTCCGCCTTCGACGTCGTCAGCGTGCCGGCCATCTTCGGCCGGCGGATGCTGGACCGCCTCTGGGAGGAGGGCCCTGGTTCGGGCCCCGTGGCCGAGTACCGGGGCCGGATGCTGCTGTTCGCCGCGCCGGGCACGGCCCAGCGGCTGCCGTCGCTGCTGCACTGGGAGGAGTGGGGCGACCGCGGCCGGGAGCGCGGCCGGACGGGCGCGATCCCGCCGCTGCTGTGCCACGGCACCGGCGACGCGGTGACCGTGCCGGCCCTCGTCGGCGCCGACCGTGCCGAGCCGTCCGCGTCCCGCTGGCTCGTCGCGCCGGACACCCGGCACCCGTGGCTGCCGGGCCCCGAAATCGTGCTGTGGGCGGCGGTCCGGGCGGCCCGCGCGGCCGTGCGGATATCGATTTTTCCTCCCGCCGACCAGGATGCTAAGGTCTACGACGTCAGCAGGCGCCGCTAGCTCAGTTGGTTAGAGCAGCTGACTCTTAATCAGCGGGTCCGGGGTTCGAGTCCCTGGCGGCGCACGGCAGTGATCAGCCCCTCGCAGCAGCGGGGGGCTGATCGCGTTTCCGGCCCACGAGGGCCGTGCCCTACGCGCCGCCCGCCGTGATCTTCACGTTCCACGCCCCCGCCGCCGTCCGGTTCGTCACCTCCACCCGCACGTCCTCCCCCGGCACCGTGAAGCTCTCGCCGAGGCCGACCGGGGCGTCCGCGAGCGGCGGATAGACGGAGTTCTCCCAGCAGGCGTCGGTGTCCGGGTGCGCGTCGACCACCTCGATCGGCCCGCCGCCGGACTGCGTCCCGCCCCGCACCCGGTACACGAGCACGCCCGAGCGGCAGACGTCGGCGTCGTTGCCGACCGGCCCGCGCGCCTCGAAGGCGAGGACGGTGTCCGCGCCGGTGCGCACCACCGCCAGCTTGGTGCCCCGCCCGAGACCGAAGGCCGGCGCCCCCGCCGCGCCCGCCACCGGCACGCCCGGCCCCGCGCCCAGCGGCTCCAGGGTGAGCCGGGTCGGCCCGGAGCCCCGCACGCACGCCACCTGGCGCGGTTCGAGCCAGCCCAGTTTCCACTTGTGCCAGCCGAACAGATCGGGCGCGAGGCCGAACTGGCTGCCCATCAGGTCCCAGTCGCCGACGTGGGTGTCCCAGTCGCCCTTGCCGTCCACGGGCCGGTGGTAGAGGTCCGGCAGGTCGAAGACGTGCCCGGTCTCGTGGGCCAGCACCAGCCGGTCCGGCGGGTGCTTCTCGAAGACCGTGACGACGCGGCGGATGTCGGTGCCGTCGGCACGCAGCGGGGTGTCGAGGTTGACGACCTTCGTCGCGTCCGAGTCGACGCCGGGCGCGTCCGGGTCGGCGACGAAGTACACGACGTCGTAGCGGGAGAAGTCGACGTGGCCGTCGCTCGCGGCGAGCGCGTCGCGCAGGTAGGCGGCGCGATGCTCGGCGCTCCAGTCGCGCTGTATGACGTACGCCGTCGAGGGCTGCGGCATGGGGATCCAGTGGCGCAGCGGGTGCGGGCGCAGCGTGAAGCGGCCGTAGGAGGCGCGCTCGAAGAAGCGGCTGGTCTCCG
This sequence comes from Streptomyces sp. NPDC037054, assembly GCF_055606745.1. NCBI lineage: Bacteria > Bacillati > Actinomycetota > Actinomycetes > Kitasatosporales > Streptomycetaceae > Streptomyces > Streptomyces sp. NPDC037054. The sequence goes on along the minus strand of NZ_JBVJSJ010000002.1, from coordinate 209,807 downwards.
GGAAGTGGTCGGCGGTGAGGTCCGCGGGGGTGGTCAGGGGGTGCGAGTCGGGGAACGACAGGAACACCATCACGGCGTCCAGGGTGCGGGTCGGCCGCGGATAGGCGGCATTCCAGGTGTCGAGGCCCTCCGAGTGGTGGGCGTCGGTGCGTTCGAGGGCGCAGGGCATCGGCGAGAACGGCTCGGCGACCGAGGGCGCGGTCACCAGGGACGTGGCGGCGAGCGCGGACATGGTGGTGAACACGGCGGCCGGCTTGCGCAGTCGGGTCCGGTCGGCCGCGCGGGTGAGTCCCAGGAAGGCGTCGGACGCGAGTCGCCTCAGGGGAAGCTGGCGCGGCACAGGGACCTCCGGGAGCGGTTCACGGGACACCGCACCCAGACTCTTCCGGTTTGTCGTACTACGCCCTGTTTGCCTGCACCGGACGGGTGAGCGGTCCGGAATTTCGGTGGAACCGACACCCCCGGGCCACTCACGGAACGTCACAACTGGTCGGAGGCCTCAAGAACCCGTCCAGGTATGAGCAGAAACGATCTGTCTCGGTGGTGGTTCCGTCCGGAACACTGGACAGCGGCTGGAAGGGCCAGGGGCCAGCCTCTATGATCGGCACACTTTCCTGACCATTTCCTGCACGGACAGAGATCGAGTGCACTGCGGGAGCGAGCGGTGAGCGGAACGTCCGAAGGGCCGACGCCCGCGGGGGACCTCGACCGGGCGGTCATCACACAGAGTGACCTCGACGCGCCTCCCCGTGCCGAGCCACTGCCGTACCGCTCCGTGTTCACGGCGGCCCCCCTCGCGATGGCCGTCGTCGACCCGGAGGGTCTGGTCGTCAGCGCCAACGACACCTTCGGCGCGCTCCTCGGCACGTCCGCCGGGGAGCTGGCCGGCGCGGTCGCCGCCGATCTGGTCGACCTCACGTCCGACGCGCGCTCCTGGAGCGCCTACCGCGAGGTGCTGAGCGGCCGTCGGGCCCGGCTGCGCTGCACGCGCCGGCTGAAGCACCCCGAGGGCCACTCGGTGTGGGCGCAGGTCACGGTCACCCCGCTGCCCGGCGCGGAGCGCGGCGTCCTGCTGTCCGTCTCCGACATCAGCGCCCGGCGCGAACTCCAGGCCAGGCTGCGGCACTTGCAGATGCACGACCCGGTGACCCGGCTGCCCAACCGCACGCTGTTCTTCGAGCGCCTGACGGCCGCGCTGGACGCCGACACCTACGAGCGGAGCGGCACCGGCCGGATCGGCCTGTGCTATCTCGACCTCGACGGCTTCAAGGCCGTCAACGACACCCTCGGCCACCGCATCGGGGACCGGCTGCTGGCCGCCGTGGCCGACCGGCTGACGCGCTGCGCCGACGAGGCCGGGTACGCGCGCGCCAACACGCCGCTGGTGGCCCGGCTCGGCGGCGACGAGTTCGCGCTGCTGGTCGAGGACTCCACCGGAACCGAGCAGCTGGCCGACCTCGCCGAGTCGGTCCTGACGGCGCTCCAGGCGCCGTTCGACATCTCCGGGCGGCGCCTGTCGGTGTCGGCGTCGATCGGCGTCGTCGAGCGGCACGCGGCCGGCACCACGCCCACCGCGCTGATGCAGGCCGCCGACACGACGCTGTACTGGGCGAAGGCCGACGGCAAGGCCCGCTGGACGCTGTTCGACCCCGAGCGCAACGCGCACCGCATGACCCGGCAGGCCCTCGCGTCCACTCTCCGCCCGGCCGTCGAACGCGGCGAGTTCACGCTGGAGTACCAGCCGCTGGTGGGCATGGCGGACGGGCGGCTCAGCGGCGTCGAGGCCCTGGTGCGCTGGAATCACCCGCAGTTCGGCACATTGACGCCGAATCGGTTCATCGGACTTGCGGAAGAAGACGGCTCGATCGTGCAGCTCGGCCGCTGGGTGCTGCGCACCGCCTGCCGTCAGGCCCGCCGCTGGCAGCTGGACCACCCCGACGAGCCGCCGATCTTCGTCAGCGTGAACGTGGCGGTCCGCCAGGTCTGGGACTCCGACCTCGTCGCGGACGTCGCGGAGACCCTCGCCGAGACCGGGCTCGCCCCGCACCTGCTCCAGCTGGAGCTCACCGAGTCGGCGGTCATGGGCTCCGCCGGCCGCCCGCTCCAGGCGCTCCAGGCCCTCAGCGACATGGGCGTGCGCATCGCCATCGACGACTTCGGCACCGGCTACTCGAACCTGGCCTACCTCAGCCGCCTGCCGGTGAACGTGCTCAAGCTGGACGGCTCCTTCGTACGGGGCTTCCAGTACGAGGAGTACGAGGGCCGGGACGCCGAACGGCCGAGCCCCGCCGACGAGGTCATCGTGGAGGCGATGATCCAGCTCGCGCACCGGCTCGGCCTCACGGTCACCGCGGAGTGCGTGGAGACCTCGGCGCAGGCCTCACGGCTGCGCGGCATCGGCTGCGACACCGGCCAGGGCTGGCTCTACTCGCGGCCGGTGCCGCCCGACCGCATCTCCGAGCTGCTGGGCAGCCCCGGGGTTCAGGCGGGCGTCGGGAACCCGTAGGCGTCGGCGATGAGTTCGTAGGAGCGCAGGCGCACCTCGCCGCTGTGGGCGTTGCCGGTGATCATCAGCTCGTCGGCGCCGGTGCGCTTCTGGAGGTCGTCCAGGCCGGCGCGGACCTCGTCGGGCGTGCCGTGCACGACGTTGGCGTTCCAGCTGTCCACGAAGTCGCGCTCCATGGGGCTGAAGGGGTACGCCTCGGCCTCCTCCGGGGTGGGCACGAGGCCGGGGCGGCCGGTGCGCAGCCGGACCATGTTCAGCGCGGCGGCCAGGACCTGGCGCCGGGCCTCCTTCTCGTCGTCGGTCGCGAGGGCGGCGACGCCGATCAGGGCGTAGGGCTCGGCCAGGACCTCGCTCGGCCGGAACGACTCCCGGTACAGGTCCAGGGCGGGGATGGTGTTCTGCGCGGAGAAGTGGTGCGCGAAGGCGAACGGCAGGCCGAGCGCGCCGGCCAGGCGGGCGCTGAAGCCGGAGGAGCCGAGCAGCCAGATCGGCGGGCGGTGCGGTGACTGGACGCCGCCGGGCGAGGTGGCCTGGACGGGGCCGGGCACGGCGTGGATACGGCGGTAGGGGTGGCCGTCGGGGAAGTCGTCGTCGAGGAACCGGGTCAGCTCCACGAGTTGCTGCGGGAAGTCGTCGGCGGACTCGTTCAGCCGGTCGCTGCGGCGCAGGGCGGCGGCGGTGGCGCCGTCGGTGCCGGGGGCGCGGCCGAGGCCGAGGTCGACGCGGCCGGGGGCCATCGCCTCCAGCGTGCCGAACTGCTCCGCGATGACCAGCGGGGCGTGGTTGGGCAGCATGACGCCGCCGGAGCCGAGGCGGATGCGGGTGGTGTGGGCGGCGAGGTGGGCGAGGATCACGGCCGGGGAGGACGACGCGACGCCGGGCATCGAGTGGTGCTCGGCGACCCAGTAGCGGTGGTAGCCGCGGGTCTCCGCGAGGCGGGACAGGGCGACGCTGGTGCGGAGGGCGTCGGTGGCGGTGCGGCCCTGGCCCACCGTGACGAGGTCCAGTACGGAGAGGGGGACGGGGGCGGTGCCGTGCGTGGTGCCCCGGATCTCGTCTTCGGCCACGGGTGTCTCCTGGTCGCGCGTGCGGTGTTCCTGCCGGAGGCTTAACGGGAACGGGGATCCGGTTATTCCCCGTTCCCGGGTGCCGCCTCTGTGGGACGGGTGCCGCCCTGCGGCACGACTGCCCGCAGCCAGGACCACGGCCCTGCGGTGCGTGACTGCCCGCGGCTATCCCATGCCCGCCTCGTACAGGGCGTGGGCCGCCCGCAGGAGCACGTCGTCCCGGTGGCGGGCCGCCACCAGTTGCAGGCCGATGGGGAGACCCTTCCCGTCCTTGCCCACCGGGATCGTCGCCGCCGGCTGCTGGGTCATGTTGAAGGGGTACGTGAACGGGGTCCAGGCCGTCCAGCGGTGGTGGCCCGAGCTCTTCGGGACCTCCGTGCCCGCCTCGAACGCCGTGATCGGCAGGGTCGGCGTGGCCAGCAGGTCGTACGTCTCGTGGAAGCGGCCCATGCGGCGGCCCAGGTCCATGCGGACGTCCACCGCGGCCAGGTAGTCCAGCGCCGAGTACCGGGCGCCCCGGGCGCAGATCTCCCGCAGGCCGGGGTCCAGGAGGCGCCGCTTGTCCGGTCCGAGGTGCTGCACGACGCGGGCCGCGCCGCTGAACCACAGGGTGTGGAAGGCCTCCACCGGGTCCGAGAGGTCGGGGTCGGCCTCGGTGACGTACGCGCCGAGTTCCGCGAGGCGTTCCACCGCCCGCCGTACCGCCGTCGCGACCTCCGGGTCGACGGCGACCTGGCCGCCCAGGGTGGGCGAGTACGCCACCCGCAGGCCGCGTACGCCGCCGGTCAGCGCGGCGGCGTAGGAGCCGGGCGCGGGGCCGAGCGCCGACCAGTCGCGGGGGTCGGGGGCGCCGATGACGTCCATCAGGAGCGCCGCGTCGGCCGCGTCGCGGGTCATGGGGCCGACGTGCGCGAGCGTGCCGAAGGCGCTCGCCGGGTACAGCGGGACCCTGCCGTAGGTGGGTTTGAGGGCGAAGACGCCGCAGAAGGACGCCGGGATGCGCACGCTGCCGCCGCCGTCCGTGCCGAGGGCGAGCGGGCCCGCGCCCAGGGCCACGGCCGCCGCCGCGCCGCCGCTCGATCCGCCGGCGGTGCGGGAGGGGTCGTACGGGTTGCGGGTGACGCCGCTCAGCGGGGAGTCCGTGACGCCCTTCCAGCCGAACTCGGGGGTCGTCGTCTTGCCGAGGAACACCGCGCCCTGCTCGCGCAGCCGCGCCACGGATGGCGCGTCCTCGTCCCAAGGGCCCTGTTCCGACACGGTTCTCGAGCCGCGCAGGGTCGGGGCGCCGCGCAGCAGCAGGATGTCCTTCACCGTGACCGGCACGCCGTCCACCACCCCGGCCGGTTCGCCGCGCCGCCAGCGCTCCTCGGAGGCGCGGGCCCGCGCGAGCGCGTCGTCGGCGGTGAGCCTGACGAACGCGTTCACCTCGGGCTGGATCCGTTCCGCGCGGTCCAGCGCCGCGCGGGTCGCTTCCACGGGACTGATGTCGCCCTTGCGGTAGCCCTCGACGAGTTGTACGGCGGTCAAGTCGGTGAGGTCGGTCATCCACCCTCCCTGGGGCGTCCGGGGCGCCTTGGGCGTCAGTGTCCGGGGACGTATCCGCGCTTCTTGTCGACGACGTTCGGCAGGGGCCTGCCCGCCGCCCACAGGTCGTACAACTCCACGAACTGCGCTCCGAGTTCGTCCCGCCAGCCGACCGTGTCGCCGCTCATGTGCGGGGAGACGATCAGGCCCGGGACGTCCCACAGCGGGCTGTCCGGCGGGAGCGGCTCGTGCTCGAAGACGTCCAGGGCGGCGCCCGCGATCCAGCGCCGGTGCAGCGCGTCCACGAGCGCGTCCTGGACGACGAGCTGCCCCCGGCCGACGTTGATGAACCGCGCGGACGGCTGCATCGCCTGGAAACGGCGGGCGTCGAACATGCCGCGCGTCTGTTCCGTGAGCGGCGCCGCGGCGACCACCCAGTCGGCGTGCGCCAGCAGCCGGTCCAGGTCCTCGGGGCCGTGGACGCCGGTGCGGGCGGTGCGGCCGACGAGCGCGGCCGTCACGCCGATCGCCTTCAGGGCGGCCACGATCGCGCGGCCGATCGGCCCGGCGCCGACGACGCACGCGCGCGTGCCGGCCACCTTCCGCGACTCGCGGTGCCGCCAGGTCCGCTCCCGTTGCAGCTCCCAGGTGCGGGGCAGATCCTTGGCCATGGCGAGGACGAGCGCGGCGACGTACTCGGCGATGGGCCGGTCGAAGATGCCGCGGGCGTTCGTCACGACCGTGTCGGAGTCGGCCAGCTCCGGGCACATCAGGTGGTCCACGCCCGCGCTGGCGGTGTGCACCCAGCGCGGCCGGGGGCCGCCGCCCGGCCAGGCCTCGCGGACCGCGTGCGACGTGAAGTCCCACACCAGCAGCACGTCGGCGTGCGGCAGCCGCTCGGCGAGGGTCGCCTCGTCCGCGTGCTCGATCCGGGCCCGTCCGGTCAGCCGGCCGAGGCGGGGCGGCGGATCGGCGTCCAGGACGAGCACAGTGGGGGTCCCGGTGGTCGCGGGAGCGGGTTCCGGTGCGGTCATGGGGGCCGTTTCTGGAGGTGGGCAGCCGTCTGACATGCGAGGTTTGACCACGCTCGCACCCGAATCTACCTTCGTCAACACGGGCGTGGTCACGGTCCGTTGCCCTTCCTTCCTCGCGCGAGGGCGGTGTCTGTCATGGACGTCTCCTTTCTCGGCGGACCGAGCCCGCAACGCGGAGTCGGTGTCGTCGCCCCCTTCGACTTCGCGCTGGACCGCGAGCTGTGGCGCTGGGTGCCGGACGAGGTGTCGCTGCATCTGACCCGGACCCCTTTCGTGCCGGTCGAGGTCGGCCTCGACCTCGCCCGGCTCGTCAGCGAGCACGAGACGCTCGGCGACGCGGTGCGCACGCTCACCGCGATATCCCCCGAGGTCGTCGCCTACGCCTGCGCCTCCGGCAGTTTCGTCGGCGGCCTCGCCGGCGAGCGCGCGATGTGCGAGGCGATGAACCGGTCCGGCGCCGTGCCGTCCCTGACCACCTCGGGCGCGCTGCTGGAGGCGCTGACGGAGCTGGGCGTGCGCCGGGTGGCGCTGGTGACGCCGTACACGGTGTCCGTCACGCGTGTACTGGAGCGCTACGTCGCCGAGGCGGGCGTCACGGTGTCCGGGCGGGCGTACATGGGGCTGACCCGGCACATCTGGCGGGTGCCCTACCGCGAGGTCGTCGAGATGGCGCGCCGGGCGGCGGCTAGGAACGGGCTGGGCGCGGCCGACGCGCTGTTCATCTCCTGCACCAACCTGCCGACCTACGACGTGATACCGCAGCTGGAGGCGGAGCTGCGGCTGCCGGTGATCTCGGCCAACCAGGTGACCATGTGGGCTGCGCTGCGCCGATTGGGTACCCGGGCGGTGGGGCCGTACCAGGCGCTGATCGATCCCGCGGCGCGCACCGGTCCCGCCCTGCCGGGGCCCGGCCCCGGCAGCGCACTGCCGCAACTGCCCGAAGAGAAGCAGCAGGAAGGCTGGTCATGACCGCACTCGGTTTCCTCTACCCCGGTCACTCCGCCGAGGACGACTATCCACGCATCGAGCAGCTGCTGGGGAGCGACATCCGGGTGGACCTGGTGCACACGGACATCGGCACGGACGCGCACCAGGTGGACGCGCTGCGTGAGATGGGCTCGGACGCACGGCTCGCGGCGGGCGTGGAGGAGCTGCGCCTGGCGGGCGCCGAGGCCGTCGTGTGGGCCTGCACCAGCGGGAGCTTCGTGTACGGCTGGGAGGGCGCCCACGAACAGGTGCGGGCGCTGGCCCGGGCGGCCGGGATGCCGGCGTCGTCGACGTCGTTCGCGTTCGTGCACGCGGCGCGTGAGCTCGGGCTGCGGCGGGTCGCGGTGGCCGCGACCTACCCGGAGGAGGTGGCGCTGCTGTTCGCGGAGTTCCTGCGGGCCGGCGGCGTCGAGGTCACGGGCGTGCGCGGCTCGGGGATCGTCACGGCGGCCGAGGTCGGCACGTGGGGCGAGACCGAGCTGTTCACGCTGGTGCGCGAGGCCGACCGGCCCGACGCCGACGCGGTGCTCGTCCCGGACACGGCCCTGCACACGGTGGCGCACGTCCCGGCGCTGGAGAAGGACCTCGGCAAGCCGGTCCTCACCGCCAATCAGGTCACGGCCTGGGAGGCGCTGCGGCTGGCCGACCGCCGGGTGAACGCGCCGTCGCTGGGCTCGCTCTTCACCCGCGAGCCGCTGGTCCAGGCATGAGGACCCCAGGGATCACAGCCTGCTGAAGGCGAGCCGCTCCCCCGCCGCCCCGGTGCGCCACAGGTCGTTGCAGGCCTCCGCCATCGCCTCCAGGCCCTCGGTGATCTGACCCCAGACGATGCCGGGGACCCAGCCGACGTCGGCGTTGAGCAGGAGGTTGTTGCGCTCGTAGAAGAGGGCCAGGTCGACGACGGTGGTGCCGGGGCGGACCTCGCGGTCGTAGCCGTAGGACCGGGTGCCGAGCTCGGTGCCCGCGAAGGAGAAATAACAGAGATCTCCCGGAATGGGCGTCACCGTGGGATTTTCCAGTGGCGGCTCCGATTCCGCGAAGGGCGGGAAGAGTGCGTAGATCTCGTTTCGGGCGTATTTGGCGTGGTAGACGTCCCCGGACAGCGGCAGGGCGTCCCACACCGCCGCGCATGTGAGGGGTGCGCGATCACTTAGCAGCTTTGCCGTGCAGCGCACGCCGCGTTGGGCCAATGAGACCTGGATGTGTCGCTCAGTCATGCGGTTCCTCGTGCCCGGTATGAATAGTTCGCATGCTCTCGGGTAGTCGCGCGCCCATGGCTCCACCACACAGAGCATCAAGAATTGGCGCAAACATTGCGGGTCCCACGGGACCGACACGCCGGTCGCTGCTCGCGGGGGTCGCGGCGCTCGGCGCGCTGGGCGCCGCGGGCTGCAGCCGCGTGGCCACCGCGACCGGCACGGACGGCGGTGACCTGCTCGACCGGCTGAAAGCGGCGGGCGTCGTACGCCTGGGCATCGCCGGCGAGATCCCGTTCGGTTACATCGACACGAACGGCGAGCTGACCGGCGAGGCGCCGGAGCTGGCGAAGGCCATCTTCAAACGGCTCGGGGTCGACCGGGTGCAGCCGGTGCCGACGGAGTTCGGCTCGCTCATTCCCGGCCTGAACTCGCAGCAGTTCGACGTCGTGGCCGCCGGGATGTACGTCAACCCGGAGCGCTGTGAGCAGGTCATCTTCTCCGACCCCGACTACCAGATGCTCGACGCCTTCATCGTGCGGAAGGGAAATCCCAAGGGTCTTCACAATTACCAGGACGTCGTGGAGAAGAAGGCGAAGTTCGCCACCGGCACCGGCTATGCCGAGATCCAGTACGCGGTCGACGCCGGCTACAAGGAGAGCGACATCCTGATCGTGCCGGACCAGGTCGCGGGCCTGAACGCCGTGGAGGCCGGCCGCGTCGACGTCTTCGCCGGTACGGCGCTCACCACCCGCGAGGTGGTGAAGAAGTCGGCCAAGGCCGAGGTCACCGAGCCGTTCAAGCCGATCGTCGACGGCAAGCCGCACGTCGACGGCGGCGCCTTCGCGTTCCGCCCGACCGAGACGAAGCTGCGCGACGCCTTCAACGTCGAGCTGCACAAGATGAAGAAGAGCGGCGAGCTGTTCCGCATCCTCAAGCCCTTCGGGTTCACCGAGGACGAGATGACGGACCTGACCGCGAAGGAGCTCTGCGGCTGATGACGTCGGGACTCTGGGAACTCGTACTCAAGGGCGTCTGGGTCACCGTCCAGCTGCTGGTCCTCAGCGCGCTGCTGGCGGCGTTCGTGTCCTTCGTCGTCGGCGTCGCGCGCACCCACCGGCTGCGGATCGTCCGCTTCCTCGCGGGCCTCTACACCGAGGTGTTCCGCGGCACGTCCGCGCTGGTCATGATCTTCTGGGTGTTCTTCGTGCTGCCCCTCGCCTTCGGCTGGCAGCTGGTGCCCCTGTGGGCGGGCACCCTCGCGCTCGGCCTGACGTACGGCGCGTACGGCTCCGAGATCGTGCGCGGCGCGCTGGTCGCGGTCGACCCGGCGCAGAAGGAGGGCGGCATCGCGCTCAGCTTCACGCCGTGGCAGCGGATGCGGCTGATCCTGCTGCCGCAGGCGGTGCCGGAGATGATCCCGCCGTTCTCCAACCTGCTGGTCGAACTGCTCAAGGGCACCGCGCTGGTGTCGATCATGGGCATGGGCGACCTGGCGTTCAGCGGCAACCTGGTGCGCCTGGCGCTCCAGGAGAGCGCGGAGATCTACACGTACATCCTGCTGATCTACTTCGTGCTCGCCTTCCTGCTCACGCGCGTGATGCGCGGCCTGGAGAAGAACCTGAAGGCGCGGGTCGGCAAGGCACCGAAGAAGAAGACCGCCGCCGTGCGCGTCCCTGAGGGAAGTGGTGTCTCGTGAACTGGGACTGGAGCGCGGTCTCCGACTTCATGCCGTACTTCTGGGACGGCCTGCTGGTCACCCTCCAGGCGCTGGTGCTCGGCTCGCTGATCTCGTTCGCGCTGGGCCTGGTGTGGGCGCTGCTGATGCGGGCGCCGAGCCGGTGGGTGCGCTGGCCGGTGGGCGCCCTCACGGAGTTCGTGCGCAACACTCCGCTGCTGGTGCAGCTGTTCTTCCTGTTCTACGTGCTGCCCGAGTGGGGAGTGACCTTCTCCGCGCTGATGACCGGCGTCTTCGCGATCGGTCTGCACTACTCGACGTACACGATGCAGGTCTACCGGGCCGGCATCGAGGCCGTGCCGGTCGGCCAGTGGGAGGCCGCGACGGCGCTGAACCTGCCGCGCCGGCGGACCTGGACCGTGGTGATCCTTCCGCAGGCGGTCCGCCGCGTGGTGCCGGCGCTCGGCAACTACGTGATCTCGATGCTCAAGGACACGCCGATGCTGATGGCGATCACCGTCCTCGAGATGCTCGGCGAGGCGCGGCTGTTCTCGCAGCAGACGTTCCGCTTCACCGAGCCCATCACGGTGATCGGCGTGGCCTTCATCGTGATCTCCTACCTGGCTTCCCTTGCCCTGCGATCCCTGGAGCGACGCCTTGTCCACTGACGCCAACCTCATGCCCGAGAAGAACCCCGCCGACAGCGGATCCGGCTCCGAGCTGGTGCGTCTGGAGCAGGTCACCAAGCGGTTCGGGGACCACACGGTCCTGGACAAGCTCGACTTCTCCGTGAACGCGGGCAAGCACGTCACGCTGATCGGCCCGTCCGGCTCCGGCAAGACGACGATCCTGCGGCTGCTGATGACGCTGACCAAGCCCGACGAGGGCCGGATCACCGTGGACGGGCAGCAGCTGTACCCGGCGCCGGAGAAGCAGGTCCGGGAGATCCGCAAGAACATCGGCATGGTGTTCCAGCAGTTCAACCTGTTCCCGAACATGACCGTCCTGCGGAACATCACCGAGGCCCCCGTCACGGTCCTCGGCATGTCGAAGGACGAGGCCGACGAGCGGGCCCGGGACCTGCTGGAGCTGGTCGGTCTGACCGAGCACGTCGACAAGCACCCCTCGCAGCTGTCCGGCGGTCAGCAGCAGCGCGTGGCGATCGCGCGGGCGCTGGCGATGCGGCCCCAGGTGCTGCTGCTGGACGAGGTGACATCGGCGCTGGACCCGGAGCTGGTCGCGGGCGTGCTGGACGTGCTGCGGGACATCGCCCGCTCCACGGACATCACGATGCTCATCGTCACGCACGAGATGAACTTCGCGCGGGACATCTCCGACCAGGTCCTGATGTTCGACTCGGGCCGGGTCATCGAGCAAGGTCCGCCGGAGAAGATCTTCAGCGAGCCCGAGCACGACCGAACCAGGGAGTTCCTCAGCGCGGTCCTGTGACACCCGGTCGAGAGGCCCGCGGGTATCGGCAACTGCCGGACCCGGCGGGCCTCTTGGCCGTTACTGTGGAGGCGGACCGAAGGGATGTGAACCGACCGGACACAGGCACCGGACAAGCGCAGGGGGAACCGTGGCGCTGAAGCACGAGCCGATACCGCCGCAGCACGCGGCCCAGGACGCCCTGCGCGTCCTGGAGACCGTGGCGCGGCACACCACCGGAGTCACCGACACCGAGCTCACCCGGCACACCGGCCTCCGCCCGGAGCGACTGACCACGCTCCTGCGGATGCTGCGCCGCGAGGGCTACGTCGACCGGGTCACCGACGGGGCGTACGTCACGGGCGACGCGCTCGCCCGCCTCGGGTCGGCCCGCGATCACGACCACGCGCGGCGCGACCAGCTGCGCGACACGCTCGCCCGGCTGCGCGACTCGATCGGCGCGGCCGTCTACCTGGGCCGGTACACGGACGGCGAGGTCACGGTCACCCACTACGCGGACGGCCCGGCGACGCCCGCGGTCAACGAGTGGGTGGACTTCCGCGACTGCGCGCACGCCACCGCGGCAGGCAAGAGCCTGCTGCGCCAGCTCGACCCGGCGGGGCGCCGGGACCACCTGGCCCGGCACCGCCCGGCCCGGCTGACGTCCCGCACGATCACCAGCGACAGGCTGCTGCTGTCCCGCCTGGAGTCGCAGCCGCCGACGGCCCCGGCGCTGGACATCCAGGAGTACGCGCTCGGCACGGTCTGCGCGGCGGTGCCGCTGCGGGCCGGGACGACGGCGCGCTGTCTGGCCGTGTCCCTGCCGCTGGAACAGGCCCATCGCCTGCGCGAGGCGACGGCCACCCTCAGCCGCGGCACCGCTCCCGTGCTGCTGTCGCTGGCGATCTAGTACCGGGCACCGGGGTGCGCGCCGGGGGTGCGGGAGCAGCCCCCGGCGTTCACCTGCCGGTGGTCAGGAGCACCCCTCGGGACCGGGTAGTATTTTTGTCGTCGCCGGCCGCGGAAAGCGGACGGCGGGAGTCATGCGCCGCTAGCTCAGTTGGTTAGAGCAGCTGACTCTTAATCAGCGGGTCCGGGGTTCGAGTCCCTGGCGGCGCACCGGTGAGGGGCCTCTCGTGGGAGCGAGAGGCCCCTCGGCGTTCGTCCGGGCGCTTGTCACAGCTGGGGCGTGGTCAGCCAGAAGTAGAGGATGGCCACGCTGGACGCCCCGACGAGGAGAAGCGTGAAGACCATCACCGCCATGTCCTTGCCGGGCTGCGGTTCCGACGCCGTGGCCTTCTCCGGGTCGTCGGCGGTGTAGTGGACGAGCGTCTCGTCGCCGACCTCCCGGCTCGGCGGCCCGCCCGACTCCTTGAAGCGGACGGCCCGGCCGTCGGCGGTGAAGTCGTACTCGTGCCACTGGACCCGCCGGGCCACGTTGTTGACCATCTGCACCGTCTGCCAGGTGCGCACCACGCGCGCCCGGGCCGTCAGACCGCTTTCCCAGGCCTCCCGGCGCTGCCGGGTCCGGCGGACGATCGAGACGCCGCCCGCGACGGCCAGGGCGATCATCAGCGGCATCACTATGTTGAACAAGGTGTTCACGTACGGGTGCACCCCCGTGCTCGGCGATCAGGAACGCGTGCGCCGGGCCTCGTGGCCCCGGCGCACGCGGACCCTACCCGAGGGGGGATCAGAAGGTGACGTCGGAGCAGGCGTAGAACGCGTTGCCCGTGTCGTGGACCGTCCACACCGCGAGGACGACGTGGTGCCCGCTCAGCCCGGACGGCAGCTGGCCGCTGTGGGAGAGGGTCTGCGGCGGACGCTGGCCGCCGTAGGGCACCGTCAGGAACGGGGTGAGGTTGAGGTCCGCCCGGGTCAGCGCGCGGTCCTGGTTCCAGCCCGGCTTCGTGACGTAGTACTTGAAGTCGGTCGTCGCGTGCATCGCCGTGAACTGCCAGCGGAAGGTGTAGTTCTGGCCACCCGTCACGCGCGTGGTCGGCCAGGCGCCGCCCGAGGGCGTCCGCGGGCTGTCGAGCTGCGCGAACGACGTGTTGCCTGCGGAGCAGATCCGGCCGTCCGCGGGGCCGCCCGACGGGAAGCCCTTCGGGCCCTCGACGCTCTGCGGCTCCCACTGGATGTTGCCGCAGTTGGTGACCATGCCGTTCTGGCACATCTTCTGCCTGCTGACGGGGAGATCGGTGTAGCCGTGGCCGCTGGCACCACCGGAGGAGAGCACGAGCGCTCCGGTCGTGGCCAGTCCCACCGCGGCTGCGTACAACTTGGTCCTTGTGCGCATGCTGCCGCTCCTGGAGAACGTGGGGGAAGGTGCAGTGAGCCGTGCAGGTCTAGACCAAGTTCAGATTATTGCCGTCACATGAACATGTCCATACCAATCACGGACCCGTTTCCCCGCGCCCCGAGCAGAACGCCACCGTGAGGTCCTTCACCAGCACCTTGCGCTCGTAGTCGTCGAGTTCGACGAGCCCGCGCATCGTCAGCCGGGTCACCGTGTCCTCCACCGAGTCCACCACCGACGTCAGCACGCTCGCCCGCTGCCGCGCGTCCAGCGCCGCGAGCCGGCGCCGGTGCATCGCCGCGGCGACCTCCGGCGCGTACTCCACCCGGACCGGCCGCACCGAGAAGACCTCGAGCCCGACCGGCGCCGCGTCCGCCGCCACCAGGTGCGTCAGCGCGTCCCCGGCCGCGTCCGCCGCCTCCGTCGCGTCCCGCTCAGCGCCCGGCGGCTCCACCGGCACCCGCGCGAGCGCCGCCTCCACGCACTCCCGCAGGTACGCCTCGTGGTCCTCGACGCCGAGCGTGGCCCGCGCGGTGTCCCGCACCCGCCACACCACCAGCGTCACCACCCGCAGCGCGACCCCGTTGCCGTCCGCCGCCGGCATCGGCTCACCGCGCCAGTGCCGCAGCCGCACGTCCACCCGGCGGCGCAGCAGCAGCGGGTTGACCCACATCAGCCCGGTCCGCCGGACCGTCCCCCGGTACCGGCCGAACAGCCCCAGCACCCAGGCCCGTCCGGCCCGGCCCCGCGACAGACCGCCGAACCCGACCAGGCCGAGGGCACCGGCGCCCGCGAACGCCGCCCACTGCGCGGGCCCGAGCCCGGCGCCGGCCTGCGCGGGCAGCCCCAGCGCCTGGACGGCGAGCGGCGGCAGCGCCCCCGCCCACCAGGCGGTGACCGCTCCCCCGGCGACCCCGGCCGCCCCGGCGAGCACCCCGGCGGCGCCGGGCAGCACGCGCGCCGGGCGTTCCGCCAGCTCGGGGTCGACCTCGGGCGCCGGGCGCGGCTTCAGCGGTCCCGGGGGCCTGAGCCGGGGCTGCTCGCCGGTGCCCTGACGGCGGGCCACGACCGTGGTCCTGACCGGCACCGGCGCCGGGTCGGGCTCGTCACGGAACAACAGGTGGACGGGGATCTCGGTGGTCGACTCGTTCTGAATGAGCCGGGCGGGCCGGACCGGCCCCTCGGCGGAACCCTCGGACTCGGGCGTCCTCGACGTGGTCGTACTCATGGGTGCCTCCAGCCTCCGCGCCAGATGCGTCACGAACAGGGGTGAGTGGGTGGGGGGTGCGAGCGCGTCGCGCCCAGGTGAGGGAATCGCGGGAGAGGTGTGGCGCGGTGCGAGACGCCGTCGCCCCCGGCCGTCACGAGAACAGTCGCCGCCAGGTCTCCGGCCCCGGATGGCCGTCCGCCGCGCCGCCCCGCCAGCCCTGGGCCCGCTGGAACGCCTCGACGTTGCGCCGGTCGGCCTCGCTCCAGCGCGGCCCCGGCCCGCTCGCGTAGTGCTTGCCGAACCCCTTCTTCACCAGCTGCCGCCCCAGCAGGGTGACGTGTGCGTTGTCGGCGCCGGGGCGGAACATCGCCCGGCCCGGGAAGGCGGGCACCCCCGGCGAGGAGGGTCCCGGGCCGCCGGTCACGGCCTTGACGTCGTTGCCCTCGCCGCTGACCAGGAGTTGCCAGGTGTGCGGTCCCGGCAGGCCGTCGGCCTCGGCGCCGCGCCAGCCCTGGGCGAGCTGGAAGGCCCGGGTCGCCCGGCGGTCGGCGTCCGTCCAGCGCGGGCCGGGGCCCGAGCGGTAGAAGCGGGCGGCGCCGCGCTCGACGAGCAGTTGCCCGAGCCGCGTCACGTACGCGTTGTTCGCGCCGGGGCCGAAATACGCCCGTCCGGGGAAGGGCGTGGCGCCCGGCGTGCCGGGTTCCTCGGTGTCCGGCTCGCCGCCCGGCGTGCCCGTCGTGAGCCCCCGGTACCGGTAGGCGAGATAGCGGGAGGAGTTGCTCCAGTAGGCGTAGGGCGTGGCCTGCCGGCGGGTGTGCGGGCGGGTCTGCTCGTAGGCGATGTAGTAGCTGTGCGTGTAGTCCGTCCAGCCGCCGAAAATGACGACGTGCGAGCCTTTCTGCGGGTCGGTCGGATTGTGGAAGAGGAGCATGTCGCCGGGCTGGAGTTCCTCTTTGGAAATGCGCTCGCCGTACTGTCCGAGCGTGCCGGTCCATTCGTTTCCGGGCAGGTTCCAGGCCATCGACACATAGCCGGAGCAGTCCTGCCGGTAGCCGTCCGACCAGTACGCGCTCATGCTGTACGGCACCTTCGCCGCGACCCAGGTCTTCGCCCGCCTGATGATGTCGGCGCGGGTCGTCTCGGGCATCCCGGCCGGGGCGGCGGCGGGCTCGGCGGGCCGGCCGCCGGGGCCGTGCAGCGGGGCCTTCACGCCCTGCGGCGTCTGGGGTTCGTCGGCTGCGGGCAGGCTGGTGCGGGCGGCTGGGGCCGGGCCGGCCAGGGCGGGTGCCGCGTGACCCGCGCCGAGTGCCGTGGCGGACGCGGCGGCCACGACGACGGTCCGCCGGACCGCCGGGTGGCCGGGGACGCGGCCGGCCGGGGAATGCGGCAGAACGCGCCGCCAGAGAACACAACCGGGGCAGTCGCAGTCGTTCGCCGGATCGAATTCCTCGAATACCGGAGCCTCCATGCGATTCCCCTCACATTCCAGCTGGAAATGTTCGTGCCGGTGCACATGGTCAGTTTCTCAACTGTCTTCCCGACGCGCATGTTGACGGTCCGAATGATGTACGCGGCCCGGCGGCGGCCCCTCGCGCGTGCGCGCGTGGTGCGGAGCACCCTCCGAGGTCGGGTAGAGTTCTCCGCGTCGACCGGCGCCGCTAGCTCAGTTGGTTAGAGCAGCTGACTCTTAATCAGCGGGTCCGGGGTTCGAGTCCCTGGCGGCGCACAGACGGAACGGGCTCCTCATGCGAATGAGGAGCCCGTTCGTGTGTGGCCGGATACCCTCTCGCCATGGCAGCGCGAGACCTCCAGGAGCGGATCAAGAAGCTCATCGTCGACCGGCGGCTGCCGTCCGGGGCCCCGCTGCCGACCGAGCCCGAACTGATGGAGTACCTCGGCGCGAGCCGGAACTCCGTGCGCGAGGCGCTGAAGGCGCTCCAGGCGATGGGCATCGTGGAGATCCGACACGGCTTCGGCACCTACGTCGGCACGATGTCGCTGGCCCCGATGATCGAGGGCCTCGCCTTCCGCACGGTCGCCGGGCACTACCGGGGCGAGGACAGCCTGCTGCAGTTGCTGGAACTGCGGGAGGCCGTGGAGACGGGGCTGGTCTCGCGTCTCGCCGGGCGCGTTCCCGAGGCGGACCTCGGTGAACTGGACGCGCTGATCGTCCGTATGGAACAGCAGGCCGCGCAGGGAGGCGCCGGCCTCGCCGAGACCGACCGGGCCTTCCACGCGACGCTCTACCGGGGACTGGACAACGTGCTGCTGAGCGAGGTGCTGGAGGCGTTCTGGGACGCCTTCCACCGGGTGCACCGGGATCTCGGGGGCGAGCCGCAGGATCCGCGGATCACCTGCCGGCAGCACCGGGAGATCCTCGACGCGGTGCGGTCCGGCGACGCACCGCGGGCGGAGGAGGCCATAAGGGAACACTTCGGCAACATCCGCGGACGGCTGTCCACGGCACGTCCGCGGGGACGCCAGGAGGACAGAAACCGGTTGCCGGGCGCCACGGGGTGAGGGCCCCCGTTCCCGCCGCACGCCGAGGGGGGCATCATGCAACCGGAAGGTCGCTGTTCCCTGTCTATAAGGTGTGGATGGCGTGGTGACAGCGACCCACCACCGACACGTCTGTGAAGGGTCGAGGGGGACCCGGCGCGGACGGCAGGAAGCGACCGATGCACGCGACTGACCCGCGTGTGGGGGGATGACTCATGACGTCGACGCCGACGGGCGCCGGACAGGACTACGACCCGTCACAGACCACCCAGCTCAGGGTGCCTTCTCACCGGTCCGGGAACACGGGGACGTTCCGCAGGATCAAGAAGACCCTGCCCAGATACGACTACGAGCACTACAGCCGGCTCGCGGGGCCCCTCACCCAGCCGGCGCCGGGCAAGCCGTACCGGGTGCAGTACCGCTCGCTGATATCCCAGGAGCCGCACCGCGTCCGCGTCGCGCTGATGCTGGCCGCCGCCCCGGTGCTGTCGCTGGTGCTGCTGTTCTGGCTGCTCCAGCCCGAGCACTGGACCGAGCGCGACTACCCGGCGTTCGACTGGCTGCCCGCCCTCGACGTCGTGATGCTCGTCTCGATCGGCCTGATCGAGTTCTTCCGCTGCATGAACGTGCTGTCCAACGCGCACGCCACCCTCGTCGCCCGCGACCCGGTGCCGGTCGTGCCCGAGACCGGCACGAGAGTCGCCTTCCTCACCTCCTTCGTGCCCGGCAAGGAGCCGCTGGAGATGGTGACGAAGACCCTGGAGGCCGCGGTGCGGATCCGGCACCGCGGGCTCATGCACGTCTGGCTCCTCGACGAGGGCGACGACCCCGAGGTCAAGGCCGTCTGCGAGCGGCTCGGCGTGCGGCACTTCTCCCGCAAGGGCGTCGCCCGCTGGAACCAGGCCAAGGGCCCGCACCGCGCCAAGACCAAGCACGGCAACTACAACGCCTGGCTCGACGCGCACGGCGACGCCTACGACTTCTTCGCCTCCGTCGACACCGACCACGTCCCGCTGCCCAACTACCTGGAGCGGATGCTCGGTTACTTCCGCGACCCGGACGTCGGCTTCGTCATCGGCCCGCAGGTCTACGGCAACTACGACAACTTCGTCACCAAGGCCGCCGAGTCGCAGCAGTTCCTCTTCCACGCGCTCATCCAGCGCGCCGGCAACAAGTACGGCGCGCCCATGTTCGTCGGCACCTCCAACGCCGTGCGCATCACGGCGCTCAAGCAGATCGGCGGCCTGTACGACTCGATCACCGAGGACATGGCCACCGGCTTCGAGATCCACCGCCACAAGAACCCGGCGACGGGGAAGAAGTGGCGCTCGGTCTACACCCCGGACGTCCTCGCGGTCGGCGAGGGCCCCAGCGCCTGGACGGACTTCTTCACCCAGCAGATGCGCTGGTCGCGGGGGACGTACGAGACGATCCTCAAGCAGTACTGGAAGGGCTGGTACTCGCTGCCGCCCGGCAAGCTGTTCAACTACACGATGATGATCATCTTCTACCCGATGTCGGCCCTCAACTGGATCCTCGCGGCGCTGAGTTGCGCGCTGTTCCTGGGTCTTGGCGCCTCGGGTGTGAACATCGACCCCGCGGTCTGGCTGATGCTCTACGGCAACGCCTCCGCCCTCCAGATCGGCCTCTACGTCTGGAACCGCCGCCACAACGTCTCCCCGCACGAGCCGGAGGGCTCCGGCGGTGTGGCCGGCATGGTGATGTCCGCGCTGTCGGCGCCGCTGTACGCCAAGGCGCTGATCGACTCCGTGCTGCGCCGCAAGAGCAAGTTCGTGGTCACGCCCAAGGGCGACTCGGCCAGCCCCGACCGGTGGTTCGGGACGTTCCGCTACCACTGGTACTTCATCCTCGTCTTCGGCGCCTCGATCGCCGCCGGTTTCGTCTACGGCCACTCGCACCCCGCGATGATCATCTGGGCGACGTTCGCCATGCTGATCACCGCGACGCCGGTCTTCGCCTGGCGGTACGGGCTCCGGCAGGAGAAGAAGCGCCCGCCGGCGGCCCCGGCCGAGCCGGCCCAGGAGCCGTACCGCACACAGCCGCTGCCGCAGCAGCCGTACACGCCGCACGCCCCGCAACAGCGGCCGACCTGGACCGGAGCGGGGCAGGAACAGACCATGCAGATAGCCCTGGGTGGACTTGGGGGACGTAAGGAATGAAAGACCGTGCCGGCCGCCGCCGGGCCCGTCGTTTGGCGATAGGCACGGCGGTGGTAGTCGCGCTGGCCGGGATGAACGGGCCGTGGCTCTACCGCTTCGGCTCCGAGAAATACCACCAGTACCAGATCAACAAGCCCGAGTACAAAGCCGAGAACGGCCGCTGGGAGATCGTCGAGTTCCCGGAGGAATACCGCCAGAACACCATCCACGCGGCGCTGCTGCGCACCGGCAAGGTGCTGCTGGTGGCGGGTTCGGGCAACGACCAGGACAACTTCGACGCGAAGAGGTACGACACCCGGATCTGGGACCCGGTCAAGGGCACGATCAAGAAGGTGCCGACGCCGACCGACCTGTTCTGCACGGGCCACACGCAGCTGGCGAACGGCAATCTGCTGATCGCGGGCGGCACCAAGCGGTACGAGAAGCTCAAGGGCGACGTGAAGAAGGCCGGCGGCCTGATGATCGTCCACAACGAGAACCCGGACAAGCCGATCACGCTGCCGGCCGGCACCAAGTTCACGGGCAAGCAGAACGGCAAGACCTTCGTCTCGAAGGACCCGGTCCTCGTGCCGCGCGCCAAGAAGGTCTTCGACCCGGCCACCGGGGCGTTCCTGCGCAACGACCCCGGCCTCGGCCGGATCTACGTCGAGGCGCAGCGGGAGGGCGCCAAGTACGAGACGGGCACCCAGGACAACTACCGGATCCAGGGCCTGTCCGGCGCCGACGCGCGCAACACGTACGGCATGGCGCAGAAGCTCGCCCTGGACAAGAAGGACTTCCAGGGCATCCGCGACGCCTACGAGTTCGACCCGGTCGCCGAGAAGTACATCAAGGTCGACCCGATGAAGGAGGCCCGCTGGTACCCGACGCTCACCACCCTGAGCGACGGGCGCGTCCTCAGCGTCTCCGGTCTCGACGACATCGGGCAGCTGGTGCCGGGCAAGAACGAGGTGTTCGACCCGAAGACCAAGAAGTGGGAGTACACCGACAAGGTCCGGCAGTTCCCGACGTACCCGGCGCTGTTCCTCATGCAGAACGGCAAGATCTTCTACTCGGGTTCCAACGCGGGCTACGGACCGGACAACGTGGGCCGCGACCCCGGCGTGTGGGACGTGGACACCAACGAGTTCACGAAGATCCCGGGGCTGAGCGACCCGAAACTGCTGGAGACGTCCGGCACGGTGCTGCTGCCGCCGGCGCAGGACGAGACGTACATGGTGATCGGCGGCGGCGGGGTCGGCGAGTCCAGGCTGTCCAGCGAGAAGACCCGCATCGTCGATCTCAGGGCCGACGACCCGAAGTTCGTGGACGGGCCTTCACTGGAGAAGGGCACCCGCTACCCGCAGGCGTCGGTGCTGCCCGACGACTCGGTGCTGGTCTCCGGCGGCTCGGAGGACTACCGGGGCCGCGGCGACTCCGACATCCTCCAGGCGCGGCTGTACGACACGGAGAAGAACGCGTTCCAGCGGGTCGCCGATCCGCTGGTGGGCCGCAACTACCACTCCGGGTCGGTGCTGTTGCCCGACGGGCGCGTGATGTTCTTCGGCTCCGACTCGCTGTTCGCGGACAAGGCCAACACGAAGCCGGGCGAGTTCGAGCAGCGCATCGAGATCTACACGCCGCCGTACCTCTACCGGGGCGAGCGGCCGGGGCTGTCCGGCGGCCCGCGGACCATCGCGCGGGGCGGCACGGGGACGTTCACGTCGGACGCGGCGGCGTCGGTGAAGAAGGTGCGGTTGATCCGGCCGAGTGCGTCGACGCACGTCACCGACGTGGATCAGCGGTCGGTGGCGCTGGACTTCAAGGTGTCCGGGGACAAGGTGACGGTGTCCGTGCCGCGGAACCGGAATCTGGTGCCGTCGGGGTGGTACATGGTGTTCGTGACGGACGGGGACGGGGTTCCCAGCGAGGCGCAGTGGGTGAGGGTGCGGTAGCGCACCGCCGGGCCGGCTAGGGGCTGTCGTTTGGATCACCCCGGCGTCGCGGGGTGATCCAAACGACAGCCCCTAACCCTCCGTCAGTTTCAAGGCGTAGTCGGCCCACCACTGGCCCGCCTTCGGGCCGCCCTTGCACTCGCCGTCCGATTCTCCCGGGCGTTTGATCCAGAGGTAGGCGTCCACCAGGGGGTCGGCCGTCTTCGTCGTCGGGGTTTCGCCGAGGGCGCGGCCGGGCGGGTTGCACCAGCGTTCGCCCGGGTCGCCCTCGGTGTAGGGGCCGTTGCCGTTGCGGCTGGTGTCGACGACGAAGTGCTTCTGGCCGACCTTCGCGGACAGCTTCTTGCCGTACGCGATGGACTCCTCGGTGGTGTAGAAGTTCGAGACGTTGACGGAGAAGCCGTCGGCCCGGTCGATGCCCGCCCACTTCAGCGGCTCGAAGATCTGGTCGGGGTTGCCCCAGCCGGCGTTGCCCGCGTCCAGGTAGACCTTCGTGTCCTTCAGGGCCGTCAGTTTCCCGATGGCGTACTTGAGGAGGTCGTAGCGCTCCTCGTGGTACTCGTCCGGGGTGCAGCCGTCCACCAGGTGCAGGACGGCGTCCGGTTCGAGGACGACGGTCGCCGGGCGGTCCCCGATGCCCTTGGCCACGCCGTCGATCCAGGACCGGTAGGCGTTGCCGTCGGCGGCGCCGCCCTGCGAGTACTGGCCGCAGTCGCGGTGCGGGATGTTGTAGAGGACGAGGAGCGCGGTGCGGCCGGCCTCGTCGGCGGCCTCGGTGAAGCCGCGGGCCTCCTGCTCGGGCTGCTCGGCGCCGATCCACTCGGCGACCGGCTGCTGGGCGATCTCCCGGATCTTCTCGGCCTCGGCCTTCTTGCCGGCCCGCTCGAAGTCGGCGACCTGGTTGGCCGCGGTGCCGTCCGGGTTGACCCAGAACGGGTTGATCTCCTTGGGCTGCTGGGTGATGGCGACCGGGCCGGACTTCTCGGGCTCGTCCCCGCCGTCGCCGGACGAACACCCGGCGACCAGCAGTGCCGCCCCCAGCACCGCCGCGGTCGCTCGCGCGCCACGTATCGCGAAGTACCCCCTGCTGCCGTACATCCACTCCCCCTTGGTGCACTGTCCCAAGTCCCAATCCTGGCATACGCCCCGCACCGTCACGAGGTCACGGGTGACCCGTCCGCGGTCGGTGAGCGGTCGGCAATTCGGGCTCAGCGGCCGGTTCCGGTGAGGTACGCCGAGACGACCACGTTCGCCGTGTAGCTGCGGCTGGCCCGGTCGAAGGTGCCGCCGCAGGTGATCAGCCGCAGCTCGGCCCGGCCCCGCTCGCGCGGGCCGTACGCCTGCCGGGCGTCGAAGCGGTCGCGGGTGAGGACCTGCACGTCGTCGACGGTGAACTCGGCGACACTGGCGTCGTCGCGGACCACGCGGACGCGCTGGCCCGGCTTCAGGGCGCTGATCTTGTAGAAGACGGCGGGCCGGGTCTCGGTGTCGACGTGGCCGACCAGCAGTGCGGTGCCGGCCTCGCCGGGGGTGGCGCCGGCCGCGTACCAGCCGACGACGCCGGGCTGGTCGTAGGGCGGCGGGTCGAGTGCCCCGCGCCCGTTGAGGCCGCCGGGCACCACGGGCGCCCGTACGCCGAGGAACGGTATGTCGAGGCGCTGCGGCAGGGCGTCGCCCAACGGCTCGGCGGCGGGCGGCAGATCGGCCTTCGGGGGGCGGCCGACCGCCGCCATGTCGCCGGTGGTGGTGCCGGACACGCCGTGCCGGACCTCGGTGGCCTCGCGGCCCCACAGCCACAGGCCGAGCAGCAGGACCGCCCAGGCGACGCCGGTCAGGAACCGGCCGCCGCCGGTGGTGCGTTCGTCGTCGGACATGGTCAGCCCGATCGACGGCTCCGACGGCGGACACCGCCGAGCACGACGGCCAGCGCGGCGACTCCCGCGAGGACGAGACCGGTCACGACGTGGCCGGTGCCGGGGCCGGTCTCCCGGCTCTCGGCGGACGCGAGGCGTGCCGTGCCGCCGCCGCCCGCCTCGACGGGCGCGACGGGTGTCGCGGGGACCTCGGGCCTCTCGGGGCGCACCGGCTCGGGCTGCCGCGGCTGCGGCTGCCGGTCGGGTTTCTGCCCGACGGTGATGGTGCCGATGCGGCCGGTGTCGCCGCAGGCCACGCGCACGTCGTAGGTGCCGGCCGTGACGGTGGAGCGGATGCGGCTCTCGCCGACGAGCATGCCGTCGACGAAGGCGAGCCGGACGTCCGCCACGAACACCGAGGAGACGGCGATGGCGGTGCGTTCCTCGCAGTCCGCCACGCGGAGGCGGACGTCGGAGCCGGGGGCCGGTGCCGAGGGGGTCACGGTCAGACCGGCCTCGTCGTCCGCGACCGCCGGGGACGCCGCCGGGAAGAGCGCCGCGGCCGCCATGACCCCCGTACAGAGCGTGACTTTCAGAGAACTCATCGTGAACCTCCAGATACCTGGAGACTCCTCCCGGGGGACCGGCCCCGCATCTCAGCGGGGCCGGTGCTGCTCCGTACGGGTGGTTCACCCCGGGTGACGGGTTTCAGATCCGGTCGACGAGATCCGCGATGGAGTCCACGACCTGCGAGGGCCGGTACGGGAACGCGTCGACCTGTTCCGGGCGGGTGAGCCCGGTCAGCACCAGGAACGTCTGCATCCCGGCCTCCATGCCGGCGAGCACGTCGGTGTCCATGCGGTCGCCGATCATCGCGCTGGTCTCGGAGTGGGCGCCGAGCGTGTTGAGGCCGGTGCGCATCATCAGCGGGTTGGGCTTGCCCGCGAAGTACGGCTGCCGTCCGGTCGCCTTGGTGATGAGCGCGGCCACGGCGCCGGTCGCCGGGAGGGGGCCCTCGGTGGAGGGTCCGGTCTCGTCGGGGTTGGTGCAGATGAAGCGGGCGCCGCCGTTGATGAGCCGGACGGCCTTGGTCATGGCCTCGAAGGAGTAGGTGCGGGTCTCGCCGAGGACCACGTAGTCGGGCTCGTGGTCGGTGAGGATGTAGCCGATGTCGTGCAGCGCCGTGGTCAGGCCGGCCTCGCCGATGACGTACGCGGAGCCGCCGGGCCGCTGGTCGTCCAGGAACTGGGCGGTGGCCAGCGCGGAGGTCCAGATGTTCTCGATCGGCACGTCCAGGCCCATGCGCCGCAGCCGGGCGTGCAGGTCGCGGGGCGTGTAGATGGAGTTGTTGGTGAGGACCAGGAAGGGCCGCTCGGCGTCCCTCAGCTTCTTGAGGAAGGAGTCGGCGCCGGGGATCGGCACACCCTCGTGGATGAGCACCCCGTCCATGTCGGTGAGCCACGACTCGATGGGCTTGCGTTCTGCCATGTGCTTCGAACTCCTGGCGTGCGTACGGACAGGGCGGGCGCCGGAACCACGGCGTACCGGAGCACCGACGCCCCAGCCTAATCAGGAGTGCGCCGGGCGGACCCCGCCGATCACGCGGTACCGGGAGCGGCAGGTCGCCGTCGCCCGTCCCCGCCCTCAGCGCCGCCTGCGGGCGAGCACGAGGGCGCAGCCGGCGGCCACGAGGAGGGCGGCGACGGCGAGCGTGGCGCGGGTCCTGTGGGCGCCGGTGCCGGCGAGTTCGTCGGCGAGCGACTGCCGGCCCGGAGGGACGGTGCCGGGGGCGGTGGGCGGCGCGGACCCGCCCTCGCCCCGGGGAAGGGGGACGTCACTGGCCCGGGGGTCGGCTCGGCCGTCCGCCTCGCGCCCTTCGCTCTCCTCACCCTCCTGCGCCGTCCCGTCGGGCCGGTCCGCGGCCCCGTCGCCGTCGCCGTCGCCGTCGTCGCCTCCCTCGATGCGGAACCGGTACGCGTTGGACTGCCCGATCCAGTCCCCGTCGTCGTCGCGGCGCTGGACGACGGCGGCGGTGGCGGTGACCTCGTTGGCGACGGCGTCGGAGGTGACGGAGAGCCGCACCTTCACGGTCCGGGTCTGCCGGGGGCCGATGGTGAGGCCGGGGACGCCCGCGTCGAAGGCGCCGACGAGTTCGTCCCGGTCGGTCGTCTCGAACCGCACCGGGTGCGGCCGGCCCTCGGCGTAGAACTCCAGCCGCGGCTGCGAGGCGCGCAGGGCGCGCTCGCGGTCGACGAGGACGACGACGGGGTGGACGTCCTCGCAGGTGCGGTCGGTGGTGTTCTTCAGGTCCAGGAACCAGGTGCCGTACCCGCCGCCGGCCTCGTAGGTCCGGGGCCCGCCGTGGATGCGGGTGGTGAGCGGGAAGGCCCGGCCGTCGGCGGCGCAGGACCCCCCGGGTTCCCGCGGCACCGCGTGCGCCACGGCGGACACCGGCGACACCGGCGACACCGGGACGAGGGCGGCTGCGGCGAGGGAGAGGCGCAGAAACGTCGACAGTCGCATAAACACGTGAGTGTGCCCACCCCGGACCCGCGCCCCCCGCTGCCGCACCGGCGCCGGCGCCGAGGTCCGCTCGATCAGCGGAGGGGGCGCACGCGGTCGCGACGAGGCCGCGCCTGGGCGCACGCGGGCGCGAGTCCAGGCCCTCCGGATCACGCGCCGCGCCCCACCCGACGACGCACCCCCACCGGATGCGAAAGTAGGACACATGACTGGCACTCCCCTCCGCGTCGGCCTCGTCGGCTACGGCCTCGCGGGCTCCGTCTTCCACGCCCCGCTGATCGCCGCGACCGAGGGCCTCGCCCTGGACACCGTGGTCACCTCGAACCCCGAGCGGCAGCAGCAGGCCCGCGCCGAGTTCCCGGACGTACGCGTGGCCGCGTCGGCGGACGAGCTGTTCGACCGGGCCGGCGAGCTGGACCTGATCGTCGTCGCGTCCCCGAACAAGACGCACGTCCCGCTGGCGACCGCCGCCCTGAAGGCCGGTCTGCCGGTCGTCGTGGACAAGCCGGTCGCGGGCACGGCGGCCGAGGCGCGCGCCCTGGCCGACCTCGCCGAGGAGCGGGGCCTGCTGCTGTCCGTCTTCCAGAACCGCCGCTGGGACAACGATTTCCTGACCCTGCGGGCTCTGCTGGCCGGCGGCGAGCTGGGCGACGTGTGGCGGTTCGAGTCGCGGTTCGAGCGGTGGCGTCCGCGGCCGAAGGGCGGCTGGCGCGAGTCCGGCGACCCGGCGGAGATCGGCGGCCTGCTCTACGACCTCGGCAGCCACGTCGTCGACCAGGCCCTGGTCCTCTTCGGCCCGGTCGCCTCGGTGTACGCGGAGACCGTGATCCGCAGGCAGGGCGCGGAGACGGACGACGACACGTTCGTCGCGCTGACGCACGAGAGCGGCGTCCGCTCCCACCTCTACGTCTCGGCGACGACCGCCCAGCTCGGCCCGCGTTTCCGGGTGCTCGGCTCGCGGGCGGGCTACGTCAAGTACGGCCTGGACCCGCAGGAGGCCGCCCTCCGCGAGGGAAGGCGGCCGGGGCGGGACGCGGCGGACTGGGGCACGGAACCGGAGTCGCTGTGGGGCCGCGTCGGCTCCGGGGAGTCCCCGGTGACCGGCGGCGGACGCCCCGAACCGACCCTGCCGGGCGACTACCCCGCCTACTATGCGGCCGTGGCGAACGCCCTCGGGAACGGCGGCCCGAACCCGGTGACCGCCCGGGAGGCGGCCGCCGCGCTCGACGTCCTGGAGGCCGCCCGCCGTTCGGCCCGCGACCAGATGGTGGTGACGCTGTGACCCCCGGCCAGAACAGCCCGCGCAACGGCCCGCGCAACACCGGGCAGACCTCGCGCGGCCAGGAACTGACCCCGAAGTTCCACCCGGAGATCACCCCGACCCTGGAGGAGCTGGAGGCGCAGGAACGCCGCCTGGTCTTCCGGCAGTTCACCCACGACGACGCCTGGTCGCTCGGCTCGCTGCTGGTGGACATGGCCCGGGAGCGGCAGGCGCCGGTGGCCGTCGACATCCACCGCGCCGGCCAGCAGCTGTTCCACGCGGCGCTGCCGGGCTCCACTCCCGACAACGACGCGTGGATCGCCCGCAAGCGCCGGGTCGTGGAGCGCTACGGCAGCGCCTCGTACCTGGTCGGCGCCCGGTTCCGGGCCAAGGGCACCACGTTCGAGGAGTCCTCGCGGCTCGACCCGGACACGTACGCGGCGCACGGCGGTTCGTTCCCGATCACCGTGGAGAACGTCGGCGTGATCGGCGCGGTGACGGTGTCCGGGCTGCCGCAACTCCAGGACCACCGCATGGTGGTGGAGGCCCTGGAGCGCTTCCTCGGTCTCGGCGACCTCTGACCACCGAACACCGGGGCGCGTGACCGTCGCCGCCGACTCAGCCGGTCACGCGTCGCCGCAGACTCAGCCGGTCACGCGCCTTCGGCCCGTCAGGCGTCCTTCAGCTCCTGCCGCTGCCGGCCCAGCCCGGAGATCTCCAGCTCCACGACGTCCCCGGCCCGCAGGTACGGCTTGGGCTCCGGGTGTCCCATCGCGACCCCAGCCGGCGTACCGGTGTTGATGACGTCGCCCGGGTACAGCGTCATGAACCGGCTGACGTACCGCACGACTTCGCCGACCGGGAAGATCTGGTCGGCGGTCGTGCCGTCCTGCTCGAGCTCGCCGTTGACCCACAGTTTCAGGGCGAGGTCCTGCGGGTCGGGTACCTCGTCGGCGGTCACGAGCCAGGGGCCCAGCGGGTTGAACGTCTCGCAGTTCTTGCCCTTGTCCCAGGTGCCGCCCCGCTCGATCTGGAACTCCCGCTCGGACACGTCGTGCGCGACGGCGTACCCGGCGACGTGCGTGAGCGCCTCCTCGGCCGAGCCGAGGTAGCGGGCCGTACGGCCGATCACGACCGCGAGTTCGACCTCCCAGTCGGTCTTCACCGAGCCGCGCGGCACGAGCACCGTGTCGTACGGCCCGACCACCGTGTCCGGCGCCTTGAAGAAGACGACGGGCTCGGCGGGCGGCTCGGCGCCGGTCTCGCGGGCGTGGTCGTGATAGTTCAGCCCGATGCACACGACCTTGCCGATGCGCGCCAGCGGCGGCCCGATCCGCAGCCCGGTCCCGTCCAGGGCGGGCAGCTCGCCGGCGTCGGCGGCGGCGCGGATCCGGTCGAGGGCCGCGTCGTCGGCGAGCAGCGCCCCGTCGATGTCCGGGACCAGGCCGGACAGGTCGCGCAGGGTGCCCTCGGCGTCGAGCAGCGCGGGCCGCTCCCGCCCCGCCGTACCGACTCGCAGCAGCTTCATGGTCACAATCTCCCTCGATCGCGGACGCCCGCCGCTCGCGCGCGGCCCGGGTGCGGCGGGCGTCGCGGCCACCGGCGGACTTGGCCGATCCTCCAAGAGGAGCGTCCAGCCCGCAATACCCGGTTCACGGACTGGACCGCGCGCGGCGCTGCGCCCCGGTTCGTGCGTCGGACCGCGCCCCGGATCGCGCCCCGGTTCGTGCGTCGGATCGCGCGTCGGAAGGCTCACCGCTGGAGCACGGCTCACCGGTAGAGCACGGCCCGCTCCACGGCGCTCCAGGTCGTGCTGGTCACCACGTACAGCGCGGCGGCCAGCGGCACCACGGCGACGCTGATCAGCGTGAAGAAGGACATGAACGGCAGGACCCGGTTCACCGCGCCGAGCCCCGGCACCTGCTCCCCGCTCGCGGCGGCCAGGGCCGGATTGGTGGCCGTCATCCGCTTGGTGCGGCGGTAGGTGAACGCGGCGACGACGGTGACGAACGCGAACAGCGCGACGTAGACGAGCCCGGCCTCACCGAAGACGCCGCCGCCGTCGAGGGCATCCGTCCAACGTCCGCCGAGGGGCGCGGCGAACAGCTCGTGCGCGAGCAGCTCATTGGCCCGCCCGCCGATCGTCGGGCTGGAGAACAGGTGGTAGAGCAGGAAGAACGCGGGCACCTGGCACAGGCTCGGCAGGCAGCCGGACAGCGGCGACACCTTCTCCTCGGCGTGCAGTTCCAGCACGGCCCGCTGGAGCTTCTCGGGGTTCCTGGCGTGCTTGCGGCGCAGTTCGGCGATCTTCGGCTGGAGCGCGGTGCGGGCCCGCTGCCCACGGGCGGCGGCGAGCGACAGCGGCAGGACGAGGAGGCGTACGAGCGCGGTGAACAGGACGATCGCGGCAGCGGCGGCGCCGGCGCCGAACAGCGGCTGGAGCAGGTCGGCCAAGTGCTCGACCAGGGTGGCGAAAACGGACATGGGTGAGCCCTCCGGGGGTCTCGTCGTGCCGGAAGAGAAGACGGCGGCATGACGACCCGCGCGGGGTCACGGTGCTGGGAAGCGGCTGGTGCCCTACGCGACGGCCGTCAAGAGGGCGAGTCCGGGCGCCCGGGGCCGGGTGCGCCCCTTGGCGTCGGGATCGCGCTGCGGCAGGAAGGCCGTACGGCGGTCCCGGTCGCGGATGGCCGTACGCACCCGGGTGCGCGGCACGGCGGGCACGCAGCGGGCGACGATCACCGAGCAGACGGCGAGCGCGGACCCGGCGGCGGCGGTCGCGGCGAGGGCGACGGTGGCGGTGAGGCTGCCGGTGTCGAGCAGGAGCACCTGGAGCAGCAGGACGAGCGGCACGAGGGCGGGACGCAGACCGACGCGGCTTCGCTGCACGGCGGCCCCTCCCCTCTTCGGCTCTTCGTGTCGCTTCGTCCGACGCGACACGCGTCTCGGCGAGATTACCGCAGTGCCGCGACGCGGTCGCGGACGGTGCGGGTGGACGGGGTGAGGCGCAGCCGACCTGCGGGTATCTCACGTACGTCACCGGGCGGCAGTACCGTGTCCCCCATGCGCCCCGACACGCCTGCCGAGAACGTCGACCACTCCGCCGAAGCGGCACGCCTGGAGCGAACCGCCGGCCTGTACCCGGAGGACGCCGAGGCCCTGCTGCTGCGGGCCGCGGCCCACCTGGAACTGGCCGGCGACCGCCCGGCGGCGACCGCGCTCTACGACCGCCTGCTGTCCACGGCGGACGCCCTCGACGACCCCGTCCTGGTACGCGCGCTCAAGGCGTCGAACCTGTGGGAGTACGGCCACGAGGCCGAGGCCCGCGCGATCATCGAGGGCGTCCGCGCGGCGTCCCCGCGGGACCCGGCGGCGTGGGTGATCGTCGCGGAGGCCCTGGAGTCGCACGACGAACTGGAGGCGGCGCACGACACGTTCACGGAGGGCGCGACCAAGCTCCTGAAGGACACGCCGGAGCCGCCTCGCTCGACGCACGCGCTGCTGTTCGGCCGTCACCGGGTACGCCGCATGCTGGGCAGGACGCACGACGAATGGGACGCCCTGGCGGACACCCTCCACACGCTGCCCGTCTCCCTGGACGAACTCCACGACCCGAAACGCGTGTGGTCCCTGGGCTCGGACAACCCGGCGGAACTGGAGGCGGAGATCTCCCGCCTCCGAGCGGAACTGGGCGCCTACCGCGAGGCCCTGTCCCGCCCGTTCCCGGTGGCGGTCCTGCACTGGCCGGAGCAGGAGCTGCGTGAACTCCTGGAGGCGTACCCGGCCCTCTCGGCGGAGTACCCGTCCCACGCGGACCACCTGGCGGCCATAGAACAGTCCCTGCGCGAACTGGCCGCGTCGGGCACCCCCAACCTGGGCATCGTCCCCGGCACGGTCCCCTCCTACGAGGCCTTCGCGGCGTCGGAGGGCTCGTCCCCGACGGACACGACACTCCTCCCCCAGTACGCGACAACGCTCGCGGCAAGGGGCCGAGCCACACCGTGGCCCCCACAACGCGACGCGGCCTGCTGGTGCGGCTCGAACCGCCCGTACGGCACCTGCCACGGCGCGTAACCCGGCCCCGGGGGGAAAGCCGCTGACCGAGCCTGACGCACCCAGCGGGGCGGACGCGCCGCATGCGACCAGCGGCAAGCCGCAAAACCCACCGGGCGTGCGCGTACGGCCGACCGCGCCGCGCACGCCGGGCACTGCACACCCCGGCCCCCGCACCCCACGCCAGGACGGCCCCGCTCCCCCGGACCGCCCGCCCGCTTCTCCCCCGTGCCGGAGCGGTCCGGGTCAAGGGTGGCCCGAAGGGCCATCGGCGAAGCCGACGCGAAGCGCCCTTGAGGCGGACCGCGGAGGCACGACACTGAGGGAAGCGGGCGGTCCCACGGCCGCGTCAGAGCCACGGGCCCCTCGAGCGATCTCCTGCATATGCCTGCCATCTCAAGGCATTCCGGAGTAGGCTGTTTGAGCTGTAAACGCACGAAGTGCGTTGCTTCCGCTTGCATGCCCAGCGGACCACGGCTGCGCCTTCGGCTGAACAGTGCAACCCCTTAAGCGGGTGCTCATTCACCCTACGCTTCCGTGACCCAGCGGGCTCGCGGTCGGCCAGGGGGGCGATTCAATTGAGGGCGGCTTACAGACAGTGGCACGAGGTTCTCTCGTCAGAGTTCTTTGGGGATGAGCACGCACATCGAAGCATCGTCCTATACGTAGACAATGAGACGGAAAAGGCCCTTGCAGATCGCCACGGCCTTGAGGAGGGCCTTGCCCAAGCGGTCGCCTCGGAGCTGAACTGGGGAGATCCGACAAAGCCACTGTTCTGCCAGATTCAGAATGCGTGTGACTTATGGGACTGCCGAGGAAGCATCGGGCCACCGCCGAGCCTTCCTGTACTGGCTCTCTCGGTTCTGGCAGCCACGCGAATGGCATCTTCAGACGGGATGCTCAAAACCAATTTTTACGGCCGCTGGGGGAAGTTGTTCGGCGAGGAGCCGCACAGTCCGGGCGCAAATAAACTGGAACACGCCTTTCCGGATGTTGCAGCAATGTGGGAGCAGCTGGATACGTGGCTGGAGCAGACACAAGGGCTCTACGGCACAAGCACGATCAGCACGGACGACTTCTACTGGAAGATCGGCTACCCCATCTCTCAAGCGCTGATCCGTGGCTCAGACCGAGAAGTTCTCACTCGCTTCTTCGCGGCAACCCGTCTGCAGCCACGCAACCCGAACAAGGTCTCTGGCCGGGAACTGTTGCGTCGGCTCCGCATGTGGACAGCCGGGCGTGACCGCCAACTGTCCCACCGACTGCTGAACGAACTTGAAAACGCCGCCGACAGCGCCGACACCCTCATCGCCAGTCTGCTCAAGCGCCTCGCAGACGACTGGGACGGGACCCTTCACGAGCCTGAGCGTGTCCGGCGTCGCCGTGCGCTGGGGCTTCGGCTCCTGGTGGCTGACAACGGCAAGCGGCTCGAGTGGCTGGCCGAAGTTGTTGCCGATCTCCCTGAAGTTCGGGTCGGACTTCCCGGCGGCCGCTCGTTCGTTCTCAACCAGGAGTACGGGGGCATGTATGGCGGCCTGGAGTCCCTGACTCCATCGCCGCAGCAACTCGCCCACGGAGTACTCCTGGAGGGCGAAGAACTCGTCCTGGAGTGGGCACCTCAAGAGGTCGTTCTGCTACGGAAGCACCCTCAACTCGGTGACTGGGCAAGCACCGAGTATTTCGAGCCCGGCGAGCAGCATTGGATTCTGGCAGCAGACTCAGCTGTCCGAGATGTGAGGTCCATGATCGACACGCTCGGCGGCCGAACCGTGGGTGAGGTGGCCGCACCAGCGGTGGGCTGGAAGCTGTTCAAGGGCGTACGCGCAGTCAACGGCACTGCCTTCGCTCGGACGCTTGATCGGGGTGGCCCTCATGTGCGTGTTCTTGAGCCCCAGATCAGGCAGCGCACCGAACTGGCCGGAGGACTACGGATCGCCCCTGAGTACCGGAGCGGCTCTGGCGTCGCAGGACACTTCCTATGTGGAGGTGCCCCAGACCTACTCCTCCCTGCCAGTGAAAAGCCGGATGGGCGGGTGAAGGTCATGCTCGATGACCAACCCCAAGTACTGAAGGCCGACCCGCGCATTCCCTTCCCGCTGTGTGTTGTCCCTCTCGAAGAGGGGGAACACCGAGTGGGCACAGAGGAAAGCAGCCAGGTCTTCACCCTTCACAACGGGCTACACGAAGGAGTACCGGAGGGAACAGGGGGCCTCGGCTACCACTGCGACAGCACCGCCCAGCTGGAGCTTGCCGAGGTGGATGGCTCTACGTCCGCGATTCGCGGCGCCTTCGCACCAGACACGATCCACCTGCCGCGCGTTGAAATCGTGCGCCAGGTCGTCCAAGAGGCGGTGCTGATCGACGGAAGGGGCGGCGTACACCAAGTCACGTCCCAGCCAGTGCCCTCCTGGATGAAAAAACGGCTGCCCTCCGGCGCTCTCAGCCCATGCCTGGAAATTGAAGTACCAGAGGGTTACGTGTGGTTGATCTATCGGACTCCGGCACGGTGGTCCGTTCGACCCCTGGCCCCAGACCAAGACATCCCTCGGCCATCGCCAGACCAGGATGCCTTTGCCTGGGCGTACGCGGTCCTCAGCGCAGCCAAGCGTTCACACATGCCGGCATGGCTCGAGTACGTAGCTGCCGCGGAGGCCATCGCCGGAAGCAGCCGGGAGACGCAATGACGGAGCCGGGCGACCTGCTTCTTCGCTGGGTGAGTGAGCTAGGGGGCGGTGCACTACCAGAGATCAAACAAGGCATGTGGTGGCTGGCGATGAGGTACTGCACCGAAGCCGAATCAGGAGCACCCGGCCGGTGGCTGCGCGACGCGGTGTCTCTGGGCTACCTCGACATCGATTGGCGAAACAGACGCTGGTGCGCAGCACCTCCGGTGCTGACGAGGTTGCCACAGGCCCGAGGCCTTGCCGTACTGACCGGAAGCAGAACTGCAGCGTTCGAGCGACAGCTCAACAGCGCCGTCCAGGACGGTCTGGTTGAACTCATACAAGTCCCCAATGGGCGCCCGCCCCGGGATATTCCGCTGCCCAAGTCACTGTTCATCCAGTTCGACAGCGAAGCTGGGCTGACAGATTGGGCGAATGAGCTAGATGTACTGTACGCCCCCTGCTTCGCGCTCCAGAGCGCCGCCTTGCTGCCACCGCTGAAGCTAGAAGCCCGAGCTTCTGCTCCGGAGTTCGGCAAGCCTCTGGAATTTTACGATCTCGCCCGGTGTGAATACCAGTGGGTGAAACGTCCACAGGGCAATGGGCTGTACCGCCTGAAGCAGCGTGAGGGTAAGCGAGTGTGCCAAGTTCTAGCGGACGGTGACTGGTACATGACCAGCCACGAGGAAGGCGTCTACGCCGTACTCCGAGCGCGCAACACCGACGCCGATGTACTGCGCTGGCTCCCTGAACCGGACTGCAGCCGGGGCCAGTTCGGAACCCTCTACGTTGACTGGGGTTACCCCCTACCGGATCTGCACAGACGAGTTGCCGCCATGTGCTCGGGTGTCGCGCCACGAATCAACGACCACGCCGAGAACCTCGCCTACGACAACGTGCCTAAGACCGTCGCTACCAAGATCGCCGAATCGCTCGGACAGCGTCTCAGGGAGAGCAATGAGTGACACCGCCGCAGAACAACCTGACGACCCGAGGAAAGAACTCGACATCTTGGGGTCTTTCGGACACCTTAAGGATGCGCTTTTCCGCTACTACAACACGCCGTTCGGACTCGCTGATGAGCACCTGGAAAGGGAGCGGCAGCAACTCTTCGACGTCGACGGCGGGGCATGGCGGAAGCCCCTACTAGAAGTCCGTCCGAGATACAGCACTATTGATGCTGGCATCACCGCGTCCGTCCGGGAAGCTGGCGCTTCCCCCGAACTGGCGGAATTGGTACAACTTGGCCTGCTGCAGGGCGTTCCAGCGCTCTACGAGCACCAGCATCGGGCTTTGGTCGCGGCCGTGCGGGATGGACGCGATGTTGTGGTCACAGCGGGGACAGGTTCCGGTAAGACTGAGTCGTTCATGCTGCCCGTACTCGCAGATCTCGTACGTGAGTCTGCTGCCTGGCCAACGTCTACGGCGCCTCTGAACCGCTGGTGGGGTTCTCCCGAAGGCAACTACCAGCCCCAGCGAGCTGGCGAACGCGGACGGCACGCGGCCGTCCGCGCCATGGTCCTCTACCCCATGAACGCCCTCGTTGATGACCAGATGATGCGCCTGCGAAAAGCGCTGGACAGTGATGACGTGCGGGCGTGGCTTGAGCGCAACCGCCCTGGCCACCGGTTCTACTTCGGCCGTTACACCGGGGCAACGCCCGTTCCCGGAGATGTGGGCTCTCCGGCTGGCGTCAAGACACTGCGCAAGGAGTTCTCCGCCACCGAAGAGCGTTCACGGCAGGCGCAGAGATCAGGCACCGACGGCCGGTTCTTCATCCCACGACTCGACGGTGCAGAAATGCGCTGCCGCTGGGACATGATCCAAGCACCCCCGGACATCCTGATCACCAACTACAGCATGCTCAATGTGATGCTGATGCGGTCGCGCGAATCGAGCATCTTTGAGAAAACACGCCGATGGCTCGAAGAGGTCCCCGAGGCCTGCTTCACTCTGGTTGTCGATGAACTCCATATGTACCGCGGGACGGCCGGTACGGAGATCGCATATCTCCTGCGAAACCTGAGACACCGCCTCGGCCTCGCTGACAGGCCGGAGAAGTTCCGGATTATGGCAGCCTCTGCTTCCCTTGAAGCACCTCGAGATCTGGCGTTCCTAGAGGAATTCTTCGGCACCGACAGTAAGCGCTTCGAAGTTCTCGGGGGGAAACTCGAGCTTCCTCCACACCTCCGCACAGATCTTTCCTACTACACAGACCAGTTCACGGCGCTCGGAACCTCCATCACTCCTGCGCAGGCAAGCAAGATCCTCGCTGAAACTGGAGCAGCGGATGCCGTCACAAACGCGCTCCGCGACGGGGATCGGCTCATCGCTGACTTCGACGAGGAGGTGTCTGCCCGGCTCTTCCCGGCCGCGGACCCGGCGCAGCGAGCGGACGCCCTGCGGGGAGTCTTGACCGCTCTCCGGTGCTCTGAGGATCCGAAGACCCCAAAACTCCGAGGCCACCTCTTCTTCAGGAACATCCCTGGAGTTTGGGCATGTTCCGACCCTGAGTGCCCCGACGCCCACCGCCCGGAGGGCGCAAAGCAAAGAACGGTCGGCAAACTGTACCCTCGCCCCACCTCGCGCTGCAGTTGCACTGCCCGGGTGCTCGAGCTTCTTTACTGCCAGACGTGCGGCGATGTGTTCCTCGGCGGTTACGCCCCCGAGTCAGCGTTCCGTAGCGCCGAGAAAGGCACCTTCGAAGCAGGTCTCCTGGCAGACCTGCCGGACCTCGACTCACTTCCTGATGCCGCTGCGCTTGGCCCCAGTGCCGCCAACTACGTCGTCTACTGGCCTCGGCGGCAGGAGCCGGCTACCAACAATCTTGCCTGGCATGCCAGCTCCGACAAGGGATCGTTGAGCGCAAGCTTCGAGTTCAAGCGCAGCAAGTACGATCCACGCACCGGCATGCTCCGCAATCATCGCAACCACACCGGTTGGTCGTTCCATGTCACCGTGCCGAGTTCCAAGAAGTCGAATGGCCGACTCAAGGCCGAGCATCTCCCCGCAGCACCGACTCAATGCCCGTCCTGTGGCGACGACTGGGAGACCAAGCGCCTCGGCAACGAATTCTTGAGCCTGACTGATTCACGTCGCATGCGAACTCCCGTCAGGTCGATGCGTACCGGTTTCGAGAAGGTCAACCAGGTATTGACCACGGGAATCCTCTCCCTCCTGCCGAATAAGCAGGCTGTGGTCTTCTCGGATAGCCGACAGGATGCCGCCAAACTCTCAGCGGGGCTCGGACTGCGTCACTATCAGGACTTGATCCGCCTGCTATTGGCTAAGGAGGTAGCCGAGCAAGGAGACCCCGCCGCCGATCTCGCCGCGGTGTCCGCGTTCTTCAGGCAGACGACGCCCGAAGCAGGAGTCGACAAGGCGGCAGCCCAGGCTGCCCGCAAGCGGCTTCGCTCACGGGATCAGGGGGCGTACGACAGGTGGGAAAAGCTTCAGAGCCCGCAACTTGCCCACGCTTTGGACGACGATCAGCCAGACCCAGCGGAGGAAGTCGAGCTCTATAACACCCTCAGCCGTGTACCGAGTTTGGACAGCCATACTGCGTCGGTAGAAGAACTTCTGGTGCAGATGGGGGTTAATCCCGGCGGCCCAAAGGCATCCCTCCAGGAGACGGCATACCAGAAGGGAACTCAACCACTATCCTGGACAACCCTGTACCAATGGCCTGAGAAGGGCCAAGGCGCAGTACAGGACAGGTCGAGCCTGCACCTGGATGACCGTCAAGAGCAGCTACGGCACGACATCCGCGAGGCCCTACGCATTGAGTTGCTGACAGGCCTCTTCGGCAGTGCAGGACGCGACTTTGAGTCGCTTGGGTTGGGCTGGCTGACCCTGGCCACCGACCGGGCACCGCTCCAGGCCGAGACGGCCTCAG
This sequence comes from Streptomyces sp. NPDC037054, assembly GCF_055606745.1. NCBI lineage: Bacteria > Bacillati > Actinomycetota > Actinomycetes > Kitasatosporales > Streptomycetaceae > Streptomyces > Streptomyces sp. NPDC037054. The sequence continues at coordinate 172,017 of NZ_JBVJSJ010000002.1, read as the reverse complement.
ACGCCGCGCTCGCCCGGGCTAGCCTCCGAGTCCTTGGGCACATGCGCCGATTCGCCGGCCTTCGGAGCCCTGCGGATGCGCCCCCGAAGGCACTTCGCGATTTCTGGGCCAGCACTGCCGATCACCTGCACCAGGACCCTGACGACCTCCAGGTGACCGTGGAACGGATCTGGGGCAAAGCGGTAATCAACTACCTCATTCAGCCGGATCAAGTCGCACTGCGCCATGGCCTTAATCAGTCGTGGACGTGTGCCACCTGCTACCGGCGGCATCTCCACCCGGGAGTCGGGTTGTGCACCAAGTGCCGCCGCCCTCTGCCCGACAAGCCTGAGGAATTCAAGGGCGCCGACGACGACTACTACGCCTGGATGGCCCAGAACAAGTTCGGCCGCTTCAGGCTCAACGCTGCTGAACTCACCGGCCAGACAGACAGGCTCGACGCGCAGGCTCGCCAGGCTCGTTTCCAGGGCATCTTTCTCGACGGCGCAGAGCACAAGCTCCCGGACACGCTCGATGTCCTTTCGGTCACTACGACGATGGAAGCCGGCGTGGACATCGGGCCGTTGTCCGCAGTCCTCATGGCCAACATGCCACCGACCCGCTTCAACTACCAGCAACGGGTGGGCCGCGCAGGACGCCGCACCTCCCCCGTCGCCCTCGCGCTGACCGTCTGCCGGGGCCGTAGCCACGACGAGCACTACTTCCAGGACCCTAAGCGCATCACGAACGACGCAACTCCACCGCCCTACCTGTCCACGGACATGACGGACATCTACCAACGCGTGCTCGCTGCTGAGGTCCTGCGTCGCGCGTTCGAGGCGGTGCGACCGGCCCAAGATGCTGAAGTGGCACTCGACCCCACGCGCAACGTGCACGGCCAATTCGGTCACTGTTCTGATTGGCTCACCCTGAGCGAGGCAGTAGGCGCCTGGATCACATCTCACGCGCCGGAGATCCGCGGCATCGCTGACGCGCTCGCTCATAAGACGCGCGACGCATGGGCACCCGACAAGGCCACCACATGGACCACCGATGAACTCATCCCACTCGTGACGAAGATCGCCTCACAGCGACACGGCCATCATGAACTCAGCCAGCGACTGGCAGAATCCGGGCTGCTTCCGATGTTCGGGTTCCCCACGTCGGCCCGCTACCTCTACACCAGGCGTCCCGTCGACTCTTATCCCTGGCCTCCGATGGGCACCATCGACCGATCTCTGGACATCGCCATTTCTCAGTTCGCCCCTGGCGCTGAGACAGTGAAAGACGGCCGCGTACACACAGCGGTTGGTGTAGTCGCGTTTGAGCCTTCAGGCAGGTCACCGCGCACGGTTGAAGATCCACTTGGGCCTGCGGCTCCGATTGGCCTCTGCCGAGCCTGCGGCCATCTGGCGGAAGACGTGCAGACTCCCCCATGTCAGAGTGACCACGCCACGCCCCAACCCTGCCCGGCCTGCGGAGCCATGGATGGAGCGTATCGGGAGATCGAGCTGCGGGAGCCAGCCGGCTTCTACTGCGGAGGGAAGGCAAGAGACTTCGATGGCAACTTCGCGTGGCGGGCGAGATCCCTCGCGCCTCGGACCGCGGCAAACCTTGAGCAAGATGCCAGGGAAAGGCTCCGGCAGTCGGACCTCGTAGTGCACGCGGGTAAGGGGCGCCGATACGCAGTCAATGACAACGGCGGCCGACTCTTCGACTTCGCCCAGGTCAAACCAAGTGCCTTCTGGTCCGGAGCGTACTTGGAGACCGGTGCGGCAGAGCTCTACCCCTGGCTGGCGAGGGACTTCGCGTCTGACACTCAAGTCGTGAGTACGGCGATCGGCGCAACCCAGCTCACCGACTTGTTCCTTCTCGGACCGCAAGTAGGAGAAATCAACCGGAGCGGTCTGCGGCTGAATCTCGCATCCGTTCCGCAAGCCACTGGCTTTCCGGATGACCGGTCGGGGCGACGCTCGGCCTGGTTCTCCCTTGCGGCGCTGCTCCGCACTGCCGCAGGCTCCCTTCTCCAGGTGCAGCCCAACGAAATCGCGGCCGGCATTCACGGAGCTGGCTCCACGACACGGGAGGCCCGCACGTTCGCGTTCTTGTCAGACACTCTGGACAACGGGGCTGGCTACTGCACACATCTCGCCGAACGTGAAGTCTTCAAAGACCTCATGGCGACGGCGAAGAACGACATGTTGGCGAGCTTTGCATCTGGTCGGCACAGCCTTGAGTGCCGTGGCTCGTGCTACGAGTGCCTTCGCGACTACACGAACATGGCTTACCACAGCCTGCTCGACTGGCGACTGGCCGCCGACCTCCTGACGATTCTCGAAACAGGACAGATCAACACGGATCGCCTGCTGGAGACAGCAGGTGATCTCCTCAAGAACTGGGCCTCAGACTTCCCGTCAGACGAGGCGGAGTTCTTGGACGACCTCGGGGGGACAGGCCCCGCTGTCCTATTCAAGGAACGCCTCTGGGTCACGGCCAAGAGCCCCTTCGAGGCAGCTGACGCCGCTCTGCAGCCGGAACGGCTAAGGCAGGTCCGATCCGCTGCGGAATCCGATCCTCGCCCAGCCCAAGATGTGATCTTCATCGATGACTTCTTGCTGGACAAGGCTCCCACGCGGGTGACGGCCTTGGCCACTGACTTTGGTTCAAATTAGCGGCCGGTCACTGCCGTGCGCTTCCCGAGTCCGCGGCAGTTGAACGGGCCTCTTCGGTGGCCGGAAACAACTTGTCCGGCCACCGAGAGCCTGTGCCAGGATGATCACTGGAGTATCAGCCGTTGCTGAACTGGAGGCGGATATGAGCGACCCCGTGCTGCTGCAGCGGTTCGCGGCATGGCTGCAGCCACAGCCATCAGCGGACGACTTAGAGCGCCGTTCCTTCTTCCAGGACGGGGTCATCGTCCTGGACACGAACGTACTTCTCAGCCTGTACGAGTACACAGAGACCTCCCGAGAGGAAGTTCTGGTGGCTCTTGAACAGACTGCTGGCCGCCTCTGGATGCCGTATCAAGTTGGGCTTGAGTTCGTCCGCGGCCGTCGCAGCACACTGGAGTCCCGCAAGCGTGCTCTGTCGGACGCTGCCCAGGAAGTCAACAAGAAGCTCATGCTCGCGCGTAGAGCGATCATCGAAGCGCGAAATACCGTATGCGCACAGCTCAACAAATATGCTCGCGCCGAGGATGAAATAACGGAGCTGAACAAGCTTGCTGCAGAGAGTTCGATCGATCAACACCTAGACATTTATCGACAGGCCTTCAAGCGCCATCTTGATATGCTGAAATCTGACCACGGACTCGCCTTGAGCGCATCCGACGCAGAGGATCCAATCCTCCCACGCATCGCCAAACTGTACGGCGACAGCATAGGTGAACAGCCTGACGACGCAACTCTCCGCAAGCGCATCGAAGATGCCACAACTTTTCGGTTCCCCAATAAAATACCTCCGGGCTTTGCCGATTCCGGAAAGGACACCCCGCTGAAATCGGCCGGTGATTTTCTCCTCTGGGAAGAGCTCATCGAATATGTGAGCAGACTTCCCGAGGAAAGGCGCCGTGTAATATTCGTCTCGAACGACACCAAGGAAGACTGGTATCAGTCTGAATCAGGCCCCTCTGGTCCGCGCCCTTGGCCGAGCCTCATTGACGAGTTGCAACGTCGAGCTTGTGCAAAGCTCCGGATCGAGACGCAGCTGAAGTTTTATGGGGGCATCAAGGAATTCCTGGATGCCCAACTGGCCGATGACACATATGCAGAGATTGAACGGGTTTCAGAATCCTTCGACTCCTCTCCAACGGCCGGAATGGTGGTGACGGCCAAGAATGCTTCGCATGTCCAGCCACCGACGGAAGCCGCTCTGGCGGCATTGAAATCCGTTGGGCTTACCTCTTCCGCGCTGCGTTCTGTCATTGAGTCAGAATCTCCGTCGAACTGGCTATTTCAGTGGTGGCTGATAGGCGTTACCGCGCAGTTGGGCCGTCGGCACATTGAGGATTCAGAACCGATAGTCGAGCTCGCAGCAGCTTCTAGAGGGGCGCGGCCTCCATCTCCCCTCTGGAGGCCAGGCACGGACTTCGCCCCGGGCGAATGGCTTCATAGGGACTCTTCGTGGATTGCGCCATGGTTCATGGAACTACTCCGGAGCACTCCTCATACAGACCGCGCAGTGTTGCGTGGTCTCGCAGCCCAGCAAGCAGCGGAGAATCGCAAGGAAGGTGATTCGGCGTGGCGATAGAGAATCAGGAAGCCTTCGATACCTGGAAACTGCTGAAGCCAGACACAGTGTTCGCGGTCAGGACTCTCAGCTGTGCCTTGGAAGATCCTCATGGGTCGCCCGAAGAGATTCTTGAGGCGTACCTTTACGCGAAGCAGGCCTTGGCGCGCTCCATGCAGCCTCTGTTGCGGTCTCAACTTCCGCAGTCGGGCAAGGCGTTCGATGATCTGCGAGAAAGAATCCAGGGAAAGATATACGCCCGGTACGGTGACGTCGTCCCCAAAAAATATCTCCGCGTACCTTACGGCACAAAGTCCAACGCAGAGCTATTTGCTGTTCTCCACCAGAAACTGGGTGAGCCTGTTGACATAGCCCGCCTTCGTACAATCAATAGGGACGACGTCCATACAGAGCGCCGCATTCGCGAACTCCGAGAGCTAGGACTCGACGTCACTGCAACCATCGTGAACGACCGGCAGCACTACATCCTCGCCTCGCTTGATCTGGACGAGGAACGAATTCACGAACTTGTGGCCAAAAAAGTCAAGAATGCAACAGGGCTGAAAGGCGAGGAGAAGAAAGACCTCCTACGACGCCTCCTGCGAATGTCTCCTGATTTCTAATCTCGCGCACCCTTAATCCGGAGTTTATCCGTGACCCTATTCGAACACTTCGGTCCCGCTGCAGGCGTCTATGACGACCCTGAACTGATGCTCGTGCGAGATCACTTGCTCACCCTCGATCCCAAGGGTGAGCGCTTCGGTCGCGTCTTGCGGGATACCATCGACCAGCTACTCGACGGCGAGCACACGGGCCGGTACGACTGGGACGACTTGCACAAGACAGAAAAGACGCACGCCGGCACTCTGGTTGAAATCAATCTGCTACGTGAATTCGGGTTCCCCAGCGGTGCAGACATGGACTATCTCATTGCAGGAGTCGAAGTCGACTGCAAGTTCTCGCAAAAACTCTACGGATGGATGATCCCGCCTGAGGCCTTGGATGAAATCTGCCTCGTTGTCTGGGCAGACGACCACCAGAGTCTCTGGAGTGCTGGGTTGCTGCGCGCTAATCGCGCGAAACTCACGACGAGCGGAAACGTCACCAAAAAGGGAAATCGTGACGGAAAATTCCGGCTAACCAAGGACCACCACTCACTCGTCAACTGGCTCTGGCATAAAGAAGCCCTCCAAGAAAACCTTCTTCTGCACATCAGCCCAAAGACACGGGCGGCAATCTACTCGGCTGGTTCCGGTTCGAAGCGCAGCCCCGGGCAGGCGAGGGTCAACGAGCTGTTCCGGCTCGTTCAAAAGCGACGCATAAGCCGTACCGTGGTGCGAACCGTCGCGCAGCAGAAGGATTACATGAAGCGCGTGCGCTACAACGGCGGCGCTCGTGAAAAGCTACGAGCGGAGGGGATCTTGATCTGCGGTGACTACCCTAATCACCAAGCTGTCGCCGCCATGCTCGGGCTCCCTGTTCCTCGGGAGGGCGAGAACGTTAGCATTCGCGTTGTCGAGGCCAAGCCGCACCACGATGGTCAGCCCAGCGTGGTACTCGAAGGCCGACGATGGGTTGAGGCAAGGCCGGACGACCGAGAGGAGCCGGCCCCCCTACTGCCTGAGACGAAGAAGACCAGCGTGCCAGGCTGACGTCTGGCCGGAGACGAGTATGCAGAAGGACACTGATAGCCGGACTGGAGATGCCTGGGTTGCTCCAGAAGGGTCCTGGGCGTCATCCGCAGCACGACGTCGCAACATGCAGGCGATCCGGAGCCGTGACACCAAGCCCGAACGGCTGGTCCGCAGCCTGCTGCATGCCCAGGGCCTGCGCTATCGCGTCGCTGCAAAGCCACTGCCAGGGCTTCGTCGGACAGCCGACATCGTCTTCCGGCCCGCGAAACTTGCGGTATTTATTGACGGTTGCTATTGGCACGGTTGCCCTGAGCATTACGTGCCGCCACGGACCAACCCCGGTTACTGGTCAGACAAAGTTGCTCGCAATATGGCCCGCGACCGGGATACCGATGAACAGCTGCGGGCTGCCGGCTGGACCGTGCTTCGCTTCTGGGAGCACGACCCAGCCGAGGACTGCGCCATCACGATCGCGGCGACAGTCAGCCGCCTAAGGAAGGTCACCTCTGAGGAAGACTCAACACTCTAGGATTTCTGTGTGCCGGCAGCGGCCTCAAAGGCGGCATAGATCTGCTCCCCAACCGCTTGCGCAACTGGGGGCGGAAAAGCATTCCCTACCTGACGATAGGCGGCTGTCTTGCGGCCGTGGAACTTCCAGTCTTCTGGGAAGCCCTGAATCAGGGCAGCTTGCGTCACGGTGAGCTTGGGACCGGCGGGGGCGAACAAGTCACGGTCTGCGTCCTTCATTTCTTCTGGCTCGTTCGCAACTCCGAGACCACATACCCCCAGCTCAGCCCACGCACGCTTTGCACGAGTGGGTCCAAGGTCGGCGCCTCCATGCTTCTTTGAGCCACCAACAACTGTGGGTGCGACGCCTTCCAGAGCCTTCTCATACCACCGCTTGAAGGCAATCTCCGCGCGTGGGTCACTCGCAACACCGTCATACCGAGCACGCATTGAGTCATGGAGAGCCTGCCCCACGCTGACGGGCTCACGCGCCTCTGGCTTCGAGTGCTGGAAGTGCTTGGCGAACTTCGGCTCCATCGCTACCAGAATGGCCCTGGGCCGAAGCTGCGGCACACCGTAGTTCTTGGCCTCCAGCAGGTCCCAGTAGCAAACCTCGTAACCCATGGACTCCAAGTCGTTAACGATGCGTTTGCGGTACTCGGCAAACTTGGGGTCCAGCAGACCGCGCACGTTCTCGATCATGACGGCCTTCGGTTCCAGCTCGTCTACGAGACGTAGCATCTCCGGGAAAAGATCACGCTCGTCATCTTCTCCCAGTTGCTTGCCAGCTGCTGAGAAGGGGGGGCAAGGCACGCCGCCCGCCAGAAGGTCCAGTTCTCCTGAAGGGATGCCGAGACTCTCCGACTCGAAGGCCCTCAGATCAGCCTCGATGACCTTGCAACCATCCCACTCGGCGTGCCGGGCGATGTTCTTCCTAAGGGTCTCGCATGCATCCTTGTCGATCTCGATCAGAGCTGCATGCTTGAAGCCAGCGTTATGCAGGCCGACAGCCTGGCCCCCAGCCCCGGCACAGATCTCCACCGAGGTGTACTTGAGCTCATTCGTGCGGGTCATGCCCCCTCCTTACAGCCGTTCAGTGGCAGACACAGCTTGCGATCCACCATCACTGAGGGTGACAGACCCCACTGACAACGAGACGTCCATCTTGCAGCATCCGCCGCGGAAGATTGAACGCACCCTCCACCCTGCCGAACACTCATACGATATGACCCATGCGGATCCCTGCGTGGACTGAAGACGAGCTGGTGCTGGCCGGGGCGCTGGTGGTGAGGAACGGGTGGCGCGAGCTGCGGACCAAGGATCCAGCCGTTCACGAGCTCTCGGAGCTGCTCCGGTCGCTGCCGATCCACGAGTCGGAAGCCCGGACGCTGCCTACCTTCCGCTCTCCCGACAGCGTCAGCCGGAAGACCACCGACTTCATGACGAACCACGACGGATACTCCGGGAAGGCCACTCGCTGCGGTAAGCCGACCCTGCTCATGATCAAGGCTTTCACCGAGCGTGAGACTGACATGCTCAAGGCCGCCCAGGCCATCGAAGAAGGCATCAGCTCGGGCGAGCTGCACCTGCTTGCCCCTCAACCCGACGAAGTTGATGAGACCGGCGCCACAGCAATTGAAGGTCGCCTCCTGGTCCGCCGCGCGCTTACCCGAGAGCGGGACCCCAAGCTCCGCGCCCAGAAGATCGCACAGGTCCAGCGTCGTGGACTGCCTCTCCGATGTGAGGTGTGCGAATTCGACTTCGCCAGCACCTACGGCGAGCTGGGGACCGGTTATATCGAGGTGCACCACGTCACGCCTCTCCACCTCTCCGGAGTCCGAGAGACCAGGTTGGACGACCTCGCTTGCGTGTGTGCCAACTGCCACCGGATGTGCCACAGGAGCTGCCCCGGAGAATCCTGGCGCACACCAGCGGAGCTGAGAGAGCGGATACGCAAGTCCGGCCCAGCCGCCGCGCACTAGGCAGCCTCCGTCTCTGCTTCAAAGTGCATCTGGGCACGGTCAAGCATGTCGTCCGGGTCGTGTCCGCGAGCGGCGGTCCAGTGAAGAAGGTCCGCAATCAGTTCCACTGCCGACTCTTCAAGCCCCACGTCCCCCGCAGGTCCGCTCAGGGCGAGACCACCATTGGCCACGCGATAGCCCTCTAGCATGCCGACAGCCCGCTCGATGCGCCGGCAGGCCTTCTCCTCGCTGACCGGAATCTCGCACCACACGGCCTTGCCCGCCGCGGTCAGAACCGTGCCCCAGTCCACGGCCAGTGAGGCAATCAAGTGCAGGCCGCGACCGCACTCATGGTCGACGCAGGCCGCCTTGACCGACGGCGTCTCCGGGCTCTTGTCGTGGACTTCGAGCCGGAGGCGGGCGCCCCGCCGTTCCAGGATCAGCGTTGCCGCCACCCCCTCACCCACGTGCTTCACGACATTTGTGGCCAATTCAGTGACCAGAAGCTCAGCTTCGTCCGTCGCCCCGGGCATTCCCCAGCGGCTGAGCTGCTTCGCGGTCGCTCTCCGCAGCAGTCCGACTTCTGCCGGCGCCGCCTCGAAGGGCAGAACACAGCGGAGTCGGGGTTCGGTGACGTCGTAGCCGGTCAAGATGACCGCTCCTCCCTCCCAGGCCACGCGCCTTGTGCGCGGTCGTGTTCACTCGACTGCGCTGCGTAGCCGTTGCGAGAGCAGCATGACATAGAGAAGTCTCACTGTGTAACTTCTCATGAGAATCCATCGAGTGAATCTGTTAGTGAGCCGCCCTGGTAGGCACCTAGCCTGATCACGATCCGCCAGGCAGCCCGCCTCCCCGGGTACGGCGAAGGAGTCCTATGTCCGAGCGCACCACCACCCGCCGCCGTCAACTAGGCGCGATGATGCGCAAGTTGCGCGCCCGCAAGGGGCTGACCCTTGAGGAAGCGGGGCGCTTGGTCGGCGTATCCAAAGCGACCGTGAGCCGGTACGAAACTCAGGCCGGTCCAGTCAAGTGGCTCGTCGTGGACGCGCTGTGCCGCGAGTACGGAGCAACCGACGCCGAGCGCAAGGCCGTTGTCGGGCTTGCCAAAGACGCCAAGCAACAGGGCTGGTGGAGTTCCTTCGCCGACTCGATTCCCGAGAGCATGAACCTGCTGCTCACGCTCGAAGACGAGGCCAGGCATGAGAGCCACTTCTCCTGCGTCTACGTCCCCGGGCTCCTCCAGACCCGCGCCTACAGCACGGCACTTCAGAAGGCCAATGAAGTGCCGCTCGAAGCGGAGGAGATCGAGCGCCTGGTCGACATCCGCATGAAGCGGCAGGAGATCCTCGACCGGCCGAAGCCGCTCCGCCTGTGGGCGATCCTGGATGAGTCCGTCATCCGCAGGGTCGTCGGATCGCCGCAGACCATGAAGGAGCAGCTCAACCGGCTGCTGGAGGCTAACGAGTCGCCCCACATAACTCTTCAGGTGCTGCCCTTCTCGCAGGGAGCCCACGCCGCAGCGCTCGGCAGCTTCGTTATCGTCGGAGGCCCGGAGCCCGCTCTCGACGTGGTGTACGTCGACTTCCACACCGGGTCGCTCTTTCTGGAGAAGGAAGAGGAACTGGACAGATACCGACTTGCGTTCGAGTACCTCCGCGCACAAGCGTTGGACATGGAAGCGTCATCCGCCATGATCCATCGCGCTTGCAAGGAGCTTTAGATGACCAACCGCAGCACCGGGTCTCCGTCTGAGCCGGCTTGGTTCAAGTCGTCCTACAGCGGCGGCAACGCGACGGAGTGCGTGGAGGCCGCTTTTGTAGCGGCCGGGGTCCTCGTACGGGACTCCAAGCACCCCGTGGGCCCGCGTCTCACGGTGTCCGCTGAAGCGTGGGCACGGTTCTTGGTGGACACGATGAGACACACAAGTGGCTGACACGCCGTGCACCCAGCCCTTGGCGGAACGACGGGACTTGGCATGTGCGGGTGGCTGTCAGGCGATCGCAGGAAGAGTCCGGAGTCGGTCGCGGAACTCACGTACTGATCGATCCGTGGCGTAGGGCTCCAGGCAGCCGCTGAACTCTGTCAGTTGTAGGCGTGCCCGGTCAGAACGGACCCGGTCCTCCAACAACTCCAAGCCCACGTTCGCGGCTTCCAACGCTCCATCCAGGTCACGGGCCGCCAACCGCGCAGTCGCGAGGCGACCAGAGCGTACGGCGCGGTCACGGGGGACCGCCTGGTCGACGGCCAAAGCGAGGGCCTTAGCCGCCCGCTCCGGAAAGCCGGATCGCAGCATGATCTTGCCCTCCGTGGACTTGAGTTGGGCCTCGCCGTACCAGCCGAGCCAGTCGGGCCGGTCGCCCTCGCGGTAGCCGCCCCACAGCTCATAGGCCCGATTGAGGGACTTGCTGGCCGCCTCGTGCTGGGTGTTCCTGGAGAACGCCTCGGCCTGATGAAGGTAGAGGTACGAGGTCGCCGCCGGCGGTAGGGCCGACGGGGCATTGCCGATGGCAGTGTCGATCAGGCTCACGCGCGCGGCCGTGTCGCCTGCGTCGGAAATGTGGACACCCATCTCAGCCAGAATGAAGGCACCGAAGCCGTCATCCTTGGCGCTGTGAGCGCTGCGTAGGGCGCCGACGTAGTAGCGCTGGCCTAGCGACCGAAGGCCCTTGTCATAGGCCATCCACCCTGCGAGGTAGGACACCCGGGCCGCCGTGGCGTAGAGGCGGTGTTCCACGCCGTCGGTGTAGCGCCCGTGGTCGAGAAGGCTGGTGATCAGTCCAAGGTCGCTGGTGGCCTGGTCCAGGAGGCGGGCGCCGCCCATCTGGTCGTCGAGCGTACGGAGGGTTGCAACGCGCGCCTCGATGGTGGTCACCATCGCATCGGTAACGCGGTCGCCCTCAAGGGCCGAGGCGAACGCCTCTGATTCGGCCGCCCAGTTGGCCGCGACGCCTGTCAGCGCAGCGCCGGTGATGGACAGGAAGCCCCGACGATCCATGTGGCCGCTCCTCACCAGATCGGCGAATACCTTCACAGTGCCGGCCGGAGTCCACGGGGCTGCGAGAGCCGTCGACTCCCAGGCTGGCAACCACCGGGGCCAGGGCACCGTGCGTGCGTGGTCTTCGGGGACGCCCAAGAGATCGGCGAGCACCTGCTGCGCGTCCGCGTCCGGTGCCTGGCCTTGCTCCCACTTCCACACGGTCGTCCGGTTGGTTGCCAGCGGCACGCCCAGTTGGGCACCACGCTCGCGCATGCGCCGAGCTAACTCTGCCTTGCCCCAGCCCTTGCCTTCTCGTACGTAGGTCAGCGGGTGCAGAGCCATCGGATCAGACATCCGCCCTCCCCTCAGATTGATGGTCATGAGGCTAACTCCCGCATGAGAAACGGGCGTTTCTCTCGCCTGAGAAACCTCCGAGAGACGTTCCAGACCTGCGGTCCACAGCCGTTCACTGGACCTCACGCAGTCCCAGACGGCGGCCTGCCACCACCGACCCTCACGCGGGTGAATGACAGTCGCCACCTTGGCCATTGTCACAACCCCAGACCTTTGAGATACGCGAGGAACACGATGAGGCGCACCGCGAAGCGAGGCTTCAATCACCGCCAAGCCGTGACTGAGGAGTGGTTCCGCACTCGCGTTCTTCCCCGTCTGTCCAGCGTGCGGTATCTCCCCTACCAAGTGAAGCAGCTGCGGAGTGAGCATCTTCCCGCGATGCTGCGCGACACGGAGCGGAAGAGCATGGCCCTCATCGCGGGGGATCTGGCGAAGGTCTCGGCGCGTTGGCGCTGCCTGCCCTTTCACTACTTTCGCTACGGCGGATACCGACGCAGCGTGTCCGCCGAAAGAGCCTGCTCGTACTTGCCAGAGGCAGCCCTGTTTCACCGGCTCCTTCCTCACGTAAACCGGGACACGATCAACTTGGACGACAAAACATCGTGCAAGAAGATCCTGGCCTCGGCCGGCATCCCGCAGCCCGCGCTGATCGCGAGCGGTGACCACCAAGCAGGCCTGACCTCGGACGGTGAGGTGGTGTCACTGCCGGACGTCCTCGATCACGCTTCCGACTTCGGGCGCGTGGTGGTCAAGCCCTCCCGTTACTCCAGCGGTGGCTCCGGCGTCGTGATCGTGCGCCCTGGCAAGGACGACTTCGACCTTGCCGCCTACGCGCAACGCTGGGGCACGTGGCTGATGGAGCAGCACTTACCACAGCATCCCGACCTGGACGTACTGAACCCGTACGCCCTCAACACGTTCCGTGTGATCACGCTGCTGCGTGAATGCAGCGCCGAGGTCCTGTACGTGATGCTGAAACTCGGCGGTACCGAGAGCGCCACCGACAACTCGGCCGTGGGCGGCATGCAGATCCGGGTTCATCCCGACGGACAGCTTGACCGCCACGGCTACGACCGGTACCTGACCGCCCACACCCACCATGAGGTCAGCTCGGTGCCGTTCGTCGACCACCGGATCTCCCGCGTGACAGAGGTCCGAGAGCTGGCCGAGCGCTGTGCCCGGCTGTTCCCGCAGGTGCCCTTCATCGGATGGGACATCGCACTGACGCCCGGCGGACCCGCGGTCATCGAGGGCAACAGCAGCCCTTCCCTCGCGCACATCCAGCGCACCCACGGCGGCGTCGCCCGGGAACTCGTTCCCGCGCTCCGGTCCGTGATGAATCGCCCGATCATCTGACCAAGGAGTTCATGTGGAAAACCTCAGGATGCAGGCCCGCGCCGCAGCCGGGGGCCTGCTCGACACGCTCAAGACGATGCCCGAGGTCCAAGCGCTCTACGTTCTGTCCTCCGCGGCGGTCGCACCCCGCAACGTCACGCGGTTCAGCACCGACTCCGACTTCGACCTGGCCATCGTCCTCGATGTCCCGCTCAAGGAGGACGAGTGGAGGCCGCGGCCATCGGACACCTACGCCCTGGTCCGTGACCAGCTCCCCGCCTGGATCCCGGAGTTCAGCTTCCACCTGCCGGTTGCCTGGGGACGTATGGAGGTCAACGTCCACCAGCTCCTGTTCCAGTACGAGGCAGACCCTCGCACGACGTGGAACAGCGACAAGTGTGACGCCTACGGGAACAAGGGCGAGCCTCTGTTCGACCGCCAGAACGCCTTTGGGGCGCTGATCACCCATAAGACGCGGGAGCAGCTTGAGCGGCTGGAGGACGAGACCCACCGGCTTCACAACCGCATCACCTGGGACGTGCGTGAGATTCCGCTGCGCATGGCGCGGCGGGTGGGGGTGCCCACGGGTCACTTCGTCCTCTCAGGTGCCCTGGACGAGGTCGTGGACTGGATGTACGCCCGATCGGGCCGGTTGCTGCCGAACATGAAATGGAAGCTGTACTCCCTCGGCGCCCTCGGTCTGATCAACAGCGAGCAGGAGAATCTGCTGATCGAGGCCCAGCAGTGTGACCCGCTGTCGCTGGCCGACCTGGAGCGGCGGTGTAAAGCGCTGGGAGAGTTCTGCCAGTCGGCCGGGATGGACCTGAGCCCTGGGGCTACCGCGGTCGTGCGGAAGGCGTACCAACGGGCCAACCACCACCTCCTCGGCGAGAAAGCGTCGGTCTTCGACGACCAGCCAACTCCCCGATTCATCCCCTTCGGCGAGTACGCCAGTTCCAGTTAGACGCTTATGTCCGGGCGTCAGTACGCTGCGTGATCCGCTTACACAGGAGGCATGATGTCGATCAAGGTCCACAACACGCTGACCGGCCAGACCGAGGAGTTCCGCCCCGAGCGGGAGGCCGAGGTGCGGATGTTCGTGTGCGGACCGACTGTGTACGGCCCCAGCCATGTCGGGCACGCGAAGACGTACACGCAGTTCGACTTCATTGCCCGGTATCTGGAGGTGAGCGGGTACAAGGTCACGTACCTCCAGAACATCACCGACGTCGACGACAAGATCATCCGGCGGTCGGCGGAGCAGGGCGTCCCGCCGGAGGAGATCGCAGCCCTCTTCGAGAAGCAGTACCTGGAGGACATGGCCGCACTGGGGAACACCCGAGTCGACGTCCACGCGCGGGCCCACGACCACATCGACGCGATCGTGGACCAGATCAAGCGGCTGATCGAGCGCGGCCACGCCTACCAGCTCGACGACGGCTGGTACTTCGACCTGGCCTCGTTCCCCGCGTACGGCAAGCTCTCCGGCCGCACCGACCTGCGCCCCGAGGACTCGGTGTCGCGGATCGACGACAACTCGAAGAAGCGCAACCCAGGCGACTTCGCCCTGTGGAAGGGCCGCAAGGACGGCGAGCCGTTCTGGGAGACCGACCTGGGCCAGGGCCGGCCGGGGTGGCACATCGAGGACACCGCGATCACGGAGACCTTCTTCGGGCCCTCGTACGACCTACACGGCGGCGCCGTCGACCTCATCTTCCCGCACCACGAAGCCGAGGTCGCCCAGATGGAAGCCGCCTCCGGCATCGAGCCGCTGGCCCGCTACTGGATGCACACCGGTCTGCTGCGCGTTGACGGCGAGAAGATGTCGAAGAGCACCGGCAACTTCCTCACCATCCGCGACGCACTCGCCCGGACGGACTTCCGCACTCTGCGGCACGCCTTCCTCTCCCAGCACTACCGCTCCTCCATGGAGCTGAACGACTCCACCCTGGAGCAGGCCCGAGGGGCACGCCGCCGGATCGAGAACTTCGCCCGGTCCGTCGACCCCGCGCACACCGACAGCCCGGCGAACGCCGCACGTGCTACGGACGCCTGGGAGGAGATGCGCGAGCGCCTGGACGACGACTTCGACACCCCCGGCGCCCTCGCCGTCCTGTTCCAGTACATCCGCGAGCAGAACCGCGTGGAGGAACCGGCCGGCCTGGCCGCCCTGCGACTGATCGAGGACGTGAACAACCTCTTCGGAACCTTCGACATCCCCAGCTCCGCCCAGAGCGACGCAACCGTCGACGAACTCGTCAAGGAACGTGACCGGCTCCGCGCCGCGAAGAAGTTCGCCGAAGCCGACGCCATCCGCGAACAGCTCACCCAGCAGGGCGTCGTCCTTGAGGACTCGCCCGAAGGCACCCGTTGGTGGAAGGAGAGCACCTCATGACCTGGAAGAGCCGCTTACCGCTCGTAGTGGAGAGCGCCATCCCCCTCAGCCTCTGCGGAGCGTTGAAGGACCATGTGAAGAACCACACCCCTCGCCCGCGCACTTACCGGGGCGTCATCGACGAAACGCTGCGCAAGAGCGAGTACGTCAAGGTCCCGACGCACCTTGAGAAGACGGTCATCTCTCACTGCGCCACCCACATCCGCAGTCACTTCGAGATCATCCCAAAGCGCGTACCCAACCAGCCTGCGGTCATCTACCGCTATGGCCCGGGCGTCGGCTTCGTCGCCCACCACGACGAGGTCACCGACATCGAACGCGAACGGGCCCGGACCAACGGACAGCCCGTTGTAGGCGGTGACCTCACCCTCGTGGTCTGGCTTAACGCCCCGGACTCCTACGGCGGGGGCGAGTTGTTCTTCGAGAACCCTGTCCTGAAGGTCAAGCCTCCCTGCGGCACCCTGGCCGCCTTTCCCGCCACCCGCGACCACATCCACGGTGTACGGCCGATCACAAGGGGCGAACGCGTCACCCTCGTCGTACGCGTCGACGCCGAACGCCTTTGAGTACCGGCCACTTCCCTGCCAGCTAGGGCAGTCCAGCTGCCAGGATGAGCGGTATGACGACGATCAGCGGTGAGGTAGCGTCCGGGTTCGAACCCGTCCACGAGGCGTTCGCAGCCAACTTCACCGAGCACGGGGACATCGGCGCGGCCGTGTGCGTCTATTGGCACGGTCGGCCGGTGGTCGACCTGTGGGGTGGCGTGGCCGACCTCAACACCGGCCGTCCATGGACACGGGACACCCTGCAACTGGTCTACTCGGTGACCAAGGGAGCCACGGCAACCGCGGCGCACATGCTTGCCGAGCGCGGCGTGCTTGACCTCGACGCACCGGTGGCGAAGTACTGGCCCGAGTTCGCGGCGAACGGCAAGGCCGACATCCCCGTACGTTGGCTTCTGTCCCACCAGGCCGGCTTGGTCGCACTCGATCACCCCCTGCCCCTGACAGAAGCGTTGCGCTGGGATCCCATGACGCGAGCGCTCGCGGCCCAGCGCCCCCTGTGGACTCCGGGCACCGCACACGGGTACCACGGCCGGACCTGGGGATGGCTGGTAGGCGAGGTGATCCACCGGGTTTCCGGTCAGTCGCCGGGCCGGTTCTTCGCCGATGAGATCGCGCGCCCACTCTCACTGGACTTCTTCATCGGGTTGCCGGCCAGTGAGCGCGGCCGAGTCAGCCGCATGGTGTACCGGCCGCCGGCCGTAGACCTCACGGCAGCGCCCCCCGAGTCCCTACCGGAGGAACTGCGCGCGCAGGTCGCCGCCTGGTCCGACCCGGACTCCTTCAGCAACCGGGCCTTCGCGGTCACCGAACCGGCGGCGATCGACTTCGACTCCCCCGAGGTGCAGGCCGCGGAACTCCCTTCCTCCAACGGGATCGGGACCGCACGGGCGCTCGCCCGCATGTACGCCGCGCTGATCGGTGAGGTGGACGGCGTGCGCCTGTTGACGCGGGAAACCCTGGCGTCCGCGACCGAGGAGCAGGCCTGTGGCAAGGACCAGGTGATGGTGGTCCCGAGCCGCTTCAGCACGGGCTACATGCTGCCCACCGTGCGCAATCCCATGACCGGCCCGAGCGCCTTCGGCCACACCGGGCGTGGCGGCTCGCTCGGCTTCGCCGACCCCGCACACGGCGTCGCCTTCGCCTACGTGACGAACCACATCGTCAGCAGCTCGGACGACTCACGGGCGGTTTCACTTACCGACGCGGTTCGGAAATCCCTGGCTTAGATACGCGTCCTTTGTTGAGGCGATTGAACTCCCGCACCTGGAGGCCATGATGGTCAGACTGCGCCGCTGCACCGAAGTGGAGCCCGTACGGCAGACCATCACCGGCATCCACGTCGAAGTACGGCAGCGCGACTTCGGTCTCACCAGCCCCTTCTACTCCGCCGAACGCTTCGGCGAGCGCCTGTCGGGGCACAGCTCCGTGCCGGGTTGGGAGGCGGTCGTCGCCTACGACGGGGACGAGCCCGCCGGTTTCGCGTACGCCACCCCGCTCGGGCCGGGCACCCGGTGGTGGTCCGCCATGACGACACCGCTGCCCGACGGCTACACGGAGGAGACCGGCGAGCGCACCCTCGCCCTGAACGAGATCGTGGTCCGCCGGCCGTGGCGAGGGACCGGGCTGGCCCACCGCGTCCACGAGGAACTGCTGTCCTTCCGGCAGGAGGAACGAGTCACCCTGCTGGTCAATCCCAAGGCCGGGGACGGCAAGGTGCAGCAGGTGTACGAGCGCTGGGGATACCAGAAGATCGGTGAGCAACAGCCCTTCCCCGACTCGCCGGTGTTCGCCTCGATGATGCGGGATCCGATTCGGTGAATGACCGCGTGAGGAGTCGGAGATGACACCACCGTCGAGTTCGCAATGGTTCAAGTCCTCCTACAGCGGCGGTAGCGGAACCGAGTGCCTGGAGTGCGCGCGAGTCGATGCGAGGGTGTTGATACGTGAAGGGAACGACCGTGGGCGTCGAAATAGAACTGCATGCCGACCGGCCTCCCCTGGACTGGGGTCGGTCCAGGGCGACGTTGATCCACGGGTCGTACGAGCATGGCGACGCCCTCGCGGATGTGTTGCTCGGTCTGGACAAAGCCCATCAGGGCAGCCTCGGGCGGGTGGATCCGTACGGAGACACGCTGTTCAACGAGCAGCAGGCGGAAGCGGCGCTGCACGAGGTGCCGGACCTGTTGCAGCAGTGTTCCGGACACGCTCAGACGGCAGCCGTCCTTGACCTGGAGAGGCTGCTCCGGTCCTGCTCGCAGACGCCAGGCAGCTATTTGTGGTTCGTCGGCGACTGATCGCCGACGATCCGCGCCGCATTCGGTCGGCCTTCTGGTGCGCCAAGTGGACCGAGGCCGCCCGGCTTCCGCGTGACGAGAGGGCCGCTTGATCGTTTCTGTCGGCGTGAAGACAACCAAGCGCGTGCTCGTCACCGTTGCTCTCGCCGGCGCGGCAGTCATGCCGGCCCAGGCCCTCGCTGTCGCGGCTGTGCCCTCGTCCACGGTGGCGCGGGCGTCCGATGCGCGGCCCCCTCTCCCCGACACCACCGACGAGGCGTTCAACGAGGAATGCCTCGCGGCGCACAACTTGTACCGCGCCCGGCACGGTGCCCCGCCCCTGGTCCTGGACGACGCGGCCGTCGCCCACGCCGTGCGACGCGCCCAGGCAGCCTCCACGCAGGACGGGCTCTCGGCGCCGCCGGGGCCGGGCTCAGCGGGTTACGGGGAGAACCGGTTCTGGTTCGCCACGTACGAGGACGAGCCCGCGTCCTGCGAGGAGGCCGTGCGGCTGTGGTACGAGGCCCGCTGGACCGGTGGCTACGACTGGGACCGGCCCGGCTACTCGCCCGACACCGGCTCCTTCACTCGGGTCGTGTGGAAGGACACCGACGTGCTCGGCTGCGGCCGGGCCTCGGGGCAGCCCGAGGGCGGGGAGTCGCACCAGACCTACATCGTCTGCAGCTACGGCCCGGCCGGGAACGTCGTCGGCAGGTTCCGGGACAACGTGGGGGCGCCCGTTGCAGGCTGAGGCACAAGCCCCGGTCAGGCGACCTCGTACGTGACGTGGGTCGCCGTCGAGGTCGGGATCACCTCGCGCTGGACCAGCGTGTGGCGCTTTTCGCCGGTGAAGAGAGGGGTTCCCGTGCCCAGGACCACCGGCGCGATGTGGAGGCTCAGTGCGTCGAGGAGGCCCGCGTCCAGGGCCGAGCCGACGGTGGCGCCGCCGCCCATGACGACGACGTCGAGGTCCTTGCCCGCGGCGGCCGACGCCGCCTCGGCCCGTTCGCGCGCGGCGGCGACCGCGTCGGGCAGGCCCGTGGTGACGAACGTCCAGTCGAGGTCGGTGAGCCGGACCGACTCCGGGGGCGTGCTCGTCACCACGACGAACGCGGGCTTTCCGACCTCGGCGGCGCCGTAGCCGACGTTGTCGTCCCAGCCGTGCGGGCCGTCGACGATGTCGAAGAGGTTGCGGCCGAGGACGACGGCGCCGGAGCGTTCCGTGGCCTGGCGTACGACGCGGCGGTCGTCGGGGTCGTCGGAGAACGCCCAGGTGTGCAGGGCTTCGCCGCCGGTGCCCAGGCCGTTGGCGGGGCCCGGGTCGGGTCCGGTGACGTAGCCGTCCAGGGAGATCGCGATGTCGGCGATGATTCGAGTCATATCAGGGCAGACCCGCGGCGGCGGTGGAACTCATCGGTCGGCCCCTCGCTCCGCGCAGCCGCGCCGCCATGGGCAGGTGCGGAGCGGGTCGTGATGGCGTCGCGTGCGATCCGCGTCAGCGCTTGACGTCGTAGATCAGCTTCAGGACGCCGTTCGCGTAGCTTTCCGTCTCGCGCAGGCTCAGCATCTGCTTGTCGCGGTCGGCGCGGCCGAACAGGCTCTTTCCGGCGCCGAGGAGTACGGGGAAGACGAGCAGGTTGTACTGGTCGATCAGGCCCGCGTCCGAGAGGCGGCGGGCGAGTTCCGCGCTGCCGTGGATGTAGATCGCGCCGCCGTCGGTCTCCTTGAGGGCGGCGATGTCCTCGGTGGAGCGCAGGACGGTGGTCGGGCCCCAGCCGTCGACGAGCGCGTCCTCGGACAGCGTCGTCGACACGACGTACTTGGGCAGGTCCTTGTAGGCGGCGTGGTCCTCGGAGCCGGGCCAGACCGACGCGAAGGCCTCGTAGCTGCGGCGGCCGAACATGAGCGCCGTCGTGTCGGCGAGCTCCTCGCCCTTCAGCGACCAGGCCTCCGGGACGAAGTCGAGGTCCTTGAAGACCCAGCCGCCGCTGCGGTGCCCCTCCTCCGTGCCACCGGGCGAGTCCACAACGCCGTCGAGCGACATGAAGCCGGTGTAGACCAGGTTGCGCATGGTGCCGTTCTCCTCGTGATCGCGTGGGGCGAGCTGATGGCACCACGCTAGAGGGCGGCACCGGCGCTGTCTTGGACAGAAACGACAGCGGCGTGCGCTCGGCCCCCGCCCAGCTCGATCATGCCGGGCCGGCGGCCACCCGGTAGAAGATCTTGCCCTTGTACTCCTCGAAGCCCAGTGAGCGGTAGAACGCCTGGGCGTTCGGATTGTCGTGGTCCCCCGTCCACTCCATCCGGCTGCACCCGGGGCGTGCCGCGGCTATGGCGCGCAGTTCGTTCATGAGGAGGGCGCCGGTGCCTCGGCCGCGGTGTGTGTCCCGGACGTAGAGCTCCTTGAGGTAGAGGGAGTGGGTCGTACCGGACGCGGGCCACAGGAACGAGTACGCGGCCAGGCCCGCCAGCTCGCCCGCCTCGTCCGCGGCGACGAGAGCGGAGGCCAGCGGCGGCGAGCCGAAGAGTGCCTGCTCGATCTGTGCGAGACGTTCGTCGAGTGGCTGGAGGCCGGCGGGGTCCTTGCCGTAGTAGCGCTCGATCTCCTCGATCAGTCCCGCCAAGGCCCGGGCGTCGTTCTTCTCGGCCGGCCGGATCGTCACCGTCATCGGCGTGGAGCTCCCGTCGTTCGACAACTTGACCGTGCGAAGCAGACCAGCCTCCGTACGCCCGGTCAAGGTCGACTCTGAGCCACGGTGAACCCGGCTCTGCCGGGCGCGGGTGCGGACGACCGGCAGCGTGGGGCGTCCGCACCCGGTCCGTCAGCGTTCCAGCAGTGCGATGCGGATCGCGCGCTCGACCAGCGGGGCGATCGCCTCGTGGCCCGCGCTGTTGGTGTGGAAGGACGTGTGGCGCTTGCCCGGGCCGAGGGTGGCGCAGCGGCCGGCCGGCCAGGTGTTGTCGGGGGCGACGGTGCCGCAGTGCCCCTCGGCCCATTTCTCGTCGGCGGACTGGCAGACGTCGTGGCCCTCGGTGGGGTGGTAGGTGTCGACGTAGCGGTCGCCGAAGAAGCCCGTGACCCTGCTGATCGTGTTGTTGAGGCGTTCCTCCGCCTCGCGCAGCCAGGCGATGTCCCCCGCGGCGAGGGTGGACGTCTTGGTGGGGTCGCCGTAGCCGCAGGCGGTGGCGTCGGCGGGGAACAGGGTCGGGTAGCCGACCGTGACCACCTTGGCGGACGGGGCGCTGTCGTGGACGGCGGCCAGCATCTGGACGTATTCGCCCTCGACACGGGCGAGACGGTTGTCGAGGCTTTCCACGCCGGCGGGCGGGTTCTCGTAGTGGTCCTTGCAGGGGCTGCCGGTCTTGTTGTCCGGGCCCAGTTCGAGGCATCGCCGGATGATCTCGTGCAACGACAGGCTGCTCGCGCCGGCGCCGATCGTCACGACGTCGGTGCTCTCGCCGAGCTTGGCGCGCGTGGTCTGCGCGGGGACCGACGCCCATCCGGCGGACGGCTTCGCCGCGTCGGGCTCGGCGCCCCAACCGGTGGGCTTCTGCGACTCGTTGGCGATTTGCGGCAGTGTGGCGCCGGCGCAGCTCACGTCGGTCAGCTCCACGAGCCGGCCCGGCGGGAATTCGGCGAGCTCGCTGTTGACCAGGTCGGGGTAGGAACCCTCGGTGCGCTCGCAGCCGTCCGGCCGGGCGGCGCGCGGGCCGGTGAACAGGCCCGCCGTGTAGGAGTCACCCAGCGCCACCCACTCGTACGCGCCGGCCGCCGCCGCGGGGGTCTGCGCGGGGGCCGCCGCCGCGGGGGTCTGCGCGGGGGCCGCCGCCGCGGGGGCGGCCAGGGCCAGTGCGGCGGCGGGCGCCGCTACGGCCGTCCAGAACTTCTTGGAAAACATGGTTTCCCTTCGTGCCTTGCTGCTTGTCGCAGTCGCATGCCGCACCGCTGCCCCGGTGCGCGCGGCCGGGGCAGGGCGAGGTGCTGAGGAGCGTGGAGATCAAGTCTTATCACTGTGTGGAGTCGCCTCAGCGCACTCCGTGTGGGCGGGTGGGTCGACCGGCGGTGGGCACGGTCAGCGGCGCTCGGGGCCGGCCGACCACGGGTCCGCGCCGCGGGCCAGGGCGCGGGCCCTGTGCCGCACGGGTGGCGGGAGGTGCTTCAGGGCCTCGCGGGCCTTGGTGCGGACGAAGGGGGACGACGTCGTGTGCAGCAGGGCGCGCCGGGCCAGGCCGGAGCGGCCGGGCGGGGCGATCGCCAGGCGGAGTTGGGCGTCGCGCGTCGTCCAGGCCGGGACGACGAGGCGGGGCGGGGTGCCCGACGCCGCCACGGGGACGTGCGGGCGGGCCGGGTTCGTGAGGCGGGATCTGCGGCCGACGCCGAGGAGTTGGGCGTAGGTCCAGACGAGGTGGGTGCCGGGGAGCGCGGGGGTGTCGCCGCGCAGGGTCTCCGGGTCCAGGGTCGTCCGGCCCGTGACGACGACTCTGTGGCGGCCTCCGCCCAGGGATTCCACGTGGGGGGTCAGCTCGCCGGGCGGGTACCACCACTCGTCGCGTGCCGTGTCGTGGACGACGAGTTCCCCGTGGGCGTAGGCCAGGGGGTGCGGGGCCTCCCAGTCCTCGGCACCCTTGATGCCGGCCAGGAGTTCGGGATCCAGCAGGAGGCGGCCGTAGTGGTCGACGAGGGTCAGGGGGCCGCCGTCGGGGCGGAGCATGCCGATCTTCGTGGTGACGAGGAGGCGGCCCTCGTGCCTGCGGATGTCCTCGACCGTCACCTCGGGCCTGATCTGCCGGACCCTGTCGGCCAGTTCGACGAGGGAGTCGAGGTTGCCCTCCTCCAGGAGCTTGCCCCGCAGGCGGGTGATCGCCGGGAGGCCGTCGCGGACGCCCGGCGGGTAGGCCTCCAGGGCCATGCGGCGGACGGTCTCGAAGTAGCGCCGGAGGGTGGCTCCCGAGCGCTGGAGGACGCGCGGTTCGCTGACCGGGCGCAGGAGTTCGACGCGGTACGAGCGGCGCAACAGGTGGTCCTGGAGGGGGCCGGGGTCCGTGCCCTCCTTGATCGCGTCCACGACGGTGCGCAGATGGGCGTAGTACGTCTCCGGGGTCGTGGCGCCCGCGCTGGTGTTGCCGCCGTCCTCGCGGCGGTTCCAGACGTAGCAGGGGTGGTCGCCGAGGATGGACACGCACTTGGCGCGCACGTACGCCCTGGCCATGAACACCTGGTCCTCCAGGCGCACGCGGCCCTCGGGGAACTCGATGCCGTGGGAGAGGAGGAACTCGCGGCGGAACATCTTGTGCGGGGTGAGGGACTCGATGAGCGGGGCGTCCGCCACCGTGCAGCGGTCCACGGTGCGCTTGAAGACGCTGCTCGGGCCCTGCATCGTCCCGGTGACCTTGCCGAGGACGACGTCCGAGTCGTTGCGGACGGCCAGGTCGTGGAGGCGTTGCAGGGCCTCGGGCGTCAACTCGTCGTCCTGGTCGACGAATTGGACGTACTCGCCGCGGGCCTCGCGGATGCCGACGTTGCGGGGCCTGCCGGGCCAGCCGGAGTTCTCCTGGTGGATCACGCGGACGTGCGGGTGCCGGGACGCCAGGCGGGCGAGCCGCGCGGGTGAGTCGTCGGTCGAGCCGTCGTCGACGTAGATCACCTCGTAGGCGTCCCGGCCCAGCGTCTGGTTGAGGAGGGACGGCGCGCAGCGGTCCAGGTAGCAGCCCGCGTTGTAGACGGGCACCACGACGCTGACCTTGAGCATCCACACCCCCGACATGTTCAGTCATTCCGGATCTGTCGGGAATTACGGTACGCCTGATCGCCGGGCCGGGGGCGGGCGAAACGCGTCGCGCCGCCGGGGCGACGCGTTACGCCGTGGGACTCAGGTCCGCCCGGCCGAACAGCAGCGCGTATCCCTGCGGGAGTTGGGCCAGGATCCTGGTGGTCAGGGCGTCGCCCATCAGGGGCGGCAGGACGCTGAGGACCGAGCTGACGTCCCAGCGCGCGGTCGCCGGTGTCGCCCCCTCGATGCGCGTGGCGACCGAGTCGACGAACTCCGCCGCCGTCAGCCGGCGCGTGGCCGGGATCTGGGACGCGATCACCCGGGCCGCCTCCTCGGGCAGGGCGCGGGCCAGGTCGACGCGTTCGTCCCCGACGACGTGACCGCCGAGGGCCGACAGCACGATCCGGGTGACGCGCTCGGCCTCCGCCGCCGTCGGGTACTGGCCGGCGTCCTGGACCCGCGCGACCAGGTCCGTCCATCTCGGGCGGGGCTCCGGCGCGGCCGGGGCCTGCGGTGCCGTGGTGGGGGTGACCGTGGGGGCGGGCACCGTCGCGGTCGGTACCGTCGTCGCGCTCATCTGCGGGCTCCTCCTGTGGGTACGGGGTGGGGACCGCGTCCCGCGGCCGCGTGCCGGGTCCCCCGGCCGCGGGACGCCATTCACGTGGGTTCGGCCGTGCTCCGTGCCGCGACCGCGAAACGCGCGAGCCGCCCGGGCCGGCCGCCGGATCAGCCGCTGATCTCCTTGCGCCCGCCGCCGCCGCTGATCCGGATGCGGCGCGGCTTGGCCTGCTCGGCGACCGGGATGCGCAGCGTGAGGACGCCGGCGTCGTACGAGGCGTCGATGCGTTCCGTGTCGAGGGTGTCGCCGAGGAAGAGCTGGCGGGTGAACGTGCCCGTGGGCCGTTCGGCGACGATCGTCTCCGCGCCGTCGGGGGCGGGGGACGTGCGCTCGGCGCGGACGTTCAGGACGTTGCGCTCGACGTCCAGTTCGATCGACTCCGGGTCGATGCCGGGGAGGTCGAAGTGGACGAGGAACTCGTCCCCGGAACGGTAGGCGTCCATGGCCATCGCGGCCGGACGGGCCGCGTCGAAGACCTGCCGCGCGAGGCGGTCGAGATCACGGAAGGGGTCCGTGCGCATGAGCATCACAGTCTCACTCCCTTCATGAGGCGTCCTGTGCGATGCCCTAACGGCTTGTCTGCCTTTTCTATATAGCTCGGAAGGAGGAAACTTGACAAGCCTCGACTCAATCCGGCGTCGGCGGCGCCGGAGGGCTAGCCTCGGTCGACGTCAGCAGCACGTAGCCGCAGGAGGCAGGCATGGCGAAGGTTCCCAGCGCGGTGGTCGCCGCGGGCGGTCTCGTCGGTGGGTACGGCGTGGCCCGCTGGACCGGGAAGCGGCAGCTCGGCGGGGTCGTCCTCGCCGCGGCCGGCGCGGCGGCGGCGCGGCAGTGGCGGCAGCGGGCGGGCGGCCCGGCGGCGGGCGCGCTGTCGGCCGCGTACGTCGCCGCGTTCGCCGGATCGCACCCCCTCGCCAAGAAGGTCGGCGCCTGGCCCGCCGTGTTCTCCGTCGCGGGCGCCGTCGCGCTCGCCTCGTGGGCGGTCGCCGACCGGCGCGGCTGAGACACGCCAGGCGGTACGGACGTACGGCCCGGCCGCCCCGCCAGGACGTACGGCCCGGCCGCCCCGTCAGGAAGGGACAGCCGGGCCGTACGCGATCTGCCCCGTGATCAACTCCCGCGATCACGGGGAGTCGATCACCGGCGGGTGCGGATCACCGGGTGGCTCGAATCACCCGGCGGTACGGATCACCACGTGACCGTCCGGCCGCCGAAGCTCACGACCAGGCGGCCGTCCGCGGCGTACGACCAGGCCAGGGCGCCGGAGTACGACGAGCAGCGCGAGCCGTTCGTGCCGTACCAGAACTGGTTGGTGCTGTCGGCCGAGCCGACGATCTTGTCGTTCGTGCCGGAGCCGCTGCGGCACGAGGTGTTGTTCTTGAACACCGACGAGCCCGCCTCCCAGGTGAAGTTCCGCTGGGCGTTGTCGACGCTGATGTTGTCCGACACCGTCATCGAACCGGTGTTCCGGTTGTACGTGAACCCGTGCTTGCCGTTGTCGTACGCGATGCTGCGCCGCACGACGTGGTTGACGCCGATGTCCTCGCCGCCGAGCTTGTAGCCGTTGCGGTCGCCGGCCGTGTTCTGGGTGCCGTCGGACAGCGTGCCGTTCTCGAACGCGAGGGAGTCCTCGATGGTCACGGGGCCGATCGCGCCCGTGTCGGACTTGGTGTAGAGGTCCCAGCCGTCGTCGATGTTGTTGTGGGCGACGGCGTAGCGGAAGACGTTGCCGGGGCCGGACGTGAGCTTCGCGGCGAAGCCGTCGGCGTCCTCGCCGTCGGAGTCGGCGTTGTCGTGCGACTCGGCGCTCAGGATGAGGTTGTTGGACGGCCACTGGTCCCGGGGCGTGTCGGAGGCCGCCCGGGAGAGCTGGAGGCCGGTGTCACGGTTGAAGCGGGTCACCGTGCGCTCGATGACGTTGTTGCTGCCGCCGACGAAGATGCCGTTGTCACCGGCGCGTTCGACGACGAGGCCGCGCACGTGCCAGTAGTCGCCGTTGACGGCGAGGCCGCGGTTCGCGGAGTTCTCGGCCTGGGCGGAGAAGTTCAGCACGGGCGTCTCGCCCTGGTACGCGACCAGTTCGGTGCGGTCGGCCGCGGTGCCGTTCTTGCCGGCCGGGATGGTGACCGTGGTCGAGAAGTTGTACCGGCCGCCGCGCAGGTAGATCGTGCCGCCCGGCGTGACGCGGTTGATCGCGGAGGTGAGCGTGGTGGGCGCCGCCTCGGTGCCGGCCGCGCCGTCGGTGCCGTTCGGCGCGACGTACAGGGCGGGGCCGGTGGGCTGCGGGGGCTCGGTGCCGCCGCCGGTGACCTCGGCGTCGAGGTGGTCGATGTTGGGCAGGCCGCCCGAGGTGGTGGGGCTGAACCGGATCGTGTTGCTGCCCGCGGTCACCGGCACGGTGAGCGTCTGCGTCGTCCACGCCGTCCAGGTGCCGGTGGCCGCGAAGGGCGCCGTGGTCGCGGAGGCGCCGTTGACCGTGACGGTGGCGGGGCGGGCGGTGGTGCCGCCGTTGGCGAAGCGGACCGACAGCGTCGCGGTCCCGGCCTGCGGTGCGTTCACCGTGAACTGGGCGGCGGCGCCCACGGCGTTGCGGCCGTTGCAGAAGCCGGTCCCGGTGAAGCCGGAGTGGTCGGAGTCGATCGCGCCGTCGCAGGTGGCGGGCGCGGTCTCGGCCTCGTGGCGGACCGGCGCGGCGCTGGCCGTGGCGGCGGGCAGGGCCACGGCCGTGCCGGCGGCGAGGGCGGCGACGGCGGCGCAGGCCGGCAGGGACAGCCGGGTTCTCGAACTCATGGGGGGGTCCTCGTCCTTCTCGTGGGCGCCCGTCGGGCGACGGGCGTCGGAGGTGCGGCTCACGGCACGAGCGATGGAGCAGGGGTGGAGCAGGGTGGGGCACAGGTCGGGCATTGAAGCGGTGGAGTGCGAGGGGAAGCGCTCCCACACGCGCACGGCAAGCGCTTCCTAGAAAGCGCTTGCCACCGTAGGGACGAGGGGATGCCGCGTCAATAGGCGGGAACGGAGGGGTCGTTGGAGGGCCGCCGCTACGCCCCCAGCATCCGCGCCACCGTATAGATCGCCAGCCCCGCCAGCGACCCGACCACCGTGCCGTTGATCCTGATGAACTGGAGGTCGCGGCCGATGTGGGCCTCGATCTTGCGGGTCGTGTGTTCCGCGTCCCAGCCGGCCACCGTGTCCGTGATCAGGGACGTGATCTCCTGGCGGTAGGTCGTCACCACGTACACCGCGGCACCCTCCACCCAGCCGTCGACCTTGTCCTGGAGCCTGGGGTCGGTCGACATGCGGGCGCCGAGGGACAGCAGGGACGCCCGCACGCGCAGGCGCAGTTCGCTGCGCTCGTCCTCGGCCGCCGCGACGATCATGGATCGTACGGCCGTCCACGCGGAGGCGATGAGGTCCTGGACCTCGCCGCGGCCGAGCACCTCGCCCTTGAGGCGCTCGACCCGGGCGCGGGTGTCCGTGTCGGACTGGAGGTCGGAGGCGAAGTCCGCGAGGAAGCGGTCCAGGGCGCCGCGCGCCGGGTGGGCGGGCATGTCGCGCATCTCGGTGACGAAGCGCAGGAGTTCCTTGTAGACGCGTTCACCGACCTTCTTGTCCACGAACCTCGGGGTCCAGCCGGGCGCGCCGCCCTGCACGGCGTCCATCACGGAGTCGCTGTGCAGGACGAGCCAGTCGTGGGCACGGGAGACGATCAGGTCGACGGCGCGTTTGTGGCCGCCGTCGGCGACGACCTTCTCCAGCATCTTGCCGATGCCCGGCGCGATCTCCTGGGCGTTGGCACGGCGCGTGATGGCCTCGCCGACCACGGCCTGGACGTCGGAGTCGCGCAGCACGGTCAGCGCGCCGCGCAGCGCGGTGGAGAGTTCGGCGGTGACGCGGTCGGCGTGCTCCGGCTGCGCGAGCCAGGCGCCGAGGCGGCTGCCGATGCCGACGGCGCGCAGCCGCTGCCGTACGACGTCCTGGGAGAGGAAGTTCTCGCCGACGAACTCGCCGAGGGAGACGCCGAGCTGGTCCTTCTTGGTGGGGATGATCGCCGTGTGCGGGATGGGCAGGCCCAGCGGCCTGCGGAACAGGGCGGTGACGGCGAACCAGTCGGCGAGGGCGCCGACCATGCCCGCCTCGGCCGCCGCCGCGACGTAGCCCGCCCAGGGTCCCGCGCCCGCGTGCGACGCCCACTCGGCGAGGACGTAGACCACGGCGACGAACAGCAGCAGGCCGGTCGCGGTGAGTTTCATGCGGCGCACGCCGCGCTGTTTCTCCAGGTCGGCCGGGCTGAACGTGGTCATCGCGCGTGCGGCAGCGGCGGGGACGCCACCACCGTCCGCAGCGTGTCGTACTTCCGGTTTTGCCCGTTCCATCCGCTCCACCCATCCGGTGATCCCGCACACATTGTCCCTTCCTGACCGACTCCCGGAACGGAACAGGAGTTCCCGGCGTCTGTTCGGAGGGGGGAATCGGGCGGGGGCCCGTCATCTCCGGACACGTCCATGTCGCATCATGGGCACATCAGATCGGGAGCGCGGCTCCCGTCGCCCGAGGAGAACAGCACAAGCATGACCCGGCGTCACGGATACGCCCTGCTCGCCGCGATCGTCGCCCTGATCGTGGCTCTTTCCGCCGCACTGTACGTCGGGGTCGCGTCCGACGACAGCGGCACCCGCACCGACACCGTCGCAGGCGGTGGCGCCCAGCGGGGCTCCGCCGCACCCGCCTCCACCGGCTCCTGGGTCGGCACCTGGTCCGCCTCGCCGGCCGGCGCCGAGCCGGGCACGGAGACCACGGGCCTCGCGGGCCGCTCGGTGCGCAACGTCGTCCACACGACCGTCGGCGGCACGAGCGCGCGCGTCACCCTCTCCAACCTCTACGGCCAGGCGCCGCTGACCATCGCGCACGCCTCGATCGCCGTCGCCGCCGGGCCGAACACCCCGGCCGCGGCGGGCGACACGATGCGCCGCCTCACGTTCGGGGGCGGCGCCACGCAGGTCGTCGTCCCGGCCGGCGGGCAGGTGATGAGCGACGCCGTCCGCATCACCGTCCCGCACGACAGCGACATCCTCGTCACCACGTACTCCCCCACCCCGTCCGGGCCCGTCACCTACCACCCGCACGCCCGGCAGATCTCCTACGCCGCCCACGGCGACCGCACCGAGGACGTGTCGGCCGCCGCGTACACCGAGCAGTCCACGGCCTGGCGCTACCTGACGGCGCTGGACGTGCTGAGCAACGAGGCGGACGGCACGGTCGTCGTCCTCGGCGACTCCCTCACCGACGGCATCTCGTCCACGACGAACGCCAACGCCCGATGGACGGACGTCCTCGCCGACCGGCTGCGCGCCGCCGCCGCGTCCGGCGCGAACGTGCCCCGCTACGGCGTCGTCAACCAGGGCATCAGCGGCAACCGCGTCCTCACCGACGGCCTGGGCCGCCCCGCCGACAACCCCAGCGGCCTGAACCGCTTCGCCCGCGACGTCCTCGGCCGCACCGGCGTCAAGGTCGTCGTCATCGACCTCGGCGTCAACGACATCCTGCGCAACCCGCAGCTCGCCGACCCGCACGCGATCCTCGACGGCCTGCGCACGCTGGTCGGGCAGGCCCACGCGCGCGGCCTCAAGGTCGTCGGGGCGACACTGATGCCGTTCAAGGGACACCGCGGCTTCACCCCCGAGCGGGAGGCGGTGCGCCAGCGGATCAACGCCGAGATCCGCGCGGGCCGCGTCTTCGACGCCGTCGTCGACTTCGACGAGGCGCTGCGCGACCCCTACGACCCGCGGCGGCTGCGCTCCGACTACGACTCGGGCGACCACCTCCACCCCAGCGACAAGGGGTACGCGCGCATGGGCGAGTACTTCGACCTGGACGAACTGAGGGGCGCGGCACCGGCCGAGCTGTAGACCGGCTCAGCCGTCCTCGGAGCGGCGGTGGGGGTCGCGCAGGAGGTCGTCGTGCGCGCCGAGCATCCGGCGGTGGGTGTCGAGGGCGTCCCCGTGGGCCGACTCGCGCAGCTCGCGCCTGGCCTGCTTGCGCTCCAGGTGTTCGCGCCGGCGCTCCTCCTTCAGGCGCTGCCGCTCCGCCCGCGGCTGCTTGCGCTCCACGCCGACGCCGCCCCAGAAGGCGAACCCCTTGAGGATCACGCGCGGTCCGCCGGGGTCGCCGGCCACGCCCTCCTCGCGCTGGTCGAAGCCGCCCATGACGCCGATGCCGCGCACGACGACCTCGACGCCGGGCGGCACGGTCACCTGCACGCCGCCCATGACGGCGACGCACACGATCTCCACCTCGCGGTCCGCGAAGTTCGCCTCGCGCAGATCGAGCTCGCCGCCGCCCCAGAAGGCGACGCACGTCATCCGCTTCGGCACCGTCCAGCGGCCCTTGCGCTGGAACCCGGACAGCACGCCCACGGCCGTGCCGGTCGCCCCGTCGCCGCCGACGATCCGGTCCGCCCAACTCGCGCCGCCCTCGGCGTCCTTGCGCAGCGAGACGACGGGCGGCACGACACCGGGGGCGGGCAGGTCGCGCGTGATCGGCGCCAGCTCCCCGTAGGTGCGGGCCGCGTACGTCGCCTCCAGCCGCTCCTGGAACTCCGTCATGTCGAGACGGCCCTCCGCGACGGCGTCCCGCAGGATCTCGGCGACACGTTCACGGTCGGCGTCGGAGGCGCGCAGCTGAGGGGCATCGTCGCTCATGACAGCAGCCTACGAGGTCCCCGCGCCCGGCACTACGCCGTCCGCGCGCCCGTCCCGGCCGGCGTGCTCGGCGTGCTCGGCGTACATCTTGGCGATCACCGCCTCGATGTCCGGCTCCCGTACCGACAGGTCGACCAGCGGGTAACGCGCCGCGATCCCCGCGACCAGCGGCGCCGCCGACTGGGACGCCGGGAACGCCAGCCACTGCCTCGGCCCCTCGACGCGGACGACACGGGCGGGCGCCGGGACCTCGACGGGCGGCAGTTCCCGCTCCAGGTCGACGACCAGGGTGCGCTCGCTCTCGCCCGCCTCGTGCAGGCCGGTGAGCGGGCCGTCGTACATCAGGCGGCCGTGGTCGATGACCATCACGCGGGAGCACAACTGCTCGATGTCCTGGAGGTCGTGGGTGGTCAGCAGCACCGTCGTGCCGCGCTCGGCGTTCAACTCCCGCAGGAAGCCCCGCACCTTGGCCTTGGAGACGACGTCCAGGCCGATGGTCGGCTCGTCCAGGTAGAGCACCTCGGGGTCGTGCAGCAGCGCCGCCGCGATGTCGCCGCGCATCCGCTGCCCGAGCGACAGCTGCCGCACCGGCACGTCCAACAGGTCGCCCAGGCCGAGGAGTTCGACGCAGCGGTCGAGGTTCTCGCGGTAACGGCCGTCCGGGATGCGGTACATGCGGTGCGCGAGCCGGTAGGAGTCGGCGAGCGGCAGGTCCCACCACAGCGTCGTGCGCTGCCCGAACACCACCCCGATGCGGTGCGCGAGCCGCGTCCGCTCCCGGGAGGGGTCGATGCCGGCGACGCGCAGCCGGCCCGCGCTCGGCGTGAGGATGCCCGTCAGCATCTTGATCGTCGTGGACTTCCCGGCGCCGTTCGGCCCGATGTAGCCGACCATCTCGCCGCGCGCCACCGTGAAGGACAGCGCGTCGACCGCCCGCACCCGCCGCCGCTCCCAGCTCAGGAAGCCGGTCTTCTTCCGTACGTCGAAGACCTTCGCGACCCCGTCGAGTTCGATCAGACCGCCGTCCCCCGCCACACCCGCCACGCCGGTCCCGCCCGACCCGCCCATGCCCCTCAGCTCCCCGTGCTCCGATACGACCGCAGCCCCGCCCGCCACGCCAGCCCCGCGAGCGCGCAGCACGCGAGGGCGGCCAACGGCGGCGTGAAGGCCACCCACTCCGGCAGATCCAGCGGATACGGCCGCCCCAGCAGATAGGAGGCGGGCAGCCAGTTCACGAACGCCAGCGGCAGCAGGAACGTCACCGAGCGCACCAGCTCCTGCCCGAACACCGTCGGCGGGTACTGCAGCAGTGTCGTCCCGCCGTACGTGAACGCGTTCTGCACCTCGGAGGCGTCCTGCGCCACGAACTGGAAGGCGGCGCCCGCCACGAACACCGCCGCGAAGATCCCCGCGCCGCTGACCAGCGTCACCGGCATCAGCAGCAGCCGGCCCGCCGTCCAGTCGACGTCCACGCTCGCCAGCGCCCAGCCGAGGACCAGCCCGCCCTGCGCGACACGGCCGACGCGGCGCAGCGCGAAGCGGTCGGCGGCGACCTGCGCGAGGACCGGCGCCGGCCGCACCAGCAGCGTGTCCAGCGTGCCGTCCCGCACCCGCCGGCCCAGCCGGTCCATCGAGCCCAGCAGCAGGTCGGCGATCCCGAACGACGTCGCCGACAGGCCGTACAGGAACGCCACTTCGGGCAGCGTGTAGCCGCCCAGCGCGTCGACCTGCGTGAACATCAGCGTGATCCCGACGAAGTCCAGGCCCGTCACCAGCAGACTGCCGACCACCGTCATCGCGAACGACGCGCGGTACGTCATCGTGGAGCGGATCCACATGCCCGCGATCAGCCCGTACGCCCGCAGCCCCGCCGCCACCCGCCCGCGAGCCACCCGGCCGTCAGCCACCCGGTCCTGGACCACCCGGTCCTCAGCCACCCCGCCGTCAGCCACCCTGGACCACCACCCGCCGCGTCGCCGCCGCCTGCACCAGCCGCCCCGCCGCCAGCAGCGCCACCGCCCACGCCGCCTGGAACGCGAACGTGGCCGCCGGATCGGCCTCCCCGAGCAGCACGTCGGCCGGCGCCTGGAGCAGCGACGACCACGGCAGGGCCCGTACGACGTCGCCGAGCGCGCCCGGGAAGACGTTCAGCGGCAGCAGCATCCCCGAGCTGAACAGCCCGACCACCATCAGCATCTGGAGCACGCCGGTGCCGTCCAGCAGCCAGAACGCGCTCAGCGCCGCCAGGTACCGGATGCCGAAACTCACCAGCATGCCCAGCAGCACGGCGACAGCGAACGACAGCCACGTCAGCGGATCGTCCGGCAGGGCCGTCGGGAACAGGAGCGTCCCGGCCAGGAACGGGATCACGCCCCGGCCCAGCAGCTGGAACAGGGAGCGGCCCACGTCGGCCGCCAGCCACCACAGCTGGAGATCCGCGGGCCGGTACAGGTCGATCGCCACGTCACCCGTGCGGATCCGCTCCATCAGCTCCGTCTCGAAGCCGCCGCCCTGGATGGCCAGCGCCGCGAACAGCGCCTGCCCGAGCCACACGTACGTCACCGCCTGCGCCTGGTCGTAGCCGCCCAGGTGGGGCCGCTCGTCCCACAGCGCCAGGTACGTGTACACCAGGATCAGCCCGAAGACGGTGTTGGTGAACACCCCGGCCGCCGTGGCCGCACGATACGTCGCGTATCGTCGGAAACCGCCCGCCGCGACGGCCGCGTACAACCGCCCCGAGCCCACACCCACCACGCTCCTCGCCGACCGGCACACAAGCGGAGGAGCCTAGTTGCGGGGCGACCGGGCCGGCCACGCATTTTCCGGGTGCGCCAACAGCGCAACGGAACGCCGGGTGCGAGAGTCTTCAACAGTGGGCGCCCAGGGGCGCAGTACAGATACGAGGCACAGGAGTCCGTGCACGAGATGAGCGACGAGCCGCAGCCACAGCAGCCGAACCCGGGCCCGCCCACCGAGCCGGACCCGCGGGCGGCCACCCCGGAAGGGGGCGGGACCGGGCGGCCCCGGCGCACCGGCTGGCGCCGGTTGATCCCCACCTGGCGGATGGTGCTCGGCGCGTGCCTCGTCGTCCTCCTGCTGGTCATCGGCGGATTCTTCCTCGGCTACTCCCTCGTGAAGATCCCGCCCGCCAACGCCCTCGCCACCAAGCAGAGCAACGTCTACCTCTACGCCGACGGCAGCCAGCTCGCCCGCGACGGCGAGGTCAACCGCGAGAACGTCAGCCTCGCCCAGGTCTCCAAGGCCGGCCGGCACGCCGTACTCGCCGCCGAGGACCGGGACTTCTACTCCGAGTCCGCCGTCGACCCCCAGGCGATGCTGCGCGCCGCGTGGAACACCGCGACCGGCAAGGGCAAGCAGTCCGGCTCGACGATCACCCAGCAGTACGTGAAGAACTACTACCTCGCACAGGAACAGACCCTGACTCGCAAGGCGAAGGAGTTCTTCATCGCGATCAAGCTGGACCGCACCGAGACCAAGGACCAGATCCTCGAGGGCTACCTCAACACCAGCTACTTCGGCCGCAACGCCTACGGCATCCAGGCCGCCGCCCAGGCCTACTACGGCGTCGACGCCGCCGACCTCGACGCCGCGCGCGGCGCCTACCTCGCCGCACTGCTGAACGCGCCCAGCGAGTACGACGTCGTCGCCCGCCCCGAGAACAGGGCCGCCGCCGAGGCCCGCTGGAACTACGTCCTCGACGGCATGGTCACGGAGGGCTGGCTCGGCGCCGGCGAGCGGGCCGGACTGAAGTTCCCCGTGCCGAGGGAGACCACCGTCTCCACCGGCCTGTCCGGACAGCGCGGCTACATCGTCCGCATCGTCCGCGACCACCTCGTCCAGAACAAGATCGTCGACGAGGCGTCCCTCGACGCCGGCGGCTACCGCATCACCACCACCCTGCACAAGGACAAGCAGGACGCCTTCGTGAAGGCCGTCAACGACAAGGTGATGAAGAAGCTCGACAAGAAGAACCGCAAGGTCGACACCTACGTCCGCGCGGGCGGCGCCTCCATCGACACGAAGACCGGCAAGGTCGTCGCGATGTACAACGGCATCGACTACGTCAAGCAGTACACGCCCAACGCCACCCGCCGCGACTTCCAGGTCGGCTCCACCTTCAAGCCGTTCGTCTTCACCTCCGCCGTCGCGAACGGCTCCGTCACCCAGGACGGCCGCCCCATCACCGCCGAGACCGTCTACGACGGCACCAACCAGCGCCCCGTCCAGGGCTGGTCCGGCGGCCACTACGCCCCCGAGAACGAGGACCACGTCAACTACGGCGACATCACCGTCCGCGAGGCCACCGACAAGTCCGTCAACGCCGTGTACGCGCAGATGGCCGTCGACGTCGGCTCCGACAAGGTCCGCGAGACCGCGATCGACCTGGGCATCCCCGCCACCACCCCCGACATGCCGGCCTCCCCCTCGATCGCCCTCGGCGTGGCCCGCGCCAGCGTCCTGGACATGGCCGAGGCCTACGCCACGCTCGCCAACCACGGCAAGCACGGCACGTACACCATGATCGAGAAGGTCACCAAGGACGGCAGGGACGTCCTCGACCTGCCGAAGCAGCAGTCCCGGCAGGCCATCAGCCGCGAGGCCGCCGACACCACGACGTCCGTCCTCCAGAGCGTCGTACAGAACGGCACCGCCACCGCCGCCCAGGCCGCGGGCCGCCCGGCGGCCGGCAAGACCGGCACCGCCGAGGAGGACGAGGCCGCCTGGTTCGCCGGCTACACGCCCGAACTCGCCACCGTCGTCGCCGTGATGGGCCAGGACCCCGAGACCGCCGAACACAAGTCGCTGTACGGCGCGATGGGCCTGCCCCGCATCAACGGCGGCGGCGCGCCCGCCGAGATCTGGGGCCAGTACACCGCCGACGCGCTGGAGGGCGAGCCGGTCACCGACTTCGACCTCGAACTCCAGGAGGGCACGGGCAACACCCAGCCCCCGACCAGCGAGGCACCCACCGGCCCCGGCACCGGCGACGACGGCGGCGCCACGACCGGCGACCCCACGACCGGCGGGCAGACCCCGGGCGACAACGAGGGCCAGACCGACGGCGGCACCACCGACGGCGGCACCACGACCGGCACCCCCGGCTGGATCGACGGCGGCACGAGCGACGGCGGGACCACCACCGGATCGGGAGGCACCACCGACGGCGGCACCACGACGGACGGCGGTACGACCACCGGGTCCGGGTCCGGGGGCACGACCGACGGCGGCACCACGGACGGCGGCACCACCACCGGCTCCGGGGGCGCGACCGACGGCGGCACGACGGGAGACACGACCACGGGCTCGGGAGGCGAGAACCCACTGGCCACCGGGTGACCCGGCCGCCGGGGAGAGCAGCCCCCGGGTCTCAGTGCCCGGAGGTCGCCTTCAGCCCCACGACCGCGACCAGCAGCAGACACACGAAGAAGATCCGCGCGGCGGTCACCGGCTCCCCGAGCACCACCATGCCCAGCACCGCCGCACCGGCCGCGCCGATCCCCACCCACACGCCGTAGGCGGTACCGATGGGCAGCGTCTTCGCCGCATGGGACAGCAACACCATGCTGGCGACGATGCCCGCGCCGGTGAGCACACTGGGAACGGGGCGGGTGAACCCCTCGGTGTACTTCATCCCGATCGACCAGCCGACCTCGAGCAGACCGGCGACCACGAGCAGAACCCACGCCATGACGAGCACCTCCGAAGACACGGACGGACTTGAGCGGTGCGTCGTCTTGTCGCTTGACCCGGTACGGCGCGTCTCGTCGGGGTGGTACGTGAGTACCTCTCGAAGCTAGCAAGAAAAACGGGAAAAGGGCCGGTGACAACGGTCACCGGCCCACTTCACCTCTGATTCACCGACTCACAGATACAGCCCCGTGGAATCCTCGGACCCCTCGAACCGGTCCGCGGCCACGGCGTGCAGGTCCCGCTCGCGCATCAGCACGTACGGAACGCCGCGCACCTCGACCTCGGCCCGGTCCTCCGGGTCGTACAGCACCCGGTCACCGGGCTCCACGGTCCGTACGTTCTGCCCCACCGCGACGACCTCGGCCCAGGCCAGCCGGCGACCGACCGCCGCCGTCGCGGGGATCAGGATGCCGCCCCCGGAACGCCGCTCGCCCTCGGTGGTGTCCTGCCGCACGAGCACACGGTCGTGCAGCATCCGGATGGGCAGCTTGTCGTGGGTGTCGTTTCTGTTGGCGCTCACGCCCCTGAACCTACCTGCCTCCGGCCCGAACGCGCGCGGGAGGGTGCCGCGCGCCCCGCCTCAGCGCCGGCGCCGGCCGCCCCGGCCGCGGCGCTGCGTCCCGACGGCGACGAGCCCGACGACACCGACCACGAGGAGCGCGACCGGCACGACCCGCTCCAGGCGGGGCGCGCCCTCCTCGTCCACGAACCGGGACTTCACGTCGCTGACGGCACGGTTCACGCCGACGTACGCGCGCCCGAGGGTGTTGTCGACGCTCGCGGCGACCTTGGCCTTGGCATCGCCCATGATCGTCTTGGGGTGCACGCGCACCCCGATCTCGTCGAGGGTCTCGGCCAGCACCTCGCGGCGACGCCTGATGTCCGCCTCGATCTGCGCCGGGGTTCTGGTGTCCGACGTGTCCGCCACCGTACGGCCTCCGAAGTCTGGTGATGCTGTTCCGGACAGTCTGTCAGCTTCGGGCCCGGCCGCACCGTCGGCACCCCCGGTTAGGCTCGGACCGGCACCACCCTTTCACGCACGCAACAGGAGTCGAGACCGATGACCGAGCGCCTCAAGCCCGGGGACGTGGCCCCCGCCTTCACCCTGCCCGACGCCGACGGCACCGAGGTGTCGCTGGCCGACCACAAGGGCCGCAAGGTCATCGTCTACTTCTACCCGGCGGCGCTGACCCCGGGCTGCACGAAGCAGGCCTGCGACTTCACGGACAACCTCGACGTCCTGGCCGGCGCCGGCTACGACGTGATCGGCATCTCCCCCGACACCCCGGAGAAGCTGGCCAAGTTCCGCGACAAGGAGTCCCTGAAGGTCACCCTCCTCGCGGACCCCGACAAGAAGGTCACCGAGGCCTACGCGGCGTACGGCGAGAAGAAGAACTACGGCAAGACGTACATGGGCGTCATCCGCTCCACGATCGTCGTGGACGAGCACGGCAAGGTGGAACGGGCCCTCTACAACGTCCGCGCGACGGGCCACGTGGCCAAGATCATCAAGGACTTGGGCATCTGACCCCCTTCACCATGCCCCACCTCACGGCCCGTACCACCCCCGGTACGGGCCGTCCCTCATACCGGACGTGACCATCCGACAATCCACCCGTTACTCCGTACGAGGCGCCGAACACGCGCCCGAGAGACGGAGGGTGGCCGGTGAGCGCCGGTGAGTACAGCAGAGAGCGGCTTGCGCAAGCGGTCGCGGAGTCCCGCACTACGTGTGCTGGTCGTCCTGCCGCCCGGCGCCGGCCGGACGAACAGATCGCAACTTCACCGCGCCCTGGCGGAGGTCGGTGTGCAGTATGCGTGCGAATCATGCGAAAACCCCGGCGAGTGGCTCGGGCAGGAGATCACCTTGCAGATCGACCACATCAACGGCGACTGGCACGACAACCGCCGGGAGAATTTGCGGTACCTGTGCCCGAACTGCCACGCCCTGACCGAGACCTGGTGCCGTGGCGGCCGTCGGCGTTCTTCTCAAGCGAGCACCACGTGACGGGTAGCATGGCCGGGCATGCGGCCGTGTTGGAAT
This sequence comes from Streptomyces sp. NPDC037054, assembly GCF_055606745.1. Lineage (NCBI taxonomy): Bacteria > Bacillati > Actinomycetota > Actinomycetes > Kitasatosporales > Streptomycetaceae > Streptomyces > Streptomyces sp. NPDC037054. The sequence continues at coordinate 132,965 of NZ_JBVJSJ010000002.1, read as the reverse complement.
GGCAGACAAGCGGCGCTTAGAACGCCGTGGGCGAATGCCCGTGTGGGTTCGAGTCCCACCGGCCGCACGTTCACACAGGGGCCGCCCGGCTGGGTGGCCCCTGTGCCGCTGCTCAGCCCAGCAGCTCCCGCACCACCGGTACCAGTGACCTGAACGCCTTGCCGCGGTGGCTGATGGCGTTTTTCTCTTGCGGAGTCAGTTCCGCGCAGGTTCGGGTTTCGCCGTCCGGCTGGAGGATCGGGTCGTAGCCGAAGCCGTTCGTGCCGGACGGGGTGTGGCGCAGGGTGCCGCGGAGTCGGCCCTCGACGACGCGTTCCGTGCCGTCGGGCAGGGCCAGGGCGGCCGCGCAGGCGAAGTGGGCCGTGCGGTGGGGGTCGGCGATGTCGGCGAGCTGGGCCAGGAGCAGGTCCAGGTTGGCCTTGTCGTCGCCGTGGCGGCCGGACCAGCGGGCGGAGAAGATGCCGGGGGCGCCGCCGAGGACGTCGACGCAGAGGCCCGAGTCGTCGGCGACGGCCGGGAGGCCCGTGGCGCGGGCCAGGGCGTGTGCCTTCAGGAGGGCGTTCTCGGCGAAGGTGACGCCGGTCTCCTTGACGTCGGGCACGTCGGGGCAGGCGTCGGCGCCGACGAGTTCGTGCGGGAGTCCGGCCTCGGCGAGGATCGCCCTGAGCTCGGTGATCTTTCCGGCGTTGCGGGTGGCGAGGATCAAGCGGGTCATGGGGCCAGTATCCCGGCCCCGTGCGCGCCGCGGCTCGCCACCCGTCTCCCGGAGGTTACGGCGTGCAGACCTTCGTCAGTTCGCCCGCCGCGTCCGTGACCGGGCTGATGTCGGGGGTCTCGTCGCCGTTCTCCACGGAGGTGCGGACGTTCGCGACGGCCTTGCCGAGGTCGTCGACGGCCTTGTTGACGTCGGCGTTGTCCGTCTTGTCGCCTATCTTGCCGAGGTTCTTCTCGATGGAGTCGAGGGATTCCTCGAGCTGCGTCGGGTCGTTGGAGGCGTTCTCCACGGCCTGCTGGAGTTCCGTGACGCTGTCGGCGATGGCGTCGGCGGTCTGCACGCAGTCCAGCGCCTTGTCGACGGCTGCGCAGCCGGTGGTCAGGCCGGCCGTCAGTGCGGCGGCGGCCACCGCTGCGGCGGCGACGGCGATACGGCTACGGCGGCGTCGGCTCGCGGCCATGGGTGCGATCCCTCCCCTTGTTCTGGGCCGGGCGGCCCGCTGGCCGGGCGTACGGCGGTGAGCCGCACGCCCGTGTGGTTAAGGACGCGGGGGCGGGTGACCTGGTTGCCTTCCGCCGCCGTCCGTCTTGGGGCGCCCTTTACTTTCCGGCGACCGTATCAAGTGCCTTGGTCTGCAACGCCGCCAGCTCCGTGCAACCGGAAACGGCCAGGTCCAGCAGGGCGTTGAGTTCGTCGCGGGCGAACGGCTCGGCCTCGGCGGTGCCCTGGACCTCGACGAAGCGGCCGTCGCCGGTGCAGACGACGTTCATGTCGGTGTCGGCCTTGACGTCCTCCTCGTAGCAGAGGTCGAGGAGCGGGACGCCGCCGACGATGCCGACGGAGACGGCGGAGACGGTGCCGGTGATGGGCTTGCGGCCGGCGCGGATCAGCTTCTTGCCCTGGGCCCAGGCGACGGCGTCGGCGAGGGCGACGTAGGCGCCGGTGATGGCGGCGGTGCGGGTGCCGCCGTCGGCCTGGAGGACGTCGCAGTCGAGGACGATGGTGTTCTCGCCGAGCGCCTTGTAGTCGACGACGGCGCGCAGGGAGCGGCCGATGAGGCGGCTGATCTCGTGGGTGCGGCCGCCGATCCTGCCGCGGACGGACTCGCGGTCGCCGCGGGTGTTGGTGGCGCGGGGCAGCATGGCGTACTCCGCGGTGACCCACCCCTCTCCGCTGCCCTTGCGCCAGCGGGGGACGCCCTCGGTGACGGAGGCGGTGCAGAGGACCTTGGTGTCGCCGAAGGAGACGAGGACGGAGCCTTCGGCGTGCTTGCTCCAGCCGCGTTCGATGGTGACCGGGCGGAGCTGTTCGGGCGTGCGGCCGTCGATGCGTGACATGCGGTCGAGCCTAGCCGTACGTGCGGAGGGGCCCGTTCCCGCGTCGGGAACGGGCCCCTCAGGGGTGAGGCCGCGCGTCACGAGGCGTGCGTCGTGCCTCGTCGCGCTTCACATCATGTCTTCGATCTCCGCGGCGATCGGGTCGGCGTCGGTGCCGATGACGACCTGGATGGCGCTGCCCATCTTGACGACGCCGTGGGCGCCGGCGGCCTTCAGGGCGGCTTCGTCGACCTTGGAGGCGTCCACGACCTCGGTCCGCAGGCGGGTGATGCAGCCCTCGACCTCTTCGATGTTCTCGATGCCGCCGAGCCCGGCAACGATCTTCTCAGCCTTGCTGGCCATGTTCCTTCTCCCTGATCCGAACCGCTTTGACGTAGTAACCCACAGTTGGCCCATCTTCGCGAGCGATCGTCTCGTCCGTCCATGAATGATGGCGTCACGACTGCGGAACCGCCCGAACTGGTCTACACCACCGGTCGGACGGCCGCCAAACCCGCCTCCCAGCAAGGGGTCCGGATGAGCACCGAGAGCGCGGCCACTCCCGCCCGTCCCGCCCGTGACCGCTGGAACACCCTGTTCCAGGGACTGCAGAAGATGGGGCGCAGCCTCCAGTTGCCGATCGCGGTGCTGCCGGCGGCGGGGATCCTCAACCGGCTGGGGCAGCCGGACGTGTTCGGGGCGGACGGTCTGGGCTGGACGAACGTCTCGAAGGTGATGGCGGGTGCGGGTGGCGCGCTGCTCGACGGTTCGCTGGGGCTTCCGCTGCTGTTCTGTGTGGGCGTGGCCATCGGGATGGCGAAGAAGTCGGACGGTTCGACGGCGCTGGCGGCGGTGGTGGGGTTCCTCGTCTACTACAACGTGCTGCGGCAGTTCCCGGAGGACTGTCCGGCGGGGGCGAAGGTGGTGTCGGGGGTCGGCTGCCAGGCGGCGGACGGGACGACGAGTGCCTTCACGTATCAGAATCCGGGGGTGTTCGGCGGCATCGTCATCGGGTTGCTGGCGGCGTACTTCTGGCAGCGGTTCCACCGCACGCGGCTGGTGGACTGGCTGGGGTTCTTCAACGGCCGGCGGCTGGTGCCGATCATCATGGCGTTCGTGGCGATCGCGTTCGCGGCGCTGTGTCTGTGGGTGTGGCCGCCGATCGGTGACGCGCTGGAGGGTTTCAGCGACTGGATGAGCGGGCTGGGCGCGTGGGGCGCGGGTGTGTTCGGCATCGCGAACCGGGCGTTGCTGGTGGTGGGTCTGCACCAGTTCCTGAACGTGCCCATCTGGTTCCAGTTCGGCACGTTCACGAGGCCGGACGGCACGGTGGCGCACGGCGACATCAACATGTTCCTGGCGGGTGATCCGAGTGCGGGTCAGTTCACGTCGGGGTTCTTCCCGATCATGATGTTCGCGCTGCCGGCGGCGGCGCTGGCGATCACGCACTGCGCGCGGCGGGAGCGGCGCAAGGAGGTCGGGGGGCTGATGCTGTCGGTGGCGCTGACGTCGTTCGTGACGGGCATCACCGAGCCGATCGAGTACTCGTTCCTGTTCATCGCGCCGGCGCTGTACGCGGTGCACGCGATGCTGACGGGTGTGTCGATGGCGGTGACGTGGGGTCTCGGGGTGCACGACGGGTTCAGCTTCTCGGCGGGTCTGATCGACTACGTGATCAACTGGAATCTGGCGACGCGGCCGTGGCTGATCATTCCGATCGGGTTGTGCTTCGCGGCGGTGTACTACGCGATCTTCCGGTTCGCGATCACGCGGTTCGATCTGAAGACGCCGGGGCGGGAGCCGCAGGACGAGGTGGAGGACACCACCAAGGCGTGACGCGGCGCAGCCCTCCGGTAACGGGAATCGCGGGTTCCTTACGCGGCCTTCGCCGTGCTAGAACAGGTCTACACCATTTGGTGGTGTAGACCTGTTGTACGTTGCTGGAGGAAATCGTGACCACTGCCGGCGCCGCTCCCGCGGCCGAGAAGAAGAAGGGCGCCGGTGTGATGGCGGTGCTGCAGCGCATCGGCCGCAGCCTGATGCTGCCGGTGGCCGTGCTGCCGGCCGCCGCGCTGCTGGTGCGCCTCGGCAACGCCGACATGCTGGGCCGCCCGGAGTTCCCGGCCTTCGTGACGAAGATCGCGGGCTTCATGGCGGCCGGCGGCAACGCGATCCTGGACAACATGGCGCTGCTGTTCGCCGTGGGCATCGCGATCGGCTTCGCGAAGAAGTCGGACGGCTCGACGGCGCTCGCCGCGGTCGTCGGCTACTTGGTCTTCAAGAACGTGCTGGCCACGTTCACCGACGAGAACCTGCCGCAGGTGGCGAAGGCCGTCGACGGCAAGGTGGTCATGGTGGACGCGCCGGTGGACGCCAAGGTCCTCGGCGGTGTGGTGATGGGCCTCGTCGTCGCCCTGCTCTACCAGCGCTTCTACCGCACGAAGCTGCCCGACTGGGCGGGCTTCTTCGGCGGCCGCCGTCTGGTGCCGATCCTGTCGGCGTTCGCGGGCCTGGTCATCGGCATCGTGTTCGGTTACATCTGGCCGGTGCTCGGCACGGGCCTGCACAACTTCGGTGAGTGGCTGGTCGGTTCGGGCGCGGTCGGCGCGGGCATCTTCGGTGTCGCCAACCGCGCGCTGATCCCGATCGGCATGCACCACCTGCTCAACTCGTTCCCGTGGTTCCAGGCCGGTGAGTACGAGGGCAAGAGCGGTGACATCGCGCGGTTCCTGGCGGGCGACCCGACCGCCGGTCAGTTCATGACGGGCTTCTTCCCGATCATGATGTTCGCGCTGCCCGCGGCCTGCCTCGCGATCGTGCACTGCGCGCGGCCGGAGCGCCGCAAGGTGGTCGGCGGCATGATGTTCTCGCTCGCGCTCACGTCGTTCGTCACGGGCGTGACCGAGCCGATCGAGTTCACGTTCATGTTCATCGCGCCGGTCCTGTACGCGATCCACGCCGTGCTCACCGGTGTGTCGATGGCGCTGACGTGGGCGCTGGGCATGAAGGACGGCTTCGGCTTCTCGGCGGGCGCCGTCGACTTCTTCCTGAACCTGGGCATCGCGTCGAACCCGTGGGGCCTTGCCCTGGTCGGCGTGTGCTTCGCGGCGCTGTACTACGTCGTGTTCCGGTTCGCGATCACGAAGTTCAACCTGCCGACGCCGGGCCGCGAGTCCGACGAGGAGCTGGCCGAACTGCAGAAGGCGGAGGGCAAGTAGCCCTCTCCCGCACGGCTCTCGCAGGCGCCCGGCCCGGGTTTCCCGGCCGGGCGCCTCGCCGTACGGCGCCGCTTTCCCTGCCGGTGCCGGTGTCAGCGGTCCAGGGCGCCGCAGGCCTCGTCGGCGGCTCGGTCGAACGTGCCGCGGGCGTCGTCGGCGGCGCGCCGCTCGGCGGCGGAGAGGAAGTCGCGCAGGGTCTGCCGGGAGCGGCGGAGGGCGTCCACGCGGGTGTCGAGGTCGTGCAGGCGGGCGCGCAGGACGTCCAGCAGTTCGGGGCAGGGTTCGAGGTCGGGGTCCGGGCCGGTGGCGCACGGCAGGGTAAAGGCGATCTCCCGGGTGGACAGGCCCGCTTCGAGGAGTCTTCTGATCTGGGTAACGGTGAGGACGGCGTCGTCGGTGTATTCGCGGTAGCCGCCGGGTCCTCGGGTGGGCTCCAGTAACTTCTGGCTCTCGTAGTAGCGCAGCAGGTGCGGCGGGACGCCGGTCCTGCGGCTGAGTTCTCCGATCAGCACGCCGGTGCCTCCTTGACCTTCATACCGGTGTGAAGGTTGATGATCCTGCCATGACCGCACCCTTCGACCCCCGTGCGCTGCTGGCCGGGAGCCGCCTCGGCGTCCTGGCGACGATCAAGTCGGACGGACGTCCGCAGCTCTCCCCCGTCCTGCCCCATTACGACGAGTCCGCCGACGTCATCCGCGTCTCGACGTACGCGGGCGCCGCCAAGGTCGCGAACCTGCGCCGGGACCCGCGGGCGACGCTGGAAGTGACCGGTTCCGACGGCATGTCGTGGGCCACGGCCGAGGGCGTCGCGACCCTCACCGGCCCCGGCACCGACCCGGACGGTCCGGAGGTCGACGCGCTGGTGCACTACTACCGCGCCGCCGCCGGCGAACACCCGGACTGGGACGAGTACCGGGCGGTGATGGTGGCCGAGCGCAGGGTGCTCATCACGATGACGGTGGATCACGTGTACGGGGCCGACGTCGGCTGACGGCGCCGGCCTTGCGGGCCGTCCGGGCTTCCGTCCGGCCGGCCCGGAAGGGCGGGGCTCAGATCTCGTACGTCGTCCGCGGGGCCGCCAGGTCCACCGGGCCGTCGAAGACGGCGCGGGCGTCGGCGAGGTTGACCTGGGGGTCGGTCCACGGCGGGATGTGGGTGAGGACCAGGCGCCGGGCGCCGGCGCGGGTCGCGGTCTCGCCCGCCTCGCGGCCGTTGAGGTGCAGGTCGGGGATGTTCTCCTTGCCGTGCGTGAAGGCGGCCTCGCACAGGAACAGGTCGGCGTCGCGGGCGAGTTCGTCCAGCGCGGGGCTGACGCCCGTGTCGCCGGAGTACGTCAGCGAGCGGCCGCCGTGCTCGATGCGGATGCCGTACGCCTCGACGGGGTGCGCGACGCGCTCGGTGTGGACCGTGAACGGGCCGATCTCGAAAGTGCCCGGCTTCACGGTGTGGAAGTCGAAGACCTCGCTCATCGAGGAGGCGGAGGGGGTGTCGGCGTAGGCGGTGGTCAGCCGGTGTTCGGTGCCCTCGGGGCCGTAGACCGGGAGGGGGTCGCAGCGGCCGCCGTCGTGCCGGTAGTAGCGCGCCACGAAGTACGCGCACATGTCGATGCAGTGATCGGCGTGCAGGTGGCTGAGGTAGATCGCGTCGAGGTCGTAGAGACCGCAGTGGCGCTGCAGCTCGCCGAGGGCGCCGTTGCCCATGTCGAGGAGCAGCCGGAAGCCGTCGGCCTCTACGAGGTAGCTCGAGCAGGCCGATTCCGCGGACGGGAACGACCCCGAGCAGCCGACGACGGTGAGCTTCATGAAGCAGAAACCTCCGCTGGCGGGAACGACAGGAAATCCTGAATGGGGGCGACGGGGGTCGTGCAGTGTGCGGTCCGTCGAGCGTAAGGCGCAAAACGTCCGGTCGCTCCTCCGCCAAGGGCTGTTGTGGGCGAACTCACCTGTGGTGTCACCGGTTCGGCTGGCAACGGGGCGCATGAGGCGGACGGGAGGCGCGCGGGAGCAGGGGTGCGCCGGTACCGTCGTCGGTATGGACACGTCCTGGTGGCCCCTGGTCGCGGTGGTGGTGCTGCTCGCGCTGGTCGCCACGCTGGTCGACGGCGTGGGCCGCGGGTGGCGCGGACGGCGCCGCGCGCGGCCGGGCCCGGCGCGTCCGCAGCCGGCGGAGATCTGGTGGGCGCGGGTGCCGCCCGGCGAGGGCGGCGAGCCGCTGGGGCCGGTGGACGCGGGTGGGGCGCGCGGTCACGACCGGCCGTGCCTGGTGCTGTCGGTGCGCGGGCGGCACGCGGTGGTCGCGGAGATCACCAGCACGTACCGCGACGAACGGGCCGGCGTGATCCCGCTGCCACCGGGCTCGGTCGGCGGCGCGCAGGGCCGGGCGAGCTATCTGGAGACGGACGAGCTGCGGGACGTGCCGGTACGGGACTTCAGCCGGCGGGTCGGGGTGATGGACCCGGTCCTGTGGGACCAGGTCCGTCACCTCGCGACGTGAGGGGGGTGCGACCCGTTCCGGGTCAGGCCCAGAGCTGGCCCTGGAGGGTGTCGATGGCCTCTTCGGTGGTGGCCGCCGTGTAGACGCCGGTGGAGAGGTACTTCCAGCCGCCGTCGGCGACGACGAACACGATGTCGGCGCTCTCCCCCGCCTTGACCGCCTTCTTGCCGACGCCGATCGCGGCGTGCAGCGCGGCGCCGGTGGAGACGCCCGCGAAGATGCCCTCCTGCTGGAGGAGTTCACGGGTGCGGGTGACCGCGTCGGCGGACCCGACGGAGAACCGGGTGGTCAGCACGGAGGCGTCGTAGAGCTCGGGGACGAAGCCCTCGTCGAGGTTGCGCAGGCCGTACACGAGGTCGTCGTAGCGCGGTTCGGCGGCGACGATCTTGACGTCCGGCTTGTGTTCGCGCAGGTAGCGGCCGACGCCCATGAGGGTGCCGGTGGTGCCGAGGCCGGCCACGAAGTGCGTGATCGACGGGAGGTCGGCGAGGATCTCGGGGCCCGTCGTGGCGTAGTGGGCGCCCGCGTTGTCCGGGTTGCCGTACTGGTAGAGCATCACCCAGTCGGGATGCTCGGCGGACAGTTCCTTGGCGACGCGCACCGCGGTGTTGGAGCCGCCCGCGGCCGGGGACGAGATGATCTCCGCGCCCCACATGGTGAGCAGGTCGCGGCGCTCCTGCGAGGTGTTCTCGGGCATCACGCACACGATGCGGTAGCCCTTGAGCCTGGCGGCCATCGCGAGCGAGATTCCGGTGTTGCCGCTGGTGGGTTCGAGGATGGTGCAGCCCGGGGTGAGGCGTCCGTCCTTCTCGGCCTGCTCGATCATGTGCAGGGCCGGACGGTCCTTGATCGAGCCCGTGGGGTTGCGGTCCTCCAGCTTCGCCCAGACGCGGACGTCGGCGGACGGCGACAGCCGCGGCAGGCGCACCAGGGGGGTGTTGCCCACCGCGGCCAGCGGGGAGTCGTAACGCATCGCCGATCAGGCCATACCGCCGGCCACGGCCGGCAGGATCGTGATGTTGTCCCCGTCGGAGACCTTGGTGTTGATGCCGTCGAGGAAGCGGACGTCCTCGTCGTTCAGGTAGACGTTGACGAACCGGCGCAGCTGGTCGCCGTCCACGATGCGGGCGTGGATGCCCGCGTGGCGGGTCTCGAGGTCGGCGAACAGCTCGGCGAGGGTGTCACCACTGCCCTCCACCGCCTTCTGACCGTCGGTGTACTGGCGGAGGATGGTCGGGATGCGGACCTCGATGGCCATGGCTCAGGGCTCCTGTCGGGAGGTGTGTGATCGGGGCGCGCGGCGGCGCGGAAGAGCGTGGTCGTACGCAGGGTGGTGCGCCGCGGCTCACGGCCGTACGGCGGCAGGAGCAGCGTCAACAGATGGCGCTGGCGAGCCTGCACAGGTCGACGTGCAGCCGCGCCACGAGCAGCATGCCCGGCGTCTTCTCGCTCACGTCGTGGAAAACCATGGGCTCATCGTATCGATTCCCGGTCCGGTGCCCGGAGTGTGATATCGCATCTCGGACTGCTTTCGACCGGATCGTGAGACGTGGAGGTCAGGAGGGGGGTCAGTAGGCCTCGACGACCTTGACCTCTTCCTCCGTGACCTCGCCCTCGACGATCCGGAAGGAGCGGAACTGGAACTCTCCGGCGCCGTCGGTGTCGGCGGTGGAGACGAGGACGTAGTGCGCGCCGGGCTCGTTGGCGTAGGAGATGTCGGTGCGGGACGGGTAGGCCTCGGTCGCGGTGTGGGAGTGGTAGATGATCACCGGCTCCTCGTCGCGGTCGTCCATCTCGCGGTAGAGCTTGAGCAGGTCCTGCGAGTCGAACTCGTAGAAGGTGGGCGAGCGGGCCGCGTTGAGCATGGGGATGAAGCGCTCGGGACGGCCGGCTCCCACGGGTCCGGCGACGACGCCGCACGCCTCGTCGGGGTGGTCCTCGCGGGCGTGGGCGACGATGTGGTCGTAGAGGGCCTGGGTGATGGTCAGCATGGCGCCAGGATAAGCAGGAGGGCGGCACCGTACCGAGGGGTGGTACGGGGCCGCCCACATGGCGGGATCAGACCTTGTGCGGCGCCCGGGCCCGGCCGTACCGGTGACGGTACGGCCGGGCCCGGGCGGGACGCGGCGTCGGCGGCTCGGCTCAGCCGGCCTTGACCTCCTCCCGCTCCTCCTCCGCGGCTCCGCCGGCGCGGCGGTCGCGGACGGAGGCCAGGAAGGAGTCCAGCTCCCGCTTGACCACGGGGGCCAGCAGGTACAGGCCGATGATGTTGATGACGGCGAGCATGAAGAGCACGGCGTCGGCCAGGTCGATCAGCGTCTGCAGGGTGAGCAGCGAACCGGCCACCGCGAACAGCGTGTAGAGCGCCTTGTAGACCGTCTCGCTGGTCCGGCTGCGGCCGAAGAGGTACGTCCAGGCCTTGAGGCCGTAGTAGCCCCAGGTGAGCACGGTGGAGATGGCGAACAGCAGCACGGCCACGGTCAGCACGTACGGGAACCAGGGCAGCACGGTCTCGAAGGCGTCCGAGGTGATGGTGACGCCGCCGATCTCCTTGCCGTCGCGGGCCGCGGCCCAGCTGTCCGGGTTGGCGACGACGATGGTCAGCGCGGTCATGGTGCAGATGACGACCGTGTCGATGAACGGCTCCAACAGGGCGACCAGGCCCTCGCTCGCGGGGTGCTTGGTCTTCACCGCGGAGTGGGCGATCGGGGCGGAGCCGAGGCCGGCCTCGTTGGAGAACGCGGCGCGCTTGAAGCCGACGATCAGGGCGCCGATGATGCCGCCCGCCACACCCTCGGGGTTGAACGCGCCCTCGATGATCTGGGCGACGGCGTCGGGCAGGGCGCCCGCGTTGACGACGAGCACGACGAGGCAGGCGACGATGTAGATGATCGCCATGGCCGGGACCAGGCGGCTGGTGACGGAGGCGATGGAGCGGATGCCGCCGAGCAGCACGATGCCGACCAGGGCGGCGACCAGGATGCCGAAGAAGAGCGCGCCGGCCGAGGAGCCGAGGGCGCCGTCCTCACCGCCGGCCACGGAGACCAGCTGCGTGTAGCTCTGGTTGACCTGGAAGAGGTTGCCGCCGAAGAGGCCGAAGAACAGGATCATGACCGAGGCGAGGATCGCGAGCACCTTGCCGAGCTTGGCGCCGCCGCTGCCGAAGCGGTCGGCGAGGCCCTTGGGCAGGTAGTGCATGGGACCGCCGGAGACGGTGCCGTCCTCGTGCACCTGGCGGTACTTCACACCGAGGGTGACCTCGACGAACTTGGTGGCCATGCCGAGCAGACCGCAGAGGATCATCCAGAAGGTCGCGCCGGGTCCGCCGAGGGAGACGGCGACGGCGACACCGGCGATGTTGCCGAGGCCGACGGTGCCCGACACGGCCGCGGTCAGCGCCTGGAAGTGGTTGACCTCGCCGGCGGAGTCCTTCTCGTCGTGCTTGCCGCGCACGACGTCGATGGCCAGTTTGAACCGGCGCACCTGGACGAAGCCGAAGCCGAGGCTGAACACCAGGCCGGCGACGACGAGCCACGCCACGATCAGCGGCAGCTCGGTTCCCGCTACGGGGACGGAGTAGAAGACGATCTCGCCGAGTGTGGTGGCGACCGGTTCGAAGAATCCACTGACGGCATCGTCAATGGACGTGGTGACGGAGTCGAGTGACATCGAGCTTCCTCGGGGGCGCGGGGACGTGCTGGCGTGGCTCAGCGGTACGGGGTGCGGCAGGGGGGGGCGAACGCCGTTGTCCGGATCATGCGCGCCGGTGATGACCGGCACCTCCAGCACGGCGAGGGGTGGGGCCGCGAAGGAGTTGCCAGTTCTTATCACGCTGTTTACCGAGGCTTTAGTGACGCCCGTCACGGAAACCGCTGCCGCCCCGACAAACCCCAGGAGCGGTGACGGGATCGTTATCCGGATTTGAGGCTCCGCTGAGCGAACACGAAATCCGCACAAGTCGGTGCATGAGGCGCCGACGTCGGGACATCAGACGTCAGAACAGGAGACGTCAGGGCATGAGTGTCGAGACGAGGGTCTCCTGGAGGCCGCCCAGCCAGAGGTACGCCATCACCATCGGCTTGCGCGGGTCCTCGTCCGGGAGCCGGTAGAGCAGATCGGTGTCGTCCTCGTCGTCGATCTCCAGCCGGGAGCCGATCGCGAGGCGCAGGTCGTTGAGCGCCCCGAGCCACTGCCGGGACTCCTGCGCCGACAGCTTCAGCACGGCGCCGCCGTCCCCGGCCAGCGCGTCCAGCGAGCGGATCACCGCGAGGGCGTTGTCCCGCTTGCCGGCCCGCAGGTCGTTCTCGGTGTAGCGGCGGAACTCCGCGGAGTACTCCTGCCGCTCCTCGGCCTCCCGCGGGGAGGCGGGCGCGTGCTCGGGGTCTACGTAGGCGTCCGGGAAGAGCCTGCGCAGCACCGGGTCGGAGGGCGGCTCGCTCGGACCCTCGGCGAACAGCTCGGCGAGCGGGTCGCCCTGCGCGTCCTCGGCGGGGCCGGGCCCGATCAGCTCCAGGAGCTGGACGGCCAGCGACCGGATGATGGAGATCTCGACGTCGTCGAGGGCGACGGCCGCGCCGCCGCCGGGGAGCGGTTCGAATTGTCCGGGCATGGAGTCTTTTCGCTGGTGGGCGGGCGTGCTCGCTACTTGCGGTCCTGCTGGAGGGTGGCCCACAGGCCGTAGCCGTGCATGGCCTGCACGTCGCGTTCCATCTCCTCGCGGCTGCCGCTGGAGACGACCGCCCGGCCCTTGTGGTGGACATCGAGCATGAGCTTGGTGGCCTTGTCCTTGGAGTAGCCGAAGTACGTCTGGAAGACGTACGTCACGTAGCTCATGAGGTTGACCGGGTCGTTGTGGACGATGGTGACCCAGGGGACGTCCGGCTCGGGTACGGCGAATTCCTCCTCCGCCGACTCGGTGCGTTCGATCTCTAGGGGTGCGGGTGACGTCACATGGCCCATGCTGCCACCGGAGGGGGGTGGGGACACAAATGCGCCGCCCGCGGGGCGTGACCGGGGCCACTCGCACGGGAAATCGTCAAACTGACGAAATGGGGGTAGCATCCTCGTCATGAACACAGCGGACCTTGGGCTGCCGGTGGCCGTTCCCTCCACGGCGCTCTTCACCGACCACTACGAGCTGACGATGCTGCAGGCCGCGCTCAAGGCGGGCACGGCCGAGCGGCGGAGCGTGTTCGAGGTCTTCACCCGGCGGCTGCCGGACGGGCGGCGCTACGGCGTCGTCGCCGGCACCGGGCGCGTCCTGGACGCCGTCGAGAACTTCCGCTTCGACCCGGACGTCCTCGGCTTCCTGCGCGAGCGGAACGTCGTCGACGAGCGGACCCTCGCATGGCTCGCCGACTACCACTTCTCCGGCGACATCTGGGGCTACCCGGAGGGCGAGGTGTACTTCCCGGGCTCGCCGATCCTGCGGGTCGAGGGCTCCTTCGCCGAGTGCGTGCTGCTGGAGACCGTGATCCTCTCCATCCTCAACCACGACTCGGCGATCGCGGCCGCCGCCTCCCGGATGTCGTCCGCCGCCGGTGACCGCCCGCTGATCGAGATGGGCGCCCGGCGCACCCACGAACTCGCCGCGGTCGCCGCCTCCCGGGCGGCCTACGTGGGCGGCTTCACCTCCACCTCCGACCTCGCGGCCGGCTTCCGCTACAACATCCCGACCGTCGGCACCTCCGCCCACGCCTTCACCCTGCTGCACGACAGCGAGCGCGACGCCTTCCGCGCCCAGGTCGACTCCCTCGGCCGGGGCACGACGCTGCTGGTGGACACGTACGACGTCACCGAGGCCGTCCGTACGGCCGTCGAGATCGCCGGGCCCGAGCTGGGCGCCGTGCGGATCGACTCCGGCGACCTGCTGCTGGTCGCGCACCGGGTGCGCCAGCAGCTGGACGAGCTGGGCGCCCGGGACACGAAGATCATCGTGACCTCGGACCTGGACGAGTACGCCATCGCCTCGCTGGCGGCGGCGCCCGTGGACGCGTACGGCGTCGGCACCCAGCTGGTGACCGGCTCCGGTCACCCGACGGCGTCCATGGTCTACAAGCTGGTCGCGCGCGCCGCGTCCGCCGATCCCGGCGCCCCGCTGGTGCCGGTCGCGAAGAAGTCCAGCGGCGGCAAGACCTCGGTCGGCGGCCGCAAGTGGGCCGCGCGGCGGCTGGACGAGGACGGCGTCGCGGAGGCCGAGGTGGTCGGCACCGGGCCCGTGCCCGAGGAGCTGGCAGGCCGGCAGCTGCTGGTCGAGCTGGTCCGGGGCGGCGAGGTCGTCCGCCGCGAGCCGCTGGACACCGTCCGGGACCGGCACGCGGCGGCCCGCGCCAACCTGCCGCTGTCCGCCACGCAGCTCTCCCGGGGGGAACCGGTCATTCCCACGGAGTACACGCACGGACCGTCGGGTAGCTAATCCCGGCACCGCTGTCCGACCCCTCCCCACACCGCACCTGAAGTCAATAGGCTCGGATCCTCACCGGCCGGGCCCGCTCCCCGCCCCGACCCCATAGTCGAAGGACACCGACCATGCGCCGCGCCTTGATCGTCGTAGACGTGCAGAACGACTTCTGCGAGGGGGGCAGCCTCGCGGTGTCCGGTGGCGCCGACGTGGCCGCCGCCATCACCGAGCTGATCGGGCAGGCGCCCGCCGGCTACCGGCACGTGGTGGCCACCCGCGACCACCACGTCGCGCCCGGCGGGCACTTCGCCGACAACCCCGACTTCGTGCACTCCTGGCCCGCGCACTGCGTCGCCGGGACCGAGGGCGTGGGCTTCCACCCGAACTTCGCCCCGGCCGTCGCCTCCGGGTCCATCGACGCCGTGTTCGACAAGGGCGCCTACGCGGCCGCGTACAGCGGCTTCGAGGGCACCGACGAGAACGGCGTGAAGCTCGCCGAGTGGCTCAGGGCCCGGGAGATCGACGAGGTGGACGTGGTGGGCATCGCCACCGACCACTGCGTGCGGGCCACCGCGCTGGACGCGGCGCGGGAGGGCTTCCGCACCCACGTCCTGCTGGACCTGACCGCCGGAGTGGCCGCGGAGACCACCGAGCGGGCCGTGGAGGAGATGCGCGGGGCGGGCGTGGAACTCTCGGGAAAGCCCGTCGTCCAGTAGCCCGGCCGCCTCAGACCTGGCCGACCGTCGGCAGGCCCTTCGGCCGGGGCAGGCCCTGGAGCCGGGGCTGGAGCCGGTCGCCGGAGTGGGAGTGCTGCCGGGGCCGTTCCTGCGGCGCCGGGCGTCTGAGCAGGGACCGGATCGGGTGCCACAGCTCCTGCGTCGGGCCGGTACCGGGGACGCCCCCGCCGTCGGGCGCCGTGCGCCATATCAGGCCGTCGGGGTGGTGCAGGACGGCCGTGATCTCGTCCGGGGTCGGCGGCGCGGCGTTGCCCCGCAGGTAGACGGCCCGCAGCCCCAGGTTGCGCAGCCTGGTCAGGGCACGCGCCCGGTTCCGGGCGTGGACGAGAACGCGCACGTCGCCGGTGCTCTCGGCGACGGGGCTTGGCAGGTTCATCGCCACCACCACCGTGCCGTTCGGCAACTTGCAGAAACCTCCTGCGGCCATGCGGTCACACCCCCGTGCTGTCCGGTGTCAATAAGAGAATCACAGGACGCACCTAAACACGATCGGCGGCAACCCGCCAGGGGGTTGCCGCCGATCATGCTTTGACCTGCAGAAATGCCGTTTACTTCACCGCAGGGCCGACCTGGACCGAGATCGTCGACCCGTTCCAGGCCTCCTTGACGATCTTGATCTTGGTGTTGGTGTCAGTGATCTTGACGCCCGCCCGCGGGTTGGACTCGTCGTAGTAGGTGTTCGTGTGGTCGTTGAAGACCGGCACGCCCTTCGACGACGGGATCACGGTCGGGACGTCCGCCTTGTGCAGCGTCATGCCGTCCGTGCGGTACAGGCTGAACGGCGAGTCGTAGGCCTGGACGCGGTTGCGCATCAGCGTGCCGTCCGACCACTTCAGCTGGGCCGGGTGCGAGTCGACCGGCAGCAGCAGACCGGTGCCCGGGTGCTGGCTGGTGTTGTTGTCCGCCTGGGAGGTGTCCCACTTCCAGATCAACAGGCCGTTCTGGTAGGCGTAGTGCTCCACCCAGTCCGGACGGCTCGCCGAACCGAAGTTGTACGGGCCGACCTTGAGGGTCTTGTCGTACGAGACGTACTGACGGTTCTCGGCGATGTAGTACTGCGCGTACTCGTCGGTGAACGACGCGCCGATCCGGGAGAAGCCGTTGGCCGTCCAGGCCGCGTCCGCGCTCTCGGCGTTGTCCGTGAACAGCGCCGTGCCGTCGGCGGTGACGGTGACGCGGTCGGCCGCGAAGCCCTTCTGCGCGACACCGCCGTCCGTCTGGTAGCGGAAGCGCAGGTCGATCTTCTTGCCCGCGTAGGCGTCCAGCGAGTAGGCGAGCGGCTTGTAGCCGTCGACCGTGCCGGTCAGCGCCGGCTTGTCGCTGCCGTCGCGCGGGATGGGCTGACCGTCCACCGTGCCGTCGAGAGCGGTCCAGTTGGCGCCGCCGTCGGTCGACACCTCGGTGTAGAGGTAGTCGTAGTCGGCCTCGATGTCGTACCAGCCGTCCAGGGTGAGGGCGGCCGACGTCTTGCCGGTCAGGTCGACGGACCGGGTCAGCGTGTTGCGCAGGTCGTCACCGCTGCCGCTCCACCACTGGGTCTGGCCCTCGGCGGGCACGACGACCTCGGTGGTGACCTTCTTCTTCGGGAGCTCCACGACCAGCGCCTGCGGGTTCTTCGTGTTGTATTCCGCGAGACCCAGCGTGTGGGCGGACTTGGTCGCGGCCTTGGCCACGTCGTAGTCGAGCCAGCCGAGCTGGAGCTTGTCCCAGGCGGTCATGTCGCCGGGGAGGTCGCCGATCTCGTTCTTGCCGGTGCCGAGCCAGGAACCGGACGACATCAGCGTCCAGAACCCGGTGGAGTTCTCGCCGCCCGCGGTGTCGTAGTGGTCCGGCAGACCGAGGTCGTGGCCGTACTCGTGGGCGAAGACGCCGAGTCCGCCGTTCTCCGGCTGGATGGTGTAGTCGCCGACCCAGATGCCGCTGTCGCCGATCTGCGTGCCGCCGAGCCTGTTGCCCTCGGGGCCCGTGGCGCCGGCGTCCGTGCCGAAGGCGTACCAGCGGTGCGCCCAGATGGCGTCCTCGCCCTGAGCGCCGCCGCCCGCGGACTCGTCCTCGCCGGCGTGCACGATCTGGAAGTGGTCGATGTAGCCGTCGCGCTCGTTGAAGTCGCCGTCGCCGTCGTGGTCGTAGCGGTCCCACTGGTCGTACTCGGCGAGCTGCGTCTTGATCTCGGCGTCGGTCTTGCCGGCGGCCTTCTGCTGCTCGACCCAGGCGGTGACGCCGTCCTGCACCGCGAACCAGGCGCAGTTGTCGGGGTCGCACTTGTTGGAGCCGTAACGGGCCTCGTTGTAGGGGACCTTGACCCAGTCGGAGACCGTGCCGTCGATGGAGTAGCGGCCCGAGGACTGCTTCTCGTAGTACGTCTTCATCGAGTCGGTGCCGGTACCGAAGTACAGCTCCTGGAAGTGCTCCCGGTTGTAGTCCGCCTTCCAGGCGGTGCTGTTGTCCTTGGAGCGGTCCGGCTCGGCGATCTGGTTGTGCAGCGGGCCGGGGGTGCCGCCGTAGCGGCTGTCGATCTGGTCGCCGAACTCGACCAGGATGGTGAAGATCTTGTCGGTCTTCTCCCGGCCCAGCTCGACGTACTTGCTGTCGCCCTTGCGGCTCTGGAGCTCGACGACCTTGGAGCCGTCACGCTCCTTCACCTGGGCATCGCCGGATATGACCTGCTTGAGTGCCTCCTCACGCTGGGCCGCCTGAGTCTTGCTCAACGGCCCTTCGAGGTCGTGCTCCGCCATCCCCTTGGCCGGCTGAGGGTCGTGCCGTTCCACGTTCGCGGGCGGGGCGGCCGAGTCGGCCTGCGCCACGGCGATCGCCGAAAGGGTGGTGGACGCCGCTGCGAAAGCCACACCGATCGCGGCGGCTCTGAACGTCCAGGGTCTTCTGGTCACTTGATGTCCTCCCCCGCGTTTGCGCGCGCGGCAGGGAGGTCCTTTGGTGGAAGTTCCGCGGGCGCGTGATCAACGCGTGTAGTCAAGTGACGACATTTGACTAGAGGTTAAGCGGAAAAGACAGGTCTTGACTTGCGCAGGTCAAGTGCATTAAGGGAAGCGCGCCCTCCGGTATTCGGACGCTCGCGACAGTCTCGCGGTCGACTCGACGCGACGCCGAACGGGCGCGTGGATCTGTCCACTTCGTGGACGGTATGACTCCGTGCGCCCCCCGTGCTCCGGCACTGTTGGTTAGGTCACGCTTACTGCCGGTCCGGCTCGGGCATGCAGGCGAATAGAGTCGAGAAACGACGCATCCCCGCTTCCGAGGACACGATTGCCATGCCTCGTCCGACCGTCGCACAGCTCGCCTACGGTTCCAGCACCGTGATCTTCTCGACGCTCGCCATGCTGCTGCTGTCGCAGGCGACTTCAGCCCCGGGGATCGCGGTCATCACCGTCGCGGCACTCGCGCTCGGGCTGCTCGTCGCCATGACCGTGCCGCGGCCGAGGCCTGCGTCCAAGGCCGCCCGGCCCCTGTCCCGGGCCGAGTCGTCACCGGAGCGCGAGCGGCTCGCCGCGTAGCCCGGCCGTCGGCGCGGCATCGACCCGCCGGCCTGCCGTCGGCTCAACCCGTGCTGACCACAACCGTCTTGGCCGCTTTGTCGTGCAGGCCCTGTTTGTACGGCTTGTCGAAGAAGCTCCAGCCACCCGAGACCGCCGTCCAGATGCAGGCGCAGCAGAAGGCGAACGGAATCCACAGCACCGCCGCCCGGACCAACGCGCTCCGCACCGACGGTGTGGAGCCGTCGGACAGGTCGGCCACCCGCATCTTCATGAGCTTCTTGCCCAGAGTCTGACCGTTCTTGGCGGTCATCAGGGTGTCGTAGGCGATGTAGAGCACGGCCGCGACGAGGGACTGGCCGAGGGACTTGCCGACCTCGATCTCGTCGCCGTCCGTGCTGTACTCGTTGACGCCGAACGCCAGGGTGAGCAGCCAGACCACGAGCCCGACGAGGATCATGTCGATGATCCGGGCCAGCGTGCGCCTGCCGCTGTCCGCGAGCGGGGGCATGCCGGCGAGCGGATCGCCGGGTTGGCCCGCGCCGCCGTAGGGGCCGCCGCCGTACGGACCACCGCCGTACGGGCCGCCGCCGTAGGGACCCGAACCGGCGCCGTAGGGGCCGGGGCCGGCGCCGCCGTACGGGTCGCCGGATCCGTGACCGCCGCCGGGCGGACCGCCCGCTCCGTAGGGACCGCCCGCTTCGTGGGAGCCACCGCCGCCCGGGCCTTCACCGCCGTAGGGGCCGCCACTGCCGGCATACGGGGGCGGCTGGCCGCCGCCGGGCGGCGGGGGCTGCTTCCTGAACGGGTCGTCTTCCGGCGGCTGCCGGCCGGAGCCGGGGGGCGGTTCGCTGCTCATGGCCCGAGTCGACCGCGAACACCCCGGCTCCGCATCCGGCGAGCCGCCGTCCGGAGTACCCGGTCGGCCGGGTGACGGGCCCCCGGCTGTCCGGCCTTACCGCTGTCCGTCTGACCGCCTGTCCGGCTGACCGGCTGACCCGCCGAACGGCTAACCGGCTAACCGGCGACGAACGTGTGCGCTGCCTTGTCGTGCCAGCACTGCCGCCACGGCTTGTCGAACAGGCACCACAGCACGCCCACGACACCCACGACCAGCAGACCGGGCACCGAGTAGACCAGCCAGCGGCGCAGGGCGGCGCCGAACTCGGGGGCGTCGTGGCCCTCGATGTCCCGCACCTCCAGCCCCATCAGCCGCTTGCCGAGCGTGCGGCCCCACTTGGCGGTGGGCAGCGCCTCCAGGACGACCCCGGCCAGCAGCAGCACCGCGAGGACGACGGCGAGGTGGACCGACGTGGTGCCGTCGAGCAGCCAGACGGTGACGGTCTCGCCGCTCAGCTTCGCCGCCTCGATCTTGTCGTTGACGTGGTCGATCGCCTGCGACCCGAGCGGTACGGCGGCCACCGCGGTGACGGCGCCGAGCACGACCGTGTCCAGCAGCCGGGCCACGAGCCGCTTGCCGAGGGGCGCGGGACGGGCGGCCGCCTGCTGCCGGACCATCGCCTGGAACGGGTCGTCGGCCGGGGGCCGCCAGGGCGTCACCGGCTGGTCGTCACCGCCCGCGAGCTGGTGCACCTGCTGGGCCCAGGACGCCTGGCCGCCACCGGGGCCACTGGTCAGCGGGGTCTGCGCGGGCACCGGCGCGGGTGCGGCAGGGGTCGCCGGGGCGGCCGGCTGCGGGGCGGGGTGGTGCGGCGGGGCGGCCTGCGGGGGCGTGGACTGCGGGGGCGTGGACTGGGGCGGGACCGTCGGGGACAGCTGCTGCGGACCGGAGGGCGCCGGGCCGCCCTGCTGTCCCACCCGGGGCGCGACCGCGCGGAAGGTCATCGTGCCCTCGTCGGCGCGCGCGGGGCCGGCGGGCGCGGCCGGACCGTCGGTGCCGCCCGCGGAGCCGGCCGCCGGCCTGCGGAAGACGAACGTGTTGCCCGCCGCGGCCCCGTCGGAGCCCTCACCACCGGCCGCACCCTCGGCAGAGGCGGCGGAAGCGGCAGCGGGAGAAGGAGCGGCGGAGGGGGAGCCGGCGGCGGACGCGGCGGCGGGTGCCCCCGGCTCGCGCGCCACCCGCGGGTCCACCGACTCCGGGGAGCCCCACCGCACCCGGCGGTCCTGGTCCGTGCCGAAGCCGGTCTGGTGGGAGCGGTCGGCGCCCCACGCGGAGGCGGGCTCGGGGCGGCTGCCGTGCTGGGCGTCGGCGGGGGCCGGGCCGGCCGCGGCCGCTGCGTCGGCGGCCCCTGCGGTGGCGGGCCCCTCGGAGGCGGGCCCGTCGACCGGGTCCTCGTCGAAGAAGTGCGGGCCGGTCTCCTCGACGGCGGGCGGTGCCGGGCGCACCCCGGGCGGCGGGGCGAGCTGCTCGCCGTCCTTGGGCGCCGGACGGCTGGTGCCCGGTACCCAGGCGGTTCCGTTCCAGTACCGGACATATCCAGGAATGGACGGGTCCGGGTAATACCCTTCGCGGGGCCTGTCGTCGCCGGGTGCCGGGGTTGGGGCGCTCATGTCCGTCGTCCCGTATCTGCTCGGGGGTCGTCTGGGGGCCTCCACATCTATCAGACCGGTGCGCCTCCCACGGCCGGTCCGACGGTACCCACCCCTTTCCGGGCAACGGCGCACCGAAAATTCACGGGTGGGCATCAGGCCCGGGGCGCCCCCGCGCCACGCTGCCGGGACCGCGTTTCGCGGCCCCGGAAAAAAACTTCTCCGAACCCGCGTAATGCTCCGCGCCGAACCCGCTCTCTCCTCGTGCGGGCGCACCGACAGCGGCCGCACGACATCCTTCGGAGAGAGGAACGCACGCCATGCACCCCACCGTGGTTGAGCGGGAGCTGGAGCTCAAGCTCGTTCTGTCGCCCGAGCGGAGCATCCCGGTCCCGGCCCGGCTGACCTACCGCAGCGACGACCCGTACGCGATCCACATCACCTTCCACATCAACTCCGACTTCCCCGTGAACTGGACGTTCGCCCGCGAGCTGCTCGTGGAGGGGGTGTTCCGGCCGTGCGGGCACGGGGACGTGCGGGTGTGGCCGACCAAGGTCGCCGGCCGCAGCGTCGTGCTGATGGCGCTGAGCTCACCGGACGGGGACGCGCTGCTGGAGGCCCCGACGGCGCAGGTGTCGGCCTGGCTGGAGCGCACGCTGCGGGTGGTGCCCCCGGGGACTGAGGGCGAGCAGCTCGGCCTGGACGACGCCCTGGCCGAGCTGCTCGCCCCGACTCCCGCGGACGACCTGTGGCTGCGCGACCCGTGGCCGTCGGACGAGTCCCAGGACGGGGAGTGAACCGACGTCGGGAGCGACGCGTACCGACGTCAGAACAGTTTGCCCGGATTGAGGATGCCGAGCGGGTCGAAGGCGTGTTTCACGGCCCGCTGCATCTCCAGGCCCACCGGGCCGATCTCGCGCGCCAGCCACTCCTTCTTCAGGACGCCCACGCCGTGCTCGCCGGTGATCGTGCCGCCGAGTTCCAGGCCGAGGGCCATGATCTCGTCGAAGGACTCGCGGGCGCGCCGGGACTCGTCGGCGTCCTGGGCATCGAAGCAGACGGTGGGGTGGGTGTTGCCGTCCCCGGCGTGGGCGACGACGCCGATGGTCAGCCGGTGCTTCTCGGCGATCCGCTCCACGCCCTCGATCAGGTCGCCGAGCCGGGACCGGGGCACGCACACGTCGTCGATCATCGTCACGCCCCGGACCGCCTCCAGCGCCGGGAGGGACAGCCGCCGTGCCTGGAGGAGCAGTTCGGACTCGGCCGCGTCGTCCGCGGGGACGACCTGGGTGGCTCCGGCGGCCTCGCACAGCGCGCCGAGGGCGGCGAGGTCGGCGGCGGGGTCCGGTGTGTCGAAGGCGGCGAGCAGCAGGGCCTCGGTGGTCTCCGGCAGGCCCATGTGCGCCATGTCGTTGACGGCCTTGACGGTCGTACGGTCCATCAGTTCGAGGAGTGAGGGGACGTGCCCGCCGGCCATGATCCGGCACACCGCGTCGCAGGCCGCGGCGGCCGACGAGAACTCGGCGGCCAGCACGAGCTGCTCGGGCGGCTTCGGCTTGAGCGCGAGCACGGCCCGCACGACGATGCCGAGGGAACCCTCGGAGCCGACGAACAGCCGGGTCAGGTCGTACCCGGCGACGCCCTTGGCGGTGCGCCTGCCGGTGGACATCAGGCGGCCGTCGGCGAGCACGACGTCGAGGCCGAGCACGTACTCGGCGGTGACCCCGTACTTGACGCAGCACAGGCCGCCCGAGGCCGTGCCGATGTTGCCGCCGATGGTGCACATCTCCCAGCTGGAGGGGTCCGGCGGGTAGGAGAGGCCGTGTTCGTTCACGGCGCGGGAGAGCGTGGCGTTGAGGACGCCCGGTTCGACGACGGCGACGCGGTCGACCGGGTTGATTTCGAGGATGCGGTCCATCTTCGTCAGGGACAGCACGACGCAGCCGTCGGTGGCGTTGGCCGCGCCGGACAGGCCGGTGCGGGCGCCCTGCGGGACGACCGGGACGCGCAGCTCGGTGGCCGTGCGCATGACGTGCTGGACCTGCTCGACGGTGCGCGGCAGGACGACGACGGCGGGGGCGCCGGCCGGGCAGAAGCTCGCCATGTCGTGGGCGTAGGAGGCGGTGACGTCGGGGTCGGTGAGGACCGCGTCGGCGGGCAGGCCGCCGAGCAGTCGGTCGACGAGGCCGCCGGTGGCTGCCGTGCCGTCCTCGGGGGGCGCTTCGATACGGCTCATGATCACAGGTTCGCACCCGGGGCCATCGGTGTGAACCCCGTCGGCGGCGGCCGTCGCCTGCCCGGGTGTGCTCGTCGTATTGACGCACAGTGTGCGCCATGGACAACGAGGTGGAGGCGGCCCGGGTGAGGCGTCCCCGGGTCCGGCGGCGGGCGGCGATCGCGGTGGGCGCGGGGTGTGCGGTGCTGGGCGGGGCGCTGGTGCTGCTGCCGTGGGACGGGACGGCGGGCGGGCCGCCCGCGCCGGCGCCGGGTGCGCGGGCCCTGACGGCGGTGTCTGGCGGTGCTGATCGGCGAGCGGGAGGCGCATCTGCGGGAGCATCCCGGGGACGCCGGGTCGTGGGCGGTGCTGGGGGCGGCGTACGTGGAGCGGGGGCGGCGGACGGCGGACCCGGCCTGTTACCCGCGGGCCGAGAAGGCGCTGCGCACGGCGCTGCGGGTGAAGGGCGCCGGGGTGGACGCGCGGGCGGCGGCCCTGGGCGGGATGGCGGTGCTGGCGAACGCCCGGCGGGACTTTCCCGCGGGCCGGGCGTGGGCCGAGCGGGCGCGGAAGCTGGACCCGGCGCGGTGGACGGCGTATCCGCCGCTGATCGAGGCGCTGAGCGGGCTCGGCGAGCACGAGGAGGCGGGGCGGGCGCTGGACCGGCTGAGGAAGCTGCGCTCGGGGCCGGACGTGCGGGCGCGGGCCGCCGCCGTGTACCGGGAGCGCGGCTGGCGGGAGGACGCGGCGGCCAAGCTGTCCGACGCGGCGGCGGGCGCCCGGACCCCGGCCGAGCGGGCGGCGTATCTGGAGCGGGCCGGGCAGCTGGCGTGGGAGCGCGGTGAACGGGAGGCCGCGCTGCGGCACTTCGAGGAGGCGGTGCGCACCGACCCCGGGCAGTGGGCGGCGCGGGCCGGGCAGGGCAGGGCGCTGGCGGCGCTGGGCCGGACGGCACAGGCGGTGGACGCCTACCGTGCGGCGCTGGCGGGGCAGCCGTCGCCGCAGTACGCGCTGGAGCTGGGCGAGCTGTACGAGTCGCTGCGGCGGCCCGGTGCGGCCCGGGCGCAGTACGGGCTGCTGCGGGAGCGGGTGCGCGCGGCGGCGGCGGGCGGGGCGGACGAGGCGCTGGTGCTGGGGCGGTTCGAGGCGGACCACGGGGACGCGGGGGCGGCGGTGCGGCGGCTGCGGGCCGAGTGGCGGCGCCAGCCGGGGGCGGCGGTGGCGGACGCGCTCGGGTGGGCGCTGCACCGGACGGGGCGGCACGAGGAGGCGCTGCGTCTCGCGGTGCGCGCGACGGACGGCACGCGCGGCGACGTGGTGCGCAGCGCGCCGCACTTCTACCACCGGGGCATGATCGAGCGGGCCCTGGGCCGGGAGGGTGCGGCGCGGCGGCATCTCCAGGAGGCGCTGCGGATCAACCCGTACTTCTCGCCGCTGCACGGGCCGGTGGCGCGGCGGGCGCTGACGCGGCTGGGCGAGCCCTCGCTGGAGGGCCCGCCCAAGCGGTAGGTCTGCGGCGGTCAGAGGTTGCCGCGGCGTTCCTGCTCGCGCTCGATCGCCTCGAACAGGGCCTTGAAGTTGCCCTTGCCGAAGCCCATGGAGCCGTGCCGCTCGATGAGCTCGAAGAACACCGTCGGGCGGTCCTGGACCGGCTTGGTGAAGATCTGCAGCAGGTAGCCGTCCTCGTCGCGGTCGGCGAGGATCTTCAGCTCGCGCAGGGTGTCGATCGGCACGCGCGTCTCGCCGACCCACTCGCCGAGCGTGTCGTAGTACGAGTCGGGCGTGTCCAGGAACTGCACGCCGGCCGCGCGCATCTGGCGGACGGTCTGCACGATGTCGTTGGTGTTCAGCGCGATGTGCTGGACGCCGGCGCCGCCGTAGAACTCCAGGTATTCGTCGATCTGGGACTTCTTCTTGGCGATGGCGGGCTCGTTGATCGGGAACTTGACCTTGAGCGTGCCGTCGGCCACGACCTTCGACATCAGCGCGCTGTACTCGGTCGCGATGTCGTCGCCCACGAACTCCTTCATGTTCGTGAAGCCCATGACCTTGTTGTAGAAGCCCACCCACTCGTTCATGCGGCCGAGTTCGACGTTGCCGACGCAGTGGTCGATCGCCTGGAAGCTGCGCTGGGCGGGCGGCTCGACCATCGGGGCGGCGGCGACGTAGCCGGGCAGGTACGGGCCGTCGTAGCCGCGGCGCTCGACGAGGGTGTGGCGGGTCTTGCCGTACGTGGCGATCGCGGCGAGGACGACGGTGCCGTGCTCGTCCTTCAGCTCGTACGGCTCGGCGACCGAGCGGGCGCCCTGCTCGACGGCGTACGCGTAGGCGGCGCGCGCGTCGGGCACCTCGATGGCCAGGTCGATGACGCCGTCGCCGTGCGCGGCCACGTGCTCGGCCAGGAAGTGGCCCCAGGTCGTGGTGGGCTTGATGACGGAGGTGAGGACGAAGCGGGCGGAGCCGCTCTCCAGCACGTAGGCGGCGGTCTCCCGGTTGCCGTTCTCCGGTCCGGAGTAGGCGACCAGCTTCATGCCGAAGGCGGTGGAGTAGTAGTGCGCGGCCTGCTTGGCGTTGCCCACGGCGAAGACGACCGCGTCCATTCCCTTGACCGGGAAGGGGTCGTCCTGCCGGGCGGTCGTGTCGGGAGTGTGGTGTGTGGTCTGCGTCATAACCGCAGGCTCTCCCGCACTCGCAAGGTGCGCAATAGTTTGCTTGTTCACTGGGCAATCTGCCCAGGGCGATGGCCGTTGCGGCGGACTTTCTGTACAGGCTGACCATCCCGGGAGGCGGGCGTGGCGATCGATCATCTCGACGGACGGATCATCGTGCTGCTGGCGCGTGAGCCGCGCATCGGCGTGCTGGAGATGTCCCGGCGGCTGGGGGTCGCGCGCGGCACGGTGCAGGCGCGCCTGGACCGGCTTCAGTCGAACGGAGTCATCCGCGGCTTCGGCCCGGAGGTGGACCCGGCGGCGCTCGGCTACCCGGTCACGGCGTTCGCGACGCTGCAGATCCGGCAGGGTCAAGGCCCTGACGTACGGGCCCACTTGGCGACCGTGCCGGAGGTGCTGGAGCTGCTCACGACGACCGGCACCGGGGACATGCTGTGCCGTCTGGTGGCCCGCTCGAACGCCGATCTCCAGCGGGTGATCGACCGGGTTGTCGGTTTTGATGGCATCGTCCGGGCCTCCACGGCGATCGTCATGGAGAACCCCGTTCCGCTGCGGATCATCCCGCTGGTGGAACAGGCTGCGGAGGACCGGCAGCGGACCTGACACCGGCCGAGCCCCCGGGCGCGGCCCGAAGCCGGGGTGAGCGGATGTGGATTTCTGGGAGTACCTGAGCACCCGGCACCAGCAGCTGCTCATCGACGCCTACCAGCACGCGAGCGCCGTCTTCCAGTGCATGGTCGTGGCGACGCTGCTGGGGGTACTGATCGGCGTCCTCACCTATCGCAGCGAGTGGGCGGGCAGCCTCGCCACGACGACCACCGCGACGATCCTGACCATCCCGTCCCTCGCCATGATCGGTCTGCTCGTCCCGGTCGTGGGCCTGGGCGTGCCGCCCACGGTGGTCGCGCTGACGCTGTACGGGCTGCTGCCGGTCGTGCGCAACGCGATCGTCGGCCTGCGCGGTGTGGACCCGGCGCTGGTGGACGCGGCCCGCGGCATCGGGATGTCCCGGGCGGCGCGGCTGCTGCGCGTGGAGCTGCCGATGGCGTGGCCGCCGATCCTGACGGGGATCCGGGTCTCGACACAGATGCTGATGGGCATCGCGGCCATCGCGGCGTACGCCTCGGGGCCCGGACTCGGCAACGAGATCTTCCGCGGCATCGGCTCGCTGGGCAGCAAGAACGCGCTCAACCAGGTCCTCGCCGGGACCCTCGGGATCATCGTCCTGGCCCTGCTGTTCGACGCCGCGTACGTCCTCATCGGACGGCTGACCATCCCCAGGGGGATCCGTGCCTGACACGAGCAGTCACAGCGGCGCGACCGGCGCCACGATCGAGCTGGAGAACCTGACCAAGCGCTACCCGGGCAGCGCGCGGCCGGCCGTCGAGAGCGTCACGATGGAGATCCGCGCCGGTGAGACGGTGATCCTGGTCGGCCCGTCGGGGTGCGGGAAGTCCACCACGCTGAAGATGATCAACCGGCTGATCGAGCCGTCGGGCGGGCGGATCCGCATCGGCGGCGAGGACGTCACCGACATGGACCCGGTGAAGCTGCGCCGCAAGATCGGCTACGCGATCCAGTCGTCCGGTCTTTTCCCGCACATGACGGTCGCGCAGAACATCGGCCTGGTGCCGGGGATGCTGGGCTGGCCCAAGGGCCGCATCCGGGACCGTGTGGAGGAGATGCTGGACCTGGTCGGGCTGGACCCGGGCGAGTTCCACGGCCGCTATCCCCGTCAGCTGTCCGGCGGGCAGCAGCAGCGGGTGGGGGTGGCGCGGGCGCTGGCGGCCGATCCGCCGGTGCTGCTGATGGACGAGCCGTTCGGCGCCGTCGACCCGATCACGCGCGACCACCTCCAGGACGAGCTGATCCGGCTCCAGCACGAGCTGCACAAGACGATCGTGTTCGTCACGCACGACTTCGACGAGGCGATCAAGCTCGGCGACCGCATCGCGGTGCTGCGGGAGCGGTCGCACATCG
Organism: Streptomyces sp. NPDC037054; assembly: GCF_055606745.1. NCBI lineage: Bacteria > Bacillati > Actinomycetota > Actinomycetes > Kitasatosporales > Streptomycetaceae > Streptomyces > Streptomyces sp. NPDC037054. Next base: position 105,241 of record NZ_JBVJSJ010000002.1, on the reverse strand, counting down.
CGCAGTTCGACACCCCGGAGGCCATCCTCACCAACCCGGCGGACGACTTCGTGTCCGGTTTCGTGGGCGCCGGTGCGGCCCTGAAGCGGCTGAACCTGACGCGCGTGCGGGACGTGGAGATCACCGACTATCCGACGGTGACCGTCGAGGACCCGCTCCAGGAGATCTTCAACAGGCTGCGGTCGAGCGGCAGCAACGAGATCCTGCTGCTCGACCGGCGCGGACGCCCCTACAAGTGGCTCAGGCGCGGCGACCTGATGCGCGCCAAGGGGTCGCTGGCGCGGGCCGGGACGCTCGTGCAGGACACGGTGACCCGGGACGCCACCCTGCGGGACGCCCTGGAGGCGGTGCTCACGGACAACGCGGGCCGCGTGGCGGTGACCGGGCGGCGCGGCGAGTACACGGGCGTCGTCGACATGGAGACGCTGATCAACTCCGTGCACGAGATGCTGGAGGCCGACCGGCTGGAGGCCATGGAGGCCCAGCACGAGTTGCAGGAGGCCAGAGCCCAGCAGACGCACGTCGAGCAGGAGGGCGTGGACGGCGGGGAGGCGAAGGCGTGAGCACCGCTTTCCGGCCGCCGCCCCGGCCCGAGGACGACGAGCCCGAGGCGGGTGCCCTCCGGGACGACGACTCCGTGGACGCGGAGCGCTCCGGGGGCGAAGGGCGGCGCACTCCCCCGCGCCGGGGCCCGGCCCGGCGGATCACCTGGCAGAAGCTGACGTTCCTGCCCGTGGTGCTGATCGCGGTGCTGCTGGCGACCTGGCTGTGGTTCCGGCAGGCGGACCTGGACGCGATCTCCGAGAACGCCCTGTCGGGCGGGCAGGTGTCCAAGGCGCTGTGGCAGCACATCGAACTGACGGTGATCTCCACCTTCTTCGTGCTGATCATCGCGATCCCGCTGGGCGTCCTGCTGACCCGCCGCGCCTTCCGCAAGGCGACGCCGGTGGCCATGGCGATCGCCAACATGGGGCAGGCGACCCCGGCGATCGGTCTGCTGGCGCTGCTGGTGATCTGGCTCGGCACGGGCAAGAAGGCGGCCCTGATCGGCATCATCGCGTACGCCGTGCTGCCGGTGCTGTCGAACACGATGGCGGGCCTGAAGGCGAACGACCCGACGCTGCTGGAGGCGGCGCGCGGCATCGGCATGTCCCCGCTGGGCGTGCTGACCCGGGTGGAACTGCCGCTGGCGGTGCCGCTGATCCTGGCGGGCATCCGGACGGCGCTGGTCCTGAACGTGGGCACGGCGACGCTGGCGACGTTCGGCGGGGGCAGCGGTCTCGGCGTACTGATCACGACCGGCATCACCAACCAGCGGATGCCGGTGCTCGTGCTGGGTTCGATCCTCACGGTCGCCTTGGCGCTGCTGGTGGACTGGCTGGCGTCGCTGGCGGAGCTGGGGCTGCGACCGCGGGGCCTGGAGGCGGGGACATGAGACGCGGGGACATGAGACGCGGATGCCTGCTCCTGGCCGGGGCGCTGCTGCTGGCGTCCGGCTGCGGACTGACCAGCGGTTCGCCGATGGTCGACGACGTCTCCCCCGGGTCGATCGGGCGGGGCGAGCCGCTGAAGGGCGTCGATCTGACGGTCACGTCGAAGGAGTTCAGCGAGCAGCTCATCCTGGGCGCGATCATGGGGATCGCCTTCGAGGCGGCCGGCGCGAACGTCCTCGACCGCACCGGCATCCAGGGCTCGATCGGCTCGCGCGAGGCGGTGAAGAAGGGCGCGGCGGACGCCGACTACGAGTACACGGGCACCGGGTGGATCAACTACCTCGGCAACACCCAGCCGCTGCCCGACCCGCGCGAGCAGTGGGAGGCGGTCAGGGACGCGGACCGCGAGAACGGCGTGACCTGGCTGGAGCCGTCGCCCCTCAACAACACCTACGCCCTGGCGATGAACCGGGACAACTTCGAGAAGTACGGCACGAAGACCCTCTCGGACGTGGCGGCGCTGGCGAAGAAGGACCCGGACGCGGTGACGCTGTGCGTGGAGAACCAGTTCGCCAACCGCGCGGACGGCCTGCCCGGCATGGCCGAGAAGTACGGCATGGACATCCCGGCGGGGAACGTCACGCAGATGGACACCGGGATCATCTACACGCAGGCGGCGAAGGGCAGTTGCACCTTCGGCGAGGTCTTCACGACCGACGGCCGCATCAAGTCGATGGACCTCGTGGTGATGGAGGACGACAAGAAGTTCTTCCCGAACTACAACGCGGCTCCGATGATCCACACGAAGACCCTGAAGAAGTACCCGGAGATCGCGGAGATCCTCGCCCCCATCACGAAGAAGCTGGACAACGACATCGCCCGGACCCTGAACGCGAAGGTCGACGTCGACGGCGAGGACCCCCACCAGGTGGCCCTGGACTGGCTGGTGGAGGAGGGGTTCGTCAAGGAGGGCTGAGGGCGGGCGCCCGCGTGTTCCAGTGCCGGGGCACTAGCAGCTGGGGACCTCGCCCCTGCCCGTGCCCAGCGCGGTCAGGGAGTCGATCGTGCCCTTCAGGGTCGTGACCGGGATCAGGCGCAGGCCCTTCGGGAGGTTCGACTTCGCGTCGCCGCACTCCGCCTTCGGGACCAGGAAGACCGTCGCGCCGTCGCGCCGGGCCGCCTGCGTCTTCAGGGCCACGCCGCCCACCGGGCCGACCCTGCCGTCCGCGTCGATCGTGCCGGTGCCGGCGATCACGCGGCCACCCGTGAGGTCTCCGCCGCTGCCGTCGCCGTCCAGCTTGTCGATGATGCCGAGGGTGAACAGCAGGCCCGCGCTCGGGCCGCCGACGTCCGCGAGCTTCAGGGAGACCTTCACCTTCTCGTCGTCGAGCTTCAAATGGCGCAGGGCCGCGCGCGTCGCCTCGTTCTGCGACCGGCGCATCTGCTCCTCGTTGTGCCGCTCGATCTCCTTCACGTCGCCGCCGCTCGGATACACCGAGTCGCGCGGCATGACCGCCCGGTCCGTCGCGAACCAGCCGTCCAGGACGTCGCCGAGGGACACGCGCGTGTCCGGGCTGGTCGCCTCGATCGTCGTCATCCGCAGCTCGCCGCCGGGCTCGCGGGTCGGCGCGCCCGAAATCGTGATCACGGGCGCGCCCTTGTTCTTCCCGAGCACGTCCGCCGTCATCCCGGGCTGCGCCACGGAGAACGGCAGCGGCGCGAACGCCGCCGCGGCGAGCAGAGCCACGACGGGCAGGGCACAGACGGCGACAGCCTGGGGGCGCGTGAGACGAGAGAGCACGGGATCAATCTAACGTGGCGCGGAATTCGGCCCGGGCGGGCGTCAGCGCAGGGCCTCCGCGACCTCCTTCGCCGCCTCCACGACCCGCTCGCCCACCCGCTCCGGCACCGAGTCCGCCAGCATCACGACACCGACGCTGCCCTCGACGCCCGTGACGCCGATCAGCGGCGCCGCCGCCCCGCTCGCGCCGGCCTCCAACTCGCCGTGCGTCAGCGTGTAGCCGGGGTCCGTGGCGGACTGCCGGCGGGCCTGGAGGATCGCCTTGCCCGCGGCGCCCCGGTCCAGCGGATGCCGGAACCCCGCGCGGTAGGCCACGTGGTAGTCCGTCCACGTCGGCTCGACGACGGCCACGGCCAGCGCCTCCGCGCCGTCCACCAGCGTCAGATGGGCCGTCGCGCCGATGTCCTCGGCCAGCGACCGCAGCGCCGGCATCGCCGCCTCCCGCACCAGCGGATGCACCTGGCGGCCCAGGCGCAGCACCCCGAGCCCCACCCGGGCACGGCCGCCGAGGTCACGGCGTACCAGGGCGTGCTGTTCCAGCGTGGCGAGCAGCCGGTACACCACGGTCCGGTTGACGCCCAGTTTCTGGGACAGCTCGGTCACGGTCAGACCGTGATCGGTGTCGGCGAGCAGTTTGAGGACCCGCAGGCCCCTGTCGAGCGTCTGGGAGGTCTCCGCGGTCACGACGCCCACTCCTTTGGTGGTGAGGTCGGCGGCCGCTGTCGGCGGGGCGTCACCGAGTCCCGTCAGTGACGCGCTACAGAGGCCGCCGATCGGCCGGCGGCCCGGTCCTGTCCCGGGCCCAGTCGCTTCACGGCTGCGCTCCGCGGCGGCGCTGCCACGGGGCGTGTGCGTAGCGGGACAGTAGCGAGCCGGTTCGCTGAGCGGAAGGCTCCGTCCAGAATCCGGTCAGCACCTGGTATGGACTCATTCCGTTTGTCCCGGAACATCCGGCGCGCCACCGCGCCCGCACACCCCGCGGAACGCCCCCGGCGCCCCGGCGTCACTTCATGCGCGTGGCCCACTCCTGGACCTTGGCGATGCGCTGGCGCAACTGGCCCGCGGTGGCCTCCGCGCTGGGCGGGCCGCCGCACACCCGGCGCAGTTCGGTGTGGATGACGCCGTGCGGCTTGCCGCTCTGGTGGACGTACGCGCTCACCATCGTGTTGAGCCGCTTGCGCAGCTCCATCATCTCCTTGTGGGAGACCACCGGCCGCCGCTCGGCGGGGAGTTCGAGGAGGTCGGCCTCCTCGTCCGGCTTCTTGCGGCTGTGCGCGATCTGGCGCGCCTGCCGCTTCTGCAGCAGCATCTGCACCTGGTCGGGCTCCAGCAGCCCCGGGATGCCGAGGTAGTCCTGCTCCTCCTCGCTGCCGGGGTGGGCCTGCATGCCGAACTCGGCGCCGTTGTACATGACCCGGTCGAAGACGGCGTCGGACTCCAGCGCCTCGAAGGGCAGCATGTCCTGCTCGCCGGTGTCCTCGTCCTGCTCCCGGTTCGCCTCCTCCATCTCCTTCTCGGACTCGGCGTACGGGTCCTCCTCGCCCTCCTTCTTGGGCTTGTCGAGGACGTGGTCGCGCTCGCGCTCCATCTCGTTGGCGAAGGTGAGCAGGTCGGGGATGGTCGGCAGGAACACGGACGCGGTCTCGCCGCGCCGCCTGGACCGTACGAAGCGGCCGACGGCCTGCGCGAAGAACAGCGGCGTCGAGATGGTCGTGGCGTACACGCCGACCGCGAGGCGGGGCACGTCGACGCCCTCGGACACCATGCGGACGGCGACCATCCAGCGGTCGGTACTGGCGCTGAACTCGTCGATCCGCTTCGAGGCGCCGGTGTCGTCGGACAGCACGAGGGTGGCCCGGTGGCCGGTGATGTCGCGGATGAGCTTGGCGTACGCCCGCGCGGACTCCTGGTCGGAGGCGATGACGAGCGCGCCGGCGTCGGGGACGGCCTTCCTGACCTCGGTGAGCCGCTGGTCGGCGGCGCGCAGCACGGACGGCATCCAGTCGCCGCGCGGGTCGAGGGCGGTGCGCCAGGCCTGGCTGATCGCGTCCTTGGTCATCGGCTCGCCGAGGCGGGCCGCGATCTCGTCGCCTGCCTTCGTCCGCCAGCGCATGTTGCCGCTGTAGGACATGAAGATGACGGGGCGCACGACGCCGTCCGCGAGCGCGGAGCCGTAGCCGTAGGTGTAGTCGGCGGCGGACCGCCGGATCCCGTCGTCGCCCTCCTCGTACGTGACGAAGGGGATGGGGTTGGTGTCCGACCGGAACGGCGTACCGGTCAGGGCGAGCCTGCGGGTGGCCGGCTCGAAGGCCTCCAGGCAGGCCTCGCCCCAGGACTTGGAGTCACCGGCGTGGTGGATCTCGTCCAGGATCACCAGGGTCTTGCGCTGCTCGACGCGGTTGCGGTGCAGCATGGGGCGCACGCCGACTCCGGCGTACGTGACGGCGACGCCGTCGTACTCCTTGCCGAGCGGGCCCGCGCTGTACTCCGGGTCCAGCTTGATCCCTATCCGCGCGGCGGCCTCCGCCCACTGCTTCTTCAGGTGCTCGGTCGGCGCGACCACGGTCACCTGCTGCACGACGTGGTGGTGCAGCAGCCAGGACGCCAGGGTCAGCGCGAAGGTCGTCTTACCGGCGCCGGGGGTGGCGACCGCGAGGAAGTCGCGGGGCTGCTCCTGGATGTACTTCTCCATCGCCCCCTGCTGCCAGGCACGCAGCTTGCTGGCGGTGCCCCAGGGTGCACGGCCGGGGAAGGCCGGTGACAGGTGGTGCGAGTGGCTGGCGGTGCTGGAGCTGGCGGTGGTAGTCACGGTCTCCGTGGAGGGGGTCGACTGCTCGGCTGCGTATGACAACCGGGCCACCCTACCGGCGGGCCGGGGCGGTCCGAGCGAGCACCGGGCGACCCGGGGCGGGGTGCGACCTAGCTCACACCGGTCACCCGGCCATGTCGCGCGGCGCCTCGGAGGCAGCCGCCCGGACCCGCGTCGTCACCCACGCCCCCACCAGCGCCACCCCCGCCATCGGCAGGAACACCGCCGCGAAGGCCGCCGGGTGGGAGGCCGAGGCCTCTGTCGCCGCGTGGCTCAGCCTGCCGCCGCCCAGTGCGGCGAACGCGGCGCCGCCCGTGGCCAGCAGGACGACGTTGGACAGGCCGTCGGAGATCTGGAGCGCGGCGGAGTTCGTGCCGGCCTCCTCGGGGGCGGACAGCTTCAGCAGCAGGACGCTGGTGGACGAGATCACCAGGCCCATGCCGAAGCAGCCGAACGCCCAGGCGACCGCCACCGTCCACGCCGGCACCGCGTCGATCAGCACGCTCGGCGCCGCCGCGATGGCCGCCGCCACCAGCAGCATGCCCAGCGTCATCAGCCGCTCCCGGTACGGCTCCACCCGCGGCCGGGACTGCAGCCACGAGCCCAGCGCCCACGTCGCGCCACCGGCCGCCAGCGAGAACCCGGCCATCGTCGGGCTCAGCCCACGCTGTGTGACGAGCATCAGCGGCACGAACGACTCGGCCGCGATGAACGACCCCGCCGCGATCCCGCGCAGCAGCACCACGGACGGCAGCCCGCGCGCCGCCCGGTACGTGCCGCGCGGCAGCAGCCCGAGCACCGCCGGGACCAGCAGCGCCGCCCCCACCGCGCCCGGCAGCAGCGACGCCCACCGCAGGTCCTGCGCGGCGTACTGGAGCAGTCCGGCGCCCAGCGAGATGCCGAGGGCGAGGCGGATGCGGCGCCCGTCGAGGGACGACCCGCCCTTGCCGGTGCCCGTCTCCTCCACGGGGCCGGCCGCCTTGCGCCGTATCTGCGGCAGCGCGAGCGCCAGCGGGAAGACCACCAGCACCGGGATGCCGACGAACACCCAGCGCCAGCCGAGGTGTTCGGTCACCGCGCCCGACGCCAGCGGGCCGACGATCGACGGCACGATCCAGCCCGCCGCGAACGCCGCCATGATCGCCGGGCGCAGCCGCTCCGGGTAGGCCCGGCCGACGACGACGTACAGCGCGACGATCACCAGGCCGCCGCCCAGGCCCTGCACCGCCCGGCCGAGGATGAACAGCCACATCGCCGTCGCCGTCCCCGACAGCAGCAGGCCGGCGGCGAACGAGGCGATGCCGGCCGTCAGCGCCCCGAGCGGCCCGCGCCGGTCCGCCCACTGGCCGGCGAGCACCATCCCGAACAGGCTCGTCGTGAAGTACCCCGAGAACGCGAACGCGTACAGCGACACCCCGTCCAGCTCACGCGCCGCGACCGGCATCGCGGTGCCGACGGCCGTCGCCTCGAAGGCGATCAGCAGGACGACGGAGACGATGCCGATGCTCAGCGCCCGGTAGGAGCGGCTCAGCACGGTCTCGGCCCGCCCGGTGGCAGGGTCGGGGCCGGAGGCGTCGGCGACACCGGTGTCGCGCGGTTCGAGGGCACTCATGGTCGACAGCGTAAGGGCCAAGCGGTGCGATGGCCCCTGTCGGGAGGAGGGACGGGGCTACGTCCCTGGACCTACGCCGCCCCTTCATGAACGGCGTGTGGCAGTCGCGTTGCGGGACCCCCGGTCTCCTTGAGCCCGGCGCCGCCCCGGCCGTACGGTCGAGTCGTCAACACGGCCGTGTGCCCGAGTGGTTCAGGGGCTCGCCTGCACTGCATCCATCAGCGAGCTCCGCTCGCGGGGAGTTACGTGGGTTCGAATCCCGCCACGGCTGTGAGTGACGAGTAGGACACGGCCGTGTGCCCGAGTGGTTCAGGGGCTCGCCTGCAAAGCGAGTTACGTGGGTTCGAATCCCGCCACGGCCTCCAGTGAGAATGCCGGTCGGTCAGACCTCGTCGTGAACCGTGAAGCGGGTCGGCTCGGTGATGCCTGCCCGCTTCAGGTCCTCGACCGTCGTTTCCAGACTGTCGGCCGGGGACTCCAGGGCCTCGTGGTGGTCGTGGGCGCCGGCCGGGCCGCTCCAGGGTGGGTCGAAGCTCCACGGGACCGGGCCCGTCAGCTCGTTGGCCGCCATCCAGTCGTCGATGCGGGCGTCCACCCAGCCGTGCAGCTTCCAGAAGACCGGGTTCACGTGGGCGGAGTAGGTGTCGGCGAGCCAGTCGTACCGCGCGTCGTCCCACGCGGGGTCGACGTCGAACGTGTCGCCGCCCGGCCGGTAGGCGGGCATGGCCGCCGCCCAGCGCAGGTGCATCCGGTTGTGGATGCCGAACTCGATCCTCGCGCCGAGGCGACGGAGCGTCGTCTGGCGCAGTCTCGCCGGGTCGGTGAACTCCGCCTCCCACTGGCGGATCCGGTCGAACGACTCCGGGGTCTTGGCGTCCCGGATGGCGTCGGACGTGCCGGGGTCGCCGGGGATGTCGAAGGGCGGCGGGACCGGGAACGCCGTGTCCTGCGGGGGCGGGACCGTCGGCCAGCCCTCCACCCGCGGGTGCTGCGGGTCGCCCGCGCCGGCGAGGATCTCGTTCACCGCGGCGATCATCTGCCGGTGCATGTACAGGAAGTCCTCGCCCGAGCCGTTGTCGACCTCGACGGAGGGCGCACCGGTGGCCGGGTTCGGCGCCGTCAGCGAGGGACGCGGCGGCTCCCAGCCGTGGTCGCGGAACACCTCCCGTTCGTCGGGCGTCAGGGTCGCCCAGGAGTCACGCGCGGTGTGCCAGAGCATGTGGTGCAGGCGCATGGAACGGTCGGCCATCGCGTCGATCACGGGCTTGGGCAAGGCGTTCATCTCGGCCGGCCTTCCGCAGGGAGCCGTTCACGGTTTCCGCCCCTCACTCCACTGTGACGCAGATCACCCATCGGTGCGACCGCTCACCGCACCGCCGCGGCCTCCAGCAGCGCCCTGTGCAGCAGCCACAGCGTGAAGGCCAGGGTCGAGAGGTCCGCGCCCAGCGGGTGCAGGCCCGCGTCCGGCTCGCTCCACTTCAGGAGCGTGCCCGTCCTGCCGTCCAGGACCAGGCTGCAGCCGGCCTCCGCGAGGGCACCGACGCGGATCAGGCGCTCGGCGCCCACCGGGAGGCGGGCCGGCCGGAAGTCCGTCGCGTCGTCCTCGGCGTACTCCGTCAGCGTCGGCAGCGGCACGTCCGTGTCCAGGGCGAGCGGGAACGCCTCCTCGGGCAGTCCCGTCTCCCGCAGGAAGCGGCGCGTCGGCTCGTGCGTGAGCACCGCCGGGAAGTCGACGTCCTCGAAGTGGACGACGCGGCCCCGGCCGAACTCGCGGTCCAGCAGCCCGACCGGCAGATCGAGCGCGAGCCCCGACTCCGCGCCCGCGCCCGCCGCCAGCGCCAGGAGACGGACCAGCGCCGTCATCCTCCGGTACGGCGACCGCTCCACCAGCGTGCGTATGTCGGCGCGCTCACCGCAGGGGTGCAAGTGAGCCGCTCCCGCCGGGAGTTGGCCCGTCGCCGTCGCGAGGCGGACCAGCGTCACCAGGGACGGCGCGACCCCGCGCAGCCCCGGCAGCCGGACCAGCCGCCCCTGTCCGGCACAGCTCTCCAGATTCGTCCCCGCCGTCGTGATCGCCACCCCGCTCGTCACTTCCCCGTACATGCCCGCCCCCGTCCGTTCCCGGGACCGGCCGCCCACCCCCGACGGGCGGCCGTCCCACTGCCCAGAACATTAGCCGCCACCACTGACAACGGCCTCGCAATTCCGGCCGGGCGAAGCGGCGTGTCCGACGCAACGGCCGCCGGACGCAACGCGGTTGAGGCTCGGCAAGCTCACCGTGCGGCGGCCGGCCGGGACACCGGCACCGCCGCACCGGGGCTCACTGGCCCGTGACCACCGCCGCCTGCGGGCGGATCGGGAGGCGGTTCACCGGGCGGCCCGTCGCCGCGCGCACCGCGGACGCGATGGCCGCCGGGGACGTCACGACCGGCACCGCGCTGACCGCCTTGGCGCCGAACGGCGCGACCACGTCCCGCTCCTCGACCAGCTTCACGATGCGGATGTCGGGCGCGTCCAGGGCCGTCGGCAGGGCGTACCCGGTGAGGTCGGGGTGGCGGACCAGGCCGCGCGGCGTGCGGAGGTTCTCGGTGAGCGCGATGCCCACGCCCTGCGTGACACCGCCCTCGATGCGCGCGGCGAGCTGGGCCGGGTTCAGCACCCGCCCGACGTCCTGCGCGACGGCCAGTTCCACGACGCGCACCGAGCCGATCTCGACGTCGACGTCCACGACCGCGCGGATCGCGCAGAAGGCCATGCCGACGAACGCGTCGCCCTGCCCGGAGTCGTCCAGCGGCTCGGTGGGATGCGGACGGCACTGGGCCGTCGCCCACAGTTCCTTGCCCTCCATCGCCTCGGTGACCGTCGTCGACAGCACCCCGTCGTACGACGTGATCTTGCCGTCGGTGATCTGGAGCAGCTCCGTGGACATCCCGAACTTGTGGGCCAGCGGCTGCAGGAGCTGGGTGCGGACCATCTTGGCCGCGCGCTCCACCGCGCCACCGGACACCCACGTGTGCCGCCCGCGGCAGCCCGCGCCGGCCGGCGGCTGGTCGGTGTCGACCGGCGCCACGTGCACCTCGTCGATGCCGAGCGTCTCCTGCACGATCTGCCGGGCGAGCGTGCTGAAGCCCTGGCCGGTCTCGACCGCCGAGCACAGCACCGTGGCCACGCCGTCGTGCACCTTCACGGTGGCCGTGGACACCTCGTCCGCGCCCTCCGCGCCCAGCATGTGCACCATGCCGAGCCCGTAGCCCACGCCCCGGCGCACCGCGCCCGGTTCGCCCGCGCCCTCGGGGCCGCCGGGCAGCAGCCACTCGTCCTCGGCCGCGTCCTTGGGCAGCGGCGGCAGCGGCTGGTCCCGTACGGCCTGGAGGAGTTCCGCGACCGGCGCCGGGCACGTCACCGTCTGGCCGGTGGGCAGCACGTCACCCGTGGCCATCACGTTGCGCAGGCGCAGCTCCGCCGGGTCGACGCCGAGCTTCTTCGCCAGCTTGTCCATCTGCGCCTCGTAGGCGGCGCAGACCTGCATCGCGCCCTCGCCGCGCACATGGCCGGACGGCGGGTTGTTGGTGCGCACGGCCCAGCCCTCGATGAAGGCGTTCGGCACGACGTAGGGGCCGCAGGCGAAGGCGACGGCGGCGGCCAGCGCGTCCGACGACGTGTCGGCGTACGCGCCCGCGTCGAGCAGGATCTGCGCCTCGACCTTCACGAGCCTGCCCTCGGCGTCCGCGTGGTGGCGGTAGCGCAGCAGGGTGGGGTGCCGGTGGACGTGGCCCAGGAAGGACTCCTCGCGCGTGGCGGCGAGTTTCACCGGGCAGCCTGTCGTCAGCGCGAGCAGGCCGAGGGCGAGCTGGAAGCCCTGGTCCTCGCGGTCGGAGGTGGCGCCGGGCACGCCGGTGACGACGACCTTCACGCGCTCGGGTTCGAGGCCGAACGCGGCGGCGGCCGTGTCCCGGTCGGCGTGCGGGTCGGTGGAGGCGAGGTACAGCTCCACTCCCCCGTCGGGACGCGGTACGGCGAGGCCCGCCTCGGCGCCGATGGGCGCGGGGTCCTGGCGGCCTATGCGGTACAGGCCCTCGACCACGACGTCGCCGGCGGCCTCCGGGTCGCCGTGCCGCAGCGGGATGTGCCGGATCAGATTGCCGTCGGGGTGCAGCGGCTCGGCCTCGAAGGCCTGCTCGGGGTCGGTCACCGGGTCGAGCACCTCGTACTCGACGATGACGGCGGCGGCGGCCATCCGCGCGGTGTCCGGGTGGTCGGCGGCGACGGCCGCGATGGGTTCGCCGTGGTGCCGTACGACCTCGGAGGCGAAGACGGGCCGGTCGGCCTTGCCGCGGCCGTACAGCGCGGTGCCGGGGACGTCCTCGTGGGTGACGACGGCCCGGACGCCGGGCATCTCACGCGCGTGCGTGGTGTCGATGGAGACGATGCGCGCGTGCGCGTGCGGCGAGCGGAGCACCGCGCCCCACAGCAGGCCCTCGGCCCACAGGTCGGCGGCGTACGGGAAGGTGCCCTCGGTCTTGGCGCGCGCGTCGGACGGCGGGAGCGAGGCGCCGAGGCCGTGCGGGATCGCCTCGGACGCGGCGGTGTTCGTCTCCGGGGCCTGCGCGGCCTGTGCCGTGGCGGTCTCGTTGCTCACGCGTGGCCTCCGTCCTGGCCGTGGGACTGGTCGTGCGGTCCGCCCCGGTCCGGCGGCTGCGGACCGTCGAACGCGGCGGAGTTGACGCCGCCCGCGCCCGGGCCCGCCTGGTGCGGGATGCGCGCCTCGTCGGCGGCCTCGGCGTCCGAGGCGGCGGACGCGCGGTGCGCCTCGCGCTCGGCGACGACCTCCTTGACGGCCTCCACGACGCCCCGGTAGCCGGAGCAGCGGCACAGGTTGCCGCACAGCGCCTGGCGGGTCTCCAGCTCGGTCGGGGCGGGGTTGCCCTCCAGCAGGTCGTGGACGGTCATCGCCATGCCGGGCACGCAGAAGCCGCACTGCACGGCGCCGCACCGGGCGAGGGCGCGCTGCACGTCGGACGGCTGTCCGTCGGAGGCCAGCCCTTCGACGGTGCGCACCTCGCTGCCGGCCGCGGTGACGGCCGGTACCAGGCAGGAGGCGACGAGCCGGCCGTCGACCTGGACGTTGCAGGCGCCGCACTCGCCCTGCGAGCAGCCGTCCTTGGCGCCCGCGAGGCCGAGCCGCTCCCGCAGCACGTACAGCAGGGACTCGCCGATCCAGGCGTCGCCGACGGGCCGGTCGGTGCCGTTGACGCGCAACACGTAGGAGGCGAGCGGGTGGTCCTCGTCGAGCGCGGCGGCGGACGGCCCGGTCTCGGTCCCGGAGGCGTCGGCGGCCTCGGAGGCGTCGGCGGACTCCGCGGCGGCCGCGTCGGCGTCCTGGGACTCCGGCTCGCCGGGCGCTTGCGGAGCGGCGTCCGTGGCGGCGTCCTCGGGGTCCTCGGGGGCGCCGTCGGCCTCCGTGGTCCCGGCGGTCTCCGCGGCGGCCTCAGCGGGGCGCTCAGCGGCCTCGTCGGCGCCGCCGGGCGCGTCCTCGGGGGCCTCACCGTCGGCCGGGGCGCGCGGTGAGGGTTCGGGCTGTTCGGCGGAGGCGGCGCTCGGCGCGGCCTCGTACGCGTCGGCCGGGTGCTGCGGGGCCTGTCCGGCGGGGGCCTGCCCGGCGGTGTGGTCGCCCGCGTGCCGCGGTGCGGCGTGGTCGGCGGGGGCGGGCTGCCCGGCGGTGTGGTCGGCGGCGTCCTGGCGTGCGTACTGACCGGTGTCCTGGCGCGCGTGCCCGGCGGGTTCGGCTCCCGGCACGGGCGCGTGCTCGTGCTCGTAGCCGGGTTCCGGCCGGTACTCGGGGGCCTGCTGCGCGGCGTGCGCGTCCTGGTCCCGGCGGTACGGCTCGCCCTGGTCGACGTACGGCCGGGCCAGCGCCGGTTCCTGCTGGTGCGGCGGCATGTGCTCGCCGTACGGCTGCTCGGCGGCCGGGTGTCCGTGCGCGGACCCGTGGCCGTGCTCGCCGGCGGGGCCCTGGCCGTGGTCGGCGGGCCGTTCGGCGGCCCCCGGGCCCCACGGCTGCCCGATCGACTGCTCCGTCGCCCACGGCGCGGCGGCGCCGCCGGGCAGGGTCGGCGGCGGGGTGCCGCCCCACTGCTCGACCAGCGCGGACGTGGTGAACTCGCCCGATTCGTCCGGGAGGTCGCCCCCGGCGACGGGGATCGACCACTGGCCGGTGACGTCGTGGCCGGGAGCCTGCGGGCCCTCGGGGTGCGCGACCTCACCGGTGTCCTGGAACTCCCACTGCCCGCTCGCGTCGGGCTGGTAGGTGAACCGGTCGCCGCCGGAGGTGTCCTGGCCCGAGGCGTTCGGGTCGTGCCACTGGGCGCCGTCGACGGGCGCGCCGGCGACGGGCCAGGTGCCGGTGGCCGCGGGGTCGGTGCCGGCGGTGGTGGCGGGCGCGACCGTTATCTGCGGCGGCACGTAGCCGTGGCCGGGCGCGGCGAGCGGGCTGTCCTGGGAGGCGAGGAGGGCGTCGATGCCGCCCTCGGGGAGGTTCACGAAGGCGGTGGCGCCGTCGTCGTAGTCGCCCTGGGGCAGCGGGTCCCAGCGGCCCCCGCCGCGGGGCGTGCCCTCTCCGTGCTGGTCGTCGGTCACGACAGCGCCCTCCCCAGTGCTCGTCGGGCCAGCGCGGCGACGGTGCGCCGCAGGTGCAGTACGGCGGGCGGCAGCTGCGGCACCGAGCCGTCCTCGGCGGGGCCCGGGTCGGGGATGCAGGCCGCGGCGACGTACTCGCCGAAGGCTCCGAGCGCCTCCGGCACGATCGCGCGGTTGTTGTCCCAGTCGATGAGCTGGGCGACCCAGTTCTCGGCCTCCAGGGGCCGCAGCGGCATCGGCGCTATGGCACCGACCGCGCAGCGCACGCCGCGCCGGGCCGGGTCGAGGACGAGGGCGACGGAGGCGAGGGCACGCCCGGGGCCGGTGCGGCCCGTCGCCTTGAGGAAGACCTGCGGCGCGTGCAGCAGCGGCACGCGCACGTACCCGATGAGTTCGCCGGAGCGCAGCATCTCCATCCCGGCCAGCAGGTGCGAGACCGGGATCTCGCGGCGGGCGCCGCCCGGGCCCGCGATGACCAGGGTCGCCTCCAGCGCGGCGAGGACCGGCAGGGCGTCGCCGGTGGGGGCGGCCGAGGCGATGTTGCCGCCGAGAGTGCCCGCGTTGCGGATCTGCGGTGGTCCGGCGGCGCGCGCGGCGGCGGCGAGCGCGGGGATGAGCGCGGCGAAGTCGGGGCGGCCCATGCGCGCGTGGGTGAGGCCGGCGCCCAGCAGCGCGTGGCCGTCCTGGTACTGCCAGCCGCGGATCTCGCTGATGCGGCCGAGGCCCACCAGCGCGGCGGGCCTGAGCTGCCCGGAGTTCACCGCGGCCATGAGATCGGTGCCGCCCGCGACGGGTACGGCGGCGGGCATGGCGGTGAGGGCCGCCACGGCCTCGTCCAGCGTCGTGGGCAGCGTGACGGCCTGCGCCGTCTGCGGTGCGTGCGTGGTCAAACCGGCTGCCCCTTCCCGCTGCCCTGATCCCACCTTTGTTGGCCGTACGGTACGTGCCGACAGGGCGGACGTGGCAACTCTGGCACATCTTCGCAGGGCGAGAACGCGGGGGTCCGCTAGGAGACGTTCGCCCACCTCACCGCGTAGATGGCCCGTTTTGTGCAGGCATCGCCGGTGCGCTCGAATTGGCACTCTTCGGTGAAGCTTGCACAGCTTTTCCCTTACTTTTCTCCCTCACGTGTTCGGGACTTTCTGCCCGCTTGTTCGGGTGGGGCCGGTCCCCCACCGGTCCCCCACCGGCCCGTTCCACCCCTCGGCGGCCGTCACTTCTCCGGGGGCGGTCCCTCGATCGGGCGGCCGAGCACGCCGGGCCTGCGCTGCCACGGGTGGGGTCCCGAGGGTGGCCGGTATGCGACGCCGAGGGCGTCAAGTCGCCCGTAATGGGCGGCCATTCGGCGCTCGAAGTCGGCGAAGTCCCGTTCCGCCGGGGCGGGCAGGGCGCTCCAGGCGACCTCGGCGAAGGCGGCGAGCCGGGGAAACACCTGGTAGTCGACGCGTCCCTGGTCCTCCATCACCTCGGTCCACACATTGGCCTGGGCGCCGAGCACATGGCGTGCTTCGGCCACGCTCAGCTGGGGCGGAACCGGCTCGAAGCGGTACACGTCCTCAAGGGTGCGGACGTAGCCGATGGGGACCGGCTCGTCCGCGCCTTCGTCCTGGCGGTGGTCCAGGTACACCTGCTGTTCCGGGCACATCACCACGTCGTGCCCGGCGCGCGCGGCCTCGATGCCGCCCTGGTAGCCGCGCCACGACGACACGGCCGCACCGGGCGCGAGTCCGCCCTCGAGGATCTCGTCCCAGCCGATGAGCCTGCGTCCGCGCGCGGTGAGCCAGGTGTCGAAGTGGCCGATGAACCACGCCTGGAGGGCGTTCTCGTCGGTGATCGCGAGTTCCCGCATACGGGCCTGCGCGGTCGCCGAACGGCGCCACTGGCCCTTGGGGCATTCGTCGCCGCCGACGTGAATGAACTCGGACGGGAACAGCTCCAGGAGTTCCTCGAAGACGCCTTCGTAGAACCGCAGGGTGTGGTCGGTGGGCGCGAGGACGTTCTCGCTGACGCCCCAGTTGTCCCAGACGGTGAGGGCACCGGTGTCGACGACGTCGGTGTTGCCGAGTTCCGGATACGCGGCGATCGCGGCCTGCGAGTGTCCGGGTACGTCGATTTCCGGGACGACGGTGATGTGCCGTTCGGCGGCGTACGCGACGATCTCGCGGATGTCGTCCTGCGTGTAGTGGCCACCGTGCGGTTTGTCCTCCCACAGCGGTGAGGCGCGGTGGCCGAATTTCGTGCGGGCCCGCCAGGATCCGGTCCCGGTCAGCTTCGGGTACCGCTTGATCTCTACGCGCCAGCCCTGATCGTCCGTCAGATGGAAGTGCAGGACGTTGAGTTTGTGCGCGGCCATGAGATCGAGATACCGCAGCACCCCGTCCTTGGGCATGAAGTGCCGGGCCACGTCGAGCATGAGGCCCCGCCAGCCGAAGCGGGGGTGGTCCTCGACGGTGACCCCGGGCAGCTCCCAGACGTGGCCGGGGCGCAGCGGGGCCCGGCGGAACGCGTCGGGGCCGAGGAGTTGACGGAGGGTCTGGGCGCCCCAGAAGACGCCGGCCGCGCTGCCGCCCTCGATGCGGCGCGCGTGGCCGTCGAGGACGAGCCGGTAGCCCTCGGGGGGCAGCCCCGCGTCGATGCCGAGCACAAGGCTGTCGGCGGGGTCGCCGCCCCCGGGTGCGTCGGGAAACGGCAGTCCGGTCGCCGCGCCGAGGGTCGCCCGCATCCAGCGCGCGACGCCCTCCGTGCCGGGGCCGGCGACCAGGCGCGTCCGCGCGTCCAGGCGCGCGCCGCCGGATTCGTTCCACCGCAGGCGCCGTGGCGCCGGAATCAGCTCGGTCATGTCAGTCCTTCACCGCTCCGCCGAGTCCCGAGACCAGCCGTCGCTGGACCAGGACGAAGAACACCAGTACCGGAATCGTCATCACCGTCGACGCCGCCATCACCCCGCCCCAGTCCGGCTCGTCCGGTTTGTAGAACACCAGGAGCGCCATCGGAAGCGTCGACTGGGACGTGTCACTGATGATGAACGACTTGGCGAACAGGAAGTCGTTCCAGGTGGAGATGAACGAGAACACGCTGGTCGCGACCAACCCCGGGAAGACGAGCGGGAAAAGGATCTGCCAGAGGAATCTGGCCCGGCTCGCCCCGTCGATGTACGCGGCCTCTTCCAGCGCTTCCGGGACGGCTTTCACAAAGCCCCGCAGCATCCAGATCGCGAACGGCAGCGAGAACGCGATGTGCGGCAGGATGAGCGCGCCCAGCGTGTTCAACTGGCCGAAGTCCCGCATGAGGAAGAACAACGGGATCGTGAGCGCCTCCACGGGCACCATCTGCGCCACCAGAAACATGATCAGCAGGGTGGTCCGGAAGCGGAACCGGAATCGCGTCACGGCGGTCGCCGCGAGAAACGCGATGAGCGCCGAGACGATCACGACGGTGCCCGCGACGACAAGGGAGTTGAGGAAGTAGCGGCCGAATTCCTGCTGCCCGAAGACGCGCCGGAAGGAATCCAGCGAGGGCTGAAGGGTCCACGGCCGGGGCTCGGACGACTCGATCTCGCCGGCCGGTTTGAAGGCGCCCAGCACCATCCAGTAGAGGGGGAAGGCGACCGCGAGCGCGACGAGCAGCGCCGTCACCTCGGCCGCGAGGCGGCCGGGTCTGCGGACGGATCCGCGCACAAGATTCACAGGTCTCGCGGCAGTGTGTTTCACGAGGCTCACAGCTCCTCCCCCTGACGGCGCAGCAGCCGCAGGTACACGAGCGTCACGACGAGCAGGATCAGCAGCATCACGACGCCGATCGCGGCGCCGAGGCTGTACTGCGAGGACGCGAACGCCTTCTGGTAGGCGTACACGTTCAGCACCAGGTTCTGGCCGGCGATGCCGCCGCCTCCCGTCATGACATAGATCTGTGTGAAGACCTTGAAGTCCCAGATGACCGACTGGATCGTGACGATCGTCAGGATGGGCCGGAGCATCGGCGCGAGCACCGACCGCCAGATGCGCCACTGCGAGGCGCCGTCCAGCGCGGCGGCCTCCAGCACCTCGGCCGGTACGGCGCGGATGCCGGCGTAGACGGTGACCATGACGAACGGGAAGGAGCACCAGACCACTTCGAGCAGGACGAGCGCGAAGGCGCTGATCCGGCCGTACGTCCACGAGTGGTCGCCGAGGCCGAGGACCCGGTTGACGGGGCCGAAGTCCGGGTCGAAGAGGAACAGCCAGACCGTGGACCCCGTGACCGCCGGGGTGGCCCAGGCGCCCAGCGCCGCCGTCATCAGCACGAGCCGCGGCAGGGCACGCACGCGCGTGAGGAGCACGGCGAGGGCGCAGCCCACGGCGAGCGTGGCGACGACGCACGCGGCGGCGAACAGCACGGTCGCGAGCAGCACCTGCCAGAACTGCCCGTCCCGCAGCAGCACGGCGTAGTTCCCGAAGCCCTTGAAGGAGGTCGGCTCACCACCGCTGACCTGTGCCTGGGTGTACTCCAGGAACGAGATCAGGCCGAGTTGCCAGACGGGGTAGACGAGCAGCCCGGCGAGGACGACGAGAGCGGGCGCGAGGTACAGCCAGGGGGTGGCCGAGCGCCCGAAGGGGCGCGGGGAACCGCGCGACGCGCCACGGCGCACCCGCACCCGGACACGCTCCGAACCAGCCACTCCGGTCGCCCCGCTCATCCGGCGGAGCCAAACGCCTCGTTCATCTTGCGCGCCGCGTCCTTCGACGCCGCCGCCACGTCCTTCTTGCCGCTCACGATCTCCTGGAACATGGTCGGCAGCACCAGCGAGGAGTCGATCTGCGCCCACGCGGCCGACGCGGGCACGAACTTCGTGCCGGCGGCGAGCGTCTCGACGAACGGCTTCACGAAGGGCTCCTTCTTCGCCACGTCCTGCCGCACGTCCGTGAAGGTCGGCAGGAAGCCCATGGCGTCGAAGAGTTCGCCCTGCGTCTTCTTCGCGGCGAGCCGCTTCATCAGGTCGACGGCGAGGGTGCGGTGCGAGGTGCTCTTGAGGACGCCGATGTTGTTGCCGCCCGCGAACGCCGGGGCGATCTCGCCCTCCCGCACGCCGGGCAGCGGCACGACCGCGTACTTGCCCTTCACCTCGCCCGCCTCCACGGCCCGGTGGCTGAAGTCGCCGCCGATCGCCATGCCCGCCTTGCCGGAGGCGAACGCGGTGACGGTGTCGTTGCCGCCCATGCCCGCGCACTTGGCGGCGGGGCAGTTGTCGTCGCCGAACAGGGAGGTGTACGCCGCGATGCCCTCGCGGGCGGCGGCGCCGTCGATGGCGGCGGCGTACGAACCGCCCTTGCCGGTGGCGAGTTCACCGCCGTGCGCCCACACGAAGGGCAGCGCGCCGTAGGTGTAGGCGCCGCCGACCGCGAGCCCGTACATCCCCGGCTCGGCCGCCCGGATCCTCTTGGCGGTGGCGATCAGTTCGTCCTGCGTCCTCGGGACGTCGAGGCCGTGTTCGGCGAAGAGGTCGGTGCGGTAGTAGAGGGCGCGCACGCCGACGAAGTACGGGACGCCGTAGACCTTGCCGTCGACGGTGACCGACTGGCGGGCGGTGGGGTCGGTGTCCTTGGCCTCGGCCCAGTCCGTGAAGTCGGCGGTGATGTCGGCGAGTCCGCCGTCCTTCACGTAGCCGGCGGTGTCGGTGTTGCCGTACTCGACGACGTCGGGGGCGCTCTTCGGGTCGTTGAAGGCGGCCTTGATGCGCTGGGCGCGGGTCTCGACGGGGATGTACTCGACGCTGACGTCGGCGCCCTCGTGGGCCTTCTCGAAGTCGGCGACGACCCGGTCGACGACCTCTTCCTTCGGCTTGTTGTTGACCTCCTGGAAGAGCCAGACGCGCAGCGTGCCGGTCTTCTCGTCCTTGCCGGAGGAGGAGGTGCCGGAGGTCCCGGGGGCGCAGGCGGTGGCCAGGAGGGCCGCGACGGCGGCGGCCCCGGCGAAACGGACGGACAGCTTCATGCGGTGTTCCTCCGATACGGCGTTGCAACATGCGCAATGATGGTTTCGCTGTGCACAACACCCCGGAGGCTAGGTACGCGTGAACAAGCCCACAAGAGGTCTCAACCACTCTGTGACCGGCAGACGCACCCCGTGCAACGCCCGGACAGCACAAAGGCCCCCAGGGCGCGCAAAACGCACCCGGGGGCCCGCAGACGGGGCTGCCGCTACTTGTCGCCGCCGCCCTTGCCCTTGTCGTCGCCGCCGGCGCCCATGGACTCGTAGATCTCCTTGCACATGGGACACACGGGGTACTTCTTCGGGTCGCGGCCCGGCACCCAGACCTTGCCGCACAGCGCCACGACGGGGGTGCCGTCGAGGGCGCTCGCCATGATCTTGTCCTTCTGGACGTAATGGGCGAAGCGCTCGTGGTCACCGTCACCGTGCGAGGTCTGCGGCGTCGGCTCGACGAGGGTCCCCGTACCAGTCCCGCGCTCGGGCTCAAGAGTGCTCATGCAAGCAAGGGTACTGAAGGTCACACCCATCAGTTGAGCGAAGGGTCGTCCGGATACGTCGCCACCATCGCGAGCTCGTTGCGCTGGCGGCGCAGCACCTCGCGCCAGAGTCTCTCCGGGGCCGGCGAGGACACGTCGCCGGGCTCGGACTCCACGACGTACCAGGCGCCGTCCACCAGCTCGTCCTCCAGCTGGCCCGGTCCCCAGCCGGCGTACCCGGCGAAGATCCGCAGCGAGCCGAGGGCGGAGGCGAGCAGTTCCGGCGGCGCCTCCAGGTCGACCAGGCCGATCGCGCCGTGCACCCGGCGCCAGCCCAGCGGGGCCGCCTCGCCGGTCGTCCCGCCGGGCACGACGGCGACCCCGAGGGCCGAGTCCAGGGAGACGGGGCCGCCCTGGAAGACGACACCGGGCTCACCGGCCAGGTCGGCCCAGCCCTCCAGGATGTCGCCCACGTCGACCGGGGTCGGGCGGTTGAGGACCACACCGAGCGAGCCCTCCTCGTCGTGGTCGAGGAGGAGCACCACCGCGCGGTCGAAGTTCGGGTCCGCCAGGGCGGGCGTTGCCACGAGCAACCGCCCTGTGAGCGAGGACACCTCGGTCATGCCAGACATGATCCCGCATCTTGCCGCCCCGTGGGGAGGCAATGGGGAGTACCGGAGGGAACGCAGCTCAGGGCGCACGGAAGCATCCCACGCGCGCGTACGCTCCGGTGACTGCCCGTGTCCGGCGGGGAACGGTTCGTGTCGCCGTGCGGCTCCCGCGAAGCCGGGGCCGGCCGCGGGCTTACGGCAGGGGGGTGCGCGGCCATTAGTCTGTCTGTCCGGCCCCTGCCCGACTCCACGGAACGCGAGATTCATGACCGTCAACGACGATGTCCTGCTTGTCCACGGCGGAACCCCGCTGGAGGGCGAGATCCGGGTCCGCGGTGCGAAGAACCTCGTGCCGAAGGCCATGGTCGCCGCCCTGCTCGGCAGTGCGCCGAGCCGGCTGCGCAATGTTCCGGACATCCGCGACGTGCGGGTCGTACGCGGTCTGCTGCAGTTGCACGGGGTGTCCGTCCGTCCGGGTGAGGAGCCCGGCGAGCTGGTGCTCGACCCGACGCACGTCGAGAGCGCGAACGTCGCTGACATCGATGCCCACGCCGGTTCGAGCCGCATCCCGATCCTCTTCTGCGGCCCGCTGCTGCATCGCCTCGGCCACGCCTTCATCCCGGGCCTCGGCGGCTGCGACATCGGCGGCCGGCCCATCGACTTCCACTTCGACGTGCTGCGGCAGTTCGGCGCGACCATCGAGAAGCGCGCCGACGGCCAGTACCTGGAGGCCCCGCAGCGGCTGCGCGGCACGAAGATCCGGCTGCCCTACCCGTCCGTCGGCGCGACCGAGCAGGTCCTGCTGACGGCCGTCCTCGCCGAGGGCGTCACCGAGCTCTCGAACGCGGCCGTCGAGCCGGAGATCGAGGACCTCATCTGCGTCCTGCAGAAAATGGGCGCCATCATCGCGATGGACACCGACCGCACCATCCGCATCACCGGTGTGGACAAGCTCGGCGGCTACGCCCACCGCGCCCTGCCGGACCGCCTGGAGGCCGCCTCCTGGGCGTCCGCGGCGCTCGCCACCGAGGGCAACATCTACGTCCACGGCGCGCAGCAGCGCTCGATGATGACGTTCCTGAACACCTACCGGAAGGTGGGCGGCGCCTTCGAGATCGACGACGAGGGCATCCGCTTCTGGCACCCCGGCGGCCAGCTGAAGTCGATCGCGCTGGAGACGGACGTCCACCCGGGCTTCCAGACCGACTGGCAGCAGCCGCTGGTCGTGGCGCTCACGCAGGCCACGGGCCTGTCGATCATCCACGAGACGGTGTACGAGTCCCGGCTGGGCTTCACGTCGGCGCTGAACCAGATGGGCGCCCACATCCAGCTCTACCGCGAGTGCCTCGGCGGCTCGCACTGCCGCTTCGGCCAGCGGAACTTCCTGCACTCGGCCGTGGTGTCGGGCCCGACCCGCCTCCAGGGCTCCGACCTGGTCATCCCCGACCTGCGCGGCGGCTTCTCGTACCTGATCGCCGCCCTGGCGGCCCAGGGCACGTCCCGCGTCCACGGCATCGACCTGATCAACCGCGGCTACGAGAACTTCATGGAGAAGCTCGTCCAGCTCGGCGCGAAGGTCGAGCTGCCGGGCAAGGCGCTCGGCTAGCCGACGGCTCAGCGGTACGCCGATGGGGCGGCCACCCGGACTCGGGTGACCGCCCCATCGGCGTTGAGGCGCTCGAAGCGGAACGCTTACTTGCCCTTGGCCGCTTCCTTGAGCTTGGAGCCCGCGGAGACCTTCACGCTGTAGCCGGCCGGGATCTGGATCGGCTCACCGGTCTGCGGGTTGCGCGCGGTCCGAGCGGCACGGTGGGTGCGCTCGAAGGTCAGGAAGCCGGGGATGGTGACCTTCTCGTCGCCCTTGGAGACGATGTCGCCGACGACGTCGGCGAACGCGGCCAGCACGGCGTCGGCGTCCTTGCGGGTCACCTCGGCGCGGTCGGCCAGCGCGGCCACCAGCTCACTGCGGTTCATGTTGTTACTCCCGTGTTCTTCTTGCCGTTGCGGCGTGCCACGCGGCTCGGCCGCATGTTGGGCCAGCGAAGCCGATGCTGCCAGGGTCCTCGGTGAGTCCCCGGACCCGGGTCCGTCTCGGACCCTCGCGCCCAGGGACGCATCCTGCCTCCACCAACAGGGGGAAAGCCAATCCGGCACCCGTAGGAGTCGTGAGAACACCCTTGGGAGTCACGAAACGGGGTGGAGGCCCCGAGCATGGCCGCCACCCTAGAGGGCGGCCGGTCGCTCCGGGTTCCACGACGCGCCGGTACGAAACACAGCCGTGGTGATCCTCACAGCGGTGCCGGCGCCTCTCTACTGCGCCGACGCCGCCGCCCCGACCGCCTTCGCGGCGTCGCGCACCGCTCCGGCGACCGCGCCCGCGACCTTGTCGTTGAAGACGCTGGGCACGATGTAGTTCGGGTTCAGCTCGTCCTCGGTCACCACGTCGGCGAGGGCCTTGGCGGCGGCCAGCATCATTTCCGTGTTGACCGTACGCGACTGCGCGTCGAGCAAACCGCGGAACACACCCGGGAAGACCAGGACGTTGTTGATCTGGTTCGGGAAGTCCGAGCGGCCGGTGGCCACGACGGCCGCGGTCTGCCGGGCGATCGCCGGGTCGACCTCGGGGTCGGGGTTCGCGAGCGCGAACACGATCGCGTCGTCGGCCATCGCGGCGACGTCGTCGCCGTCGAGGACGTTGGGGGCGGAGACGCCGATGAAGACGTCGGCGCCGCGCACGGCCTCCTTGAGGGTGCCGGTGAGGCCCTCGGGGTTGGTGTTGTCGGCGATCCAGCGCAGCGGCGAGTCCGCGGCGGCGGCGACCAGGTCCTCGCGGCCGGAGTGCACGACGCCGTGGATGTCGGCCACGACGGCGTTCTTCACGCCCGCGGCGAGCAGCAGCTTGAGGATGGCCGTGCCGGCCGCGCCGGCGCCGGACATCACGACGCGGACGTTCTCGATGCCCTTGCCCACGACGCGCAGCGCGTTGGTGAGGGCGGCGAGGACGACGATCGCGGTGCCGTGCTGGTCGTCGTGGAAGACGGGGATGTCGAGGGCCTCGCGCAGCCGGGCCTCGATCTCGAAGCAGCGCGGCGCGGAGATGTCCTCCAGGTTGATGCCGGCGAAGCCCGGGGCGATGGCCTTGACGATCTCGACGATCGCGTCGGTGTCCTGCGTGTCGAGGCAGATCGGCCAGGCGTCGATGCCGGCGAACCGCTTGAACAGGGCGGCCTTGCCCTCCATGACCGGCAGCGCGGCCTTCGGGCCGATGTTGCCGAGGCCCAGCACGGCGGAGCCGTCGGTGACGACCGCGACGGAGTTGCGCTTGATGGTGAGGCGGCGGGCGTCCTCGGGGTTCTCGGCGATGGCCATGCAGACGCGGGCCACGCCGGGCGTGTAGACCATGGACAGGTCGTCACGGTTGCGGATGGGGTGCTTCGACTGCATCTCGATCTTGCCGCCGAGGTGCATGAGGAACGTACGGTCCGAGACCTTGCCGAGGGTGACGCCCTCGATGCCGCGCAGTTCCTCGACG
The DNA here is from genome assembly GCF_055606745.1 of Streptomyces sp. NPDC037054. Classification (NCBI taxonomy): domain Bacteria; kingdom Bacillati; phylum Actinomycetota; class Actinomycetes; order Kitasatosporales; family Streptomycetaceae; genus Streptomyces; species Streptomyces sp. NPDC037054. Next base: position 80,364 of record NZ_JBVJSJ010000002.1, on the reverse strand, counting down.
ATCTCGTCGGCGTGCGCGGTCGAGCTGGCCGCGATCGTGACGTCGATGCGGAGCTTCTCGTGGCCGGACGCGGTGACGTCGAGGCCGGTCACGGAGCCTCCGGAGGACTCCACGGCGGTGGTGAGCTGCGAGACGGCCGTTCCGCTCGCGGGCACCTCCAGCCGGATCGTCATCGAGTAGGAGACGCTGGGCGCCGTTGCCATGGCCGACTTCCTCTGCTTTCACCGTGTCAAGAGTTGTGCCGTCCGATCGTCGCACCTACCACCGAGTACGTGGTAGCCGCCCCGGATTGCGGTTGTTTTGTTCACGGCGATTCCAGGGGCGGGTCGCATCGACCGAGCTTTTCGGAAAACTTCTTCCACCATACGAGATCCAACAGAATGGTGAAACCGGTCGCCGGGACCGGGCAAAGGAAAGAGGCCCACGTCACAGTGACGTGGGCCTCTCGCACGTTCATGACACCGACCCGCCATGCTCGCCTCGCGGCAAGTGGTCGCTCGAAGCGACGAAGGTTGGGCCCGGGGGCTTGGATCGGGCCGGTGCCACACCCAGGCTAACAAACCAATCCCGTAAGGCCATTCCCCGTGGCACGAGTTCATGTCCCGGCCACCCGGACGGGCCCCGGCGCTCCCCCGTCAGTCCCTCATCAGGTCCGGCACGCCGTCCGCGTCGGGCTCGTCCCGCTCCGCCGACACCACCGTGAGCTGCTGGGTCGCGCGGGTCAGCGCCACGTACAGCACCCGCAGCCCGGCCGGTGACTCGTCGGCGATCTCGGCCGGGGAGACGACGACCGTCGCGTCGTACTCCAGGCCCTTCGCCTCCAGGCTGCCCAGCGCCACCACGCGGTCGCCGAGCCCGGCCAGCCAGCGCCGGGCCTCCTCGCGGCGGTTCATGGCGACGACCACGCCGACCGTGCCGTCGACCCGGTCCAGCAGCCGCGCCGCCTCCTGCCGCACGGTGTCCGCGAGCGTGTCCCGGACGACCGCGAAGCGCGGCTCGACGCCCGTGGAGCGCACCGCCGCCGGGGCCTCGGCGCCCGGCATGGCCAGGGCCAGTACCCGGGCGGCCAGCTCGGCGATCTCCGCCGGGTTGCGGTAGTTCACGGTGAGGGTGAAACGGCGGCGCGGGCGGCTGCCGAGGGCCTCGTCGCGGGCCTGGGCCGCCTCCTCCGGGTCCGACCAGGACGACTGGGCCGGGTCGCCGACCACCGTCCACGTGGCGTGCCGGCCGCGTCGGCCCACCATCCGCCACTGCATCGGCGTCAGGTCCTGGGCCTCGTCCACGATGACGTGCGCGTACTCGGTGCGCTCCTGGGCCAGCCGCTCGGCGCGCTCGCGCTGCGACTCCTCGCGCACCGGCATCAGCTCCTCCAGGCCGGTGAGCTGGTCGAGCGGGTCCAGTTCGCGCCTGCGGCGGGGGCGGGCGGGGGCGCCGAGGATCGCCTGGAGCTCGTCCAGCAGGGCGACGTCGTGCACCGACAGGCCGTCCCGCTTCAGCGAGCGGGCGACCTTGCGGACCTCGCCCGGGTTGAGGACGCGCCGGGACCAGCGGCCGAGGCGCCGCTCGTCCGACATCGCCGTGAGCACCGCCCGCGGGGTCAGCTCCGGCCACCAGGCGTCGAGGAACGCGATGAAGTCGTCCTCGGTGCCGGCGTCCTCGTCGAAGGAGGAGCGCAGCTCGGCGGCCAGCTCCGGGTCGGTGTGCCGGGACCCGGCGCCGGACTTCTCCCACAGGGCGTCCAGCAGCAGCTTGCGGGCGCGCGGGCGCAGCAGGTTGACCGGCGCGGTGCCGCCGAGGGCGGTGCGCCGGACGCGGTCCAGCTCCTCGGCCTGCAGCTCCAGGCGGCGGCCGAAGGCGACCACCCGCAGCCGGTCCGGCGCGTCCCGCGACTCCAGGGCGCCGCGCGCGGCCTTCCGCAGCACCTTGAGCATGCGGTACGAGCCCTTGGCGCGGGCCACCGCCGGGGAGTCGTACACCGTGGCCTCGGCGCCGTCGACCAGCGAGCCGATCGCGCGGATGGCGACCTGGCCCTCCTCGCCGAGGGAGGGCAGCACGCCCTCGGTGTACGCCACCAGCAGCGGCGTCGGCGAGACGATCAGGATGCCGCCCGCGTACCGGCGCCGGTCCTGGTAGAGGAGGTAGGCGGCGCGGTGCAGCGCGACGGCCGTCTTGCCCGTGCCGGGGCCGCCCTCGACGTACGTCACGGAGGCGGCGGGGGCGCGGATCACGAGGTCCTGCTCGGCCTGGATGGAGGCGACGATGTCCCGCATGGTGTGGCTGCGGGCCTGGCCGAGCGCGGCCATCAGGGCGCCGTCGCCGATGACGGGCAGTTCACGGCCGTCGAGGAACGCCTTCAGCTCGGGGCGCATCAGGTCGTCCTCGACGCCGAGCACGCGCCGCCCCTTGGAGCGGATCACGCGGCGCCGGACGACGCGGCCGGGGTCGACCGGCGTGGAGCGGTAGAAGGGCGCGGCGGCGGGCGCCCGCCAGTCGATGACCAGCGGGGCGTAGTCCTGGTCGAGGACGCCGATGCGGCCGATGTGCAGGGTCTCGGCGATGTCGGCGGTGTTGTCGTCGCGGACGGCGCCGTCGGCCGGTTCGACGGCGGTGTACGCGCCGTCGGGTCCCTTCTTGCCGTCCTTGCCGAGGAGCAGGTCGATCCGGCCGAAGAGGAAGTCCTCGAACTCGTTGTTGAGGCGGTTCAGGTGCACGCCGGCGCGGAAGACCTGGGCGTCCCGCTCGGCGAGCGCGCCGGGCGTGCCGACCTGGCCGCGCTTGGCCGCGTCGTTCATGAGGAACTCCGCCTCGTGGATCTTCTCCTCCAGGCGGCGGTACACCCGGTCCAGGTGTTCCTGTTCGACGCCGATCTCGCGGTCGCGGACCGAGTCGACCGCGGATTCCGGCTGAGCCTGAACCGCGGTTTCCTGTTGAGCCTGAGCGGCCACCGGGCCCCCTTCTGACGTGCTGGGCAGCCGTCAACCGTACGCGAAGGGGGGCCCTGCCGGGAAGCGACGGGACTGTCAGGCGTCCACCTCGACGAGGCGCTTGCCGTCGAAGGTCATGACCTCGAAGTGGTCGATCTGGTTGGGTTCGAACGCGGCGCCGCCGTGCACGTACAGCGGCTCCTTGGCCTGCTCGGTCTTGGCGTTCGGGACGCCGTAGCCCCAGGTGGGGACGGACCAGGACGTGACGGTCTCGCGCTCGCCGTTCTTGCCGACGGCGATCAGCGAGCACTTCTGCGGGCCCGTCACGTTGTTCAGCCGGAGGACCGCGTGCGTGCCCCAGGCCTTCTCCTCCATGGCCACCGTCGCGGTGACCTTGGTGGCCGGGTCGGTCGCCGTGATCTTCTCGCCCATGCCGTCGAACGCCGCCTTCGCGGGGCTCGCCTCCGCCTGCGTCGTGCTCTTTCCGCCGCCGTTGTCGCCGCCCGTCGTCGCCACGGCCGCGAACGGGCCGCCGACGATCAACGCGGCCGCCGCGCCCACCAGATAGAAGTTGCGGCGCCGCTTGGCGGCACGGCGCTCGGCGACCTCGTCCACGAGCGCCTCGGCCAGCCTGGGGCTCGGCTTCGCGGACAGCGACTCGCCGATCGCGGGCGTGCCGGCGCCCGGCAGGTCCGCGAGCGCGGCCAGCACGGGCTCCATCCCGGCGAGTTCGTCGAGCTGCTGGGCGCACCACTCGCAGGTCGCGAGGTGCGCCTCGAAAGCGGTTGCTTCGGCGTCGTCGAGAATGCCGAGGGCGTAGGCACCGACCGTCTCGTGTTCGTTCGGCACCGGAGATCCCTGCATGGGGCCAGACATACCCGCACCACCCGCTTCGTATCCCCCGTAACCACTCATCACGCCGTCACCCCCCGCTCCTCCAGTGCCAGCTTCATCGAACGCAGGGCGTAGAACACCCGCGAGCGGACGGTGCCGCTGGGTATGCCCAGCGTCTCAGCCGCCTCATTGACGGTACGCCCCTTGAAATAGGTCTCGACCAACACCTCCCGGTGGGCCGGGGTCAGGTCGTCGAGGGCGTCCGAGAGGGTCATCAGCCACAGCGCCTTGTCGATCTCGTCCTCCGCGGGGATGACCTCCAGCGGCGACGGATCGACCTCCTGAGGCCGGGCCTGCCGGCTGCGGTGGCCGTCGATGACGATGCGCCGGGCGACCGTCACCAGCCAGGGGCGTACCGATCCGGTCGCCCGATTGAGCTGACCGGCGTTCTTCCAGGCACGGATGAGCGTCTCCTGCACGACGTCCTCGGCCCGCTGGCGGTCACCGGCGACGAGGCGCAGCACGTAGGCGAGCAAGGGTCCGGCGTGCTCGCGGTAGAGGGCGCGCATCAGCTCCTCGTCGGGTTCCGACGAGGACTGGGACATGCGATGTCGGGCCCTCGCTCCGCGTTCCCTGGCCACGACGGAATCCTTGCGCACGCCCACCTCCGATGTCCGGGGGGGACCCCCCAGCCGGTCGCTCAACGTCGGGTACGCAGCGGGGGCGTGGAGTGTTCAACGGCGGGCGAAAGTTTTCGCGCCCGGGTTTTCCGGCGCGGGCGCCCGGAGGTCTCACGCGCGGGCGAGGGCGGCGCGGCGGCGGTGGCGGGCCACGCGTTCCCGGTTGCCGCAGGTCTCGCTGGAGCACCAGCGGCGCCGGCGGCCCCGGGAGGTGTCCAGGTAGACGATCGGGCAGTCGTCGCCCGCGCACTCGCGCAGGCCGGCCCGGGCGACGGGGTCGGTGAGCAGTTCCACGGCGTCCCGGGCGACGGCGCCGATCAGGGCGGCGCACGTGGGAGGGCCGTCCAGCCGCCGCGTCAGCGCGCCCTCTTCGTCGGCCACGGCGCGCGGGGCCGGGGGCGCGGCACGGGCGAGGTCGTTGAGGCGGGCGAGGGCGAGGTCGTACGTCCGCACGCCCGGGGCCGGCCGGCCGCGCACCAACCGATCGATGTGACCGCGCAGTTCGCGGAAGGCCACCGGCCAGGTCGGGTCGGCGTGCGCGAGCGGCGTGCCGGGCGGGACGAGGCCGGAGGCGACGATCCAGGCGCGCAGCACCTCCACGGAGTCGAGCCGTTCGACGGGGTGGGTGGTGGCGAGGAGGTCCAGGCAGATCCGCCCGGCGTCGAACCGCATCTCGTGGGGTGCCGTGGCCGTACCCGTTGCCATGCTCCTGTCACCGCCTTGCGGAGGGGCATCGAAAGCGCTCCCTCTTACAGTGCCTGCCCACTCCACCGCCGTGAACCCCTCACGTCGGCCACGGCGCTTCTCCCGGCGCGGGGCCTCACGCGTCGGCGTACTTCGCGTCCGCCGCCGGGTCCAGGGCGAGGCGGTAGCCGCGTTTGACGACCGTCTGGATCAGCTTGGGGGCGCCCAGGGCGGTGCGGAGCCTGGCCATCGCGGTTTCCACCGCGTGCTCGTCGCGTCCGGCGCCGGGCAGGGCGCGCAGCAGGTCGGCGCGGGCCACGACCCAGCCGGGGCGGCGGGCGAGCGCGCGCAGCAGGGACATCCCGGCGGGCGGCACGGGCTTGAGGTCCCCGTCGACCAGCACGGCGTGCCCGCGGATCTCCACCCGGTGGCCGGCGACCGGCAACGACCGTGCGCGGGCGGGCAGTTCCTGGCAGAGCAGCTGGACGAGCGGGCCGAGCCGGAAGCGTTCCGGCTGCACCGTGTCGATGCCCCGGGCCTGTAGCGGCACCGCCGTCACGGGGCCGACGCAGGCCGGCAGCACGTCGTGGCCGAGGGCCTCCAGCAGTTCGGGCAGCAGGCCCCGTTCCTCCGCGCGGGACAGCAGCGACACCGCGGCGGGCGCGCTGGTGAAGGTGATCGCGTCGACGCCCCGGGAGACGGCCGCGTCCAGCAGCCGGTCGACCGGTCCGAGGTCCTCCGGCGGCATCCACCGGTACACCGGCACCCCGACGACCTCTCCCCCGCCGGCCCGCAACGCCTCGACGAACCCGGGCAGCGGCTCGCCGTGCAGCTGTACGGCGACCCGGCGGCCCTCGACGCCCTCCTCCAGGAGCCGGTCGAGCACCTCCGCCATCGACTCGGACGACGGCGACCACTCCTCCGTGAGTCCGGCGGCCCGGATCGCGCCCTTCACCTTGGGCCCGCGGGCCAGGATGCGCACCCCGCGCAGCCGGGCCAGCAGGGCGTCGCCGAGTCCCCAGCCGTCGGCGGCCTCCACCCAGCCGCGGAAGCCGATCGCGGTCGTCGCGACCACGATGTCCGGCGCCTGGTCGATGATCTCCTTGGTCGCCGCGAGGAGTTCGCTGTCGTCGGCGAGCTGCACGATCCGCAGGGCGGGGGCATGCAGGACGGCGGCACCACGCCGCTGGAGGAGTGCCCCCAGTTCGTCGGCCCGGCGGGCGGCGGTCACCCCTACGGTGAAGCCGGCCAGGGGGCCGTGCTCGGGCTGCTGCTGTCGGTCGTCCATGGCTCTCGTCCCGCTCTGATTATTCACTCTCACGTGCCGGAAAGCGTTCACGTCCACGTGCCGAAGGAGCCTGTCAACGGCTCGTGACAGGCTCGGTTCGGACGTATGTCGCCGGTGTTACGTCACACCTGTGCGTAGCTGAGCTGCGGCTTCTCCTCGTCGGCGGCGGAGTCGGCCCGCACCTTGGCCGACGGACGACGAAGGTATACGGCATAGGTGACCACGAAGCAGGCCGCGTAGAAGGCGAGGAAGGCGAGGAACGCGCCGGTGCCGGAGCCGTAGGAGAGGAAGGACTGGCGGAAGGCGAGGTTGATGCCGACGCCGCCGAGCGCGCCCACCGCGCCGATCAGGCCCATGGAGGCCCCGGACAGCCGGCGTCCGTAGCGGGCGGCCTCCTCGCCGGTCAGGCCCTTGGCGAGGGCCTTGTTCTGGAAGATGCCCGGGATCATCTTGAACGTCGAGCCGTTGCCGAGGCCGGTCAGCACGAACAGCACCACGAAGGCGGCGGTGAACAGGCCGAGCGACTCCGCCATGGAGGCGTACACGAGGACGGCGGTGGCGGCGCCCATGGCCACGAAGGTGTAGAGGGTGATCCTGCCGCCGCCGTACTTGTCGGCGAGCCTGCCGCCCAGGGGCCGGATCAGCGAGCCCAGCAGCGGGCCGATGAAGGTGACGTACGCGGCCTCCAGCGGCGTACGGCCGAACTGGTTCTGCAGGACCTGCCCGAAGGCGAAGCTGTAGCCGATGAAGGAGCCGAATGTGCCGATGTAGATGAAGGACATGATCCAGGTGTGCGGGTCCCGCGCGGCGTCCTTGGCGGCGCCCGTGTCGTTCTTCACGGACGCGATGTTGTCCATGAACAGCCAAGCCAGGACGGCGGCGAGCAGGATGAGCGGGATGTAGATCCCGAGCAGGACGCGCGGCCCGCCGCTCGCGCCGATGATCGCCAGGGCGGCGAGCTGGATGACGGGGACGCCGATGTTGCCGCCGCCCGCGTTGAGGCCCAGGGCCCAGCCCTTCTTGCGCAGCGGGAAGAAGGCGTTGATGTTCGTCATGGACGAGGCGAAGTTGCCGCCGCCGATGCCGGCCAGCAGGCCGACGAGCAGGAACGTCGAGAAGGACGTGCCCGGTTCCATGACCACGAACGCGGCGACGGACGGGATGAGGAGCAGGGCCGCCGACACGACCGTCCAGTTCCGGCCACCGAAGACGGCGATCGCGAAGGTGTAGGGCACCCGGACGACCGCGCCGACCAGCGTGACCACCGAGGTCAGCAGGAACTTGTCGGCCGGGGTCAGCCCGTACTCGGGTCCCATGAACAGCACCAGCACGGACCACATGGTCCAGATCGAGAAGCCGATGTGCTCGGAGAGGACGGAGAAGAACAGGTTACGACGGGCGACCTTCTCCCCGGTCTCCTTCCAGAACGCCTCGTCCTCGGGATCCCAGTGCTGGATCCAGCGGCCCCTGCTCGGGGGTGCGGGCGCTGTACTCGGGGCTGTCATGACGCCTCCACGGTGCTCCGGGCTCAGGTCGTACTGCGAGTGGCTGAGTCCCGAAGGTAGGGAGGGCGCGTTTCCGCACTGTGGCACCCGGTGACCGGAAGGGAACGTTGCTCTCACCCCGGGGGCGGAGGGGGTGAGAGGTCCGGTGGGGCGGGGTGACGTGCCCCACAGGGGTCGGTGGCGTGCCTCACAGGGGGCCGGGTGCCGTGCCTCACAGGGGGCCGGGTGCCGTGCCTCACAGGGGGCCGGGTGCCGTGCCTCGGCGGTCAGTGCTGGGGCGGCTGCCAGTGGGGGTTCTGCTGGTGGGGGTGAGGCTGCTGCTGGGGGTACTGGGGCTGCTGCGGCTGCTGGGGCATCTGGGGTGCGGCGGGGTACTGCTGCCCGCCTGGGGCGGCGCCGTACGGGCCCGGGGCGGGCGGGGCGGGGTACTGGCCGGGGGCCGGGGCCGAGGGCTGGGGCGGGTACGGCACGCCAGGGGCGCCGGGCTGGGCGTAGCCGGAGCCGCCGGGCTGCTGGGCGGCGTAGCCCGGGCCGGACTGCTGGGCCGGGTAGCCGGGGGTGGCACTCGGTGCCGGGGTGCCGTAGGGGCCGGGGTTCGCGGGCATGGCGCCGGGGCCGGGGAAGGGGTTGCCCTGGCCGCCGAACGGGTTTCCGTGGCCCGGGAGTTGGGCGCCCGGAGGGAGGTAGCGGGTGCGACCCGCCTCGTCCGTCACCGGTGCGAATCCGGCCGCCTGGAGCCGGGCGGCGAACTTGGCGTTGCGCCGCCGGGTGACGACGAGGCCGACGCCGAGGATGGCCATCAGCGCGACCCACAGGATGATGCTCCACGCCGGGAAGCCGGTCTGGAAGGCGGTGATGAGGCTGCCGATGGTGACGCCGAGCGCGCCGTACGCCATCCGCTTCTCGGCGCTCTTGCCGGTGAGGTCGAAGTTGATCCGCGCCTTCAGCAGCTCCAGCGCGTCCGGCACGAACGGCGGGACGGAGACGCCGTCGCCCGCGTTCGGGTACTGCGCCCAGTTCTGCGCGGCGCGCGCCCGGGCGGTGGGACTCGGGTCCGGCACGATCAGCATGACGAGGGCGCTGTTGTTGCCGCCGCCCTGCCGCACGTCGGCGTACTCGTAGCCGAACTGCTGGGCCAGGAAGGCCAGTCGGGCGAGCTTCTTCACCGAGGCCATGGGGCTGGTGAGTTCGACGGGCTCGCCACTGGCCATCAGCCGCAGCATCTTCTGTATCTGCCGCTTGTCGCTCATCCGCCACCCACTCCTCACGCCGCCCGCGCCGTCCCCTTCGCCGGGGCGACGCGGGCAGTTTTCCACACCGGGGCGAACGGAGGGCCGCCGGTTTCACGGAGCGATCGCGGCGACGCCGGTTCTGCCGGTCCTACGGAGCGATCGGGAGCTGCCGCTTGTGCTCGGTGAGCCGGTAGCGCCGGACGATGGCCTCGAAGGCGGGCTCGGCGACCGGCTTGCCCTCCAGGAAGTCGTCGATGTCGTCGTACGTGACGCCGAGCGCGTCCTCGTCGGGCTTGCCCGGGTCGAGGGTCTCCAGGTCCGCGGTCGGGGTCTTCCACACCAGGGAGTCCGGGGCGCCCAACTTCTGCGCGAGGGCGCGGACGCGGCGCTTGGTGAGGCCGGTGAGCGGCACGACGTCGGCCGCGCCGTCGCCGAACTTGGTGAAGAAGCCGGACACCGCCTCGGCGGCGTGGTCGGTGCCGACGACCAGGCCGTCGTGCGCGCCGGCCACCGCGTACTGGGCGATCATGCGCTGCCGGGCCTTGATGTTGCCGTGCACGAAGTCCTGGTGGTGGGCGTCGCGGAACGCGAGGCCGCCGGCCACCGCCGCCTCCAGCGCCGCGTCGCTCGCGGGCTTCACGTCGACGGTCAGGACGCGGTCGGGCCGGATGAACTCCAGCGCGCGCTGGGCGTCCTGCTCGTCGGCCTGGACGCCGTACGGCAGCCGCATCGCGTAGAAGGTGGCGTCCTGCCCCGTGGCGCGCACCCGCTCCACGGCCAGCTGGCACAGCCGCCCGGCGGTCGAGGAGTCGACGCCGCCGCTGATGCCGAGCACGAGCGAGCGCAGCCCCGTGCCGGTCAGCCGCCCGGCGAGGAAGTCCACGCGGCGCTCGATCTCCCGCGCGGCGTCGAAGGACTCGCCCACCTGGAGGTCCCGGGCGATCTGCTGCTGGACGGCTGTGGACTCCGGGTCGCTCACGTCGGTCTGCTCCTCGCTCGTCCCCGCGGGGCCCGCGGGGTGGGGTTCGTGCTGCCCCGAGAACTTTAGGCGGGGCGGGCGGGAGCGGGAGCCGCGGGAGCGGAGTGCGCGGGCGCGGAAGCTGTGGGGCGGGCGCGCAAGCTGTGGGGCGGGCGCCGGATCGACTGTGCGCCCCCGGGCATCCCTCTGCTCCGACTGGAGTCCCGCTGGAAGCGGAATCCCGCGACGCCCACGGAGCACGCGCGAACGCCCGGACAACGCGCTGGTGGGGCCGGTGGGGCCCGTGTTGCCGCAGGGGCTAACGGAGCCTGCATGGAACTGCACGCCCTCTTGCCTTCAGGTTCATGTCAAGAGAAAGTCCCTCCAGCGCCACGCTACGCGCATAGCGTCACCCCCGCTCAGGAGCCAACTTCCGCGCACCACACGGCAGTTGCTCCCCAGGCCGTGCACCGGGACCCGGTGCACCTACTTGAGGAGTCCCATGCCCCGCACCGCTCTCAAGGGTCTGGTCGCCGCCGGCATCACCACCGCGACGATCCTCGCCACCGCCTCGGCCGCCACGGCCGTCCCCGCCAACAAGGCCCAGGTGCTCGCCAGCTGGACCCAGACCACCGCGACGAGCTACAACGCCTGGGCGTCGGCCGAGGCCAACCGCTCCGCCTGGTCGGCGTACGCCTTCAACTGGTCGACGGACTACTGCAGCTCGTCCCCCGACAACCCCTTCGGCTTCCCCTTCTCGAAGGCCTGTCAGCGGCACGACTTCGGCTACCGCAACTACAAGGAGATGGGCACCTTCTCCGCCAACAAGTCGCGCATCGACAGCGCCTTCTACGAGGACCTGAAGCGCGTCTGCAACCGCTACTCGGGCGGCACGAAGACCTCCTGCAACAGCACGGCGTGGACGTACTACCAGGCGGTCCGCGCGTTCGGCTGAGCGCCGGTCGTGTGACACGGGGCGCGCCGCCCTTCGCCGAGGGCGGCGCGTCCTGTCAGTACGTTCCGGCGGCCCGGCGGCCCCGGCGTGACGTGGTCTTCCGTGCGCCGTTCGGCCACAGGCGCGGCGTGCGTTTCGCCGCCACGTCCTCGATCCAGCCGACCGCGACGATCGCCAGGCCGATCAGCGGCCACACCAGGGCGAACATCCACAGCATGTATGTGGCGTCCAGCGCCGCCACCGCCCGCTCGCTCTGCATGAACGGCAGCTCGTAGAGCCGGTCCAGGATCGGGACCGTGGCCATGATCAGCATGTTGTGCCACAGGTAGATCGTGACTGCCCGGTTGTTGGACAGCGTCACCAGCTTGTCCCACTTCGCCAGCCTGCCCGGCAGTTCCCGCCACGACGGCGAGTACTGGAGCAGGATCACGACGAAGCCGAACGACCAGGTAGCCTGGGCCAGCGGGATGTCGTTGAGGTCCCAGCCGTCCGGGCCCAGGTGGTTCGACGCCCACCACAGCCCGAAGGCCATCAGCAACGACGCGCAGGAGACGGCGACATAGCGCGGGATCTGCTTCAGCAGGCCCTCCTGGTGGGCGAAGCCCAGCACCCAGCAACCGCCGTAGACCGCGAAGTCGGTGACCGCGTTGCCCGTCTCCCCTGGGATCTTCACCAGGGACGTGCCGACGACCGCCGTGAGGGCCAGCGGGGCCAGCAGCGTCGGCCAGGGAGCGCGGCGGAACGCCCACAGCAGGAGCGGGGACGCCACCACGAACCACAGGTAGGCGCGCAGGTACCACAGCGGGCCGGCCGCCTGGACCGCCCAGGTGTCCTCCAGCAGGCCGGACTTGGAGCCGATGTGCCAGGGGAACGGCGGGGCGCCGACCGGCACGATGTAGTTGAACAGCTCCACCAGCCCCCAGGTGGGGCCGTCGGACGACTCCTTCACCGGGTTCCAGCCGTTCACGAACATCAGCGCCAGCACCACCGCGCTGAACGCCCACAGCGGCGGCAGCAGCCGGCGCACGCGGCCCTTGATGACGCCCGGCGCCGGCCGCTTCAGGGAACGCGCCATCAGCGAGCCCGCCAGCGCGAACATCACGCCCATCGACGGGAACAGCACCGTCAGCCACGCCCAGCCGAACAGGTGGTAGACGACCACGCGGACCAGGGCGATGGAGCGCAGCAGGTCCAGGTAGCGGTCCCGGCCGGGCTTCGGCGCGGTGGGCGCCGCGGCGGCGGGCTTCGGTTCGGGCGTGGGCGTGGGTTCGGGCGTCGGCGTGGGTTCGGGCGTGGGCTGCGGGGACGTGCCCGTGGTGTAGCCGTGGGTCATGCCACGGGCCTCCGATCACTGCTGGTCCGGCCGCTCGGGACGGAACCGCCCGGTGCCTCCACGACCCCGGTCCGCCGCAGTTTCTGCCAGCGCAGGCGGCCGCCCGTGAGGGCCGTGATCCAGGACTGGAGGAGGACGACGTACATGAGCTGGCGGTAGAGGAGTTGCTGGAGCGGGAGGGAGATGAGGTGGGTCATGCGTTCGCGGTCGAGGCGGAAGGCGTAGGCCGCGCAGACCGCCTGGATCGCGAGGACGCCCAGCCAGGCCACGATCGTCTTCTGCGTCGGGCCGAAGACGAGGCCGTAGAGGAGGAAGATGTCGATCAGGGGGGCGAGGAGCGGCGCGAGGACCATGAAGAGGGAGACCAGGGGCAGGCCGACGCGGCCGAAGCGGCCGGACGGGCCGCTCTCGATCAGGGCCCTGCGGTGCTTCCAGATGGCCTGCATCGTGCCGTACGACCAGCGGTAGCGCTGGGACCACAGCTGCTGCACGGTCTCCGGGGCCTCGGTCCAGGCACGGGCGTTCTCCGCGTAGACCACGCGCCAGCCGTCGCGGTGCAGGGCCATCGTGATGTCGGTGTCCTCGGCGAGCGTGTCGTCGCTCATGCCGCCGACCCGCTCCAGGGCGCTGCGGCGGAACGCGCCGACCGCGCCGGGGATGGTCGGCATGCAGCGCAGCACGTCGTACATGCGGCGGTCGAGGTTGAAGCCCATCACGTACTCGATGTGCTGCCACGCGCCGATCAGGCTGTCCTTGTTGCCGACCTTCGCGTTGCCCGCGACGGCGCCGACGCGCGGGTCGCCGAAGGGCTGGACGAGTTCGCGGACCGTGGCCGGCTCGAAGACGGTGTCGCCGTCCATCATCACGACGATGTCGTAACGGGCGTTGGCGAGGCCGCGGTTGAGGGCGGCCGGTTTGCCCGCGTTGAGCTGGCGCACGACGCGGACGTTCGGCAGGCCCATCGCCTCCACGATGCGGGCCGTGCCGTCCGTGGAGCCGTCGTCCACGACGACGATCTCGATCGGGTGCTCGCTCGCCGTCAGGGAACGCACGGTGTTCTCGATGCACTTGGCCTCGTTGTACGCCGGGACCAGCACCGACACCGGTTCGGTCACCGGCGGGCCCCAGCGGAAGCCGCGGCGCCGCACCCGGCGGGCGTGCGCGCCGGACAGCAGCAGCATCAGCACGAACCGGCCGATGACGAGCGAGCCGATCACCGCGAGGCCGACCACCAGACCGTCGGTGATCTTCTCCGAGGCCTGGACCAGGAAGATCCACGCCTTGCCCTTCAGCGACTCGAGGCCCGCGACGGAGGTGTGCGCGCTGGGCGCGTCCAGGGCCTCGGTGAGGTTGTCGAACTCGTAGCCCCGCTCCTTGAGGTCGGGCAGCATCCGGTCGAGCGCCGCGACGGTCTGGCTGCGGTCGCCGCCGGAGTCGTGCATGAGGACGATCGCGCCCTGGCCGCCCTTGGGCGTGGCGCGGCGGATGATCTCGTCGACGCCGGGCCGCTGCCAGTCCTCGCTGTCGGTGTTGTTGAGGACGGTGATGTAGCCGCGCGAGCCGATGTACTGCGTGACCGGCCAGGACGCGTTGTCCATGGCGGCGGAGAAGGACGAGTACGGCGGCCGGAAGAGGGACGTGCGGATGCCCGCGGCGCCTCTGAGGGCGAGCTGGTTCTGGGACAGCTCCCAGTCGATGCGCTTCTTCGACTGGTAGGAGAGGTCGGGGTGGTTGAAGGTGTGCAGGCCGATCTCGTGGCCCTCGTCGACCATGCGCCTGACGAGGTCGGGATGGCGGGAGGCCATGGTGCCGGCGACGAAGAAGACGGCGTGCGCGTCGTGCTTCTTCAGGACGTCCAGGACCTTCGGCGTCCACACCGGGTCCGGGCCGTCGTCGAAGGTGAGGACGAGCCGGTGGTCGGGCACGCGCAAGGTGTCGGTGCGGCCGCCGCGGGTGTCGATGACCGGGCCGCCGTCGAGGATCCGCTGCGGCACCTTGTCGGTGGGGGCGGGCGGGCGGACGCGGTGGTCGGCGAGGATCTCGCTGTGCACGTAGCCGCGCAGCATCAGCATCGCCATCAGGGCGACGAGGAGGAGTGCGGGGAGCAGGAAGCGCAGTGGCACGCGGCGGCGCCGGGGGCCGCCACGGGTGCCGGTCGCGGCCCTGTGGCGGGGGGTGCGGGATGCCATCAGAGGACGTACTCCGGGGACGGGGAGGAGGAGGCGCCCAGCGCCTCGGGGGTGCTCGCGGGGGCGGGTTCGGTGTCGCCCGGTCCGGCGGCGACGGTGTCGGCCTCGACGGGGTCGCCGCCGGCGGTCTCCGTCGGTTCGGCGGTGGGCCCGGTCGGGTCGGGCGTCGGTTCCGGGTCCTCGGTGGCCGCCGGGGGCGTGGTCTTCGTGGGGGCGGGGTCGGCGCCGCCGCCGGTGCCGGGCCGGGGGGTGGACCGCGTGGCGGTCGGCTCCGGGTCGGCGCCGGGCTCGTCGGGGTCGGTCGTGACGCCGGGGGCGCCCGCGGTGGTGCCGGGGAGCGGGGAGTCGCTCGCGCCGGGCGAGAGGGAGGTGCCCGGTTGGGGGGCGGTGGCGCCGGTGGGTCCCGTCGACGGGGTGGGCAGCGGCGTGGTGTCGACCTTGCCCGCGGGCTGTTCGTCCTTCTGGCCGGGTACGGGCAGCCAGGGGGCGTCGGAGCTGCCGGACAGCAGGGTCGCGACGATGACGACGGCGTAGACCGCGCAGGCGAGGGCGACGGCCATGCCCAGGCGGCGGAAGTGGCGGCTGCGGCGGCCGGACTCGTCCACGAACACCGGCCCGTCCGACGCCTCCTGACCACCGGCGGCGGTCGCGGCCCTGCGGATCAGCCCGTCGCCGAGCTGTACGGCGTCGAGCTGCACGGTGACCTCGTGCGGGTCGACGGTGGGGTCGTGGGCGCCGGCGTCGAGGTCCTGCTGCCAGGGGTCCCGGGGGGCGACGGACCGCGCGGACCCGACACCGGCGGCACCGGGGGCAGTGGGGGCATCGGCGACACCAGGGGCCACGTTCAGCATGGTGGTGGGGGTGTCGGTGGCGGCGAGGGGGTGGCCGGGGGCGGCGGGGGTGCGGCCGAGGGCTCCGGAGGAGCCAGGGGTGCGGTCGGTGGGCGCGGGGGCGCGGCCCGGGGCGGACCGGTCGCGGCCGGGCGTGGTGGGGACGTGGCCGGGTGTGGAGGGGGCGTGGCCGGTCGTCGCCGCGGCGTTGCGGGCGGTCGCCGGGCCGTCGGTCCGCCAGGGACCGCGGGGGGCGGCGGGGTTGGCCGGGCCGGCGTCCACGCCACCGAGGCCCACGCCGAGGGCGGTCGTACGGCGATCCGCGGCCGAGCGGTCACCCGGCCGCTCAGGTATGCGGCGCTCGGGTATGTGGCGCTCAGGTATGTGGGGCTCGGGTACGCGGCTGTCGGCGTCGGACGTGCGGCGGTCGACGTCGGGTATGTGACGCTCGGGTGCGCGGCTGCCGACGTCCGGCATGCGGCGGTCGACGTCGGGTATGCGGCGCTCGACGTCGGGGCGCTGGCCGGAATTCGCCCCTCGGGGCGTTCCTCGGGCCGGTGTCGGGCCGAACCCCGCGCCCCCCGCCTGCTGCGGGAACGCTCGTGTCGGATCCGCCCGCGTCGGGTCCACCCTCGGCAGCAGTTCCGTCGCGTCGGTGGGCGGCGTCAGCCGGTAACGGCGGTCCAGGCGCAGGGTCTCCGGGCGGGCCGCGCCGGGATCCTCACCGGACGGGACCGGGAAGGCCCGCGTCGTCGGGTCGCCCGCGTCGTCCTCCGCCACCACCGGTATCTCCTGGGTCGCCGAGGCGACCACGGGCCATTCCGGTTGGGCGTCTTCTCGCCAGTTGTTCACGCGCGCGCTTCCCCCCACGGGACAGTTCTGGGTGCGCATAACGACCCCGAGCACCCGTCGATCGACCCGGGCCCCCACTCGGCTCGAGCGCCCCATTACCACACCGTGCTCAGGCGAAGAATGTAGCGCACGCGGAGGAAGTGTGGTTGCCGCGTGTCAGTCATGAGACGACATAACGGTCTCAGGTGGGGGTCATCACGTTCTCGTCGATGGCCGGAAGCCATCCCCCCGCCGGTCTCCGCAACCACCCCTGACCGGCACTGACCTGGGCCGCGGCCCGGCGCAGGGCGTCGAGCGCGGGATGCGCGAGTCGCTTTCGCCACACCAGGGACACCGGCGACAGCGGCACGGGGTCGACGAGGGGCCGCACGACCGTCGCCGGCAGGGCCGGGAAGCCCCGCACGGCGAGGATGGGGTTCCGGGTCTTCGCCATGATCCGCTGGAACTCCTCCTCCCCGATCGCGAGCGGCGCGGGTGGCGCGATTCGTATGCCCCGCCCCTCGAACAGCCGGCGCGCGAGGTCGGTCCACTCGGGGGTGCGGGGATTGCCGGCGCCCGCGTACACGGACTCCCCCGTGAGGGCGGCGAGCGGCACCTCGGACAGCTCGGCCAGCCGGTGGTCCTCGGGCAGGACGACGGCCATCGGCTCGTAGCGCACGGGCTGGTGGTCGAGGCCGGACCGCAGCGCCGGGTCGAGTCCGGCGAACCGGCCGAACGAGGCGTCGAGGCGGCCGGCGATCAGCTCCCCGGCGGCGTACGTCAGGCCGCTCTCGTAGCGGGCCATGAGTTCGTGCTCGGGGGCGAGTTCGCGGGCCCGGTGCAGGACGCTGCGGCCGGTGCTCAGGCCCGGCGAGTTCAGGTCGACGAGCAGCGGGCGGGCCTGGCCGAAGGCGGCGAGCAGCTCGTCCTGGGCCTGGAGGGCGCGGCGCGCGTACGGCAGGAGGCGCTCGCCGTCGGCGGTCAGCGTGACCTGGCGGGTGGTGCGGACGAAGAGGTCGACGCCGAGTTCCCGCTCCAGTCGCCTGATGTCCCGGCTGAGCGCCTGCTGGGCGACGTAGAGGCGGACCGCGGCGCGGGTGAAGTGCAGTTCCTCGGCGACGGCGAGGAAGGCCCGCAGCAGCCGGGGGTCGAGGTGGGTGGGTGCGGGCACCGGGCGAATTTACAACGCGGGTGCGTGAGTCGGTACCGGATTGCCGGGACGCCGCGATTCACAACCGGGGTGCGTCAATGGGTGCCGAGCAGGTGTTGGACCCCGTGATCACCGCCGGGCGACGGTGGATGCATGCCGCAGCCCTCCCCGCCCCCGCCGTCCCCGTCCCCGTCCCCGTCCTCGGCCCCGTCCCCGTCGCCGTCCTCGAAATCCCTCGTCCTCACCGTCACCGCCGACACCCTCGTCGCCGCCGACTTCGCCCCGCGGCGCGCGTCGCCCCGGCGCCCGCCCGGCCCGTACCGGCGTCTCTTCCGGCACCGCGGCGCCCTCGCCTTCACCGTGGGGAACCTGATAGCGCGCCTGCCGATGGGGATGTTCAGCGTCAGCGCCGTGGTGATGATCGCCGGGGCGCGCGGCTCGTACGCCCTCGCCGGTGCCGTCACGGCGACCGGCCTCGCGGCGACGGCGGTGGTCGCGCCGTGGACCGCGCGGCTCGTCGACCGGTACGGCCAGGCCCGGATCGCGGTGCCCGCCACGGCGGTCGCGGTGTGCGGCTCGCTCGCCCTGCTGCTGTGCGTGCGCCACGGCACCCCGGACTGGACGCTGTTCGCCGCCTACGCCGCCACCGCCACGACCCCGAACACCGGCGGCATGTCCCGGGCCCGCTGGGCCCACCTGCTCGGCGACGACGCCGAGGCGCGGCACACCGCGAACTCCTTCGAGCAGGCGGCGGACGAGCTGTGCTTCATGCTGGGCCCGGTGCTGGCGGCGTTCCTGTGCGGGACGTTCTTCCCGGAGGCGGGCACCCTCGTCGGCGCCGTGCTGCTGCTGACCGGCGTGCTCCTGTTCGCCGCGCAGCGCTCGACCGAGCCGCCCGTGCACCGGCGCACGCCCGCGAAGTCGCCGCTGCGCGCGCCCGGCATGCCGTCGCTGCTGGCGGTGTGCCTGGCGACGGGCGGGGTGTTCGGCGCGATGGAGGTCGTGACGATCGCGTTCGCGGACGCGCAGGGGCACCGTACGGCGGCCGGCGTGGTGCTCGCGCTCCAGGCGGCCGGTTCCTGCGCGGCCGGGCTGCTGTACGGCGCCGTCCGCCCGGCCGGTCCGGCGGAGTCCCGGCTGCCGTGGTGCGTGGCCGCGATGGCGGCGCTGCTGACGCTGCCGCTGCCGGCGGCGCTCACCGGTTCGCTGCCGCTGGTGGCGGGGGCGCTGCTGCTCGCCGGGATGGCGACCGCGCCGACCATGGTCACCACGATGACGCTGGTCCAGCGCCGCACCCCCGAGGGCCGCCTCAACGAGGGCATGACGCTCGCGGTCACCGGCCTGCTGGGCGGCATCGCGTGCGGCAGCGCGACCGGCGGCTGGACCGTGGAGCACGTGTCCCCCGCCGCCGGGTACGGCGTCCCGCCGGCGGCGGCGACGGTGGCCCTCCTGCTCTCCTGCACCCTGCTCCGCCGCCCGCGACCGGCGGAACTCCCGTCCCCGGCCGCGACCTCGCGCACGGGGACGTGACCCGCCCGAAGCGGGTGGTGGAGCGCGGCACGTACGACGTCCCGGCCGCCTCCCCTTCAGCGGACGCGCGGGCGCGGGCGGCCCGGCGGGTCACCGGCGCGACGCCCCCGCCGAAGGACCGGGCCGGGCCACCCGCGCCGAACTGGGCGCGGGCGCCCGTGAGTTCCCCGCCCGACCGGCGGGTGCCGCCTGCCGGGTCAGCCGAGGCCCCAGGCCCGCCCGAGCCGGTACGCGGCGCACAGGTTCACGTCGAGGATGTAGGCGCCGGCCGTGCCGCACTGCTCGGCGCCGCTGCCCGGGTCGACGGGCTGCCCGTGCCCCATGCCGGTGATCTCGTACGTCTCGACCACGGCGTTCCCGGCCGGGCCCCGGTAGACCCGGTGCGGGTACCCGGCGACGGTGTCGGCGACATCGGCGGTCTGGTCGGCGCGGTGCACGTTGGTCCACTGCTCCACCAGGTCGGTCATGTTGACCGGCTTCACCGTGTAGTCGGCGGTGCCGTGCAGCACGGTCAGCGTGGGCCACGTCCCGGTGTACCCGGGCCGCGCGGCCCGCACCCGGTCGCCCCACTGCTGCGGGGTCTGCGTGGCACCGACGTACATGCACACGTACGGCGACCCGGCGGCCTGGGCGCAGCCGTACGGCAGCCCGGCGACGACGCCGCCCGCGGCGAACTTCTCCGGGTACGCGGCCATCATCACCGACGTCATGCCGCCGCCGGCGGACAGGCCGGTGACGTAGACGCGGGACGGGGCGCCGGAGACGTCGGCGAGCTGCCGGTCCACCATCTGCGCGATGGACGCGGCCTCGCCCTGGCCGCGCTGGATGTCGCCGGTCTGGAACCAGTTGAGGCAGGAGGAGGCGTTGTTGGCGCTCTGCTGCTGCGGCAGCACGACGGAGAAGCCCCAGCGGTCGGCGAGTTGGAGCCAGCCGCTGCCGGTGCCGTAGCCGGAGGCGTTCTGGGTGCAGCCGTGCAGGGCGACGACGACGGGCCGGCCGGCGGGCAGTCCGTCGGGCACGTAGCGGAACATGCGCAGCGCGCCGGGGTTGGTGCCGAACCCGGTGACCTCCTGGAGGGAGGCCGCGCGGGCGGTCGTGGGGGTGAGAAGGGCCGTGAGCAGGGCAACCAGGACGGTCGCCAACAGGAGGCGGGGGGATGTCGCGGCTCTGGTCGGTGTCATACCGAGGGACGGTAGAACCGTGAACCACCGACGGATATGGAGCCGGGCCCCACATCGGCCATGCCCAGCATGGGGTCAGCCTCCAGACCGCGCCCGCCACGCAAGAAACCCCCGACCGGTTTCCCGGGCGGGGGCTCTTCATGGGGTGGTGGAGATGGCGGGAATCGAACCCGCGTCCAACGGTGCGGAACCAGGGCTTCTCCGTGTGCAGTCCGCTGTGCTTTTCTCAGCCCCGGAGATCACGCGGACGAGTCTCCGACGGGCTCAGTCACTGTTTGGTTTCCCTCTACACCCCGTGACCGGGCCTAGAGGTTTAGTTCCCTAGCTGATGCCAGGATCCGGGTCGGGAACAGCCCCGGGCTGACACTCCCTTAGTAGGAGGCTCGCTCTGCTACCTGAGATCAGGCAGCGAGGGCGAAGGCCTGCTGGGAGGAATCGCGCTTGGTGTTGGCGATTATTTTTTTCGGCCTGTGGTTTACGAGATCATGGCCGCTTCCTCGACACGCTTCCCCTGCTTCGACAGCCGCTGTCGAAACCGATCATCCCCATGTTGATTTGACAAACCGCGCACCCGCTGTGAGGTGCAGATGCCATCGTACGTGACCAACGTGCGTCGATGCCACCGTATTCCCGGGGCGCGCTGCCCCAGGTCAGGCCCCGGCCCGGTCCCGTGGCTCAGGCCCGCTGCTTGCGGCGGATGGCGGAGATCACGCGGTCGGCCTCGCGGCGGTCCTGCTTCTCCCGCAGCGTCTGCCGCTTGTCGTACTCCTTCTTGCCCTTGGCCAGCGCGATCTCGACCTTGGCCCGGCCGTCCTTGAAGTACAGGGCGAGCGGCACGATCGTGTGCCCCGTCTCCTGGGACTTCGACTCCAGCTTCTCGATCTCGGCGCGGTGCAGGAGCAGCTTCCGCTTGCGGCGGGCGCTGTGGTTGGTCCACGTGCCCTGGCTGTACTCCGGCACGTGCACGTTGTAGAGCCACGCCTCGTGCCCGTCGAGCTGCACGAAGCCGTCGACCAGCGACGCCCGGCCCTGGCGCAGCGACTTCACCTCGGTCCCGGTGAGGACCAGACCGGCCTCGTAGGTGTCGATGACGAGGTAGTCGTGCCGCGCCTTCTTGTTCTGCGCGATCAGCTTGCGCCCTTTTTCCTTAGCCATAGTCCGCCCATTTTCGCACTACGACGGGGGTCGGCGGGAAGCCGTTTTCACTCGGCGTCGCCGAGGCCGCTGAGGACGGTCTCCGCGCGGACCAGCGCCTCCCGGTCCGCCTCCAGGTCGGGCGTGATGCCCCGCCCGTCGACGCCCCGCCCGGAGGGGGTGCGGTAGTGGCCGACGGTCAGCTCGGCGACGGAACCGTCGGGCAGCCGGCTCGGCATCTGCACCGAGCCCTTGCCGAAGGTCCGGGAGCCGACGACCACCGCGCGGCCGCGGTCCTGGAGGGCGCCGGTGAGCAGCTCGGCCGCGCTCATCGTGCCGCCGTCGACCAGCGCCACCAGGGGCCGGTCGGTGTCGCCGCCGGGCTCGGCGTGCAGGGCGCGCTGGGCGCCGTCGACGTCGTAGGTGGCGACGAGGCCGCCGTCGAGGAAGGCGGACGCGGCGGTCACGGCCTCGGTGACCAGCCCGCCGGAGTTGCCGCGCAGGTCGAGGACGACGCCGGCGGCGGCCGGCGCCCGCCGTACGGCGCTGCGGACCTGGTCGCCGGCGCCCTTGGTGAACGCGGCAACCTTGATCACGGTGACGCCGCCGGGCAGGGTTTGCACGCTGACGGATTCGGTGGTCAGCCGGGCGCGGCGCAGGGTCTCGGTCCACGCGCGCGTGCCGCGCTCCAGGCCGAGGCGGACGGTGGTCCCGGCGTCGGCGTCGGTGGCGTCGCCGCGCAGGAGGGCGACGACCTCGGTGACGGGCCGCCCGGTGACGCGGTGGCCGTCGACGCCGACGAGCCGGTCGCCCGCGCGGATCCCGGCGTCGGCGGCGGGCGAGCCGCTCTTGACCTTCGTCACCTCGATACGGCCGTCCCGCTCGCGCCGGGCCCACAGCCCGACGCCGGTGTACTGGCCGTCGAGGGTCTTCTCGAACTCCTCGTACTCGCCCTGCGAGTAGACGGCGGCCCAGCGGTCGCCGCTGCGGCTGACGGCGCGCTCGGCGGCCTCCACGGGGGACTTGCCGTCGGCCATCGCCTCCTCGGCCGCCCTGGCGACGTCCTCGTGGTGACCGGCGGGGGCGGCCGAACGGGCCGTGTCCGGCGCGGGTTTCGGCTCGGGAACGGGCAGCGAGCCGGTCGCCGCGCCGGCGACGAGGACGCTGGTGAACACCAAGGTCAGGGCGGCCCCGCGGCGCAGGCGGCGGGGCTGACAGAACAGGTCACGACCTGACATGCCGGTGAGTCTAGGACAACGCAAGGGGCCGTACGGCCGGTTGACCGTACGGCCCGCTTGGCATGTGTCACACCTTCAAGTACTTGCGCAGCGCGAAGAACGCGGCCAGCGCGGGCATCAGGAAGCTGGTGGCGAGGATGAGCGGCAGCTTCGCCAAGAGGGCGTCCCAGCCGATGAAGTTGATCAGGTTCAGCTTCTCGGAGAGCGCGAGTCCGTGGTCGATGATGAAGTACCGGCCGACCACCAGGAAGGCGCAGGCGACACCACCGCCGATGAGTCCGGCGACCGCGGCCTCCATGATGAACGGCGCCTGGATGTAGAAGCCGGAGGCGCCCACCAGGCGCATGATGCCGGTCTCGCGCCGCCGGCTGAACGCCGAGACGCGCACGGTGTTGACGATCAGCATCAGCGCGACGACGAGCATCAGCGCCATCACCGCGCGCGCGGCCCAGTTCATGCCGTTCAGCAGCCCGAAGAGGTTGTCCAGGATGCCCTTTTGGTCCTGCACGGACTGCACGCCGTCGCGCCCGTCGAAGGCGGTCGCGATGACCTGGTACTTCTCCGGGTCCTTCAGCTTGATGCGGTACGACTCCTGCATCTGGTCCGGCGTGAGCGAACTGGCCAGCGGGGAGTCGCCGAACTGCTCCTTGTAGTGCTTGTAGGCCTCGTCCTGCGACTCGTGGACGACGTTGTCGACGACCGACATCTTCTTGAGGTCGGCCTCGATCTCCTTCTTCTGGTCCTCGGTCACCGCGCCCTTGGCGCAGTTGGGGTCGGACTCGGCGTCGCTCTTGTTGCAGAGGAACACCGAGACGTTGACCTTGTCGTACCAGTAGCCCTTCATGGTGTTGACCTGGTCGCTCATCAGCAGCGAGCCACCGAACAGGGCCAGGGACAGGGCGACGGAGACGATGACGGCGAACGTCATCGTGAGGTTGCGGCGGAGACCGACGCCGATCTCCGACAGGACGAACTGGGCGCGCATGGCGACTGGTTATGCCTTTCCGTGGACGGTCATCGGGCGGCCGGTTACGGCGGTCAGTGCTGGTAGCCGTAGACGCCGCGGGCCTGGTCGCGGACGAGGCGGCCCTTCTCCAGCTCGATGACGCGCTTGCGCATCTGGTCCACGATGTTCTGGTCGTGCGTGGCCATGACCACGGTGGTGCCCGTCCGGTTGATGCGGTCGAGCAGCTTCATGATGCCGACGGAGGTCTGCGGGTCGAGGTTGCCGGTGGGCTCGTCGCAGATGAGCAGTTTGGGCCGGTTGACGAAGGCCCGCGCGATGGCGACGCGCTGCTGCTCACCACCGGACAGCTCGCCCGGCATGCGGTCCTCCTTGCCGCCGAGCCCGACGAGGTCGAGCACCTGCGGCACGGACTTGCGGATCTCGCCGCGGGACTTGCCGATGACCTCCTGCGCGAACGCGACGTTCTCCGCGACCGTCTTGTTCGGCAGCAGGCGGAAGTCCTGGAACACGGTCCCCAGCTGGCGCCGGATGTGCGGCACCTTCCAGTTGGAGACGCGGGCGAGGTCCTTGCCCAGGACGTGCACCTGCCCGTGGCTGGCCCGCTCCTCGCGGAGGACCAGCCGCAGGAAGGTGGACTTTCCGGAGCCGGAGGACCCCACGAGGAACACGAACTCGCCCTTCTCGACCTCGAGGGACAGGTCCCTGAGGGCTGGGCGGGTCTGCTTGGGGTAGACCTTGGACACGTTGTCGAATCGGATCACGGATGCACCACGGGTCGCCGGGGGTAGATGAGCGTGACCATACGCGAACCGGGCAGCGCGGCGCAGGCACCGGCAGCGGTTGCGGGAGGGTTGTGCGTTTTTGTGCGCCGATGCGGGCGTGGCCCCTCCGTACGCGACCCCGGGGCGGCTTCCCCGGGAACCTGGCACAGTGGAGGGGAACGTTCGCGGCCCCGTGGACGTTGACGAGGGTGGAACCGGTGCAAGGAGGGCGAAGCGCATGACGTACGACCGGTTGGTGTGCGCGAACTGTGCGGCGCCCGTGGCCGAGGGCCGGTGCCCGGTGTGCCGGGCGAACCGCGAGCGGCTGCAGCAGGGGAACTTCTTCGCGGGACTGAACCCGATGGCGCTCATCGCGCTGCTGGTGGTCCTCATCGCCGCGGTGGCCCTCCTGGCCCACCAGGGCGCGTAAGGGGCCCAGAGCCCCGCACAGGGCTTTCTCGGACGGCTGAAGGCTTCATGAAGAAGGGCCCGGAGCGGTGTGCTCCGAGCCCTTCTTCTCGCTCTCGCGCTGTGCCCGCGTTCCGTCGCGGACGGTTACCGTCAGGCAGCGGCGCCGCGGCCGGCCATGAGGCGCGGCAGGAAGCGGAAGCCGATACCGCCGGCGATCATCGTCGCGGCGCCGACCAGCAGGAACGTGGTCTCCGCCGCACCGGTCTCGGCGAGCTCCTCGCCGGTGCCCTGGGCCGAGGTGTCGGAGCCCGTGGCCGCCTCTTCGGTGCCGGTGTCCGTCAGGGAGGAGGAACCCTCTTCCTGGGCGGAGTTGTCGTTGCCACCGTCGGGGTCGGTCTGGTCGCCACCGCCGGTGGACCCACCAGTGGAACCGCCGGTGGAGTCGTCGCCACCGCCGGTGCCGCCGCCGTTGCCGCCGTTGCCGCCGGTGCCACCGCCGTTGCCGCCGGTGCCACCGCCGTTGCCGTTGCCGTTGGTGCCGCCGCCGTTGCCGTTGCCGCCGGTGGACTGCTCGCCACTGGTGCCACCGGTGGTCTGCTCACCGCTGGTGCCGCCCGTGGTCTGCTCACCGCTGGTGCCACCGCCGACGATGCCGCCGACGACGCCGCCCACGGAGCTGCCGCCCTCGGTACCACCCTCGGTGCCGCCCTGAGTGCCACCCTCGGTGCCACCTTCAGTGCCGCCCTCGGTACCGCCCTCGGTACCGCCCTCGGTACCGCCAGAGGTCTGCTCGCCGCTGGTACCACCGGTGGTGGTGTCGTCGTCGCACTCCGGGTCGACCACGATGTCGCACGGGTCCTCGCCGACGCTGACACCAACGCTGACGCCTTCCTCGCCGCCAAGGTTCACACCGATGTCCAGGGCCGAGGCGGCACCCGCGGCGGTCAGCGAGGCACCGGCGGCGATCACGGCGCCGGCCGCTATCCGCGCGACACGGATCCGCGTCTTCTTCGTCATGTGATTGCTACCCCCAGTAGCTGATCGTCAATGAGGCGGCGCTCGGGGCCGTGATCGACGGAGGTAGCTGAAGTGAAGCCCCCCGGTTCACATGCGCCCCAGAGATACGCATGCCAAGGCTTCACCCTTCCCACTTTTCAAAGCAACGTCAAGGCCGTTGCGTACGCGATGTCCAACTACGGGGGCTTTGCGGAATATTGAAGCTGTGAGTGTGATGTAAAACCCAGACACACGGTGCACAAAAGGCAACTGCCGCCCGGAAGGCGGCAGTTGCCATGTCGACAAAACACCCCCTGCGGGGCGGGTTACTTCTCCTGCTGCTTGCGCCAGCGAATTCCGGCCTCCAGGAAGCCGTCGATCTCGCCGTTGAACACGGCCTCCGGGTTGCCCACCTCAAAGTCGGTCCGCAGGTCCTTGACCATCTGGTACGGGTGCAGCACGTAGGAACGCATCTGGTTGCCCCACGAGTTGCCGCCGTCGCCCTTGAGGGCGTCCATCTTGGCCTGCTCCTCCTGGCGGCGCCGCTCGAGCAGCTTGGCCTGGAGGACGTTCATGGCCGTGGCGCGGTTCTGGATCTGGGAGCGCTCGTTCTGGCAGGACACCACGATGCCGGTCGGGATGTGCGTGATGCGCACCGCGGAGTCGGTGGTGTTCACGCCCTGGCCGCCGGGGCCGGAGGAGCGGTAGACGTCGATGCGCAGCTCCGACTCGTCGATGTCGACGTGGTCGGACTGCTCGACGACGGGCAGCACCTCGACGCCCGCGAAGGACGTCTGCCGGCGGCCCTGGTTGTCGAAGGGCGAGATGCGCACCAGCCGGTGCGTGCCCTGCTCGACGGAGAGCGTCCCGTAGGCGTACGGCGACTGCACGGCGAAGGTGGTCGACTTGATGCCGGCCTCCTCCGCGTACGACGTCTCGTAGATCTCCGTCTTGTAGCCGCGCTGCTCCGCCCAGCGCAGGTACATGCGCTGGAGCTTCTCGGCGAAGTCGGCGGCGTCGACGCCACCGGCCTCGGCGCGGATGTTGACCAGCGCCTCACGGGCGTCGTACTCGCCGCTGAGGAGGGTGCGGACCTCCATCTCGTCCAGCGCCTTCTTGACGGCGGTGAGCTCGGACTCGGCCTCGGCGCGGGTGTCCGGGTCGTCCTCCTCCTCGGCCATCTCGAAGAGCACGGCGAGATCGTCGATCCGGCCGCGCAGGGCCTCCGCCTTCCTGACCTCGGCCTGGAGGTGGGAGAGCCGGCTGGTGATCTTCTGCGCCTCGTCCGGGTTGTCCCACAGGGACGGCGCGGCCGCCTGCTCCTCGAGCACGGCGATGTCTGCCCTCAGCTTGTCGAGGTCCAGAACGGCCTCGATCGACTCCATGGTCGAGGAGAGGGACTTGAGCTCTTCGGATACATCGACGACTGCCACGCCCTCCAGCGTAACGGCTCCGCCGACCGGCCCACGCCGGTGTGTGCGGGACCACCCGGCCCGGGGCCACGGCTCAGGGGGTCACGGGTGCCGAGTTCTCGGTGTCGCGCGGCGTCGCGTCCGCGTCGTCGCCCGAGGTGGCCAGCCAGGTGCCGACCCCGAGCGCCGCGACCAGAAGCGCGGCGCCCGCGCCGAGGGCGATCCGGCGCCGCCGGGCCACCGCGCGGTTGCGGGCCGAGCCGGGGCGGGGCGAGCCGGCCGCGCGCGGGGCCCGGGCCGTGCCCCGGGCCCCGCCCGCCAGCTCGTCCGGCGCCGGGACCCGCATGGACGTGTGGGTGTCGCGGTTGGCGTCCGTGGGCCGCGCCCCCGGCACGAGCGGCACCGCGCCCCGCCGCCGCACCGCCGCCTGCGGACGCCCGCCCGGCGCGGGTGCGCCCGCCGCCGGTTCCTCCTCGGCCTCCTCGGCCGGCTCGACGTCGGGCTCGTCGACGTCCAGCGGCGGCATCCCGGCCAGCATCGGCAGCAGCTCCCGCAGTCGGCTGCCGAGCTCCGAGGCGCGCAGCCGGGAGGCCGGGGCCTTGGCGAGGCACTGCACCATCAGCTGCCACAGCTCGTCGGGGATGCCGGGCAGCGGCACCACCGTCTCGGTCACGTGCCGGCGCAGCACCGCGCCGGGGTGGCCGCCGCCGAACGGCGTGAAGCCGGCGAGCAGCTCGTACAGCACCGTGGCCAGGGCGTAGATGTCGACGGCCGCGCGGGGCGGCAGGCCCTCGACGATCTCCGGGGCCAGGTAGTCGGGGGTGCCGATGATCTTCGTGGCACGGCTGCGGCGCGGGGTGTCGATGAGCTTGGCCACGCCGAAGTCGGTGAGCAGCGCGCGGTGCGAGCCGCCGGGGCCGAGCGGGCCCTGCATGTCCAGCAGGACGTTCTCGGGCTTGACGTCGCGGTGGACGA
The DNA here is from genome assembly GCF_055606745.1 of Streptomyces sp. NPDC037054. NCBI lineage: Bacteria > Bacillati > Actinomycetota > Actinomycetes > Kitasatosporales > Streptomycetaceae > Streptomyces > Streptomyces sp. NPDC037054. The sequence goes on along the minus strand of NZ_JBVJSJ010000002.1, from coordinate 52,366 downwards.
CGCCGGCGGCGTGCGCCGCGGCCAGCCCGTCCGCGACGTCGGCGGCGATCGCGACGGCGGCCTCGGGGGCGAGGCGCCGCTCGCGTTCCAGCCGGGTGCGCAGGTCGGTGCCGCGGACCAGGTCCATGACGAGCGCGAGGTCGTTGCCGTCGACGACCAGGTCGCGCACGGAGACGATGTTGGGGTGCTCCAGGCCGAGCAGCGCCGTCCGCTCCTGCACGAAGCGGCCGACGAGCTCCTGGTCGGAGGCGAGGTCCTCGCGCAGCAGCTTGACGGCGACGGGACCCTCCGGTCCCTCGCCCAGCCACACCGTGCCGGCGCTGCCCCGGCCCAGGATCTGGTTCGCGGTGTACCGGCTGCCGATCTTCCGTGCCAAGACTGCTCCTACAGACGCGTGTTGTCGCTAAAACTACGCGTCCGAGGAGCCAACCTTCACCGCCGAGGCGGAAATCACCCGCTGGGTGTCGACAAATCCCCAAACCAGGAGCCGGCGTACGGGGTGCGTCAGCCGGTGCCGGTGTCCGTGCCGGTGCCGGTCTCGCCGCCCGAGGTGCCGCCGAGGTCCTCGATCCAGCCGGTCACGGTGCCGAACCAGTCGGTGAGCTGGTCCCAGTAGCCCTTGGTGGTGCCGATCCAGTCCTGGAGCGGGCTCAGTTCCCAGATCAGCCAGCCCGCGACGAACAGGATGACGACGGTGAACAGGCAGCCCTTGAGGCAGCCGAGGCCGGGGATGCGCATCGGGTTGGCGCTGCGCTGCCGCGGCTCGCGCGGGGGCCGCTGCCGCTCCGGCGGGGGCGGCGGCGGTGCGTACCGCTGCGGCTGGGGCTGCTGGGGCGGGGGCGGCGCGTAGCGCTGGGGCTGCTGCTGCCCGTAGCCCTGCGAGGGCTGCTGGGGCTGTCGCTGCGGGGGCCGCTGGGGCTGCTGCTGGGGGCGGGCGACCTGCCGCTGGGGGCGGCGGCGCAGCGGGTCCTCGTTCGGGTCGAGGTACTGGACCTGCGTCTGTTCGTTGCGGTCGCGGGCGGCACGGAGCTGGTTCTGCCAGGGGTGCGGGTCCTCGGGGCCGCCGCCGGTCTGTCCCTGCGGCACCGGGGGCATCACGGCCGTGGGGTCGGCGGAGCCCGCCGGGCCGCCCTGGCCGCCGGTGTGCGGCATGACGCTGGTCGCGGCGTTCGGGTCGTAGGCGCTCGCGCCGTGCGGCAGCACCTGCGTGGGATCGGCGTCGCCGGTCGCGCCGGGCGTGCCCGGAACGGGAGCGGGGGCCGGGTCGGGGGCGAGGAGCGCGCCGACGTTCTCGGCGGCGGCGATCTGCGCGGAGTTCGCGTGCACGCCGATGCCCTCGGCGACGACGCGCAGGCCGCGCGCGAGGTTCTCGGCGCTGGGGCGCTCGTCGGGGTTCTTGCGCAGGCAGCGCTCGATGACCGTCCACAGCGGGTCGGGGACGGTGGAGGGGCGGCGCGGCTCGGCGCTGAGGTGCTGGTGCAGGACCTCGAGGGCGGACTGGCCGGCGAACGGCGGGCGGCCGGTGACCAGCTCGTACAGCAGGATGCCGGCGCCGTAGATGTCGACGGCGGAGGTCTGCGGGCGGCCCTCGGCGGACTCGGGCGCCACGTACGCGGGCGTGCCGACGAACTCGTGGGTGCGGGTGAGGCCCGGGGAGTCGGCGAGGCGGGCGATGCCGAAGTCGGTCAGCATCGGGTGCAGCTCGCCGCCGTCCTGCTTGAGCAGGACGTTGGCCGGCTTCAGGTCGCGGTGCACGACGCCGTCGGCGTGGCTCGCGGCCAGCGCGTCGGCGATCTGGGCGGTGACGAGGGCCGCGCCGACCGGGGTGAAGGGGCCGTTCTCCCGCAGGTGGCGGTGCAGGTCGGGGCCGTCGACCAGGTCCATGACGAGGGCCAGCAGATCGCCCTCCACGACGAGGTCGCGGACCCGCACGATGTTCGGGTGGGTCAGGCGCAGCAGCACCGACCGCTCCCGCAGGAACCGCGTGACGATGTCGGCGTCGTTCGCGAGCTCCTCCTTGAGGACCTTGATCGCGACGGTCTCCCCGGGCTGGCCCGGCACGGCCGCCTCGGCGCCCGCGGTCTCCCGCTGGCGAGCCCGCCAGACGGTCCCCGTCGCGCCACGTCCGAGCGGCTCCTCGAGGAAGTACTTGCTGCCTACCGGCCGCACGTCATGCGCTCCCTGCTTGCTTGGCTGGCCCGCACACCTGGAAATCACCGTGCCGCGGGGGTGGTCTTCGGACCAACTGTAGTGCCGTGGTGTCCGGCACCGGGCTGTCCTTGCTCCGGTATCTGCCCGGCACCTGCCCGTACATGTTCGAAGGAAAGACGCTTCAGTCGATCCGTTGGTTGCCGGAGGCCGACGTGACCGATCTCAAGTGGCTCTCAAACGGTCATCGGTGCGGCAATGGTCAGGCACTTTTGCGGGCAGAGCCGACCATTCAAGATCATTTGGTGAAGGGGGGCGGGCACGTTGTGCGCGGCAGGTGCGAGGATGCCTCCTGTACTGGCCGACGTGCTCGTGCGGCGGGGTGGGGAAAGTCCGCGGTGGGGGACCGTGGGCGGTTTCGGCTCCTGTCGGGCGGGCGCCCGTGCAGAAGGGACCGCTGACGGCGATGCAGATCCGGCTGACCGTCGTAGACCCGCTGGGCCCGCCCTCCCCCACGGCGCGGGCTCGCGCCGCGAGCTGCGACGTGCTGGTCACGGCCCCCGCCGGTACGGCGCTCGCGGCGGTGGCCTCGGCCCTCGCCTCGGCGGTCTCCGGCAGCGACGGCCCCGCCGTGCTGTACGCCGCCGCCCAGCGGCTCGACGCCCAGCGCTGCACGCTCGGGGAACCCCCGCTGATCGACGGCGCCATGCTGTCCGTGGGCGCTCCCCTGGAGCCGGAGGCGCATCCCGAGCTGGACGACGCCCCGACCCAGCTGCACGTGGTCGCCGGTCCGGACGCGGGCGGCGTCCATCTGCTGCACGGCGGCGAGATCCGCGTGGGCCGGTCCGCCGACGCCGACGTCCCGCTCGACGACCCGGACGTCTCCCGGCTGCACTGCGCGGTGACCGTCGCCGCCGACGGCCGCGTCGCGGTCGCCGACCTCGGCTCGACGAACGGCACGCTGCTGGACGGCACGCGCGTGACCGGCCGCGCGGTGCGGTTCCCGCCGGGCGCGCTGCTGCGGGTCGGCGAGTCCACCCTGCGGCTGGCCCCGTCCGGCGGCCCGGGCGCCCGCGTGGAGACCGCCCCGGACGGCGAGGGCCACGTGCGCGTGCCCGCCGACGGCACCCACGCGCGCGTGACGGACACGTCCCGCGAGGGCGCGCCGGGCCCGGTGGAGCACACGCACCACGCGTACGGATCGGTCACGGCGGTGCCGCCCGGATCCGCTGCCCCCGCTGCCCCCGGCGAGCACCACACCGTGCCGGGGCAGGGCGGGGCGCCCTGGATAGAGAGCCGGGGCGCGGCGGGCGACGGCGGCACGGGAGCGGCGGGCGGCCCGGCGACCGGGCACGGCGCAGGGGCGCGCGGCGGGAACGCGGGACGCGTTCCGTCCGCCAGGCCGGAAGCCGGTTCGGGCAACGGCTCCGCCTACGGCACGGGCGACGGCTCGGCTCCGGGCGACGACGCATCCGCTCACGGCCCGGCCCAGGGCCCGGGCGACACATCCGGTTACGGCCCGGCCCACGCATCGGGCCGTGGCTCGGCCTACGGCAGGGGCGACGGCTCGGGTCCGGGCAACGACGCAGCGGCTTACGGCTCGGCCCACGGCTCCGGCCCGGCCCACACGGGCCACGGCCCCGCCCACGGCACGGGCCACGGCCCCGCCCACGGCACGGGCGACGGCTCACGCCCGGGCAACGACGCAGCGGCTTACGGCTCGGCCCACGGCTCCGGTCCGGCCCACACGGGCCACGGCCCCGCCCACGGCACGGGCGACGGCTCACGCCCGGGCGGCGACGCATCCGCTTACGGTTCGGCCCACTCATCGGGACGTGGCTCGGCCCAGGGCCCCGGTCCGGCCCACGCGTCGGGCAACGAATCGGCCCACGGCACGGGCGACGGACCGGCTTACGCCCCGGGCGACGCGTCCGCTCACGGCTCGGGCCGCGGAGGCACGCACGGTGGTCGGCCGGCGGGCGCTTCCGGGGGCGCCCGGCACCCCGGCGCCCCGGGCGTCCGTGACGCCGCGCCGGGCGACGCCCCGGACGCCCGCGAGGTCAACGCCACCCCCGGCCGCAAAGGCACCCCGCTGCGCGGGACGGACGTACCGCAGGGCGTCCGGCGGCGCGGCGGGCTGTCCGCCTGGGCGCGGCGGCTGACCGGCGGGCGGGCCGAACAGCGCGCCGGGGACGAGGCCGGGCACGACGGCGACGGGCCGGCCGACCCCGCCGCGCGGGCGCCCCACGCCGCCACGCGCGTGCCGGAGACCTGGCCGGACCCGGCCGCGCTGCTGCTGACGGCGCTGGGACCGGGACCGCGGCTGTGGGAGCGCGGCCCCGGCCACCCGGAGGCGCTCACGGTGCGGCTCGGCACGGCCGACCGGACGGCGCCCGACGGCGGTCTGCTGCCCGCGGTGCCGGTGACCGCCGGGCTGCGCGAGGTCGGCGCGCTCGGTCTCGCGGGCCCGCGCGCGCGGCTCGCCGGGCTGGCCCGCGCGGTGCTGGCGCAGCTCGCGGCGCTGCACTCCCCCGACACGCTGGAGATCGCGCTGATCACGGCCGACCGCTCCCGCTCCGTGGAGGAGCGCACGGCCGAGTGGTCCTGGCTGGGCTGGCTGCCCCATCTGCGTCCGGGCCATGGCCAGGACTGCCGCCTGCTGCTCGCCTACGACCGCGAACAGGCCACGGCCCGCACCGACGAGCTGCTGCGCCGCCTGGAGGACCACCTGGCGGACACCCGGCAGGGCATCGACCCGGCTCGCCCGCACACCCCGGCGACGGGAGCCGCCTCCGGCGCGCTGTCCGCGTCCCGCTCCGCCGCCCACCGCCCGTCCTGGGCCCGCCCGGACGAGGCCCTCGACGGCGGCCGGGAATCCGCCGCCCCCTCCTACGACGGCCCGCACACCGTGCTCGTGGTCGACGGCGACCCCGGTGGGAGCGACGTGCGCGAGGCCGTGGCGCGGCTGGCGCTGGAGGGCCCGCGGGCCGGGATCCACGTGGTGTGCCTGGCCGAGACCGCGTCTGCCTCCCCCGCCTCGCCGGTGACGGACACGTACGAGGCGGCCTGCGCGGCGTCGCCGGTGTTCCGCGAGTGCGGCGCCGTCGCGCTGCTCAGCGGCGACGTGGCGACGGCGCTGCGGCTGCTGCGCGTGGCCCGCGCGGGCGCCCCCGGCGACCGGGTCGGCCCCGTCGGGCACGGCACGGTCGGCACCGTGGACGCGGTGTCGCTGCCCTGGGCCGAGCGGTTCGCGCGGGCGCTGGCGCCGCTGCGCACGGACGGCGGTGTGGCGGAGCGCGCGCGGGTGTCGGCGCCGCTGCCCCTGTCGGCGCGGCTGCTCGACGAGTTGGGGCTGGCGCGGGCGACCCCGGCGTCCCTGATGGCCCGTTGGGCGGCGGCCGCCGACGATCCCGAGGCGCTCGGCGGGCGGGCCTGCGCCGTGCTGGGCGCCGGTCCGCGCGGCCCGGTCGGCGTGGACCTCGCCGCGGAGGGACCGCACCTGCTGATCGAGGGGCCGCCGGGCAGCGGCCGTACGGAGCTGCTGCGGGCGGTCGTCGCGTCGCTGGCCGCCGCCGAGCGCCCGGACCGGCTCGGCGTCGTGCTGGTCGACGGCCGGGGCACCGTCGGCACGACCGGCGGCCACGGCGAGGGCCTGCACGCCGCGACGGACGTACCGCACGTCACGACGCACCTCACCGCCAACGACCCGGTGCGGATGCGGGAGTTCGCGCAGTCGCTGAGCGCGGAGCTGAAGCGCCGGGCCGAGCTGCTGGGCCGCTCCGACTTCACCGAGTGGCACACGGGCCGTGAGCTGTCGGGCCGGATGGTCGCGCAGCGCACGGCCGCGGCGCGGGGCGCCTCGGGCGCGGGCGGCGCGGACCACACCGGCGATCTGGAGGCGCCGCCGAGCTCCACGCTGAAGTTGCGTCCGGGCGCGGCCCGCCGGCGCGCGGAGCCGGCGCCGCCGCTGCCCCGGCTGGTCGTCGTCGTGGACGACCTGGACGCGCTGGTCTCGCCCGCGCTCGGCTCGCCGGGCCGCCCGGCGGCCGGGTCGGTGATGCGGGCGCTGGAGGCGGTGGCGCGGGAGGGTGAGCGGCTCGGCGTGCACCTGGTGGCGGCGTCGGCGGCGGACGGCCGTACGGCGGAGTCGGAGCCGGTCCGGCGGGCCGGGCTGCGCGTCACGCTCGACGCGCCCACCGCGGGCCCCGAGGAACCGGCGCCGGGGCGCGGCCGGCTGACCTCGGCGGACGGCCGCAGCGTCCCGTTCCAGGGCGGCCGGGTCACGGGCCGCATCCCGCGCACGGCGACCCTGCGCCCGACGGTCGTCCCGCTGGAGTGGCACCGCATGGGCGACCCCCCGACCCGCCGCCCGGTCCGCGAGCTGGGCAACGGCCCGACGGACCTGGCCCTGCTGGCCAGCGCCCTGGAGCGGGCGGCCCGCCAGGTGGAGGCCGCGGAGGTCCCCTCACTGCTGTAGCGCGGGTTTTAGCCCGTCCGGGGGTGCCCGCTGCGGTCGGGTTTGAGGACGGGGCCGTCCGGGCCGATAAGGGGGGTCCGGGGGCACCGCCCCCGGCGAGGCGAGCACCGACGCCGGTCACCGGTCACGACGGGGTCACGATGTCCCGCTTCACAGCGGACGCGCCCTTGCACGGCCCACCCCCCGGGCGTAGACCAGACCGCACGGGACAGCGCTTCGACACGTTCGACGAGGAACGAAGAACGGGGCAGTGATGCGCAGGACGAGCAGCACATTCCGGACACGTAGGTCTTCCACGAACCGCCCGCCGATCCCCCGTACCCGCAGAGCCGCGAAGACGGCGGCCGCCGTGGCGGCCGGGGCGCTCGCGCTCTCGCTCACGGCGTGCGGCGGCGGTGACGACAAGGACAACGGCGGCGGCAGCGGCGACACCGGCAAGGAAACCGGCACCACCGTCACCCTTCCCAAGCTGAACGGCGAGAGCCTGGAGGTCGCCGCCGTCTGGACCGGCGCCGAACAGGCCAACTTCAAGAAGGTCCTCGCGGAGTTCGAGAAGCGCACGGGCGCGAAGGTCACGTTCGTTCCCGCGCAGGACCCGATCATCAACTTCCTCGGCTCGAAGATCGCGGGCGGCCAGCCGCCGGACGTCGCGATGCTGCCGCAGCCGGGCGCGATCAAGCAGGCGGTCGACAAGGGCTGGGCCAAGCCGCTGGGCAAGGAGGCGCAGGACCAGCTGGCCAAGAACTACTCGCAGGGCTGGCAGGACATCGGCAAGGTCGGCGGCAAGCCGTACGGCGTCTACTACAAGGCCGCCAACAAGTCGCTGATCTGGTACAACGCGCAGGTCTTCGAGAACGCGGGCGCGAGCGAGCCCAAGACGTGGGACGAGCTGCTGACCACCGCGCAGACCGTCTACGACTCGGGCGTCACGCCGTTCTCGGTCGGCGGCGCGGACGGCTGGACGCTGACGGACTGGTTCGAGAACGTCTATCTGTCGCAGGCGGGCCCGGAGAAGTACGACCAGCTCGCCCAGCACGAGATCAAGTGGACGGACCCGTCCGTGAAGGACGCGCTGACCACGCTGGCCCAGGTGTGGGGCAAGGCGGACTACATCGCGGGCGGCGCGAGCGGCGCGCTGCAGACGGAGTTCCCGGCGTCCGTGACGCAGACCTTCACCGGCGGCGACCAGCCGAAGGCGGCGATGGTCTTCGAGGGCGACTTCGTGCAGGTCAACATCGGTGAGACCGACATGAAGGTGGGCACGGACGCGAAGGTGTTCCCGTTCCCGGCGGTCGGTGACGAGGCGCCGGTGGTGTCCGGCGGCGACGCGGCGGTGATCCTTGAGGACTCCAAGGCGTCGCAGGCGCTGGCGACGTTCCTGGCCTCGCCCGACGCGGCGACGATCCAGGCGGAGCTGGGCGGCTACCTCTCCCCGAACAAGAACGTCGACGCGGCGTCGTACCCGAACGACGTCCAGCGGAAGATGGCCGAGGCGCTGATCGCGGCCGGCGACGACTTCCGCTTCGACATGTCGGACCAGGCCCCGCAGGCCTTCGGCGGGACGCCCGGCAAGGGCGAGTGGAAGATCCTCCAGGACTTCCTGAAGAACCCGAAGGACGTCGCGGGCACCCAGGCCAAGCTGGAGGCGGAAGCGGCCAAGGCGTACGGGGGCTGATCCGGCGATGGCGTCGGACACGGCGGCAGGGGCCCCTCCGGCCCCTGCCGCGCCCAAGTCGCGCAAGAGTGTGACCGGCACCCGGCGGACCGTGGCGGCCCTGTTCCTGCTGCCCGCCCTCCTGCTGCTGGGCGCGCTCGTGGTCTACCCGATCGGGTACTCGGTCGTCCGCAGCTTCTACGACCAGTCCGGCGACGGCTTCGCCGGACTCGACAACTACGAGGCCCTGTTCACGGACGAGGGCATCCGCACCGCCCTGAAGAACAACATCATCTGGGTGGTGTTCGCGCCGACGGTGGCGACCGCGCTCGGCCTGATCTTCGCGGTGCTGACGGAACGGGTCCGCTGGGGCACGGCGTTCAAACTGGTCGTCTTCATGCCGATGGCGATCTCGATGCTGGCGGCGGGCATCATCTTCCGCCTGGTGTACGACCAGGACCCGGACAAGGGCGTCGCGAACGCGGTGTGGGTGGGCGTGCACGACACGTTCGCCCAGGCGTCGGCGTTCCCGAAGGCGCATCCGGGCCGTGACTCGCCGCTGGAGGCGGCGGGCGGCGGCGCGTTCGTCACCAAGGAGCCGGTGCGGGCCGGGCAGGCGGTGGTGCTGCCGCTCGTCGGTGTCGCCCCGGACCTGATGCCGGACGGCGCGAAGGACGCCGCGCCGCCGAAGGCCGAGCCCGGCAAGGTCTCCGGCACGACCTGGCAGGACTTCACCCGCGGCAAGGGCGTCGGGCGGCTGGGCGGCGTGGACGCGGGCGAGCTGGGCTACGCCGGGATGCGGATCGAGGCGGTGAAGGACGGCAAGGTCGTCGCGTCGGCGACGGCGGCCGGCGACGGCACGTTCACGCTGCCCGCGGCGGCCGACGGGGCGCTGCTGAGGCTCCCGGCGGAGAACTTCAAGGAGGCGTACAACGGCCTGGACTGGCTCGGCCCGTCGCTGGTCACCCCGGCGATCATCGGCGCGTACATCTGGATGTGGGCCGGGTTCGCGATGGTGCTGATCGCGGCCGGGCTCGCGGGCATCCCGCGGGAGCTGCTGGAGGCGGCCCGGGTGGACGGGGCGACCGAGTGGCAGGTGTTCCGGCGGGTCACGGTGCCACTGCTGGCGCCGGTCCTCGCGGTCGTCGCCGTCACGCTGATGATCAACGTCCTGAAGATCTTCGACCTGGTCTTCATCATCGCGCCGGGCTCCTCGCAGGACGACGCGAACGTCCTCGCGCTGGAGCTGTACCGCAAGGGCTTCTCCGAGGACCAGCCGGGCATCGCGAGCGCCATCGCGGTGTTCCTGCTGCTGCTGGTCATCCCCGTCATGTGGTTCAACGTCAGGCGGCTCAGGCGGGAGGTGCGGCGATGACCGCGGACACCGGTGCCACGAAGGCGCCACCGCCGAAGGAGGCGGTCGGGGCGGAGCGTTCGCTGGGCGCGCGGCTGGCGGAGGGCGTGAGCGGCGGGCTGCTGCGGGTGTTCCTGATCGTCGTCGGCTTCTTCTGGCTGGTGCCGACGGTCGGGCTGCTGCTGTCCTCGCTGCGCACCCCGGAGGACATGAACGAGAGCGGCTGGTGGACGGTGCTCACCGAGCCCGCGAAGCTGACGTTCACCAGCTACGAGAAGCTGCTGGAGAACGGCGACATCACCGACTCCCTCGTGAACACGGTGCTGATCACGGTGCCGGCGACCGTGCTGGTGGTGGTCATCGGCTCGCTGGCCGGGTACGCGTTCGCGTGGATGGAGTTCCCGGGCCGGGACTGGTGGTTCCTCGCGGTGGTCGGGCTGCTGGTGGTGCCGGTGCAGGTGGCGCTGATCCCGATTGCGGAACTCTTCGGCAAGCTCGGCATCTTCGGCTCGATGATCGGCGTGATCCTGTTCCACGTCGGCTTCGGCCTGCCCTTCGCGGTGTTCCTGCTGCGGAACTTCTTCGCGGAGATCCCGCGGGAGCTGCTGGAGGCGGCGCGGCTGGACGGGGCGGGCGAGCTGCGGCTGTTCGCGCGCGTCGTGATGCCGCTGGGCGGTCCGGCGATCGCCTCGCTCGGCATCTTCCAGTTCCTGTGGGTGTGGAACGACATGCTGGTCGCGCTGATCTTCACCGACTCCGGGAGCCAGCCGATCACGGTGGCCCTGCAGACGCAGGTGCGGCAGTTCGGCAACAACATCGACGTGCTGGCGCCGGGCGCCTTCATCTCGATGGTGGTCCCGCTGGCCGTGTTCTTCGCGTTCCAGCGGCAGTTCGTGTCGGGCGTGATGGCGGGCGCCGTCAAGTAGCCGACGCGGCAGGACCTTCGCGGCAGGACCTTTGAAGGGGCGGACCGTCAGCGGTCCGCCCCTTTCCGTGCTCCCGGCGTCCCCCGGACGGCACAGCGCGCGTAACCAAGTCGCCGCACCCGCCGTTCCCGGGCCGAACGCCCGCGCCGACCCATGGATGCCCGTTGGAGTCCCGTATGTCCCCCGGCACCTCGCGGCCCGTCACCGGCCGCGGCCCCGACGTGCTCACCGCTTCATGAGGCCCCGCACCTGGGTGCTGCTGCTGGCCGCGGTGTTCGCCGTGCTCCAACTGGCGAACGTCACCGGCCGGGCCACCCCCGACACCAAGAACTACGTGTCGTACGCCCTGAGTCTGCGCGGCGATTCCGAGCGCGAGGCGGCGGCGGCCACGATCGACTACTTCTGCGGGAGCAGGGCGTCGATCGCGCAGCGCAGGCAGAGCGTGCACGTGGTGCGCTTCCACCGCCCCGACCCGGCCCCGCGGGTGGCGGCCGAGTGCCGGGAACGCGAGTGGCGCGAGGTCGAGGCGCGGCTGCGGGCCGGTCAGACCGGCGGTCACACCGCGCCGTTCGCGTCGGAGCGCTTCCTGCGGATCTTCGAGTCCCGGCCCGGCTATCCGGCGTTCCTGGTGCCGTTCCTCACGGTGTTCGGCGTGACGTGGGGCGTGTGGGCGGCGGGCGTGACCGTCACGGTCGCGGGCGGTGTCCTCGCGTTCCTGATCCTGCGGACGCTGGCGGTGCCGCTGCCGCTCGCGCTGACCGGGCAGGCGCTGTACTACGTCCTGCCGTGCGGGACGACGGCGATGCGCCCGATGACGGAGGGCCTGATGATGGCGCTGACGCTGGCGGCGCTGTGGGGCTGCGCGCTGGTGCCGACGGGACGGGTGCGGGCCGGGGTCGCGCTGGTGGCGGGGTCGCTGGCCGCGCTGTTCGCGGTCAAGCACTCGCAGGCGCTGTTCCTCGGGGTGTGCCTGGCCGGGGCGGGCGCGCTGATCGCCGTGACGCGCCGGGGGCGGGGGCTGTCGCCGGGGCGTGGGCCTGTGCTGATCGGGGCGGTCGGGCTCGGCGGGGCGCTGGCGACGCTGCTGCTGGCGCGCGTGCTGCACTATCCGTCGGCGTCGGAGAGCGTCCAGGACCTGCTCACCGACCACTTCACCCGGCCGGACCGGGAACGGCCGTGGCCCGAGTTCCTCCAGCTCCAGGGCGCCTTCTGGGTGGAGTGGCTGCGGCGGCAGCTGTGGGAGCCGCTGTTCCTGGCGTTCCTGGCGGCCGGCGCGTGGGGCGCGGTGCGGCGGGGCGCGTTCGGGGTGTTCCTGTCGGCTGCGTCGTTCACCGGAATCCTCACGCAGGCCGGGCATCCGGACATCAACATCTGGGGCGGGCGGCTGATCGTGCTGGTCTGGCTGCTGCCGGTGCTGGGGGTGCCGCTGCTGCTGGAGCCCGTGGTGCGGGGCCGGGTGGTGCTGCCGTCGCAGGGGCACACCAGCCCTTTGGTCCAGGGACTCCGCCGAGGGGACGCGTGATCACGCGACCGGCCTCGCCGTCCGCCGGCTCCGGGCCGGCGCGGGTCGCGCCCTGACGGCCGTGAAGGCGGCGGCCGCCGACCGGGACAGGTGGACGGTCGGCGGCCGCCGGGTTCGGGAGGGCCTGGGCCGCGATCGAGGAGCGCGGCGCTCAGGGGGCGCCGGTCGGCGTCACTCGACGACGATGTCGACCGGGATGTTGCCGCGGGTGGCGTTGGAGTAGGGGCAGACCTCGTGGGCCTGCTCGACCAGCTTGCGGCCGGTGGCCTCGTCCACACCCTCCGGCAGCTCGACGCGGAGCGTGACCGCGAGTCCGAAGCCCGCGCCCTGCTTGCCTATGCCGACCTCACCGGTGACGGCGGCGTCGCTGACGTCCACCTTGGCCTGCCGGCCGACCAGGCCGAGCGCGCTGGCGAAGCAGGCCGCGTACCCGGCGGCGAACAGCTGCTCCGGGTTGGTGCCCTGGCCGTTGCCGCCGAGCTCCACCGGCGGGGCGAGCTGCACGTCCAGCTTGCCGTCGGAGGTGTAGGCGCGGCCGTCGCGGCCGTGGGTGGCGGTGGCGACAGCGGTGTAGAGCGCGTCCATGGATGAACCATCCCTCTCGAGTCGGTCGTGTTCCGGCGGCCTTGCCGACCGCCTCACGACCACAAGTAGAGCACACAACTCAATTGCACGCAATCAAATGGCGCACCAGGTCTACCCTGGGAACATGACCCCGACCTCCGCCCCCGGCTCCGACCCGGCGACCGCGTCCGACGCGGCCTGGCTCCGCCTGGACAGCCAGATCTGCTTCTCCCTGCACGCCGCCTCACGCGCCTTCAACGGCGTCTACCGCGTGCTCCTCAAGGACCTCGGGCTGACCTACCCCCAGTACCTGGTGATGCTGGTGCTCTGGGAGCACGGCGAGTTGCCGGTCAAGAAGCTCGGCGAGCACCTGCGCCTCGACTCGGGCACACTGTCGCCGCTGCTCAAGCGGCTGGAGGCGGCCGGCCTGGTGACCCGGCAGCGCAGCGCGCGCGACGAGCGGTCGGTCGAGGTGCGGCTGACCGGCCAGGGCCGCGCGATGCGCGAGCGGGCGGTCGAGGTGCCGCGCCGGATCGTGGAGGCGACCGGCTTCGACCTCGACGGGATCCGCGCCCTGCGCACCCATCTCGACGAGCTCACCACGGCACTGGACGCGGCGGCGGCGTCGAGCGGCGGCGACTGACGGCCGCGAGCCGCACGACCACCCTCCTCCCGCCCACCCGCCTGCGGCTGTGGCGCTTGTGGCGGTTTGTCCGCGCATGCCCATGATGGACAGATATGAGCACGCACGGTACGGACCCCGCCCCTCCCGCCGACGTCGCCGCCGTCGGCGGGCCCGTCGGTGTCGTCGTCATCGGCTACGACGACGCCGCGCACGTCGCCGACGCGGTGCGCTCGGCGCTCGCGCAGGGCGCCGCCGTCGGTGAGGTCGTCGCCGTGGACGACTGCTCGACGGACGGCAGCGCGGAACTGCTGGACCGCCTCGCCGAGACCGAGCCGCGGCTCAGGGTCGTGCGGCGGCCGGTCAACAGCGGCGGCTGCGGCAGCCCCCGCAACACCGGCATCGACGCGGTGACCACGCCGTACGTGATGTTCCTCGACAGCGACGACGTCCTGCCGCCCGGTGCCGTGGACGCGCTGCTCACGGCGGCGACCGAGGAGGACGCCGACGTCGCGAGCGGGCTGTGCGTGCGCCGGGAGCTGCCCTCGGGGCGCGAGGTGCCGTGGCAGGCGGCGCTCTACGCGGCGCGCGCCGTCGTCGCACGCCCCGCGCAGCACCCCCGGCTGGTCCACGACACGCTCTGCGTCAACAAGCTCTACCGCACGGACTTCCTGCGCGAGCACGGCATCCGCTTCCCCGAGGGCCGCTACCGCTACGAGGACTTCGTCTTCACCGCGCGCGTCCTCGCCGCCGTGCCGCGCGTCGTCCTCGTGCCGGACCGGGTCTACGTGTGGCACGTGCGCCGGTCCGCCGAACGGCTGTCGATCTCCCTGGACCGCGCGGACATCGCCAATTGGCAGGCGCGCCTGAGGGCCTGCCGGGCGGCGTACGAGATCCTGCTGGGCGCCGGTCAGAAGCGGCTCGCGCGGGCGGCGCGCGCCAAGTTCCTCGACCACGAGCTGCGCATGTACGTCCGTGAGCTGGGCCTGCGCGACCCGCACTACCGGCGCGCATGGTGGGAGCACACGCGGGCGCACCTCTCGGAGTACGACGCTGCCGACTGGTCGCGTGCTCCGGGCGCACCCGGCCGGCTGATCGGCCGGGTGGTGCTGGCCTCCCCCGAGCCGCGCGACCTGCCCCGGCTGCGGGAGCTGGCGGCCCGTCCGGCGCGGCTGTGCCCGCCGTACGCGCGCGCCGCCGACGGCACGCCGGTCTGGTCGGCCGACCTCCCCCAGGTCACGCTGGAGCCCCTGCTCACGCGCCCCATGCGGTACCTGCCCGTCGCCGTGGACGCGGAGCTGCGCCCGCGCGCCCGCGCCGCCCCGCTGCGGCTGCGCCTGCACGAGCTGTACGGGCGGCTCGGCGCGGCCGGCCCGGCGGCGGTCGAGGTGCGGTGGCGGCGCCGCGAGGACGGCACGGTCACGGCCCGCGACACGGCGGCGCTCGTCCCCGCCGGGCCCGGCACCTGGACGGCGGAGACGGCCGTGGACGCGGCCGGGCTCGGCGCGGGCACCTGGGAGTTGCGCCTGCGGCTGCGCTTCCGCGACGGCTCCGGGCGTGAGGCGACGGCGCACGCGCTGACGGGCGCCGGGCGCCTGCGCCGACGCGCCGTTCCGAGCCCGCGGCACGGGATCGTCCTCATCAGGCCGTACGCCACGAACTCCGGGTCGCTCGCCCTGCGGGTCGCGCCCGGCGTGCGCGGTGTGACGGCTGTCGTGCGCGGAAGGCTCCGGCGCCTGATTCACTGATAGCGAGCTGCCCGAGCGCACCACGCACCACCCATTCGGGCCAACAGACGAGGGGACGGCCGACATGACCTGGCTGATCACCGGCGGCGCCGGCTACATCGGGGCGCACGTCGTACGGGCGATGACCGAGGCGGGCGAGCGGACGGTCGTGTACGACGACCTGTCCACGGGCATCGCCGAGCGGGTGCCCGACGGCGTTCCGCTGGTGGTCGGCTCGGTCCTGGACGGCGAGCGGATCGGCCGCGCCCTCGCGGACCACGGCGTCACGGGTGTCGTCCACCTCGCGGCGAAGAAGCAGGTCGGCGAGTCGGTGGAGCTGCCGCTGCGGTACTACCACGAGAACGTGGAGGGCCTGCGGGTCCTGCTGGACGCGGTCACGGCGGCCGACGTGCCGTCGTTCGTGTTCTCGTCCTCGGCGGCGGTGTACGGCATGCCGGACGTCGACCTCGTCACGGAGGAGACGCCGTGCGCGCCGATGTCGCCGTACGGCGAGACCAAGCTGGCCGGCGAGTGGCTGGTCCGCGCGACGGGCCGCGCGACCGGCCTGGCCACGGCGTCCCTGCGGTACTTCAACGTGGCGGGCGCGGCGGCCCCGGAACTCTCCGACACCGGCGTCTCCAACCTCGTCCCGATGGTCTTCGAGCGGCTCACCGAGAACGCGCCCCCGCGCATCTTCGGCGACGACTACGACACCCCGGACGGCACCTGCGTCCGCGACTACATCCACGTCGTCGACCTGGCCGAGGCCCACGTCGCGGCGGCCCGCACCCTGCGCGCCTCCCCGGGCCGGGACCTCACGCTCAACATCGGCCGCGGCGAGGGCGTCTCCGTACGCGAGATGATCGACCTCATCAACGCCGTCACCGGCTACGACCGCCCCCCGACGGTCACCCCGCGCCGCCCCGGCGACCCGTCCCGCGTAGTCGCCTCGGCCGACCGGGCGGCCACGGAACTGGGCTGGAAGGCCAAGCACGACGTCCAGGACATGATCACCTCGGCCTGGCAGGGCTGGACCCACCACAACCCTGGCGCAGCCCGCGCGTGACACCGGGGTACCCGCGTAGCCGCAGGCAGTCGCACCGCACAGGCAGCGGAGTGGACGCGCGCCATTCCGCACAGCCGCGGGCAGTCGCGCCGCAGGGCGGCACGGGTGGGCGCAGCGGCACCCCGCAACGCCGGGCAGCGCGAACGCCGTAACGCTCACCGCAACGCCGGGCAGCGCGAACGCCGTAACGCTCACCGCGACGCCGGCGCAATGGTCACCCACCCCACACCGACCCCGTGACGCTCACCTCGACGCCGGTGCCACGCCGACCCCGGACACCTCAGCCCCGTACCCCCGCCCGGCCGACGGCAGTCACAGCGCCCGCAGGGCCCCCGCCGTGGCCCGGGTCAACGCCTCCAGATACCCCTTCGCCGGCCGCGGCCCCCGAATCACCACCGACCGCCAGTACAGCGGCCCCGAGATCAGGTCGAGCGCCAGCTCGTGGTCGACCCCGGCCCGCAGTTCCCCCCGCCGCTCCGCCGCCGCGACGATCCCGCTGGCGACCCCGTTCTGCCCCTCCCGCAACGCCTTCTGCAACGCCTCCGCGATCTCGGGATTGCGCGCCGCCTCGGCCTGGAGGTCGGGGATGACCTGCGAGGCGACGGGGTGGCGCAGCGCCCGCGCCGTCACCTCGTAGAGCAGCCGCAGATCCCCCTCGAGACTCCCCGTGTCCGGCGCCGGCAGCCCCTGCACGGCGATCGCCGAGACCAGGTCCAGCACCAGGTGCAGCTTGGAACGCCACCGCCGGTACACCGCCGTCTTGCCGACCCCCGCCCGCCGCGCGATCCCCTCGATGGACATCCGCGCGTACCCGACGGCCGCGAGCTCCTCGAAGACGGCCGCCCGGATCGCTTCCGTCACGTCCGCCCGCAGCACGGCCGCCCCCGCGGGGGCCCGGCGGCGCGGACGCGGCTTGGGCTCGTCGGCGTTCGTCGTCATGCGGGCCAGCATAGGCCGTAGCGTCACGACGAAACGGTTGCGTCCCGACGCCCCGGCCCCCTACGCTCACGTTGCGACGATACGGTCCCGTCCCGACGCAGACCACCGCGCGACGACGCCCCGCCCCCCACCGACCCGACCGACCGAAAGCAGCGGATGTTGACCCAGGTCCTCGACACACCGCCCCGGACACCGGCGCCCACCACGACCGCGAGCCAGGAGCTGGCCGCGCTCGCCGTCCGCCACGGCCTGACCGTCAGCGGCGCCCGCCCCTCCCTGCCCCAGTACGTCCGGCAGCTGTGGGCCCGCCGGCACTTCATAGCCGCCTTCGCGACGGCCAAGCTGACCGCGCAGTACAGCCAGGCCAAGCTGGGCCAGGTCTGGCAGGTCATGACCCCGCTGCTCAACGCGGCCGTGTACTACCTCATCTTCGGCGTGCTGCTCCAGACCAGCAGGGGCGTGCCGGACTACGTGCCGTTCCTGGTCACCGGCGTCTTCCTCTTCACCTTCACGCAGAGCTCGATCATGGCCGGCACCCGCGCCATCTCCGGCAACCTCGGCCTCGTCCGCGCCCTGCACTTCCCGCGCGCCGCGCTGCCGATCTCGTTCTGTCTCCAGCAGCTCCAGCAACTGCTGTTCTCGATGGCCGCCCTCGTCGTGATCCTGCTGGTCTTCGGCGTCCCGGTCGCCGCGTCCTGGCTGCTGGCGATCCCGGCGCTGGCACTGCAGTTCACCTTCAACGCGGGCATCGCGATGATCATGGCGCGGGTCGGCGCCAAGACCCCGGACATCGCCCAGCTCATGCCGTTCGTGCTGCGCACCTGGATGTACGCCTCCGGCGTCATGTGGAGCATCGACCACATGCTCAGCCGCCACGACGACCTGCCGGGCTGGGTCCTGCCGGTGCTCCAGGCCAACCCTGCCGCCGTCTACATCGACCTGATGCGGTTCGCGCTGATCGACAGCTTCCACGCGAGCCAGCTGCCCGCGCACGTGTGGCTGACCGCGACGGGCTGGGCGCTGCTCGCCGGCGTCGGCGGCTTCATCTACTTCTGGAAGGCTGAGGAGACCTACGGCCGTGGCTGACACCACCGAGGACCGCGTTCCCACCGTCGTCGCCGACGGCGTCGACATCGTCTACCGCGTCAACGGCACCGGCGCCGGCCGCGGCTCCGCGACCGCCGCCCTCAACCGCATCCTGCGCCGCGAGAAGACCGAGAGGGCCGCCGGCGTGCGCCGGGTGCACGCCGTGAAGAACGTGTCGTTCGTCGCGTACAAGGGCGAGGCGATCGGCCTGATCGGCACCAACGGCTCCGGCAAGTCCACCCTGCTCAAGGCCGTCGCGGGCCTGCTGCCCGTGGAGAACGGCCGCATCTACACCGGCGGCCAGCCCTCCCTCCTCGGCGTCAACGCCGCCCTGATGAACGACCTCACCGGCGAGCGCAACGTCCACCTCGGCGGTCTCGCCATGGGCATGTCCCGCGAGCAGATCAGGGAGCGCTACCAGGGGATCGTCGACTTCTCCGGCATCAACGAGAAGGGCGACTTCATCACGCTGCCGATGCGGACGTACTCCTCCGGCATGGCCGCCCGCCTGCGCTTCTCCATCGCCGCCGCCAAGGACCACGACGTCCTGCTGATCGACGAGGCGCTGGCCACCGGCGACCGGTCCTTCCAGAAGCGGTCCGAGGCCCGCATCCGCGAGCTGCGCAAGCACGCGGGCACGGTGTTCCTGGTCAGCCACAACAACAAGTCGATCCGGGACACCTGCGACCGGGTGCTGTGGCTGGAGCGCGGCGAGCTGCGCATGGACGGGCCGACGGACGAGGTCCTCAAGGAGTACGAGGCGTTCACCGGCGGCACGGACAAACCGAAGCCCAAGCCCAAGCCGAAGGCCGAAGCCAAGCCGACGCCTCAGCCCAAGGCCGAAGCGAAGCCCGGCCCCGAGCCGGAAGCGAAGGCCGCCGCCGCCGGCGCCTGACCGGCCGAGACCCGCGGGGCGTCCCTCGCCAGATCCAACCGAATTAACCCCTTCATCACATTGATGCCAGTATGGCCGGACAGGTGTGCCTGGCGAGACGAGATGAAGGAGTCCTCCGATGCCCGAACTCAGCGTCGTCGTCCACGGGCCGAACACCCAGGGTCATCTGGCCGAACTCCTCGACTCGCTCGCCGCGCGCCCCCTGCCCGACACCGAGGTCGTGGTGGCCGCGGTGGGCGACTGGGCGCAGGAGACCGCCGAGCACCACGCCCGCGACATGGCCGTACTGCCCCTGCCCGCGGGGACCAGCGACGCGCGGGCCCGGGCGGCGGGCGCGGCGCGGGCCACCGGCCGCTGGCTGCACTTCGTGCACGCCAAGGACGGGCTGCCGGCCGGCGCCTCCCACACCCTCGCCGAACGTGCCGCCGAGCTGCCCGACACGGTGGACGTTCTGCTCCTGGACCACGTCCGCAGCACCTGGCGCACCTCCGGCCTGCCCTCCTGGGACGGCCAGCTCCTCGCCCGCGCCGGACGCGGCCCCCTCGACCTGGACGACTGTGCGCAGTTGCTGCGGCTGACCCCGCTGCTCGGGAACCGGGCCGTGCGGGCCGGCTTCTGGCGGGCGAACGAGCGGCTGCTCGGCTCGGCCGACGAACCGTTCGCCGCCCTCGCCGCCCTGCTCCTCGCCGACCAGGTCGCCTGCCTGCCGCACGTCGCCCACGAGGACCGCCGGCTGCGCGCCGAGAGCGTCCCGCCGCTGACGCCGCGGGAGCACTACGCCCTCGTCGACCGCTACGAGGCCCTGCTCGACCTCGCCGAGGGCCGCCGCGCCGCGCAGGGCACGCTGTACGAGCTGATGGTCCGGGACTGTCTGCGCGCCTTCGCGCGGGCCGGGATGCCGGAGCCGGTGGCGCGGGAGTTCTTCCGGCGGGCGTCGCGCGCCGCGGTGCTCCGCAAGCCCGAGGGTCACCGGCGCCCGGCCGGCCTCGAGGGCGTCCGGCGCGGCCTGCTGGAGGAGGGCGCGTACACCAAGTACCGCGCCTTCCAGGCCGCCAACCGCACCCGGCGCGCCGCCAAGTCGGCCCTGCGCGGCGGGAAGCAGCGGGTGGGGGCCAGGATCGGCGACCACCGGTACCGCAGGGCGCTCGGCCGGCCCGTCGACCCGGGCCTCGCCGTCTTCGCCGCGTACTGGAACCGCGGCGTCGCCTGCAATCCGGCCGCGATCGCCGCCAAGCTCGCCGAACTCGCCCCGCACGTCCACCCGGTGTGGGTGGTGACCGCGGACAACGCCGCGCTGCTGCCGCCCGGCACGGACCACGTGGTGCCGGGCACCCGCCGCTACTGGGAGGTGCTGGCGCGCGCCACGTACCTCGTCAACAACGTCAACTTCCCCAACGCGGTGGTCAAACGCCCCGACGCGGTCCACGTCCAGACCCACCACGGCACCCCGCTCAAGCGCATGGGCCTGGACCAGATGCCGTACCCGGCCGCCGCCCAGGGCCTGGACTTCCGCGCCCTGCTGGAACGCATCGACAAGTGGGACTACAGCCTCTCCGCCAACAGCCACACCACCCGCATGTGGCAGCGCGCCTACCCGTCCCGCTACGTGTCGCTCGACTACGGCTATCCGCGCAACGACGTGTACTGCACGGCCGGCGCCGACGACATCCGCGCGGTCCGCGCCCGCCTCGGCGTCCCACCAGGCCGCCGCGCCGTCCTCTACGCGCCCACCCACCGCGACTACGAGGCCGGCTGGACCCCCCGCCTCGACCTCGCCGCGCTCGCCGACCGCCTCGGCGAGGACACCGTCCTGCTGGTGCGCGGCCACTACTTCTACGAGGGCGCCGCCTCCCCGCTGACCGGGCTGCGCCGCACCGGCCGCATCGTCGACGTGTCCTCCTACGAGCCCGTCGAGGACCTGTGCCTGGCCGCCGACGCGCTGGTCACGGACTACTCGTCGATCATGTTCGACTACGCCAACCTGGACCGGCCGATCGTCATCCACGCCGACGACTGGGAGACCTACCGCACCACCCGCGGCGTCTACTTCGACCTCATGGCCGACGCCCCCGGCCCGGTCGCCCGCACCCAGGAGGAGCTCACGGAGATCCTCGCGACGGAGGCGTGGCGCGACGAGTGCGCGACGAAGGCACGGGCCGCGTTCCGGCGCCGGTTCTGCGAGTACGACGACGGACGCGCCGCCGAGCGCGTCGTGCGCCGCGTCTTCCTCGGCGAGCCCGAGGAGTCGCTGCCCCCGGTCCTGCCCCTGGAGCACCGCACCCCGGCCCCGCGCCCCGAGGAGCTCGCATGACCCCCGACCGCACGACCCCCGACGTCACAGTCACTGTCATCGTCCACAACGACGCCGCCCGGCTGCCCCGGGCCGTCGGCTCCGTGCGCCGCCAGACGCACGAGAACCTCGAGATCGTCATCAGCGACGACCACTCCACCGACGAAACCCCGGACGTGGCCCGGCGGTTGGCGGCCGAGGACCCGCGCATCCGGTATCTGCGGCTGCCGGTGAACAGCGGCGGCTGCGGCGTGCCGCGCAACCGCGCCATCGCCGTCTCCCGGGCGCCGTACCTGATGTTCCTCGACAGCGACGACGAACTGCCCGCCGACGCCGTGGAGTTGCTGCTCGCCGCGCACCGCGAGCGCGACATCGACTTCGCGATGGGCGCGGTCCGGCGCATCCGCGTGGACAACGGCCGCCGTTCCACGTGGATGCCGCACCTGGTCGCCGAGCGCCGCACCCTCGACGGCATCGAGGCCGACCCGCGGCTGTTCTTCGAGCACCTGTCGACGAGCAAGATGTACGCCCGCGCCTTCCTCGACCGGCACGGCCTGCTCTTCCCCGAGGACATCCACTACGAGGACCAGTTGTTCTCGGCCCGGGCCTACTGCCTGGCCAGGGCGTTCACCATCGTCCCGGAGCCCGTCTACCACTGGTACGTGGCGCCGTACGCGCCCGCCGCCGCCGCGTCGATCTCCAACCAGCGCGACCGGCTGGAGAACGTCCGCGACCGGGTGCACGTCCAGCACCTCATCGACGCCTTCCTCGCCGAGTCCGGGCACGGCGCGCTGCGCCCGGACAAGGACTACAAGTTCCTCAAGCACGACTTCCGCATGTACTCCGGGGACCTGCCCTACCGGGACGACGACTGGCTGGCGGCCTTCGCGGACATCGTCGTCCCCTATCTGGAGACGCTCGACCCCGACGCGTACGCCCGGCTGCCGCGCGCGGAACGCGTGGTGATCCAGCTGATCCGCGACCGCCGGCTGCCCGAGGCGCGGCTCGCGGCCCGAGGGCTGGGGCACGGGGTGGCGCCCCGGCAGGTGGCGACGGACGCCGACGGCCGCGTGTACTGGGGCGACCGGGTACCCGAGACCGCGTGGGCGCGCCGCGAACTGGACGTGTCCGACCTGGAGTTGGAGACCCGGCCGTTCCCCGGAGCCCAGTTCCGTCACGAGATCACGGAGATCGGGCGCGGGCCCGGCGCCTGTGTCGACCTGACGATCCGGACGTACGACCCCGGTCTGCGGCTGCCGGTCGGCCCGCAGCGCGCGGCCCTGCACCTCGCGCCCGGCCCACGCCGCCTCGTCGTCCCGTTCCGGCTCTCCCCCGTGCGCCCCGGCGTCTTCGAGGGCCGGGTGCGGCTGGACCTGGCGGCCACCCCGCTGCCGCTCCAGGGCTTCGACGGCGTCCGGCATCCGCTGGTCCGGCTCACGCAGCGGGGCCTGAGCCACGCCGGTCTGCTGCTCGCGCCGCTGGAGTTCCCGGTGCTGACGGCCCGCGTCGACTACCGCTCCGGCACGGCCCCGCACCGGGTCACCGTCGAACCGGAGGGCCACGCGCCCGGCCGCCTCCAGATCCGCTGGCTGCCGGTCGGCGTGACGGCACGCGTGATCCGTCCCGTCGTACGGCGGGTGGCGCGGCCCCGGGTCAGGCGCGCGGCACGGCTGGTGGCCGGCGTACTGCGGTGACGGCGAAGGCGCCGGCCGCGCGGGGAGCGGGGGCTCACCCGACCTCGTACAGCACCTGCCCCCCTGGCCCCCGGACGACCTCCCGCAGCCCCGCGTCGAGCGGCACGCTCCCCTTGTCCACCACCCACCGCACGCCGTACTCCCGCACGATGTCCCGCCGCTCCCCCGGCGGCGTGCCCGGCGCGAAGTACCGCCGGACGGCCTCCTGCCGGGCCGCGTCGTCCGGCAGGAAGAAGTCGGGATAGCCGGGAGCGACCGTGTAGGCGCCGTACGCCGGGATCTGCCGGGCCGGGAAGGGCACGCGGGCCATGACGACGTCGCCGGGGCTCACCCACGGCGTGATCCAGTCGTAGCCGGGCCACGGCTGCCGGTGCTTCGCCGCGACCGCCTCCGGGAGCTTGCCGCGCGGGACGACGTACCCGGCGGTCCCGGACTGCGCCCACGCGCCGAGGGCCAGCGCGGCGGCCAGCAGGACCGCCCACCCGGCGCGGAGCCTGCGCGGCGCCTCGACCGCCTCCAGCGCGGCGGCGAGCTGTGCCGGGATCAGCGCGGCGGGCAGGGCGCGCCCCCAGGAGTAGTGCCCGGTCAGCCCTCCGGCGGCGAACACCAGCGCGCCCAGGGCGAAGAACACCACCAGCGGATCCCGGCGGTCACGCCGCCACCTGGCGACGAGGGCGGCCACCCCGAGCAGCACCAGCCAGTACCGCCCGGGCAGGTCCCGGTACAGCGGCCGGTGCACCCGCTCCAGATCGCTCCCGGCCCCGGACAGCGCGAAGAAGTCGTAGTACGGCCACGACCACAGCACCAGAAGACCGATCACCAACCCGGCGACCACCCGCACCGGCCGCGCGGTGCGGGTGCGCGGCGCCGGGCCCGTGGGCGGCGTCGGCCGGGTCGCGAGCAGGGCGGCGAGCGCGCCCAGCGACGCCACCACGCCGGTGAACTGGTGGCACAGCAGGATCACCGCCCACAGCGCCCCCAGCCCCGCCCAGGTCCCCCACCCGGCCGGGCCGCCGCGCAGCGCCCGCGTCAGCCACGCCCAGAAGTGGAAGGCGAGGCCGAGCGCGAACACGCTCGGGTACGACACCGTCAGCGCGAGGGAGTTCAGGGCGAGGAAGCCGCTCCAGGCGAACGGCGCCGTGCCCCAGAGCAGCAGCGGGCTCAGCAGCGCGAGCGCGGGCGCCGCCCGGTGCGCGCTCAGCGTCCGCGCGTACCGCCACACCCCCGTCACCAGCAGCGCCAGCCCGACGAGCGCGCCGACGCGCAGCACGACGAACACCGACAGGCCGGTCAGCCGCGCCAGGCAGCCGAGCAGCACCGTCCACGGCGAGTAGTAGGGGCTCGGGGTGTCGGCGTCGACGAGCGGGTTGCCGGGGTCGACGAGGTCGTGCCGCAGGCGCTGGATCGTCGCCGCGTGCATGCCGAGGTCGCCCGCCCACGGCAGCCGGACGATCACCGCGAGGAGCAGCAGGACCACGAGCCCGGCCGCCGCCCCGGCGACGAGCGCGGGTGCGGCCGCCGGGCGGGAGGCGGCCGGGGCGGGAGCCGGTCCGGCCGGGACCCGCGTCGTGCCGGAATGCCCTGTAGTCACGTGACCAGCCTCCGCCGCGCCCGGCCACTCCTCCACCGCAGACGGGCCGGACGGCGCAGGGCGCCCCGGCCGTCCAGGCCCGGGGCGCCCCGGTGTGCTGCTCCTGCGGAAGGATCAGCGGTGCGTGCGCAGCAGCGTCCGCATCGTCCGCATCGCCACCGACAGGTTGGCGAGGTCGAACGCCTCGGAGCCGCGGATCTCCTCCAGCGTGGTGCGGGCGCGGGAGAGGATCGCCGCGTTCCGCTGCTCCCACTCCTTGAACCGCTGCTCCGGCGTCGACGAGCCGTTGCCCACCGCGAGCACGTCGGCCGTGAGGGCCGCGTGCGCCGCGAACAGGTCCTCGCGGATCGCCGCGCGGGCCATGGACTGCCAGCGGTCGGCGCGGGGCAGCTCGATGATCCGGTCCATGAGCTGCGAGATGTGCAGCCGGTCGGCGAGGTCGTAGTACACCTCGGCGACGTCCAGCGGCTCCTTGCCCATGCGGTCGGCGATCAGGACGATGTCCAGCGTCGGGAAGGCCGAGGAGAACCCGGCCACCCGCGTGGCCAGCTCGTCCGGGACGCCCGCGCCCGTCAGCTCGTCGTGGATCTGCTGGTACCACTCCAGGTCCGCGCCGCGCAGCAGCTTCGGCAGCTGGTTCCACACCTGCTCGACGCGCTCGGCGAAGAAGCCGACGGTCTCCGCCAGCTCCAGCGGCTGCGGCCGGTTGTTGAGCAGCCAGCGCGTGCCGCGCTCCACCAGCCGGCGCGAGTGCAGCCGGATGCGGGTCTGGACCTCGGCCTCGACGCGGTTGTCGAGGGCCTCCACGCCGTCCCACACCTCGGCGGCCCGGAAGATCGCGCGGGCCGCGGTCTGCGCGCGGACGATCTCCTCCAGCGAGGCGCCGGTCTCCTCGCGCAGGCGGTGCAGATACGTCGTGCCGCCCGTGTTGACCGTGTCGTTGACCAGCACGGTCGTGGTGATCTCGCGGCGCAGCGGGTGGCGCTCGATCTGCTCGGCGAACGTCTCGCGCAGCGGCGCCGGGAAGTAGGCGTGCAGCAGGCCGCGCAGGTACGGGTCGTCGGGCAGCGCTGTGTGCTTGAGCTCCTCGGCGACCGTGATCTTCGTGTAGGCGAGCAGGACGGCCGTCTCCGGGCCGGTCAGGCCGTGCCCGGCGCCGAGCCGCTCACGGATCTGCCGGTCGGTGGGCAGGAACTCCAGCGCCCGGTCCAGCAGGCCCTCGCGGACCAGGTGGCGCATGAAGCGCTGCTGGGCGTGGACCATGTCCTGGGACTGGGCGAGGGCGTTGGCGATCGCCGTGTTCTGCGCGTAGTTGTTGCGCAGCACCAGGCGGCCGACCTCGTCGGTCATGTCGGCGAGCAGCTTGTTGCGCTGCTTGACCGTCATGTCGCCGTCCGAGACGAGCCCGTTGAGCAGGATCTTGATGTTCACCTCGTGGTCGGAGGTGTCCACGCCCGCGCTGTTGTCGATGGCGTCGGTGTTGATCCGGCCGCCCTGGAGCGCGAACTCGATCCGGCCGAGCTGGGTCAGGCCCAGGTTGCCGCCCTCGCCGACGACCTTGACGCGCAGGTCCTTGCCGTCGACGCGGATGGCGTCGTTGCTCTTGTCGCCGACGTCGGCCTGCGACTCGGTGGACGCCTTGACGTACGTGCCGATGCCGCCGTTCCACAGCAGGTCGACCGGTGCCTTGAGGATCGCCTTCATCAGGTCGGCCGGGGTCATCTTGGTGATGCCCGCGTCGATGCCGAGGGCCTCGCGGATGTGGGCGTTGACCTGGATCGACTTGGCCGAGCGCGGGAAGATCCCGCCGCCCGCGGAGAGCAGTTCGGCGTTGTAGTCGGCCCAGGAGCTGCGCGGCAGTTCGAACAGGCGGCGGCGCTCGGCGTACGAGACGGCCGCGTCCGGGTTCGGGTCGATGAAGATGTGCCGGTGGTCGAAGGCGGCGACCAGGCGGATGTGCTCGGACAGCAGCATGCCATTGCCGAACACGTCGCCGGACATGTCGCCGATGCCGACGACGGTGAAGTCCTCGGTCTGCGTGTCGACGCCCAGCTCCCGGAAGTGCCGCTTGACGGACTCCCAGGCGCCGCGGGCGGTGATGCCCATGCCCTTGTGGTCGTACCCGGCGGAGCCGCCGGAGGCGAAGGCGTCGCCCAGCCAGAAGTTGTACGACTGCGCCACGTCGTTGGCGATGTCCGAGAACGTCGCCGTGCCCTTGTCGGCCGCGACCACCAGGTACGTGTCGTCCTCGTCGTGCCGGACGACGTCCGACGGGGGCACGACCTCGCCGGCCACCATGTTGTCGGTGATGTCGAGCAGTGCCGAGATGAACGTCTTGTAGGAGGCGATGCCCTCCGCCAGCCACGCGTCGCGGTCGACGGCGGGGTCGGGCAGCTGCTTGGCGACGAAGCCGCCCTTGGCGCCGACCGGGACGATGACGGTGTTCTTCACCATCTGCGCCTTGACCAGGCCGAGGATCTCCGTGCGGAAGTCCTCACGGCGGTCGGACCAGCGCAGGCCGCCGCGGGCGACCTTGCCGAACCGCAGGTGCACGCCCTCGACGCGCGGCGAGTACACCCAGATCTCGAACGCCGGGCGCGGCGCGGGGAGGTCGGGGATGGCCTGCGGGTCGAACTTCATGGAGACGTAGTCGTGCGGCTTGCCGCCCTGCGCCTCCTGGAAGAAGTTCGTCCGCAGGGTCGCCTTGATGACGGTGAGGAACGACCTGAGGATCCGGTCCTCGTCCAGGGACGCGACCTGGTCGAGGGCGGCGTCGAGCTCCTCCAGCAGGGCGTCGACGATCTCGTGCCCGGCGCGCTGCCGCTCGGGCGACATCCGCGCCTCGAACAGCGAGACGAGCAGCCGCGTGGTGTGGACGTTGTTGCGGAGGGTGTCCTCCATGTAGTCCTGGCTGAACGTCGAGCCCGCCTGGCGCAGGTACTTGGCGTACGCCCTGAGGACCATCGCCTGACGCCAGGTCAGCCCGGCGCTCAGCACGAGCGCGTTGAAGCCG
Organism: Streptomyces sp. NPDC037054; assembly: GCF_055606745.1. Taxonomy (NCBI): domain Bacteria; kingdom Bacillati; phylum Actinomycetota; class Actinomycetes; order Kitasatosporales; family Streptomycetaceae; genus Streptomyces; species Streptomyces sp. NPDC037054. The sequence goes on along the minus strand of NZ_JBVJSJ010000002.1, from coordinate 24,798 downwards.
TCGTTCTCCGCGTTGCCGGTCCAGGTGGCGGCGAAGGCCTCCTGGAACCGCTCGCGGGCGTCGTCGCCGAAGTGGTCGCCGCCGGTGAGCGACTGGGGCAGGCGCAGGCCGAAGTCGTAGATCCAGGCCACGCTGCGGTCCGAGCCGCGCAGCTCGTACGGCCGCTCGTCGACGACCTCGACGCCGAGCCGCTGGAGCACCGGCAGCACCGCGGACAGGGAGACGGCGTCGCCCTTGCGGTAGATCTTGAAGCGGCGCTCCTCGGGGGCGGCGCCCACCGGCTCGTACAGGCTGAGCGCGAAGTCCTTGCCGCTCTCGCCGGCCTTGAGCTGCTCCAGGTGGACAAGGTCGGCGACGGCGGCGCGCGGGGAGTGGTCGGCCTTGTAGCCCTCCGGGAAGGCGTTGCCGTAGCGGCGCAGCAGTTCGGCCGCGCGCTCCTCACCGAGTTCGGCGTTCATCGCCTCGGCGAAGCCGTCGGCCCAGGAGCGGGCGGCCTCCACGAGCCGCGCCTCGATGCGCTCCTTGTCGGCGTCCGACAGCTGCGGCAGTTCGGTGCCGGAGGGGACGCGGACGACGAAGTGCAGCCGGGACAGGATCGACTCGGTGTTCCAGGCGGTGAAGTCGACGCTGATGCCGCCGAGCTCCTCCTTGAGGATGTCGATGATCCTGAGCCGGACGCCGGTGGTGTAGCGGTCGCGCGGCAGGTAGACGAGCGCCGAGTAGTAGCGCCCGTACTCGTCCTGGCGCAGGTAGAGGCGCAGCCGGCGGCGCTCCTGGAGGTAGAGCACCGAGGTGACGATGGCCTGGAGTTCGTCGACGGGCGTCTGGAAGAGCTCGTCGCGCGGGTAGGTCTCCAGGATCTGCAGCAGGTCGCGCCCGTCGTGGCTGTTGGGCGAGAACCCGGCCCGGGTCAGCACGTCCGCGACCTTGCGCCGGATGACCGGCACGCGGCGTACGGACTCGGTGTACGCGGCGGAGGAGAACAGGCCCAGGTAGCGCCGCTCACCGACCACGTTGCCGTCGGCGTCGAACTTCTTGACGCCGATGTAGTCCAGGTACGACGGACGGTGCACGGTCGCGCGGCTGTTGGCCTTGGTCAGCACCAGCAGCTTGTGCTCGCGGGCCTTGGCGCGGGCGTCGGCCGGCAGCCGCTCGAAGGACGGGCTGACGGGGTGGGCCTCCTCCTCGGCGTGCTGCGGGTCGGCGCGCAGGATGCCGAGTCCGGTGCCGGGCACGGCGGCCAGCGAGTCGTCCTCGCGCAGCTGGTACTCGCGGTAGCCGAGGAAGGTGAAGTGGTCGTCGGCGAGCCAGCGCAGCAGCTCGCGGGCCTCCTCGACCTCGGGTTCGGCGAGGTCGTCGGGGAGGGGCTCGGTGGGCAGCGTCTCGGCGAGGCGGACGGCCGAGTCGCGCATCTTCTCCCAGTCCTCGACGGCCTCGCGGACGTCGGACAGGACGCGCAGCAGGTCGGCGGTGATCTGCTTGAGGTCGGAGCGGTCGGTCTCGCGGTCGATCTCGACGTGGATCCAGGACTCGGTGTGCGCGTCGTGCGGGAGGTCGCCGCTGGGCCGGGTGGAGAACACCTCGATCAGCTTGCCGGTGACGTCGCGCCGCACGACGACCTGCGGGTGGATGACGACGTGGATGCCGCGGCCCTGCCGGGTCAGTTCGTTCGTCACGGAGTCGACGAGGAAGGGCATGTCGTCGGTGACGACCTCGACGACGGAGTGGCTGCACGTCCAGCCGTTCTCCTCGACCGTCGGGGTGTGCACCCGCACGTTGGCCGTGCCCTGCGGGCGGTTCTCGGCCAGCCGGTAGTGGGAGAGCGCGGCGCCGAAGACGTCGACCGGGTCGCGGTCGGTGAGGTCCTCCGGCGCGGTGTGCAGGTAGTAGCGCCGGAGGAACGCGAGGACGGACGCGTGGTCCGGGGTACCGGACGTGCCCTCGCTCGTCTTCCCAGTCGGTAGGTGCCCCCCGACCGGGCTGTTCTCAGCTACCCGGGCGGCCCTCTCGAGCAGCTCGGCCTTTGCTTCGTCCAGCTTGGTCTGCATTGTCCTCTGGCTCCTGTCGCGCGCCGTTGCGTGACGTAGAAGGAAGTACGGTCTCTGCCCTTGTGACGCGTCGTCCCGACTCGGGGTGTCCGGTCCGTGTCGACGGTATGCCGCAAGGGGAGAAGGGCGGGTGCTTGTCAGCCAACTTCGACGCGTCCGACGGGTGTGACGCTGCTCTCTGCCGCGCCACCGCCCATGAGGAATCCGGCGCCCCGGGGAACTCCGATGTCCCCTCCCGCCCGCGAAGACCAGCGACCGCCGCCCGGTCACGGATGTCGTCCGTGCGGTCCGGGCGCAGGGCAGGGGCGACGGTGCCCCCGCGAGCTATCGCGCTGATCACGCCACCAGGCTATCGCTCAGGACAGGGGCTCCGTCATGAGCCGTATGTGTACAAAACCGGGGGTGGAAGTTTGACGTTCTGCACAGAGGGGAGAGGGGCGGCCTTGCCGTAGGGGGCGCCACAGGGGGTCGCCACGGGGGGCCGTGGAGGGTCGCCGTCGGTCGCACGCGACCGACGCTCAGGCCGCAGGGGTCCGTCAGGCCGCGAGCCGCTCCGCCTCGGCGACCGCCTCCGCGAGCGTGTCCACCACGGGCACACCCACCGCCTCCAGGCTGGCCCGGCTGTGCGAACCCCCGGTGTAGAGCACCGCGCGCGCCCCCACGTGCCCCGCGGCCAGCGCGTCGTCGGCGGCGTCCCCGATCACGACCGTGCGCGCCGGGTCGACGCCGGAGAGGGCGCCGAGGTGCCGCACCATGTGCTCGGCCTTGCTTCCGCCGGACGGCCCGGTGCGCCCGTCGACGCGTATGAAGTGCGCCTCGATGCCGAAGCCCTTCACCAGCGGGACCAGCTCGTCGTGCCCGTACATGCTGAGGATCGACTGGCTGTGCCCGGCCGACCGCCAGCCGGTGAGCAGCTCCGTCACCCCGTCGGCCAGGCCGCAGCCCACCCGGTGCTCCGTGTAGTACCGGTGGAAGGTCGCGTCCATGACCTCCCACTCCGTGTCGGTGGGCAGCCGCCCCAGCAGCCGCTCGTAGAACTTCGGCACCGGGACGCAGTACAGCTCCCGGTACCGCTCCAGCGTGAGCGGCTCGAGGCCCAGCTCGGCGAAGGCCGCGTTCGTCGCTCCGATGATCGCGTCCAGGTCGTGGAACAGCGTGCCGTTCCAGTCCCAGACGATGTGCGCCCCTGTCTTCTTCCCCATGCCGAAAACGTACCCGCCGCCACTGACAATCAAGGCAACCGCAGGTCAGGCGCCGTGACCGAGCAGGCCGGGGATCTCCTGCGTCGCGTACCAGAGCAGTTCGTGGTCCTCGGCGCCGTCCACGACGAAGCGCGCGTCGTCGTCCCCGCCGTCGGCCGCCGGCAGCGCCTCGGAAGCCGCCGCCACGTCCGCCTCCGCGTCGTCCGCGTCCACGTGCACCGCCGCCGCCCTGGCCAGCGGCACGGGCCCGGCGACGCGCACCTCGCCGAGCGCGGCCGGGTCCAGGCCCCGGTCCGGGTCGACGCGCGCCGCGTTGTCGGGCACGTCGACGGCGATCACGACACGGCGGCGCGGCGCCGAGGGGTCGGCGGCGAGCAGCCGCAGGGAGGCGAGAGCGGCGCGGTTCAGCGCCGCGTACTCCAGTTCCTCCACGTCGTCGGAGAGATACCACTCGCGCAGTGCCGGCGTGACGGCGTACGCGACCAGCGTTCCGGTCCCCAGCTCACCCGTCTTGTGCGCCTCGGCGAGGCCGGGGAGGGTCAGGGGGACGTAGACGCGCATGGCGGGCCGCTTTCGTCGTGGTCGTGAGGGCTCGGCGGGGACCCCGGCAGGGGCGGTCCCGGGTCGCCCGGAGGGCCTTCAGGATACGTGCGGGGGTCCCCTTTCGGGTTCCTGCCCACCCGCCCGGAACCGTCCACCCCGGTCCACGGATTCACCCGGTGCGCCCGCGACACCACGGGCCCGGCGCCGTCGCCGTCACCCGGATAAGTGAATCTCCCCGGCGGTCCGACGCGCTCGCGGCCTCCTTGCCGGTCGCCCCCGCACCCCGTACAAGATCCCCAACAGCAAGTTACTGCCCGGTATGAAACGCCGGGCCCGCCGAACGGGGACACCCTTGATCAAGGTCATGACCAGGAGCCGACGCCGCCCCTCCACGCGCCCGCCCGGCCGTCTCGACGCCCGTCGCCCGTCCGGTCCGCCGCCCCGCACTCCGGGCGGCGGCACGGCCCGCACGACGGCCCCCGGCGACCGCCCGCCGGGCAACCCGCGCGGCCCGGCCGCGCGGCCGACGGACACCCGCCCGCCCACGGCCACCGCCGGCACCCGCCCGCCGACCCCCGTCGTCCCCGCCCAGACGCCCCGCAGGCCCGTCCCGCAACCGCGGCCCACCGACCTCTTCGCCGACCGTCTCCTCGCCGTCCTGAGCGGCCGGCGTCCCGTGCACTGGATGCTCCGGCACACCGCCGGGCCCGCCTACGACGAGCTGATCAGGCTCGCCGAACGAACCCCGCTGCGCACCCGCGGCCCCCACCCCGTCGTCCGCGACATCGGCTGGTTCGAACCCCGGCCCGGCGCCATCGAGGCCTTCGCCCGCATCGGCGCGGGCGACCGGTTGCGCGCCATGGCCTTCCGCCTGGAGCGGGGCCGCGACCTGCGCTGGCGCTGCACCGCGGTCGAACTGGGCGGCCCCCGCCCGCCCCGCGCCACCGACGGCTGAACGGGCCACGTCCCGGGTCGCGCACGGCGAAGGGCCGGGCACCCTCACGGTGCCCGGCCCTTCACCACGTGCCGCTCCTCGCGGAGCTCGCGTCACTTCTTGCGGCGACGGCCGCCCTTCGCCTGCTTGCGGCGCTCCGCGCGCGTGAGGCCGTCGGCCGGGGAACGCACCGGCTCGTCGTCCGTGGCGAAGTCGCCCTCGATGGTGCCTCCCTCGCCGTCGACGGTCGGCGCGGAGAAGTGCAGGTTCCGCCGCTGCGGCACGTCCAGGCCCTTGGCGCGGATCTCGGGACGTCCACCGGACTGCGCCGGCACCGCGTCCTGCTTCGCCGCCTCCTCCGCACGCGTGTCCTCGACCGGGACCTCCTCGACCTGCTGCTCGACCTGGACCTCCAGGTTGAACAGGTAGCCGACGGACTCCTCCTTGATGCCGTCCATCATCGCGGTGAACATGTCGAAGCCCTCGCGCTGGTACTCGACCAGCGGGTCCTTCTGGGCCATCGCGCGCAGGCCGATGCCCTCCTGGAGGTAGTCCATCTCGTAGAGGTGCTCGCGCCACTTGCGGTCCAGGACCGACAGCACGACCCGGCGCTCCAGCTCACGCATGATCTCCGAGCCGAGCTGCGCCTCGCGCGCCTCGTACTGCTCGTGGATGTCGTCCTTGACGGACTCGGCGATGAACTCGGCGGTGAGACCCGCGCGGTCGCCGGCCGCCTCCTCCAGCTCGTCGACGGTGACCTTCACCGGGTAGAGCTGCTTGAAGGCGCCCCACAGCCGGTCCAGGTCCCAGTCCTCCGGGAAGCCCTCGGCGGTCTCCGCCTGGACGTAGGCGTCGATCGTGTCGTCCATGAAGTGCTGGATCTGCTCGTGCAGGTCCTCACCCTCCAGGACGCGGCGGCGCTCGCCGTAGATGACCTCGCGCTGGCGGTTGAGGACCTCGTCGTACTTCAGGACGTTCTTGCGCGTCTCGAAGTTCTGCGTCTCGACCTGCGACTGGGCCGACGCGATCGCGCGCGTGACCATCTTGTTCTCGATCGGCACGTCGTCCGGGACGTTCGCCATCGACATCACGCGCTCGACCATCTGGGCCTTGAACAGGCGCATCAGGTCGTCGCCGAGCGACAGGTAGAAGCGGGACTCGCCCGGGTCGCCCTGACGGCCGGAACGACCGCGCAGCTGGTTGTCGATACGCCGCGACTCGTGCCGCTCGGTGCCGAGGACGTAGAGCCCGCCGAGCCTCTTGACCTCCTCGAACTCGGCCTGCACCGCCTTCTCGGCCCGCTCCAGGGCCTCGGGCAGCGCCGCGGCCCACTCCTCGATGTGCTCCTCGGGGTCGAGGCCGCGCTGGCGCAGCTCCGCCTCGGCGAGGTCGTCGGGGTTGCCGCCGAGCTTGATGTCCGTACCACGGCCGGCCATGTTGGTCGCGACCGTCACGGCGCCCTTGCGGCCGGCCTGGGCGACGATCTGCGCCTCACGGTCGTGCTGCTTCGCGTTCAGCACCTCGTGCTGAATACCGCGCTTGCTGAGCTGCTGCGAGAGGTACTCGGACTTCTCGACCGAGGTGGTGCCGACGAGGATCGGCTGCCCCTTGCGGTGCTTCTCCTCGATGTCGTCGACGACCGCCTCGAACTTGGCGACCTCGGTGCGGTAGATCAGGTCGGACTGGTCCTTGCGGACCATCGGACGGTTCGTCGGGATCGGGACCACGCCGAGCTTGTAGATCTGGTGGAACTCGGCGGCCTCGGTCATCGCCGTACCGGTCATGCCCGCGAGCTTGTTGTAGAGGCGGAAGAAGTTCTGCAGGGTGATCGTGGCGAGCGTCTGGTTCTCGTCCTTGATGTCCACCCCTTCCTTCGCCTCGATCGCCTGGTGCATGCCCTCGTTGTAGCGGCGGCCGGCGAGGATACGGCCGGTGTGCTCGTCGACGATCATGACTTCGCCGTCGATGACGACGTAGTCCTTGTCCTTCTTGAAGAGTTCCTTGGCCTTGATGGCGTTGTTCAGGTAACCCACGAGCGGGGTGTTCACCGACTCGTAGAGGTTGTCGATACCCAGCCAGTCCTCGACCTTGCCGACGCCGGACTCGTGGATGGCGACCGTGCGCTTCTTCTCGTCGACGTCGTAGTCGCCGGTCTCCTCGACGCCCTTCAGCGGGTTGCCGGCCTCGCCGCGCTTGAGGCGCTTGACCAGCTTCGCGAAGTCGGCGTACCACTTCGTGGCCTGGTCGGCCGGGCCGGAGATGATCAGCGGCGTACGGGCCTCGTCGATGAGGATGGAGTCGACCTCGTCGACGATGGCGAAGTTGTGGCCGCGCTGGACCAGCTCTTCCTTGGACCACGCCATGTTGTCGCGGAGGTAGTCGAAGCCGAACTCGTTGTTCGTGCCGTACGTGATGTCGCAGCCGTACTGCTCGCGGCGCTGGGCCGGCGTCATGTTGGCGAGGATGCAGCCGACGTCGAGGCCCAGGAACTTGTGGACGCGGCCCATCATCTCGGAGTCGCGCTCGGCCAGGTAGTCGTTGACCGTGACGATGTGCACGCCGTCGCCGGACAGGGCGTTGAGGTACGCGGGCAGCGTGCCGACGAGCGTCTTGCCCTCACCGGTCTTCATCTCGGCCACGTAGCCCATGTGCAGGGCGGCGCCGCCCATCAGCTGGACGTCGTAGTGCCGCTGGCCGAGGACGCGCTTGGCGGCCTCCCGGACGGTGGCGAAGGCCTCGGGCAGCAGGTCGTCCAGGCTCTCGCCGTCCGCGTACCGCTGCTTGTACTCATCGGTGAGGGCCCGCAGCTCGGCGTCGGAGAGGTCGACGAAGTCCTCTTCGATGGAGTTGACCTGGTCCGCGATGCGGTGCAGCTTGCGCAGGATCTTGCCTTCGCCTGCACGCATGATCTTCGAGAGGACGGACACGGGGGTTGGTCTCCTTGCCGGTCGGGCCTGGGACGGTCGGTTTCCGTTTTGACGTACTGAGCAACGGCCATCGTATGCGAGGACCCCGTCGCGCCGGGAGGCCTGGCGGGAGGGCGACCGTCAGGTGCCTTGCGTCTGTTTTTGTCTGCTTCTTCTGGCTTCTTCTCGCGGTTTCACCATGAACAACGTCCGGGAGCCCCGGATGGTGCCGCGCCCCGGCCCCGATTTGCGCGAAACGTGATCACCCGCTCACCCGCCGCGAGGAAGGGCCGGGCAGGGGGACGAAGCGCCGGACGGAGGAGGGACCGGAAAATCGTGGCGTCCGCACGCCGGGGTGAGCAGAATCGGCCGATGGAACCCGTGACGCTGACCACCGACCGCCTGCTGCTGCGCACGGTCGGCCCGCAGGACACCGACGCCGTGTACGCCGCCGTCCAGGACTCCGACATCCCGCGCTGGACCGCGATGCCCTCGCCGTATCTCCTCGAACACGCGCAGAGCTTCACGGAACAGCAGGTGCCGGACGGCTGGGCGAACGACTCCATGTTCACCTTCGGCCTCTTCCTGCCCGACCAGCGCCTGGTGGGCATGCTCGGCGTCACGATGCGTTCCCTGGGCACCGCCGAGATCGGCTTCTGGGCCGCGAAGGAGCACCGCGGCCGGGGCTACGTCACGGAGGCCGCGCTCGCCGCCGCCCGCTGGGCGTTCACACACCTGCGGATCGACCGCCTGGAGTGGCGGGCCGAGGTCGGCAACCACGCCTCCCGCGCGGTCGCGCAGCGCACGGGCTTCACCGTCGAGGGCACCCTGCGCGCCGCCATGAACAACAACGGCGTACGACGCGACTGCTGGGTCGGCTCGCTGCTCCCGTCGGACCTGGGCCTGCCCTCGACGGCGCCGTACCTGCCCGCCCCGGCGCGCACTCCGTAACGGGTTCTCGCAGCTCGGGGCGCGCTGTCAGTGCCACCTCGTATCGTGCGGAGTCATGACGACCCTCCCGCGCCCCAGCACGGAACTCTCGGCAGACGACGCCCGCCGCATCGCCCTGCGGGCGCAAGGGTTCCTCGGCGCCCCGGACCGCCGCGCCGGGGTCCGCGGCGTGCTCAGACACCTGGGCGCGGTGCAGCTCGACACGATCTCGGTCCTCGCCCGCTCCCACGAACTCGTCCCGTACGCGCGCCTGGGCGCCGTGGGCCGCAGGACCGTCGAGCGTGCCTACTGGCAGGACGGCGCGTCGGCGGCCGGACCGCACGCCTTCGAGTACTGGTCGCACGCGGCGTGCATCCTGCCCGTCGAGGAGTGGCCCCACTTCGCCTTCCGCCGCCGCGCCTACCGCAACCGCCCGCACTGGCACCACGAACTCCCCGACGGTGTCTACGACCAGGTCATCAAGCAGCTCCGTGCCGAAGGCCCCCTGACGGCCACGGAGTTGGGCGGCGCCAAGAAGACCAGCGACTGGTGGGACTGGTCGGGCACGAAGGTCGCCGTCGAGCGGGCCCTGATGTACGGGGAGGTGGTGTGCGTCGAGCGCCGCGGCTGGAAGCGGGTGTACGACCTCGCCGAGCGCGCCGTCCCGGACGCCCTGCTGCACGACGAGCTGGACGACACCGAGTGCGTGCGCCGTCTGGTCCGCCTGGCCGGCCAGGCGCTGGGCGTCGGCACGCGCGCGGACATCGCCGACTACCACCGCCTCAAGGGCGAGCAGGTGGACGCGGTGATCGCGGACTCCGGTCTGGTCCCGGTGTCGGTGGCGGGCTGGGGCAAGCCGGCCTGGGCGGACCCGGCGGCCCTGGAGACGGCGCCGCGCGGCCGGCACCGCACGACGCTGCTGTCCCCGTTCGACTCCCTGATCTGGGAACGGGCGCGCACGGAGCGGATCTTCGGCTTCACCCACCGCCTGGAGGCCTACGTCCCCAAGCCGAAGCGGGTGTACGGCTACTTCGCGATGCCGGTGCTGGCCGGCGGCCGGCTCGTCGGCCGCGTGGACCCGGCCCGCGAGGGGCGCACGCTGGTGGCCCGGCAGGTCACGCTGGAGGGCCCGAAGGCGGTGCCCGGCGTGGCGCAGGCGCTGGTCGAGGCGGCGAGCTGGGTGGAGTGCACGGACGTCCGCGTGGAGCGGGTCGACGCGCCGGAGCTGCGCGAGCCACTCACCGCGGAGCTGGCCCGGCTGCTGGCCTGAGCCCCGGGCCGGCATCCGGCCCACCACGGCCCGCCATGGGCCCACCCCGGGCTCACCGGATTTCGAGGATCTTCTCCCGCATCGCGTACACCACGGCCTCCATCCTGGAATGCAGCTGGAGCTTCTCCAGGATGTTGCGCACGTGGTTCTTCACGGTGTTCTCGGAGATGAACAACTCCTTGGCGATGTCCCGGTTGTTCATGCCCGTGGCGACGAGTTTCAGGACCTCGAGTTCGCGGTCGGTGAGCCGGGGCGCGGGCACGAGCCGGCGCTCGTCGGTCCGCTGGATCATCGACTTGAACTCGGTGAGCAGCTTCGACGCCATGGACGGGCTGATCTGCGACTGGCCGTCGGCCACCGCGCGAATGGCCGTCGCCACCTCGTCCGTGGAGATCTCCTTCAGGAGATAACCCGTCGCGCCCGCCTTGATCGCGTCGTAGAGGTCGGCTTCCTCGTCGCTTATCGTCAGCATGATGATCTTGGCGCTGGGTGCGACTTCCTTGATGGAGGTGCACGCCTCGATTCCGCCGCGCTTGGGCATCCGCACGTCCATCAGCACGATGTCGGGCAGCAGGTCGGCGGCCTTCTCGACGGCCTCGGCGCCGTCCCCGGCCTCGCCGACGACCTGGATGTCCTCCTCGGCGGCGAGCACGATCTCCAGGCCACGGCGGAACAGGGCGTGGTCGTCCACGACCAGGACTCTGATCGGCTCCTTGCGTGAGGTGCCCGCGTCCGGGCCCGTGCCGACGGTGCGGTCGTCGGCGTCCTCGGTACGCATCGGTCCGAAGCTGTCCGCCATCGTTCCTCCCCCTGAAGGCTGCGGCCTGTGGTCCTGAGCCATCGCCAACCCAAGGCAACGGCCCACCGGTTGGGCCGTTGCCGCCATGATTTCATGCCCGGACGACACCGCGGTGACGGTGCGGGGGGCGCGCGGTGGGCGCACGCCGTCGCATACCGGTGCCCCTGGGGGCGCACACGCGCTCCAGGGGCACCACCGCTGCCGTGGCCCGGCGAGGTCAGCCGCCGAGCGAACCGCCCGCGTCGGGCGAGGGCGCCTGCGTGATCATGGTGTCCGTCCTGAGGTGGATCACGCCGTAGTCGTAGGCGTGCCGCCGGTAGACGACCGCCGGCTCCTTGGTGTCGGAGTCGACGAACAGGTAGAAGTCGTGCCCGACCAGCTCCATCTCGTAGAGGGCCTGGTCGAGGGTCATCGGGGCTGCGGAGTGGGTCTTCTCGCGGACGACCAGCGGGCCGTCTCCCTGTACTTCCAGCGAGCCGATCTTCTTGGTGGGCACGGGCTCGGGCTCTTCGGGCCGGCTCGCGCCGGTGCCGTTGAGCGTGGCCGCGCCGGGGACGTGGTCGGCGACTTCAGCGGCCGTGAGGCGGCGCGCGCCGCGCCGGGAGTACCGCTTGTCGTGCTGCTTGCGCAGCCGGGCGTCCAGCTTCTCCGCCGCCAGGTCGAGCGCCGCGTACGGGTCGCTGGCCGCTGCCTCCGCCCTGATCACCGGTCCGCGGGAGCGGAGCGTGATCTCCACTCGGTCACAGCGGTCGGCCTGTCGGGGGTTGGGCTCCTTGGACACCTCGACGTCGAGGCTGATCACCTTGCCATCGAGCTTCTGGATCTTCTCCAGCTTCAGCTTCTCGGCCACGTGCTTGCGGAACCGCTCGGGCACCTCGGTCTTGCGGCCCTTGACGACGATGTCCACGCAGAACTCCGTTCCCGGATCGCTCCGCTGCGGTGCGGAGCGTCTCCCTTTCGCACCAGGCCCCGGCGGAACCCGGAGCCTCGGACTCGGTGACTTCCACCTCCTCCCCCATGGGCGAGATCTCCACTCCACCGGCACGGAGGAATGTGGAAAACCCGTGGCTCGGCATTCGGATATGAGAGGTGTGGCCTGCGGCTTTCCCTCACAACCGAACATATCTCGCCCGGAGGGATGTCGTCACCCTCTACCGCCGCGTACCTCCGTTCCGGTGAATTGACCCTGCTATTACCTGCAACGATGCAAGTTCTCAGTCAGTTCCGGTTTAATTCGAAAGAATCTGGCGATGCCGCGACCACCGCCGCGCGGATCACGTTCCCGGCGCGGTTCGGCCCGGTCTTTCCCGGGCCCGTAGAGGGCCCGTGCGTCCTCTCCTGCGATCCCGACTTCCGTTCCCCACTCCCTTCCCATCTCGCCCGCCCGTACACCGGCGACAAGGCACGCGGATCCGTTTCGGCCGAATCCCCGTACGGGACGGCCCCGCGCCTGACCGGGCCCGGGACCGTCCCGCCCCGGTCCCTATACGGATCGGACGCGCATGTGTCTCGACGCGTACCGCACCTGACCCCGCCCGCCTCGCGTGCGCGTGCCTCCCGGCAACCGGCGGACGCGCGTCCTGCCGCCTCCCGCACGGCCCGCGCCGCCTCCGCGAGCGACGCGCCGGTCGTCATCAGGTCGTCGACGAGCACGACCCGACCACCGGCGAGCAGCCCGGCACCACCGGCGACGACGGTCAGCGCTCCCGCCAGATTCGCCATGCGCTGCCGGGAGTTGAGCCCCGACTGGTCGGCCACGGCACGCCGCTGACGCAGCACGGCGGCCACCCGCGCCGGCGTCCCGGCCCGCCGCAGCCCGGCCGCCGCGGCGAGCGCGATCCGCCGGGCCGGGTCGTGCCCACGCGCCCGCACCGCCCGGCCGGCGGACGGCACGGGAACGAGCAGCACCGGCGCACCCGGCTCCGGGGCGCCATCCCCCTCCAGCCCCGCCCGCACGGCTCCCGCCAGAGCCGTACCGAGCGGGCCTGCGAGGGCCAGGGCGCCGCGCTCCTTGTGGGCCAGCAGCACGGCCCGCACCTCGTCCGCGTACCGGGCGGCCGCGTGCACCACCGGCAGCCCGGGCGGCTCCGGCACCGGTCGCACCCGGCTCGGTACGGCCCCGCTCAGGGCGGCACGGCACTCCGGGCAGAGCACCGTGCGAGGCGCTCCGCAGCCTCCGCACTCGGCCGGCAGCACCAGGTCCGTGAGGTCCCGCCACCACCCCCGCATGGACACCACTGTGCCAAGACCGGCCGGACCGGACCACCCCTGTGGACAACCGCCTGTGGACAACTCCGCCCGGCGTGTCACCGGTCCCGGCCACGGCTCAACTCCGGGCGCCGCTCCCGCAGTCGCGGCGGCCCGGGAAGCGGACGATCCGCCGCGTCATCGTCCGCCGTGCCACCGCGGTCGTGGGTCGCGTCACCGTCCCCCACGTCACGGTCCGCCGCGTCACCCCGGATAGACCGGCGCCGTCCCCTCCATCACCTTCTGCCACTGGGCCCCGGACGGCAGCCGTACGATCCCGTCCTCCGAGTTCGCCACCAACGGCATCCCGTCGTCCTGCGACGCGGCGATCTCCTCGACGCCGGGCAGCGCGGCGGGCGCCTGCTCCTCGGGCGTGGAGCCGTCGCTCTGGACGTACCGCATCTGCTGCACGCCGCCCTCCTCCCGGCCGACCACCACGAGGCGGCTGTCACCGGCCCACGACATGGCGGTGACGTCCTCCAACGCGGGCGTCGCGGAGCGCAGTTCGAGGACGGTGAGCGCCGGACGCCCGTCCGACTTGTCACCCCGTTCGATCCGCCCGATGAGCAGGGTCCGCTTGCCGTCCTTCTCCACGACGAGCGCGATCCGCACCCCGTCGGCGGCCACACGCACGGCTTGCACCCGGCCGTCGAGGCCGGACGTCTCCACCTCGACCGGCTCGCCCGCGCCCTTCTCCAGAAGCAGCAGCCGGGGCCTGGCGGGATCGCGGTCGGCCACCCACAGGTCGCCCCGGGCGTCCCAACTCGGCGCCGTCAGCCGGTCCTTCTCGCTCTTGCCCCTGCTGCGCAGCACCGGCTCCCCGAGCGAACCGCCCGACACCAGCGAACCGACGTACAGCGTCCGGCCGTCGAGGCTCACGCCGGCCGCGGTGTGCTCGTCGCGGGAGACGGCCGCCGTGCGCAGCGCGGTGGCGCCCTCGCCGAGCGCCCCCGGCACGGGCTCGGCCTTGGTGGCGCCGTTCCCGGCGGGCAGCCGTACCAGCCGGTGGTCGCCGTCGACGAAGTACAGGTAGTCGGGGTGCTGCACCGAGCCGAGCGCGGCGACCGCGTCGGCCCGCTCCCCGTCCAGCGAGCACAGCTGCTTGTCGCCGGACCGCACCTCGACCTCGTCCACCGTCGGCGTGAGGTTCTGCAGCGTGAACAGCAGCTGGGCCGCCATCTCGTCGCACTTGCCGGGACCGACCCGGGCCGCGCGCGCGTTGAGCGGCACGGTCAGCTTGTTCTGGTCGTCGGGCGTCAGCGCCCCGGCGTCCTTCTCCAGATCCGTCCCCGTCGGGAAGCTGGACCTGACCACGGGATCGAGCCAGGTCGTCGGCCCGTTGAGCAGCGAACGCACCATCTGCGTCATCGGATCCACGCGCCGGCGCACGTACACCGGATCGGCGACGGCCGCCGGCTGCGCGTTCTCCCCCGCCTCGGCGTTGGACGCGAAGTAGTACTTGTTGACCGACATGTAGTTGCGCTGGAAGTCCGACCTGCCCATCACGACGCCCTGCGGCAAATTGTCGATCCGCCACTGGCCGCTCTTACGGTCCTTCGTCAGGTGCACCGACCTGCTGTACGAGCCGGTCACGGGGACGTACGACTGCTGCGCGTCCACCGTGGCGACCTTGGTGCCGTACATCGTGAACGCGAACTCGTCGCCGTCCTCACGGCCGCCCACGGGCTCGGCCGTGCTCTCCGGCGCGTCCGCGAGCACCGTGGTGGACAGCTCGGGACGCCAGGTGCGCGCGGCCTGTGCGGTGAGGTACTGGCTCGCGGTCTCGTAGTTCGGGTCGTCGCTGGTCAGGGCCTCCAGGAAGCCCTGGACGATCTCGGAAGGCGACGCGTTCTCGTGCGGCGGCATGGCGAACACCCGCACCTGGGTGTCCTGCCGGGGCGTGGACTCCACGCCCCGCAGATCCCCGCTGTCGGGCATGGAGGCGCACCCCGACAGCAGGACGGCACCGCACACGGCGTACGCCACCGCGCTTCCCGGCTGCCGGCGGCCGCCCCTCACGCGGTCAGCGCCCACGAGTTGCCTCCCCTTGCCTGTGCGGTTCCCGCGGCCCGCCGTCCGTCCGGCCCGCGGCGGGCGCCTCGTCCCGCTGCACGTCGTCCCGCTCTACGTCGTCGGTGTCGTCCTCCGTGCCGGCCGCCTCGGCCGCGCTCTCGTGAACGCCCGCGTCCGGCGTGCCCGAGCCGCCCGCAGCGGCTGCCGCCGACCGCGGCACCACGCGCGCGCCGTTGCCGGGCAGCGCGGTGGGGTCGGCCGTGGGTGCCGCGCCGGACAGGCGCTGCCCGATCGGGTCGCGCGCGGAACCCGCGCTCCCGTCGTGCGCCGGCTGCCGCGCGGGCACGGTGGCGGACTTGTCGCCGTCCCCGCCGCCGCGCGGCAGACCGGCGTCGTCGAGGCCGCGGTTGCGCCGCGAGTCCGTGGGCTCCAGCGGTATCGGGGAGCCCCGCAGCGGCTCGTCGGCGGTCCTCGGCAGCGTCAGCCGGAACTGCGAGCCGCCACCGGGCTCGCCCCAGGCCTGCAGCCAGCCGCCGTGCAGCCGCGCGTCCTCCAGGGCGATGGACAGGCCCAGCCCCGTACCGCCCGTGGTACGCGCGCGTGCCGGATCGGCACGCCAGAAACGGCTGAACACGCGCGTGGCCTCACCGGGCTTGAGGCCGACGCCGTAGTCGCGCACGGCGACGGCCACGGCACCGCCCGCGGCGGCGAGCTTCACGACGACGTCCCGGCCCTCGCCGTGCTCGACGGCGTTGACGACGAGGTTGCGCAGGACGCGCTCCACGCGCCGCGCGTCCGCCTCGGCGACGACGGGTTGCTGATCGCCGACGACCCGGATCCGCGAGCCCTTGCGCTCGGCGAGCGGCTCGGCGCCGCTGATCACCCGGCGCACGACGTCACGCAGGTCGATCGGCTCGGCCTCCAGCGCCGCCGCGCCCGCGTCGAAGCGGCTGATCTCCAGCAGGTCCGCGAGCAGCGACTCGAACCGGTCCAGCTGGTCGGCGAGCAGTTCCGCCGACCGCGCGGTCACCGGGTCGAAGTCCACCCGCGCCTCGTGGATCACGTCGGCGGCCATCCGCACGGTCGTCAGCGGCGTCCGCAGCTCGTGCGACACGTCCGACACGAACCGGCGCTGCATCCGCGACAGGTCCTCCAGCTGGTTGATCTTCAGCTGCAGGTTCTGGGCCATCTTGTTGAACGCCTCGCCGAGCCGCGCGATGTCGTCCTCGCCGGTGACCTTCATGCGTTCCTGGAGCCGCCCGGCGGACAGCCGCTCGGCGATGCTCGCCGCCATGCGTACCGGCGTGACGACCTGCCGCACCACGAGCCAGGCGATCGCCCCGAGGAGCACGACGACGAACAGCCCGGCCGTCGCCAGCGTGCCCTTGACCAGGCTGAGCGACTTCTCCTCCTGCGTGAGCGGGAAGAGGTAGTACAGCTGGTACGGGTCGTTGTTCGGGTCGTTGACCTGCTTGCCGATGACCAGGGCCGGCTGGGACTCCTTGCCGGTGCCGGTGTTGTAGACGATGCGCGTGTAGCTCTGCGCGGCGCTCGTGCTGCGGTCGATCCGCTCGCGCAGCTCCTCGGGCACGCTCGCCGTCGGGTCCACGCCGCCGGAGGCACGCGGTCCGCGTCCGCCGGTGTCGCTCTCCGCGCCGGACGGCGGCAGGGTCACCACGTCGAACGCGCCCTGACCGCCGCTGGACAGCGAATAGACGAGGTCGCTCATCCACTGGATGACGTTCTGCGCGGAGCGGCCGTCCGGCGTGCTCGCGCCGTCCGTGCGCCCGCTGGAGGCCTCGTCCGACTTCTGCTTGGCCACCGCGAAACCACCGGTGGCCTGGCTCTGCGACGCCTTCACCTTGGCGTCGAGCAGGCCGTTGCGGACCTGCCCGATGACGACGAAGCCCAGCAGCAGGACGACGCCCAGCGACATCAGCAGCGTGGTGACGACGACCTTGAGCTGGATGTTGCGCCGCCACAGCCGCACGACCGGCAGCAGGGGCCTGCGTATCCACCGCAGCAGCAGACGCAGCACCGGGCTGCCCTGCACACCGCCCTGCAGCAGGCCGCCCTCAAGGAAGCGGTCCCAGCGGGAACCGGGCGCCTTGCGCCCGACAGGCCGCTCCGCGCGGGCTGCGGTACGGCCCGCCGCCGAAGCGGCACTGTCCTTGGACATGTCAGCTCGGGCCTGCCTTGTAGCCGACACCGCGGACGGTCACCACGATCTCGGGCTTCTCCGGGTCCTTCTCGACCTTGGAACGCAGCCGCTGCACATGGACGTTCACCAGCCGGGTGTCCGCCGCGTGCCGGTACCCCCAGACCTGCTCCAGCAGGACCTCCCGGGTGAACACCTGCCACGGCTTGCGCGCCAGCGCGACCAGCAGGTCGAACTCCAGCGGCGTCAGCGCGATCGACTGCCCGTCCCGCTTCACGGAGTGACCGGCCACGTCGATGACGAGGTCACCGATGGCGAGCTGCTCGGGAGCCGGCTCCTCCGACCTCCGCAGCCGCGCCCGGATGCGGGCGACCAGCTCCTTCGGCTTGAACGGCTTCACGATGTAGTCGTCGGCACCCGACTCCAGGCCCACGACGACGTCGACGGTGTCGCTCTTCGCCGTGAGCATCACGATCGGAACCCCGGACTCCGCCCTGATCAGGCGGCACACCTCGATACCGTCCCGACCGGGAAGCATCAGGTCCAGGAGCACCAGATCGGGCTTGGTCTCACGGAAAGCGGCCAGCGCCTTGTCGCCGTCGGCTACGAAAGACGGCTCAAAACCTTCACCACGCAGCACGATGCCGAGCATCTCGGCAAGTGCGGTGTCGTCGTCGACGACAAGGACTCGTCCCTTCATAAACGACATCATCCCATTAGCTAATCGTTACCTGGCGTGACCTGGCACACAGCTCGGCTAGCGCCTCAGCCGTCACGGGCGACACGGCGCCCTCCTCGGTGACAATCGCGGTCACCAGCTCGGGAGGCGTCACGTCGAACGCCGGGTTGTACGCCTGCGTCCCCAGCGGAGCCACCGGAATCCCGCCACCCGCTCCCGTCACCGGCACCTGCGGCGCTGTGATCTCCGTCACCTCATAGCCGGGACGCTGTTCGACCTCGATGGACGCGCCGTCGGGCGTGTCCGGATCGACCGTCGTCACCGGCGCCACCACGATGAACGGCACGTGGTGGTACCTGGCGAGCACCGCGAGCGGATAGCTCCCCACCTTGTTCGCCACCGATCCGTCGGCCGCGATGCGGTCCGCCCCGATGAGCACCGCGTCCACCTCTCCGGCGGCGAACAGGGAGCCCGCCGCGTTGTCCGTGAGGAGCGTGTACGCGATTCCGCTGCGGGCCGCCTCGTACGCCGTCAGGCGAGCACCTTGCAGCAACGGGCGCGTTTCGTCCACCCACAGCCGCCTGAGCCGCCCCGCCCGGTGCGCCGCCAGCGCCACCGCGAACGCCGTCCCCTCGCCGCCCGACACCAGCGAACCGGTGTTGCAGTGGGTCAGGATCCGGTGCCCGCCGGCCGGCAGCAGCTCGTCCAGCAGCGCCAGGCCGTGCCGCGCCATCCGGGCGCTGGCCTCGGCGTCCTGCTCGTGCAGCTGCCGCGCCGCGGCCAGCGCCGCCTCGGCCGCCTGCCCGGTGCTCCCGCCCCGCGCCAGGACGGCCTCGTGGGCGGCCTGGGCGCGGCGCACACCGACGGCCAGGTTCACCGCCGTGGGGCGGGCGCCCGCCAGCGCGTTCGCCGCCTCGCCCACGTCGTAGCCCCGTGCGGCGGCGAGCGCGACGCCGTACGCGCCCGCGATGCCGAGCAGCGGTGCCCCGCGCACGGCGAGCGACTGGATCGCGTCGACCAGGACCGACGCGTCCGTGCAGACGAGCTCGACCTCCTCTGCCGGCAGCCTCGTCTGGTCGAGAAGGACCAGTACGGGGCCTTCAGGTGGTTCCTCCCAGCGGATCGCGGGTTTCTCCGTCGGCCGTTTGTCCTCGCCTGATTGCGCGTGCTGATCAGCCATGCCGCCAGTCTGCCCCCTGCGGCACGGACAATTGAAGGTATGCAGCTCATGCCGCTGCCGGTCACGCGATGACCACCCCATGGCACGATGGCTGCCAACCTGCCGCCGCGACCGCGGACGGGCACCGTGAAGGAGCGACGATGAACGACACTCCGGGCTGGGCCTCGCCCGGATCCACCTCGCCCGAGGGGCGGGAGCCCGGCGCGTCCGGCCCCGCCGAGCCCGCCGACCGGCCCGGCCCCGCGCAGCCCGCGGACCGGCCCGGCCAGGATCCACAGGGCCCCGGCACGAAGTGGTCGAAGGAACAGCCGCCACCGGCCCAGTGGTCCGCTCCCACCGGCCCCACGGCACCCGGCCAGGCCCCGCCACCCCCACCGCCCGGCCCGGGCTGGGGCACCCCGCCCCCCGGCGGCCCCGGCGGATACGGCGGCCCCGGGGGTTACGGCGGCTATGGCGGCCCCGGTGGCCACGGCGCCTGGGGCGGCGGCTGGGGCGGTCCCCCGCCCGCGGCCAAGCCCGGCGTGATCCCGCTGCGCCCGCTGGGCGTGGGCGAGATCCTCGACGGCGCCGTCTCCACCATGCGCACCTATTGGCGCACCGTCCTCGGCATCTCCCTGACCGTCGCCGTCCTCACCGAGATCGTCGTCGTCCTGCTCCAGGGCCTCGTCCTGAACGGCAGCGGCACCGACGCCCTCGACGACCCCGAGGCCACCGTCGGCGAGCTGGGCCGCGCCATGGGCGACGTCATGATCGGCACCGGCGTCATCTTCCTGGTGTCCCTCGTCGGCACCGTCCTGGCCACCGCCCTCCTCACGACCGTCACCAGCCGCGCGGTGCTCGGCAGGCCGGTCACCATCGGCGAGGCCTGGCGCGACGCCCGGCCGCAGGTACCGAAGCTGTTCGGCCTGATCCTGCTGCTGATCCTCATCACCCTCGCCGTCGTCGCCGCCGGCTCGCTGCCCGGCATCCTGGTGATGGCCACGGGCGCCGCCGAGGCGGGAGCCGCGCTGATGGTCCTCGGCATCCTCGGAGCCGGAGTCGTCGCGATCTGGCTGATGATCCGCTTCTCCCTCGCCTCCCCGGCCCTGATGCTGGAGAAGCAGGGCATCAAGAAGGCACTGGGCCGCTCCGCCAAACTGGTCCGCGGCTCCTGGTGGCGGATCTTCGGCATCCAGTTGCTCGCCACGCTGATCGCGAACATCGTCGCGTCCATCGTGGTGATCCCCTTCACCTTCCTCGCCGCCGCGCTCAGCGGAGACGGCGTCTCCGGCTTCCTCAACAGCGGCGGCGACCTCGGCTGGACGTTCCTCATCGTCAGCGGCATCGGCGCCGTGATCGGCTCGATGGTCACCTTCCCGATCAACGCGGGCGTGACCGTGCTCCTCTACATCGACCAGCGCATCCGCCGCGAAGCCCTCGACCTCGACCTGGGCCGCGCCGCGGGCGTCCAGGGCTACGGCTCCGACGCGACGACGCCGAGGAGCTGATGCGGTGAGTTCCACGGGGGGAGTTCTCACCACGGCGCTGTCCCGCACCGGCGTGGGAACACTGCTGCACTCCGGCGACGAGCCGCCCGTCACCCTCCCGCGCGACCCCGCGCGGGAGGCGGCACGGCGCGAGCTGTCCAAGCGCATGTACCACGAGAACGACCCCGGATGGTTCGAGCGCGCCCTCAACGCGTTCTGGGACTGGGTCGACCGCCTCCTCGGCGCCGCCTCGACGGCCACCCCGGGAGGCACGCTCGGCCTGCTCGTCGTGGTCGTGGCCGTCCTCGCCGTCCTCGCCGCGCTGTGGTGGCGGCTCGGCACCCCCCGCCGCCAACCCGCCTCCGCTCCCACTCTCTTCGACGACCGCCCCCGCAGCGCCGCCGAACACCGATCCGCGGCCGAGGCCCACGCCGCCGAGGGCCACTGGAACCAGGCCGTCCAGGAACGCATGCGGGCCATCGTCCGCGCCCTCGAAGAACGCGCCCTCCTCGACGTCCGCCCCGGCCGCACCGCCGACGAGGCGGCCTCGGACGCCGGCCGTGCCCTGCCCGCCCACACCGACCGACTGCGCGCCGCCGCCCGGGACTTCGACGACGTGACGTACGGCGGGCGCGCGGCGACCGAGCAGTCGTACCAGCGGCTCGCGGAACTCGACCGCGACATCGAGCGCACCAAGCCGACCCTGGCGAGCAGCACCCACAGCACGGACCACAACGCCCGCCAGGGAGCCGCCGGATGACGACCGAGGCCACGCTTCCGCCCACCTCGGCCTCCCCCACCGCCCGCCAGGTGTGGACCCGCGCGCGAGGCATCGCACTCGCCGTGGTGCTGCTGCTGGCGGCGGCTGTCGCGATCGCCGTGATCCGCTCCGACGCCCACCACGGGGAGCTCGACCCCCGCTCCGCCGACCCCCACGGCAGCCGCGCCGTCGCCGAACTCCTCGCCGACCGGGGCGTGACCACGCGCGTGGTCACCACCCTGGCCCAGGCCCGCGCCGCCGTCGGCCCGGACACCACCCTGCTGGTCGCCACCCCCGACCTGCTGACCGGACGTCAACAGCGCGACCTGCGCGCCTCCTTCGCCGGCACCGGCGGCCGCACCGTCCTCGTCGCCCCCGGCGGATCCGCCGTCGAGCGCCTCGCGCCCGGCGTCACCGCCGACCCCGTCACCAGCTTCGACTCCACACTTGACCCGGACTGCTCGCTGCCCGCCGCCCGCCGCGCCGGCAGCGCCGACACCGGCGGCGTCCGCTACACCACCACCCACCTCGACGCCGACGAGTGCTACCCCAGCGAGCGCCTCGCCACCCTGCTGCGCATCCCGGACGCCTCCGACGGCGACACCGTCGTCCTCGGCGCGCCCGACATCCTCCTCAACGACCGCCTCGACGACGAGGGCAACGCCTCCCTCGCCCTCCAACTCCTCGGCTCCCGCCCCCATCTGGTCTGGTACCTCCCCACCCTCTCCGACGCCTCCACTGCCGACCCCGACGAGCAGCGCAGCCTCTTCGACCTGCTGCCCTCCGGCTGGCTCTGGGGCACGCTGCAACTCTTCGTCGCGGCAGCCCTCGCCGCGCTCTGGCGGGCACGCCGGCTCGGCCCCCTCGTGCCCGAGAAACTCCCCGTGGCGATCCGTGCCTCCGAAACCGTCGAGGGCCGCGCCCGCCTCTACCGCGCGGCGAACGCCCGCGACCGCGCCGCCGCCGCTCTTCGCTCCACCACCCGCACCCGACTCGCCCCCCTCGCAGGCGTCCCCGTCACCCGGGCGCACACGCCCGAAGTCCTGCTCCCCGCACTGTCCGACCACCTGCACGGCGGCGACGGACAAGCCCTGCACGCCCTCCTCTTCGGCCCGCCGCCCAGCGACGACGCGGCACTCATCGCCCTCGCCGACCGACTCGACGCCCTCGAAAGAGAGGTACGCCGTCCATGATGGACCCGACCACTGACAACGCCGCGCACACCGGGGACCCGGGCGCCGCCCGCGACTCCCTGGAAGCCCTGCGCGCCGAGATCGCCAAAGCCGTGGTCGGCCAGGACCCCGCCGTGACCGGTCTCGTCGTCGCCCTGCTCTGCCGGGGCCACGTCCTCCTCGAAGGCGTCCCCGGCGTCGCCAAGACCCTCCTCGTCCGCGCCCTCGCCTCGGCCCTCGAACTGGACACCAAGCGCGTCCAGTTCACCCCGGACCTGATGCCGAGCGACGTGACGGGCTCCCTCGTCTACGACACCCGCACCGCCCAGTTCTCCTTCCAGCCCGGTCCGGTCTTCACCAACCTGCTCCTGGCCGACGAGATCAACCGCACGCCCCCGAAGACCCAGTCGTCCCTCCTGGAGGCCATGGAGGAACGCCAGGTCACCGTCGACGGCACCCCCCGCCCCCTCCCCGAGCCGTTCCTGGTCGCCGCGACCCAGAACCCGGTCGAGTACGAGGGCACCTACCCCCTCCCCGAGGCCCAGCTGGACCGTTTCCTCCTCAAGCTCACCATCCCCCTCCCGTCCCGCCAGGACGAGATCGACGTCCTCACCCGGCACGCCGAGGGCTTCAACCCGCGCGACCTGCGCGCCGCCGGCGTACGCCCCGTCGCGAACGCCGCCGACCTGGAAGCGGCCCGTACCGCGGTCGCCAGGACGACGGTCTCCCCCGAGATCACCGCCTACGTCGTGGACATCTGCCGGGCCACCCGCGAGTCGCCGTCCTTCACCCTCGGTGTCTCCCCGCGAGGAGCCACCGCACTGCTCTCGACGGCCCGCGCCTGGGCCTGGCTGACCGGCCGCGACTACGTCATCCCCGACGACGTGAAGGCCCTCGCCCTCCCCACCCTCCGCCACCGCGTGCAGCTGCGCCCGGAGGCCGAGATGGAGGGTGTCACCGCCGACTCCGTCATCACCGCGATCCTCACCCACGTCCCCGTCCCCCGCTGATGGCTCTCACCGGACGCGCCGCGCTCCTCGCGGCCCTCGGCTCCCTCCCCGTCGGCATCTGGGAGGCCGGCTGGACGGGCATCCTCGCGGTCAACGCACCCCTGGCCGTCGCCTGCGCCTGCGACTTCGCCCTGGCAGCCCCCGTACGCCGCCTGGGCCTGACCCGCTCCGGGGACACCTCCGTACGCCTCGGCGACACGGCGGACGTCACTCTGACGGTCACCAACCCGACCCGCCGGCCGCTGCGCGCCCACCTCCGGGACGCCTGGCCACCGAGCAGCTGGCAGCCCGGCACGGAAGTGGACGCCTCCCGCCACCGCCTGAAGGTGCCGGCGGGCGAACGCCGCCGCGTCACGACCCGCCTGCGCCCCACCCGCCGCGGCGACCGCCAGGCGTCCCGGGTCACCATCCGCTCCTACGGTCCTCTCCGCCTCTTCGCCCGACAGGGCAGCCACCAGGTGCCGTGGACGGTACGCGTGCTCCCCCCGTTCACGAGCCGCAAGCACCTGCCCTCCAAGCTGGCCCGTCTGCGCGAACTGGACGGCCGCACCAGCGTCCTCACCCGCGGCGAGGGCACGGAGTTCGACAGCCTGCGCGAGTACGTGCCCGGCGACGACACCCGCTCCATCGACTGGCGCGCCACGGCCCGCCAGACCAGCGTCGCCGTACGCACCTGGCGCCCTGAGCGCGACCGGCACATCCTGCTCGTCCTCGACACGGGCCGCACCTCGGCCGGCCGCGTCGGCGACGCCCCTCGCCTCGACGCCTCCATGGACGCGGCCCTGCTCCTGGCCGCCCTGGCGTCCCGCGCCGGCGACCGCGTCGACCTCCTGGCCTACGACCGCCGGGTACGGGCCCTCGTCCAGGGCCGCGCGGCCGGCGATGTGCTGCCCGCCCTGGTCAACGCCATGGCGACGCTCGAACCGGAGATCGTGGAAACGAACGCCCGCGGCCTCACCGCCACCGCACTCCGCTCGGCCCCGCGCCGTTCCCTGATCGTCCTGCTGACCACTCTCGACGCGGCCCCGATCGAGGAGGGCCTGCTGCCGGTCCTGCCCCAGCTCACGCAACGCCATACGGTCCTGGTCGCCTCGGTGGCTGACCCCCACATCGCCGACATGGCCAAGGCCCGCGGCACCACGGACGCCGTCTACGAGGCGGCGGCCGCGGCCCAGGCCCAGTCGGAACGCCACCGCACAGCGGAACAACTCCGCCGTCACGGCGTCACGGTCGTCGACGCGACCCCGACCGAATTGGCGCCGGCCTTGGCGGACGCCTACCTGGCCTTGAAAGCGGCGGGACGCCTGTAAAGGCGTTGAGGCCAGGGGCGGCGGCCCCTTAAACGCAGAAAACCCCCGCGCCGGTATCCCCGGCCGGGGGTTTTCTCAATGATTGTTCGGCGGTGTCCTACTCTCCCACAGGGTCCCCCCTGCAGTACCATCGGCGCTGTAAGGCTTAGCTTCCGGGTTCGGAATGTAACC